>VAWN01000092.1:59348-91250 GCA_005885555.1 Actinomycetota bacterium
AGCCGGCCCACCCCGCCGTCGATCGTCGCGAACACCGGGCCGGGCGTGCTGGCCCGCCGCGCCAGTGCCGCTCGCACCGCTCCGGTCAGTGTGGACTCCGTGCGGCACGCCGCGGCCAGCGCCGGCACCGTCGCCGCCAGCGACAGGTCGTCGCCGCGCCCGGCGTACACCCCGCCGAGGAGCGGGTCGACCAGCCGGTCCAGCACCGCCCCGCCCAGCCGCGCCCGGACCAGCGCGCCGACCGCCACGTCCTGCCCAGGACCCAGGAGCGGCCGGCCGCCGTCGGGGTCGGCCTGCGCGCCGACCTCGGCCACGCCGGCCACCGCCGCGGGATCAGCCGGTACCCCCATCAGCGTGCCCGCCGGGATCGGCACCAGTTCGCCGGCGATGGCCAGCGCCGCCCGGCCGGTCGCCGGATGGCGCAGCGCGTCACCGAGCCCCACCCGCCCGGCCAGCTCGACGGCCGCCGGATCGGTCACCACGAACGCCTCCGCGCCGGCCTCCGAGTACCCGTCCCCGAACGCCTCCGTGCGCAGCTTGCCGCCGAGCCGACCGGCCTGGTCGAGCACGGTGATCCGGGCCGCGGCGCCCAGTTCGTCGCGCAACCGCAGCGCCGCCGCCAGGCCCGCAATGCCCCCGCCCACGACGACAACCCGCATGGAGCAAGCCTGTCAGGCCCAGATCGCCAGCCCTCCGCGGGGCAGGCAGACCGCGCGCAGGCTGCCCGGCCCGGTCGCGCTCCACGCCTCGTACCAGGTGTCCGGCGGCACGTGCAGCTGGTTCCCCCCGTCGAACAGCAGCCGCAGCCGCCCATCCTTGAACGCCACCGCGGCCAGCACCCGCGCGCCGAACAGCTCCAGCGCACCCGACACCTGCTGGCGGTGCGGCGCGATGCGCACCGGCGTCGGACCGAAGCCGAGGGTCGGCCCGCGGATCATCGTGGCCGGGCAGCCGACCACGATCTCCGCGGTCTCGTCCAGGACGAGCGTCAGCTGCGCATCCAGGCGCAGTTGGCTGACCCGCAGATTCTGGTAGGGCAGTGACCAGCGGTCCGGGCGCTCGATGGCGCCAGCCTGCCGCGGGGTCGAGAACGGCAGGTAGACCACGCTACGCCGGCACCGGATTCGAACTCATGTTCGAATGCTAGCCCGGTGGCACCTCGTGCACCAGAGCGACCACCTTGGTCAAGACGTCCGGATCGGTCTCCGGCAGGACCCCGTGTCCGAGATTGAAGACATGCCCTTTGGCGGCCCGCCCCTCGACGAGTACCCGCCGGACCTGCGCCTCGACCGCCGGCCACGGCGCGAACAGCACCGCCGGGTCGAGGTTGCCCTGCACCGCCCGGTCGCCGACCCGGGTCGCCGCCTCGGACAGCGGGGTACGCCAGTCCACCCCGACGACCTCGGCACCCGCCTCGCCCATCGCGCCCAGCAGGTGCCCGGTACCCACACCGAAGTGGATGCGCGGCACGCCCGACCCGGCCAGCCCGCCGAGTACCGCGGCCGAATGCGGCAGCACGAACTCCCGGTAGTCCGCCTCGGACAGCGCACCGGCCCAGGAGTCGAACAGCTGGACCGCCGCCACCCCCGCCCCGACCTGTACCCGCAGGAACGCCAGCGTGATCTCCGCCAGCTTGCCGCAGAGCACGTGCCACACCGGGGGGGCGCCGTACATCAGCGCCTTGGTCCGCTCGTGGTTGCGCGACGGCCCGCCCTCGACGAGGTAGCTGGCCAGCGTGAAGGGCGCCCCGGCGAAGCCGATCAGCGGGGTACCGCCGAGCCGCCCGACGAGCAGCCCCACCGCCTCTGCGACGAACCCGACGTCCGCCGGGTCCAGGTCGGGTAGTGCGGCGACCCCGGCGCGGTCGCGCACGGGTGCCGCGACGACCGGCCCGACGCCGGGCACGATCTCCAGGTCGACCCCGGCCGCGGCGACGGGTACCACGATGTCGCTGAACAGGATCGCGGCGTCCACCCCGTGCCGGCGTACCGGCTGCAGGGTCAGCTCGCAGACCAGCTCGGGGCGGCGGCAGGCGTCGAGCATCGCGGTGCCCTCGCGGGCGGCCCGGTACTCCGGGAGGGACCGGCCGGCCTGCCGCATGAACCAGACCGGGGTGTGCGGTACCGGCTGCCCCAGACATGCCCTGATAAAGGGCGAATCCCGGACAATGGAGGTGGTCATCGCCCGCCATCATCCCATGCCGTGCGGTACCTCCGGCGCGCCGTGGCCGTGCGTACCCGCCCGGCGGCAATAGGCTGCCATGTATGGCGCAGTCGACCGTTGTCCCCGAGGCGTTCGCGCGCGCCGTGGCGGGCCTGCGGTCGGTGGTACCCCGGCCGGAGATCGTGCTGGAGGACCTGCCGGCGCCGCAGCGCCTGGCGCCGTACGCGTTCGCGCTGGGCGGCATCGTCGGGCGCGACGGCGAGGAGGTCGCCACCGGCCGGCTGGTGCTGCTGCACGACCCGGCCGGCCACGACGCGTGGGGCGGGACGCTGCGCCTGGTGACCTATGTGACCGCGGAGATCGAACCGGAGCTCGCCACCGACCCGCTGCTCCCGGCAGTCGGGTGGAGCTGGCTGACCGACGCGCTGGCCGCGTTCGAGGCGGAGTACACGGCGATCGGCGGCACCGTCACCCAGACCACCTCGACCCGCTTCGGCGCGCTCGCCGGCCCACCCAGCGCGGCCGACCTGGAGATCCGGGCCTCCTGGACGCCGCTGTCCGACGACCTCGCGCCGCACCTGCAGTCCTGGTGCGCGCTGCTCGCCTCGACCGCCGGCCTGCCCCCGCCGGGCGTCACCGCCCTCACCGACCGCCTGTCCCAGCGCGGCTGAAATTCGGCCGGCGCTCGCCCGCGCGAGCGGAGCGAGCGCCGTCAGCGTCAACTAATGTATTTCGATGCCTCGTCGCAGGGCTGCTGCGCCTTGTCGGCGGTCGCCGTCGCGTTGGCCTTGTCGCCGTTGGCGGCGAAGGTCAGCGCCTGCTCCAGCAGCGACAGGCAGTTGCTGATGACCTGCTTCTCCTTGGTCTGCTCGTCGAGCTGGCTCTGCGTGCCGCTCTGCTTCTGCGCGGCCTGGTCGAGCTGGTCCCTGAGCGTGGTGACCTGCTTGGTCAGGTCGTCGATCTGGCCGCTCTGCGCGCTGATCTTCGCGTCCCGCGCCTTCAGGTCGGAGACCTTCTTGTCGTATGCGCCGCTCTTGGCGAAGTACAGCCCGCCCAGCACCGCCGCCGCGATGAAGAACAGCGCGGTCAGGCCGGCGAACAGCGGTACCGCGATGCCGCGCTTCGGCTTCGGCGCGCCGTAGTCGGGGACGCCGGAGTAGGGCGCGCCGTATCCGGGCGGGCCGGACATCGGGTCCATCACCGGCGGGCCGCTCATCGTCGGCGGGCCGGACGGCTGGGTCGGGCCGGGCTGGTAGCTCTCGCCGTAGGCGCCGGACGGGCCGGGGTACGGCGGGATCGGCGCCGCGCCGGGCTGGAACGCCGGCGCCGGCTGCGGGTACCCGCCGACGGCCGGCATGGCGGCGGTCGGCTGCCCGGCGGCGAACGGCGGGGACGGCTGCGGCTCCTCGTTGCCCGGGCCGGGCGGCGGCGGGTACGGCCCACCGGCGGGCGGGGACGAGTACGGCGAGCCCGGCTGGTAACCCGGCTCCCCCTGGCCCGGCTGTGGCCCACCGGACGAGGGGTACCCGCCCTCCGGCGGGTTGGGTGGGTACGACATGGTGCTCTTCCTCCAGGGGTGGGTGGGACAACCGTCAGCAGATGCCGAACGACTGGCAGGCGACGGAGATCGGGATGGCCAGGCCGATGCCCTCCGCACCGTTGGCCTTGGCTGCGGCGACGCCGACGACCTGCTTCTCCGCGTTCACCACCGGGCCTCCCGAGTTACCCGGGTTGATCGCCGCGTCGAACTGGATGAACGTCTTGCCGGCGTCACCCGGGATGTCGTTGCGGATCGCGCTGACCACCCCGCTGGTCACCGACTGGGTCAGCCCGAGCGGCGCGCCGATCAGCAGCACCGCGGTGCCCACCTCGACCTGCTTCGGTGCCCGGGTGACCGCGGGGAACTTCTGGTCGGCGTGCAGCAGCGCCAGGTCGCTGTTCTCGTCGACCCGCACGATGTGCACGGAGAACCGCTGGTCGTCGTGCTCGATGGCGGCGTCGCGCCGGCCGACCTTCCACAATCCCTCGACCACGTGGAAGTTGGTCAGCAGGTCGGTGCCGCCGCCGGCCGGCCGGTTGATCGCGAAGGCGGTGGCGGTGCCTTCGGGCACGTCGATGCGGAACACGCTCGGCAGCACCGCCGTGGACACCGCGGTCACGTCCATCGACCGGGCGGCCTGCTGCTCCAGCGCGCCGATCCGCTTCTTCAGGTCGTCGGCTGCGCGGGCATCCTGGCTGGCCGCCGTGGCGATGCGGTGGTCGGCGTCGGTCACCTGGCCGTTGAGGTACACCAGGTAGGCCGCCTGCGCGAGGACGAGGACCAGGAGCACCATCACCAGCACCGCGAGCCCGGTGCGGCGCCGCGGCTTCGCCGGGGGTACCGCGGGAAAGCCGGACGTCGGCGGGTAGGCCGGCCAGCCGCTCGTGGGAGCCGCCGGCGGCGGGGCTTGTGGCGGCTGTGCCGGCCGGTCGCCGAGGGGTGGCAGCGGGCCGGTGTCGCCCGGCCCGGGGCCACGGTCGCCCAGCGGACCGGTCTCCGGGTACCCAGCCGTCATCGTCGCGAGTCCTCCCCCTGCGTGTCCGTTTACGGTATGCCGGCTGCGCCACCGTGCGCGTCGGCAGCACGGAGCAAACTACCCGTACCCGCGTCGACTGTCGCCCCCCGGACGCGCCGGGGGAGGTCTTGCGACGGGTACCCGACGGTGGGCCGTAAGTTGGGTGGGTGACCGACGAATCACCCGGGCGCTCCCGGGACTTGCGAAGTCGGGACCGGACGGACAGCGGCGACGGCTCGACGCAGGACGGCCCCACCGCCGTACCGCTGACCGAACCCCGCGACGGCACCCCGGAACCGGTGACCGACCCTGCCGCGTTGGCGCAGGTCATCCTGCGTTTCGCCGGGGGCACCGGCCCGGTCGCCGTGGACGCCGAACGGGCCTCCGGGTACCGGTACACCCACCGGGCCTACCTCGTGCAGCTGCGCCGGGAAGGTGCCGGTACCGTCCTGATCGACCCGCTCGCGTTCGCCGACCTCGGCGGGCTGAACGCGGTCCTCGCCGACGCCGAGTGGGTACTGCATGCGGCCAGCCAGGACCTGCCCTGCCTCGCCGAGGTCGGGCTGCGACCGCAGCTGCTGTTCGACACAGAACTGGCCGCCCGGCTGGCCGGATACGAACGGGTCGGCCTCGCCGCGCTGACCGAACAGCTACTCGGCCGCAGCCTGGAGAAGCACCATTCGGCGGCCGATTGGTCCACCCGGCCGTTGCCGCAGGACTGGCTGACCTATGCCGCACTCGACGTCGAACTGCTCGTCGAGCTGCGCGACCTGCTCGCCGCCGAGCTCGACCGGCAGGGCAAGGCAGGCTGGGCGGCGCAGGAGTTCGCGGCGCTCGTCGACTGGGCCACGCAGCCGCCGCGAGCACGGCCGGATCCGTGGCGCCGCACCTCCGGCATCCACAAGGTACGGGGGCCGCGCGCGCTGGCCCGGGTCCGCGCGCTGTGGCACGCCCGGGATGCCGTCGCGGCCCGCCGGGACACCGCGCCGGGCCGGATCCTGCCCGACTCCGCGATCATCGCGGCGGCCGACGCCGACCCGAAGGACGAGCGCACCCTCGTCGCGCTGCCCGGCTTCGGCGGCCGCTCGGTGCGCCGGCTGGTCCGCACCTGGCTGGACGCCCTGGACGAGGCGCGCGAGCTGCCGGTGGAGGAGCTGCCGGTGACGCCGCCGAGCGACGGTCCGCCGCCACCGCACCGGTGGGCCGAACGTGACCCGGCCGCGGCGGCCCGGCTGGCCCGTTGCCGGGAGGCGGTCAACCGGCTGGCGACGGCGCACACGGTACCCCCGGAGAACCTGCTCGCCCCCGACGCGGTGCGGCGGTTGGCCTGGTCGCCCCCGGACCCGGCCGATACCGCCGCGGTAGCGGCGGCGCTGAAGGAGTACGGCGCGCGGCCCTGGCAGATCGAGCTGACCGCGACGGATCTCACGGAAGCTCTGCCCCCGCCGGCGGTTACTGGCGAGTAGCATTTCGGGGAAGGAACCCTTTCCAGGAGGCTAGCGTGCCCCGAAACGTCCGTGAGGTCGTGTTCGTCGACGGCGTGCGTACCCCGTTCGGCAAGGCCGGCGGCATGTACACGCACACCCGCGCCGACGACCTCGTCATCCGCTGCATCCGCGAGCTGCTGCGGCGCAACCCGGCCCTGCCGCCCGAGCGCGTCGAGGAGGTGGCGATCGCCGCCACCACGCAGATCGGCGACCAGGGCCTGACCATCGGCCGGACCGCTGCGCTGCTCGCCGGCCTGCCCAAGACCGTCCCCGGCTACGCCATCGACCGGATGTGCGCCGGCGCGATGACCGCGGTGACCACGGTCGCCGGCGGGATCGCGATGGGCGCGGTGGACATCGCCGTCGCCGGCGGCGTCGAGCACATGGGGCGGCACCCGATGGGCGAGGGCGTCGACCCGAATCCGCGCATCCTCGCGGAGCGGCTGGTCGACCCGTCCGCGCTGGTGATGGGGCAGACCGCGGAGAACCTGCACGACCGGCTGCCGGACATCACCAAGGAGCGGGCCGACGCGTTCGGGCTGGCCTCCCAGCAGAAGACCGCCAAGGCGTACGCCAACGGCAAGCTGCAGCCCGACCTGGTACCCGTGGCCATCCGCGACCCCGAGGCCGGCTGGGGCCTCGCGACCGTCGACGAGGCGCCGCGCGACACCAGCCTGGAGAAGCTGGCCACGCTGAAGACGCCGTTCCGCCCGCACGGGAAGGTGACCGCGGGCAACTCGGCCGGCCTGAACGACGGCGCGACCGCGTGCCTGGTCGCCGCCGAGGACGTGGCGCGGGAACTCGGCCTGCCGGTCGGGATGCGGCTGGTCGGCTACGCGTTCACCGGCGTCGAACCGGAGGTCATGGGCTTCGGCCCGATCCCCTCGACGGAGAAGGCGCTGCGGCTGGCCGGCCTGTCCATCGGCGACATCGGGCTGTTCGAGCTGAACGAGGCGTTCGCGGTACAGGTGCTGGCGTTCCTCGACCACTTCGGCATCGCCGAGGACGACGGGCGGGTCAACCCGTGGGGCGGCGCGATCGCGATCGGGCACCCGCTGGCGGCGTCCGGGGTACGGCTGATGACCCAGCTGGCCCGGCAGTTCGCCGAGCACCCCGAGGTGCGGTACGGGCTGACCGCGATGTGCATCGGCATCGGCATGGGCGGCACGGTCATCTGGGAGAACCCGGCGTGGGAGGGGTCCAAGTGAGCGCAGCGCAGTGCCGCGGCGTCTGGACCGAGGCGACGCGCCGACGCAGTCGCTGCGCGGGGCCGAGGGAAGACGGCGCACGAGGCACGCAGCGGAGCGAACGGAAGGGGTCCAAGTGAGTGTTGAGTTTCCCGGCGAGGTCGTCACTCGGGCGCTCGTGCGGTTCGTCGCCGTTCCGGGGCTGGCGCGCCGGGCGGCGCTGATCACGCTGGACAACGGGTTCGACCACACCAAGCCGAACTCGTTCGGTCCGGGCGGGCTGGCCAGCCTCGACGCCGCGCTGGACGAGGCGTTCGCGGCCGACCCGGCGTTCATCGCGTTGACCGGCAAGCCGTTCGTGTTCAGCGTCGGCGCCGACATCACCGGCTTCCCGCGGCTCACCGAACGGGAGCAGGGGCTGGCCATCGGGCGGCTCGGACACCGGGTGTTCCGCCGGCTGAAGGACAGCACGGTACCCACGTTCGCGTTCGTCAACGGCGCGGCGCTCGGCGGCGGCCTGGAGGTGGCGCTGCACTGCCACTACCGGACGGTCTCCGGCGGCGCCGCGGCGCTCGGGCTGCCCGAGGTGTCGCTGGGGCTGATCCCCGGCTGGGGCGGTTCGCAGCTGCTGCCGAACCTGATCGGTATCGTCGGCGCCGCCCAGGTGATCATCCAGAACCCGTTGACCCGCAAGGTGTTGCGCCCCGCGCAGGCGCACGAGCTGGGCGTGGCGGACGCGTTGTTCGAGCCGGCCGACTTCCTGGAGCGCTCGCTGGCGTGGGCGGCCGACGTGGTGTCCGGCAAGGTCGCGGTGCACCGCGAGGAGGCCGACCGCAGCGACATGTGGGACGCGGTCATCGGGTTCGCCCGGCAGCAGCTGGACGAGAAGCTGCACGGCGCGTTCCCGGCGCCGTACCGTGCCCTCGACCTGCTGGCGCTGGCGAAGACCGCCGACTTCGCCACCGGTACCGCGGCGGAGGACGAAGCCCTCGCCGACCTCGTGGTCGACCCGGCGACGCGCAACAGCCTGTACGCCTTCGATCTGGTACAGCGCCGGGCGAAGCGGCCGGTCGGGGCGCCGGATCCGGCCCTGGCCCGGCCGGTGACCAAGGTCGGCATCGTCGGCGCCGGGCTGATGGCATCCCAGATGGCGCTGCTGTTCGCCCGCCGCCTCGAGGTACCCGTCGTGCTGACCGACCTCGACCAGGAGCGGGTGGACAAGGGTCTCGGGTACGTGCACGCCCAGATCGATAAGCTGGTCGGCAAGGGGCGCCTGGACGCCGGCAAGGCGGCGAAGCTGCACGGGCTCGTATCCGGCAGCGTCGACCGGCAGCCGTTCGCCGACGCCGACTGGGTGATCGAGGCGGTGTTCGAGGACCTGACCGTCAAGAAGCAGGTGTTCGCCGAGCTGGAGCGGATCGTCACGCCGGAGTGCATCCTCGCGACCAACACGTCGTCGCTGTCGGTCGCCGCGATGGCCGAGGACCTGTCGCACCCCGAGCGGGTGGTCGGGTTCCACTTCTTCAACCCGGTCGACGTCATGCCGCTGGTCGAGGTGGTACGCGCGGCGAAGACCGACGACGCGGTACTGGCCACCGCGTTCGCGGTCGGCAAGCAGCTGCGGAAGTCGTGCGTGCTGGTCCAGGACTCGCCGTCGTTCGTGGTGAACCGGCTGCTGACCCGGTTCCTCGGCGAGGTACTGGCGGCGGTGGACGCGGGTACCCCGCTGGCCGTCGCCGACGAGGCGCTCGACCCGCTGGGCCTGCCGCTGCGGCCGCTGCCGCTGCTCACGCTCGTCGGTGCCGGTGTGGCGCTGCATGTGGCGGAAACGCTGCACGAGGCGTTCCCGGACCGGTTCGCGGTCAGCCCGAACCTGGCCCGGATCGTGGCGACCGGTAAGCCGCTGACCGACCGGGACGGTGCCGTCGACCCGTCGGTCGCCGCGGTACTGGAGGTCGGCGACCAGCCGCTGACCGCCGAACAGGTACGGTCGCGGGCGCTGTCCGCGCTGGCCGAGGAGGCGCGGCTGATGCTCGACGAGGGTGTCGTCGCGCAGCCGCAGGACATCGACCTGTGCATGATCCTCGGCGCCGGGTGGCCGTTCCACCTCGGCGGCATCACCCCGTACCTGAAGCAGGCCGGGTACTGAGCGCCGACCCCGGCTTCGCGCGCGAGATCTTGGACGCTTGTGCCCCCAGCAGGGGGTGCAAGCGTCCAAGATCTCAGGGGTCGGGCCGGGCCGGGCGCCGGCGGGGCCGGCGGGCGCCGGGCCGGCGGGCGCCGGCTCGGGTCAAATGACCAGGCTCAGCAGCAGGATCAGCACGATACCGACGACCGACAGGATCGTCTCCATCGCCGACCAGGTCGCCACCGTCTGCCCGACCGACATCCCGAAGTACTCCTTGACCAGCCAGAAGCCGGCGTCGTTGACGTGCGAGAAGAACAGCGACCCGGCACCGATGGCCAGCGCCAGCAGCGGCATGCTGACCCCGTTCATGTGCGTCACGATCGGGGCCATCAGGCCGGCCGCGGTCACCGTGGCGACGGTCGCCGAACCCGTGGCCAGCCGGATCGCGACCGCGATCAGCCAGCCCAGCAGCAACGGCGACAGCGACGAACCGGAAGCCGCCTTGCCGATCGCGTCGCCGATACCGGTCGCGATGAGCATCTGCTTGAACCCGCCGCCGGCACCGATGATCATGACGATGCCGGCGATCGCGGCGAGGCTGGCGCCGACCGTCTCGCCGACCCAGCGGCGGGAGAAGCCGCGCAGGTACCCGAAGGTGAACATCGCCACCAGTACCGAGATGGTCAGCGCGAGCAGCGGGTCGCCGACGAAGTCCAACGCCGCCTTGACCGGGGTCTTGCCGGTGATGAGGACGTCGCCGAGCGCCTTGGCGAGCATGAGGGCCACCGGCAGCAGGATGGTGAACAGGGTGATCCCGAAGCTGGGCGTCGTGGTCGGACGCTCCTCGGGGGCGGGCGCCGCTGGGGCCGGCCGGCGCTCGGTCAGCACCGCGCCCTCCTCGGCGGCCAGGGCCGGGCTGTCCCCGCGGCCGGCCACGACACTGTCGCGCCGGGCGCCCGGCAGCGGACCCGGGTCGTGCTCGAACTGCTCCACCAGCCGGGCCGGTGGCTCGGGCGCCACCCGCCGGCCGATCCACATGCCGTAGAGCGGGCCGGCCACGATCACCGTCGGGATCGCCACCAGGATGCCGAAGCCGATCGTCTGGCCCAGGTCCGCCTTCAACGCGCTGACCGCGATCAGCGGGCCGGGGTGCGGGGGTACCAGACCGTGCATCACCGACAGGCCGGCCAGCGCCGGGATGCCGATCCGGATGATCGACTGGCCGGACCGGCGGGCCATCAGCACGATGACCGGGATCAGCAGGACGACGCCGACCTCGAAGAACAGCGGGAGACCGACGATCATCGCGATCAGCGTCATCGCCCAGGGCAGCCGGCGCTCACCGGCCCGGCCGAGGATCGTGCGCACCACCTGATCGGCGCCGCCGGAGTCGGCGAGCAGCTTGCCGAGCATGGTACCCAGGCCGACCAGGATGCCGACGCTGGCGAGCGTGCTGCCGAAGCCGCTCTCGAACTGCTTGATGACATCGGCGGCCGCCAGGCCGGTACCGAGGCCGACGGTCAGTGAACCGAGGATCAGCGCGAGGAACGGATGGACCTTGCCCCAGGTGATGAGCAGGACGATGACCGCGATTCCGACGAGGGCCCAGAGAACGAGGAGGGTGTCGTGTCCGGTCCAGTGCATGGTTACCTCCCCAACTGGGCGAGGATCTCCTCGACGATGTGCTTCGGTGTACCCCCGATGGAGACGGTCAATGCGTGTTCGTCGGGCGCCGGTTCCTCCAGGTCGGCGAACTGCGTGTCGAGCATGGCGGCGGTGAAGAAGTGACCCTGGCGCGCGGTCATCCGGGCGGCGATCAGGTCGCGGCTGCCCTGCAGGTACATCAGCCGGACCTGGGGTCGGCCGGCGCGCAGGAAGTCGCGGTACGCCCGCTTGAGCGCCGAGCAGGTGACCACGCCGGGCTGCCCCGCGGCGGTCTGCTGGTCGATCCAGGCGGCGATGGCGGCCAGCCACGGCCGCCGGTCCTCGTCGGTCAGCGGGTGGCCGGCGGCCATCTTCTCGATGTTGGCGGCCGGGTGGAACCCGTCCGCCTCCGCGTACTTCCAACCCAGCGCGCCCGCGAGCATCGCGCCGACGGTGGTCTTGCCGCTGCCCGACACACCCATGACAAGGAGGATCGAGCGGTCCATTTCCCCACGTTACGGCCCAGCGGGCGGGCACGCTCGCCGAGCCGGATCAGCGGGCGGGCACGCTCGCCGAGCCGGCGGCGACCGGGGTGGTCGCGGCCGCCGGCAGGGTCACCGTGACCTCCAGGCCGCCGCCGGGCAGGGCGACGGCGCTGACGGTACCGCCGTGGGCGTCGCAGACCGCCCGCACGATGGACAGGCCCAGGCCGGAACCGCGCGCGCCGGTGCGTTCCCGGCCGCCGCGCCGGAACGGTTCGAACAGGCCCGGCACGTCGGCCTCCTCGACCTCGAAGCCGGTGTTGCCGACGACCAGCGTCGCGGACTGGGCATCCGAACCGCTGCGCAACCAGATCCGGCCCTGCAGGTGGTTGTACCGCACCGCGTTCTCCACCAGGTTGCCGGCCAGCCGCTCCAGCAGCCCGGGATCGCCGACGACCGGCGCGGGACGCAGGTCGGCGGTCACCACCAGGCTCAGCCGCTGCGCCTCCCGGCTGGTCGCGGCCAGCGCCGAGGTCGCGACCGCGGCCAGGTCCGCCGGTACCTTGCGCACCAGCCGCCGCCCGGCCTGCGCATCGGTACGGGCGAGCAGCAGCAGCGATTCGATCAGCCCGTTGGCGCGTTCGGAGGCGTCGCGCACCACGGTCGCCATGCGGCGGTACTCGCCGAGGTCGGCGTCCGGATCGGACAGCGTCACGTCGATCTCGGTACGCATGACGGCCAGCGGGGTGCGCAGCTCGTGCGAGGCGTTGGCGACGAACCGGCGCTGGCTGTCGAACGCCTCGCCGAGCCGGTCCAGCATCGCGTCGAAGGTGGCGGCCAGCTCGGCCACCTCGTCGTCCGCGCCGTCGTAGCGGATCCGCTGGTCCAGCGTCTCGCCGGACAGCCGGCGGGCGGTGGCGGTGACCCGCTGCAGCGGCCGCAGCGCCCGGCCCGCCACCAGGTACGCGCCGGCGACGCCGACGACCGAGATGACCAGGATCGCCGCCAGCCCCCGGGTCAGCAGCTCGCTCTCCGCGTCGGCGAGCATCCGCTGCTCCCAGACCCGGGCGTCGAGGGTACGGCCGTCGGAGAGCACCACCTGGGTACCGGCGGCGAGCTGCTGCGCCGGCCGCAGCGCCTGGGCGACCAGCAGCCAGGCGAGCAGGAGCAGCAGCAGCGACCCGCCGACCAGCAGGATCGCGTTGACCAGGGTGAGCCGCAGCCGGATGGTGGGCCGCAACCGCCGCCCGGGTCGCGCGTCGTACACGGTCACGGCACCACCACCCGGTACCCGGCGCCGACGACGGTTTCGATCAGGGGCGGGTCGCCCAGCTTCTTGCGCAGGGTCATCACCGTCACCCGGACGGTCGTGGTGAACGGGTCGGCGTTGGCGTCCCAGACCCGCTCCAGCAGTTCCTCGCTGGACACCACGCCACCGCGCGCCTTGATCAGCTCTTCCAGGATGCCGAACTCCTTGCGGGTCAGGTCCAGCGGCTTGCCGCCGCGGGTGACCGCGCGCTTGGCCTGGTCGAGTACCAGGTCGCCGACCGTCAGCACCGGCGGCGCGACCGGCGAGGAGCGCCGCCCCAGCGCCCGTACCCGGGCCACCAGCTCGTCGAAGGCGAACGGCTTGGTCAGGTAGTCGTCGGCGCCCAGCCCGAGCCCTTCGACCCGGTCGGCGACGCTGCCGCTGGCGGTCAGCATCAGTACCCGGGTCAGCACGCCCGACCCGACCAGGTCGGCGCAGATCTCGTCACCCGGCTTGCCGGGCAGGTCGCGGTCGAGCACCACGACGTCGTACCGCGTGACGAAGGCCATCTCGTGCCCGACCGACCCGTCGTAGGCGACGTCGACGGCCATCCCTTCCCGGCGCAACCCCCGCGCGATGGCCTCGGCCAGGTTGCGCTCGTCCTCGACCACCAGTACGCGCACGTTCCGCCTCCCGCTGACCCGCCCGGCTAGCCGGGCACGCCGATCCGCCACACCTGGACGGCATCCTTGACGGTACGACAGACAAGGTAGCGGCCGGCCGTCGTGCATCCGGCGGTATCGCCGTCGGGTTCGGGCACCGAGCCGAGCACGCGCAGCGCCGACCGCCCGGGGTCGAGGACCGCGACCCACAGCCGGCGGGCCAGCGCGTCGGACCGGTAGAACACCGGCGGCCCGGTCGAGGAGCCCCGCGCCGTCCAGCCGGCCAGGGTCAGCAGGGTCCGGCCGGTACCCGTGTCGACCAGCCACGAGGTGCGCCCGGACGGCTGCTCGACGAGCACGTACCCGCCCAGCGAGCTGGCGGTGCCGGACACCGTGAGCTGCCACGCGACCGCCCCGCTGCCCGGATTCAGCGCCAGCAGGTCGGGCGCGCTCCACAGGCACAGCCGCGACCCGCACGGCGCGACGCCCGGCCGGTTGAACCGCAGGTGCAGCGTCCACTGTGGACGAAGGCCCGGATCGTACGAGGCGACCGTCCAGCCGCCCGCCTCCACCGGGAAGCTGACCAGGATCCGGTCGGTGAGCGCGGCGACCACGCTCGGCGCCGGCGAGCCGAGGATGATCCCGGTCGGGCCGACCCGGGTACCGCCGCGCGGCCGGCCGGTGTCGAGGTCCACCGCGGTCAGCTCACCGTCGGCGCACAGCACGGCCAGCGGCGTCCGGCGGTCGGTCACCGCGTCGGGCAGGTCGGCGAGGCAGCCGAACGGCCGGTGGTAGGTCCAGACCCGGGTGCCGGTACCGGCGTCCACCGCCACGATGTCGCCCGGCGGCGACACCTCCACCAGGTCGATCCGGACCGGCTGGCCCAGCACCACGCGGTTGCGGGTGCGGTCCAGCCCGGTCAGCGACAGCGGGCTGGTCCAGCGCACCGCGCCGGTTCTCCGGTCCACCGCTTCGACGTGCGGGGTCACCGGCGGACCCGGCAGCGGAGTGCTGATCAGGATGACGTCGCCCAGTTCGGCGAGCTGGACGGGTCCGGCGGCCGTGGTGATCGGGACGGACCAGCGGGGCGGGCCGCCGGGCAGCGGGTACGCGGTCAGCCGCGGCCGTGCCGAGCCGCGCTCGGTGACGTAGAGCGTGTCGCCGAGCAGCTGGTACGTCGCGCCGCCATCGACCCAGACGGTGCGCACCGGCCGGACCAGCGGCACGGCCGGCGCCGCCGCCGCGGCCGGTAGCAGCAGGGCCAGCGCAAGCGTGCCGGCGACGAGCAGGCGCCGCCGGGTACGCGGCGGCAGCCGGGCCGGCGGCTGCTCGGGAGCCAGCCGGTCGAGGTCGATCACCGCGTCCGGCGCGGACACCTCAGCTCCGGGCGGCGGGGAGCACGTGCGCCTGCGGCTCCAGCCCCGAGATCGCCTCGACGATGTGCCGCGCCACGTCCTGCGCGGTCAGGCCGGCGTCGGCGAGGATCTCCGCGCGGCTGCCGTGGGGGTACCAGTCCCGGGGTATCGCGAGGTCGCGCACCGGCACCGGTACCTCGGCGTCGCGCAGCGCCTGCGCCACCGCGTCGCCGACCCCGCCGCGCACCCCGTCCTCGACGGTGACGACGAGCCGGTGCTCCCGGGCCAGCGCGGCGATCTCCACCGGTACCGGACGGACCCAGCGCGGGTCGACCACGGTGACCCCGTACCCCTGCTCGCCGACCCGGGCCGCCGCATCGACCGCCAGGTGCGCCAGCGCCCCCACGCAGACCAGCAGCACGTCGCGCCGCTCGGCCTCGACGAGCACGTCGACCGGCCCGCGTCGGCGCAGCGCCGGCAGGTCCGGCGGTACCGTGCCGGTCGGGAACCGCAGCACCGTCGGCCCGTCCTCGATGGCGACCGCCTCGCGCAGCTCCTCCCGTACCGTCGCCGCGTCCCGGGGTGCCGCGATGCGCAACCCCGGCACGTTGCCGAACACCGCGAGATCCCAGATGCCGTAGTGGCTCGGCCCGTCGGGTCCGGTGATGCCGGCCCGGTCGAGCACGAAGGTGACCGGCAGCCGGTGCAGCGCCACGTCGAGCAGTACCTGGTCGAACGCGCGGTTGAGGAACGTCGCGTACACCGCCACGACCGGGTGCATGCCGCCCATCGCGAGGCCCGCCGCGGAGGTGACCGCGTGCTGTTCGGCGATGCCGACGTCGAAGGCGCGGTCCGGGTACCGGCGGGCCAGCCGGGCGATCCCGGTCGGCTCGGCCATCGCGGCGGTGATCCCGACGATGTCGGCCCGCTCGTCGGCCAGCGCCACCAGCTCGTCGGCGAACACGCTGGTCCACTTGAGCGTCGGCGGCGCCAGCAGCTTGCCGGTCGCCACGTCGAACGCGCTGCTCGGCCCGTGCAGGCAGTCGGCTTCGTCGTCCTCGGCCGGCCGGTACCCGTACCCCTTGCGGGTCACCGCGTGCACGATCACCGGCCCGCCGAACCGCTTGGCCTTGGCCAGCGCCGACTCCACCGCGACGATGTCGTGCCCGTCGACCGGCCCGACGTACTTGATGCCCAGGTCCTCGAACAGCGCCTGCGGGGCGACCGCGTCCTTTATGCCCTTCTTGACCGCGTGCAGCACCTCGTACATCGGTGCCCCGACCAGCGGTGTCCGCCCGAGCGCGTCCTTGACCAGGTCGAGCACCTTCTCGTACCCGGGATTGAGCCGCAGCGACGCCAGATGCTGGGCCAGCCCGCCGATCGTCGGGGCGTACGAGCGCCCGTTGTCGTTGACGACGATCACCAGCGGGTTCTCCGCGGCCGCGATGTTGTTCAGCGCCTCCCAGCACATCCCGCCGGTCAGCGCGCCGTCGCCGACCACCGCGACGACGTGACGCGGCTCACCGCGCAGCGCGAACGCCTTGGCCATCCCGTCGGCGTAGGACAGCGCGGTGGAGGCGTGCGAGTTCTCGATCACGTCGTGTTCGGACTCGGCCCGGCTCGGGTACCCGGACAGCCCGCCCCGGCGGCGCAGCAGGTCGAAACCGTCCTGCCGGCCGGTGACCATCTTGTGCACGTATGCCTGATGTCCGGTGTCGAACAGGATGCGGTCCCTGGGCGAGTCGAAGACCCGGTGCAGCGCCAGGGTCAGCTCCACCACGCCGAGGTTCGGCCCGAGGTGGCCACCGGTGCGGGACACCTTGGCCACCAGGAAGTCGCGGATCTCGGTGGCCAGCAGCGCCAGCTCCGCCGGGGTCAAGCCCTTGAGGTCCTGCGGGCCGGTGATCGCCGCAAGTAGCCCACCATCGGTCTCGCTCATGAGCACCCACTCTAACCGGGGGTACCAAGATCGCCGGGCCGAGTGTGGAGGAGCTGTGACGCTGCGACCCCCGCGGTCCGCTACCGTCGGTCGCTGTGACGATCGACGCGCGGACGAACGCGCTCAGCGACCCGCCGTCCGGGCATCCCGCCGGCGGCGACGCGCGACCGGACGGGGTACCGGGCCAGTCGCGGATGGCCTGGCTGGACGCCCTCCGCGGGATCGCCGTCCTGCTCGTCCTGTACTGGCACCTGAGCACCGTCCTGCTCGTCCACGTCGAGAACCGGGTCGGGCAGTGGTTCTTCGCCGGCTACGCCGGGGTGGCCCTCTTCTTCCTGGTGTCCGGTTATGTCATCCCGGCGTCGCTGGAACGGCGCGGGGACGTCCGCGGATTCTGGATCGGCCGGATCTTCCGGCTGTACCCGATGTACCTGGTCACCATCGCGCTGCTCGCCGTCCTGGCGGTGACCGGGCGGAACCCGGTACCCACCTACGCGGCGACGCACCCGGCCCGCGGCTCGGCGGCGTACCTGTCGATGCTGCCCACCCTGCTGCGGGTACCCGAGGTGGTCGGGGTGGCCTGGACGCTGGCCTACGAGATGGCGTTCTACCTGCTGGTGTCCGGCCTGTTCGCGCTGCGGTTGCACCGGTTCAGCGGGCCGGTGGCGCTCGGGTTCGCCGGGGCGGCGCTGGCGGTGGGCGCAGCCCTGCCGGTGGCCGCGTCCGACGGAAGCCATCGGAAGGCGGTATTCGTCGCCGTCGCGGTGTGGCTACTCGCGCTGGCGGCCATGCTGACCGGTCGGGCCGGGCTCGCCCGGGTCGGCGCCGTGGCCGGTGGGGTGCTGGCGCTGGCGCTGCTGGCCGCCAACCAGCAGACGGTACATCGGTGGGACGGGCTGCTGATCCCGGCGCTGATGTTCACCGGCACCGTGATCTACCGCTGCCACCACAAGCAGATCTCCCGCTGGTGGGTGGCGGTCGTGCCGGTGGTGGTGCTCGCGGTGTGGACCGTGGAGTCGATCCGCGAGCTGCACGCCGCCGGGCCGGGGTGGGTGCGGTACTGGCCGCGCACCCCGATCACCGTGGGCGTCGCCGGTGCCCTGTTCGCCGCCGGGTTCCTCCTGCGAAACCGTCGGATGCCGCGCTGGCTGGCCCGGGTGGGCGTGGTCTCGTATTCGGTGTACCTGCTGCATCTGCTGCTGTTCACGGCGGCCGCCCCGGTGCTGCGCGCCGCCGCTACGCTGCCCCTGCCGGTACAGGCGCTGTGTCTTGCGGCCGCGGCCGGCTGCGCGGTCGGCGTCAGTTGGGTGACCTGGCGGCTGGTGGAACTGCCCGGCCAACGCTGGGGCAAGGCCCTGGCCGGCAGGGCACCGGTCACCTAGCGGCGGCCAGCAGGCCGACGCACTCCACGTGGTGGGTCATCGGGAAGGCGTCGAACGCGCGCAGCGCGGCCAGCCGCCAGCCGGCCGCGTGGAAGGTCGCCACGTCACGGGCGAACGCCGCCGGGTCGCACGCGACGTAGGCCACCGCGCGCGGTCCCGCTCCGACGACGGTACCCACGACCGCCGCACCCGCGCCGGACCGCGGCGGGTCGAGCACCACGACGTCCGGACGGTCGGCCGGCCGGAAACGCTCCACTGTGGACTGTACAATGTGGACGGTCGGCAGGTCGCCGAGGTTCCGCCGGGCGGCTGCCACGGCCGCCCGGTCCGACTCCACGAGCGTGACCGCACCGTCCGGCCCGACCGCGTCGGCGAGCACCGCGGAGAACAGCCCCGCCCCGCCGTACAGGTCCCAGGCCCGCTCCCCCGGCTGTGGCGCGAGCATCTGCAGCACCGCATCGGCGAGCGTGTCCGGCGCGTCCGGATGCACCTGCCAGAACGCGTCGGCGGGCAGCCGCCAGTGCCGGCCCACGGCGAACTCGGTGACCGTGCCCGGGTCGCCGTGGTCGCCGTACACGGCCACGTCGCCACCCGTCGAAGCGACCGCGGTCACGTGGTTGTCGCGCGGCCACTCGGTACCGGTCACCGGCAGCGCCTGGATGTCCGGGTGCGCGATGCGGCAGCGGTCCACCGGTACCACCTCGTGCGACCGGTGCGCGAGCAGCCCGGCCCGCCCCGCCGCGTCCACCGTGTACCGCACCCGGGTGCGCCAGCCCAGTGCGCCACCGGGCAGCTCCTCCACCGGTACCGTCATCTCCAGACCGGCCAGCCGGGCCAGTTGCTCGGCCACCACCGCGGCCTTGAGCTCCCGCTGCGCCGCCGGGTCGACGTGCTGAAAGTCACATCCACCACATCGTGGGACCCACGGACACGGCGGCGGTACCCGCTGCGGCGCGGCGACGAGCACGGACACCGCGTCGGCCCGCAGGTAAGCGCGGCGTTCCTCGGTCACCTCGGCGACCACCCGCTCGCCGGGCAGCGCGTGCCGGACGAAGACCACCCGCCCGTCCGGCGCGTGCGCGACGCAGTGCCCGCCGTGCGCCACCGCGCCGACGTCGAGGGTGAGCGGGTCGCCGATCACCGGTTGACCGTCACGTCCTCGGGCTGTGGCTCGCGCGGGCCGCGCACCGGCCACGAGGTCTGGTCCAGGCGGGCGAGGTTCTTGCGCTGGCTGGAGGCGAGCTGCCAGGGCACGCTGACCACCATGACACCCGGCTCGAACAGCAGCCGGCCCTTCAGCCGCAGCGCGCTCTGGTTGTGCAGCAGGTTCTCCCACCACTTGCCGACCACGTACTCCGGGATGAACACGGTCACCACATCACGCGGCGACTCACGCCGCAGCGACTTGACGTAGTCGATGATCGGCTTGGTGATCTCCCGGTACGGCGAGTCGATGACGATCAGCGGTACCGGGATCTCCCGCTCCTCCCACTCCTGCTGGATGTGCCGCGTGTCGGCGTCGTCGACGTTGACGGTGACCGCGGCGAGCGTGTCCGGCCGGGTGCCCTGCGCGTACGCCAGCGCCCGCAGCGTCGGCAGGTGCACCTTGCTGACCAGCACGATCGTGTGGTTGCGGGCGGGCAGCATCTCCCGCTCCTCGCTCGGGGTCAGCTCCTGCGCGACATGGTCGTAGTGCTTGCGGATGCCGACCATGGTCAGGTAAATGCCGATCATCATGGCGATCGAGATCCACGCGCCGGCCACGAACTTGGTGACCACGACGAGCACCAGCACGAAGCCGGTCATGCACAGGCCGACCGCGTTGATCGTGCGGGAGCGGTACATCCGGCGGCGGATGGCCGGGTCGCGTTCGGTGCGCAGCAGGCGGTTCCAGTGCCGCAGCATCCCGGTCTGGGACAGGGTGAACGAGACGAACACGCCGACGATGTAGAGCTGGATCAGCCGGGTCGCGGTGGCCTGGAAGGCCACGATCAGCACGATCGCGAACGCGGCCAGGAACAGGATGCCGTTGCTGAAGGCCAGCCGGTCGCCGCGGGTGTGCAGCTGGCGGGGCAGGTACCGGTCCTGGGCGAGGATCGAGCCGAGCACCGGGAACCCGTTGAACGCGGTGTTGGCGGCCAGCACGAGGATCAGCGTGGTGGTCGCGATGACCAGGTAGAACGCCGGCTGGAAGCTGCCGAACACGGCGTGCGCGAGCTGCGCCGGTACGGTCTTCTGGGTGTACCCCTCGGGCAGCGCGATCCCCGGCCCGACCAGCTTGAGGTGGGTCAGCCGGGACAGCGTCACGATGCCCATCAGCATGGTGATCGCGATCAGCCCGAGCATGAGCAGCGTGGTGGCGGCGTTGCGGCTCTTCGGCGGCTTGAACGCCGGTACCCCGTTGGAGATGGCCTCGACGCCGGTCAGCGCGGTGCAGCCGGAGGAGAACGTGCGCACCATGAGGAACACGAACGCGAACCCGACGATCTCGTGTGGCGCGGTCACGGTCAGGTTTGCACTCTCCGCCCGCAACTGGTCACCGAGGATGAAGAACCGGAACAGGCCCCAGCCGATCATCAGCAGGATCGAGCCCATGAACGCGTAGGTCGGGATCGAGAACGCGGCGCCGGCCTCCCGTACCCCGCGCAGGTTCAGCGCGGTGAGGATCACCACGAGGACCACCGCGACCTCGACCTTGTGCTCGGCGGCGAAGCCCCATGCCGCGCCCAGGTTCTCCACGCCCGAGGAGACCGAGACGGCGACCGTCAGCACATAGTCGACCATCAACGCGCTGGCCACCACGAGGCCGAACCGCGGTCCGAGGTTGACCGTGGCCACCTCGTAGTCGCCGCCGCCGGACGGGTACGCGTGCACGTTCTGCCGGTAGCTGGCCACCACCACGAGCATCACGACGACCACGGCGAGTGCGATCCATGGCGAGTACGCGAAGAACGCGGCGCCACCGATCGACAACGTCAGCAGGATTTCGTCAGGTGCGTAGGCGACCGACGACAGCGCGTCGGAGGCGAACACCGGCAGCGCGATGCGCTTGGGCAGCAGCGTGTGGTGCATCCGGTCCGACCGGAACGGCCGGCCGATCAGCAGACGCTTCAGCAGGGAGGTGGGTCTGGCCACGACCGTCAAGCGTACGGCCGATCCGCCGGGTCCGGGCGGGCAGGCTGGCGCGCCATCCGCGGCGTACCCGTGGCACGCTGTGGGTGATGGAACCGTTTGGCGGCCGGGAGGCGCACACGTGCACATTGTGATCATGGGCTGTGGGCGGGTCGGCTCGACCCTGGCGCACACCCTCGAGGCGCGCGGACACGCGGTCGCGGTCGTCGACCAGGACGCGGACGCCTTCCGCCGGCTCGGTTCCGAGTTCACCGGACTCACCGTGACCGGGATCGGGTTCGACCGGGACGTCCTGATCACGGCCGGGATCGAGCACGCGGACGCATTCGCCGCGGTGTCCAGCGGAGACAACTCCAACATCATCTCGGCCCGGCTGGCCCGGGAGACCTTCGGCGTCGCCCGGGTGGTCGCGCGAATCTACGACCCGAAGCGGGCCGAGGTCTACGAGCGGCTCGGCATCCCGACCGTCGCGACGGTACGGTGGACCGCCGACCGGATCTTCCGCCAGCTCGTCCCGGACGGGCACCAGGAGGTCTGGCGCGACCCGACCAGCGTGGTGGCGATCGTCGAGGTACCGGTACACCCGGGCTGGATCAGCCGGCCGGTACGCGCCCTGGAGGAGGCCTCCGGCGCGCGGGTCGCATACCTGATGCGGTTCGGTCTGGGTACCCTGCCGACCCCGTCGACGCTGATCCAGGACGGCGACCAGATCTTCATGCTGGTCACCGACGAGATGACCGCCGGCGTGACCAAGGTCGCCGGCGCCCCGCCCGAGGGAGGGCACTGACCATGCGCGTCGCCATCGCCGGTGCGGGCAACGTGGGCCGCTCCGTGGCCAAGGAACTCATCGAGAACGGTCACCACGTCATGCTGATCGAGCGCTCGGCGGGCGCGCTGCGCCCCGAGCGGGTACCGGAGGCGGAGTGGGTACTGGCCGACGCCTGCGAGCTGTCCAGCCTGCAGGAGGCCGACCTGAACCTGTGCGACGTCGTCGTCGCCGCCACCGGGGACGACAAGGTCAACCTGGTCGTCTCGTTGCTGGCCAAGACCGAGTTCGGGGTGCCCCGGGTGGTGGCCCGGGTCAACCGCGCCGAGGACGAGTGGCTGTTCACCGACCAGTGGGGCGTCGACGTGGCGGTGAGCAAGCCACGCATGATGGCGGCACTGGTCGAGGAGGCGGTGACGGTCGGCGACCTGGTCCGGCTGATGACGTTCCGGCAGAGCGAGACGAACCTGGTGGAGATCACCCTGCCGGATCAGGCGCCGTACGTCGGCCGGCCGGTGCGCGACGTGCCGCTGCCCCGCGACGCCGCCCTGGTCGCCATCCTGCGTGGCAAGCGGGTGCTGGTACCCAGTGCCGACGACCCGCTCGAAGCCGGCGACGAGCTCGTCTTCGTGTGCACGACGCAGGTCGAGGACGAGGTACGCGCAGTGGTGCTCGGGGCGGACAGCGTCAGCCGCACCCGCGCCGGCGACTGACGGGCGGGCGCCCTCAGGCTCGGTGCGCCGGTCAGGCCCGGTGCGCCGGCCGGTGCGGTGCGTGCTCCACGGCCACCTCGTGCGCCGGCTGGGACCGCCGCACCGCCCAGACGGTGATCGCGATCAGCAGCAGGTACGGCGGGTACCCGAGGGCCAGCCGCAGGATGCCCAGCACGGTGCCCGGGTCGTTGGCCGACGTGTGCTGGAACACGACCGCCTGGATGCCCACCTTCACCAGGTAGGTCACCGCCCACAGCACGGTGAGCCAGCTGAACAGCCGGACGAGGCGGCGGTCCTGCCGCCACTGCATGCTGCCCTGCGCGACCACGACCGACCACACCCAGCCCACCAGTGGCCGCCGGACCACCACGGACACCAGCAGCGCCACCCCGTACCCCAGGCTGATCAGGATGCCGGGCAGGTAGAACGCCTTCGCGCTGCCGGTCTTCCAGGCCAGGAACGCACCGAACAGGATGCCGACCAGCCCGTTGACCGCGTGCCGAACCGTCTGCCGCCGGGCCAGCCGCCAGGCCGCGATCGCGACCGCCGACCCGACCGCGATGATCAGCGCGGGGGTCAACGGCCAGATCAGCTTGGCGATGACGAAGATGAGTACGGGGACGCCGGACTCGATCACCCCGCGTACCCCGCCGAGCTGGCTGGCGAGCTGCTCGGAGAAGCTCGGCAGCTGCTCTTCCCGGTCTTCCCCGGCGTCCCCGGCTTCCGCGGCGGACTCCGCTTCTCCGGCAGTCATCGCGGCTGCTCAAGCTCGTAGTACGGGTTGTAGATCACCTTGCGGTCGTCGCGGATCGCGATCCGTCCCCGCACGGTGAGCTGGCGCCCCGGCTCGATCCCGGCGATGTGCCGGCGGCCCAGCCAGACCAGCGTCACCACGTCGCTGCCGTCGTACAGCTCGGCCTCCAGGGTGGGCAGGTTGGTTCGCGGAGTGTATACGACGGTACGCAGCCGGCCGTTGACGCTGACGAGCTGCCCGCGCCGCACGTCGCAGGCCGGGGTGCAGCCGGACTCCGCGGTGCCGCGCTGCAGCTCCTCCGCGTCGAGCTGCGCCTCGGAGGCGGTGAGGCGGCGGAAGAACCTGCGGAACGGCGAGGGCCGCTCGACGGTCGCCATGGCGGGGGCGTCACTCTCCTTACCGGGCAACAGGCCGTCGGCCAGCTGTCCGGTAAGCGTACGTCGGGACTCGGCCATCCGGTCAACCACTCTTGGCGAATCGGACACCCGAGGCTATCGGGAGCGACGAGGACGGGGAGATGGCCGGCGCCGCGGCGGCGGGGTACCCCCGGGAGAAGCGCCGTTGGCCGGCGGCGGCCCCGCGGCCTGCGCCTGTTCGGCAGCCGCCGCCTGCGCCGCGGCCTGCTGCTCGGCGAACTCCTTGGGCAGCCGAAGCGGCAGCGCCTCCAGGGCGGGCATCGCCTCCTTGCCCCGGTCGACCACCAGGTTGCGCAGGCAGTCGGCCAGCGGGCCGGCGGCGGTGGCCGGGTCGACCGCGGCCGGCCCCTGGTAGATCGCGCGCACCATCCAGCGCGGACCGTCGATGCCGATGAACCGCAGGTCCCGCAGGCCCTCCGGGGTGCGTACCCGGGCGCGCAGCTCCGGGCCGTACTCGCCGGGCTCCTCCTCCGCGGCGACCCCGTCGCCGAACAGCGAGGACTTGAGGTCCGCGCGCGCCTCGTCCCAGATCGCCTCGCTGCGCGGCGCGGCGAACGCGGCCAGCTGCAGCACGCTGTCCCGGTGTACCAGCAGCACCTGCTGGACGGTGCCGTCCGGCGCCGCCTGCACCCGGACCTCGACGCCCTCCACGACCGGGATCTTCAAGCTGCCCAGGTCGATCACCTCGACGTCGTCGGGCGCCTCGCTCACGTCGTACGGCCCGGTGGCGTCGACCTCCTCGGCCGGCTCCTCGGCGTCCAGCGCGTCGACCTCGTCGGGCTCCGGGCGCGAGCTGGCCGAGTGCCGGCCCGGGCGGCGTTCGCCGGCCTTGTGGTGCCGTCCACCGCTCCCGCGACCTCGGGAGAAGATCACCGTGCCACCCTTCCTCGTCGTGACCGCACGTCAGACCAGCCCGGCGTGGCCACCGGTGGAGCCGTGCCCGCCGGTGCCCCGGACCGACCCGGGCAGCTCGTCGACCCGGTGGAAGTCCGCCCGTTCGACCCGCTGCACGATCAGCTGCGCGATCCGGTCACCCCGGGAGATCTTGGCAGGGCGCTCCGGGTCGTGGTTCACCAGGTTGACCATGATCTCGCCGCGGTAGCCGGCGTCGACGGTACCCGGCGCGTTCAGCACCGTGACGCCCAGCCGGCTGGCCAGGCCCGAGCGCGGATGCACCAGCCCGACGTACCCCTCCGGCAACGCGATCGCGATCCCGGTGCGGACCAGCGCCCGCGCACCCGGGGCCAGCTCCACGTCCTCGGCGGCGACCAGGTCGGCACCGGCGTCGCCCGGATGCGCGTACGCCGGCGTCGGCAGCTGCGGATCGAGGTGGCGCACCGCCACCGGTACCGTCTCGGACACGGGCTCCCCTTCGTTCGTCCCACCAATGGTGCGGCATACCCTCGTCAGCGTGGCACAGCACCCAACGAACGGGTACGCCGAACGGCTCCTGGTGCCGTGGTGGCTGTGGCTGCTCGGGCTCGGCGGCGCGGCGTTCGCGGCCGCCGAGGTGTATCTCGGCGCACCCGGCCGGGCGACCTGGATGCCGTACCTGATCCTGCTGCCGCTGACCGCGGCCGGCCTGTGGTACCTCGGCCGTATCAAGGTGGCGGTGCGCGACGGCGAACTGTGGGTCGACGACGCCCACCTGCCGGTGCGGTACATCGGCGAGGTCGGGGTACTCGATGCGGCCGGCCGGCGGGCGG
This sequence comes from Actinomycetota bacterium, assembly GCA_005885555.1. Taxonomy (GTDB): domain Bacteria; phylum Actinomycetota; class Actinomycetes; order Mycobacteriales; family Micromonosporaceae; genus AC-43. The sequence continues at coordinate 85,069 of VAWN01000092.1, forward strand.
CGCTCGGGCCGCGGGCCGATCCGCTGGCGTTCGTGGTGCAGCGGCCGTGGATCTCCGGCGCCGTTCTCGTGGTACTGGACGATCCCGCCGACCCGACGCCGTACTGGGTGGTCAGCGCGCGGCACCCGGAGAAGCTCGCCCGTGCGGTACTGGCCGCGAAGGCTAATCCGGCTGGGTCGGCCACTGGGTGATCGCCGGGCGGGACTGCCGGCCGGACAGGTCCTTGCGGATCTGCTGGCCGAGCACCTGTGTGGCGCGGCGGTTGAGGAAGCTCGCCACGGCGGCACCGGTGAGCATCGGCCCGTAGGTGGTGAGGTTGCGGCCGAACCGGCGCAGTAGCCGGTCACGCAGTTCCTTGCGGGCGGCCATACCGAGCACCGCGGCGGCGCCCATGCCCTCCAGCATCGGGTTCACCCCGCGGCGGTGCGCCCAGGACTGCATCAGCGCGGCCGCCCGCTGGGCCGGGGTACCGGTGATCGGCTCGCCGTGCAGCTCATGCAGCTCACCGATCAGCTTGATCTCGACCGCGACGACGGCGACGGTCTCCGCCGCCAGCAGTACCGGCGCGGACAGCAGGGCCGGCGTCGCGACCCATTCGATCGCCGCCACGCCGCCGCTGGCCGCCCCGACGGCCGCGGTGGTCCGCGCGGCGTTGCGGATGAGCCGCTCGGCGATCGCCTCGTCGGACAGGCCCGGAAAGTGGGCGCGCAGCGTGTCGCGGTTGCGGATCGGCAGCCGCGGGGCGATGTCGCCGACCAGGTCGGCGATCCAGCGCATGGCCGCGCGGGGCCGGAAGAGGTCGCCGATCCCGCGTGCCCGGATCTGCGCCGCGAGCCGTCCGAGCAGCCGCCGCCGCTCGGACTGGTCCAGGTCGTCCGCGGTGAGCGCGGCCAGCGTGCCGGACAGCTCCTCCGCGGGCGCCGGCTCGTCAGCGTACGCAGCCTCCGAAGGGGTACCGGCAGCCGGTTCGTCGGCCGGTATCCCCTGGTCGGGATCGTCGGGGCTCATCGGCGGCTCAGGCGCATTCCCGGCAGATCAGTTCGCCGTTGCGCTCGATCGCGAGCTGACTGCGGTGGTGCACCAGGAAGCAGCGCGAGCAACGGAACTCGTCGGACTGCATCGGCAGTACCTTGACGGTCAGCTCCTCGTCGGCGAGGTCGGCGCCGGGTAGCTCGAAGCTCTCCGCGACCTCCGCCTCGTCCACGTCAACGACGCTCGACTGCGCGTCGACGCGCCGTGCCTTGAGCTCCTCCAAGCTGTCCTCGCCGAGGTCGACCTCGTCGCGACGCGGGGCGTCGTAGTCGGTGGCCATCGGATGTCACACTCCTGTTTGTCGAATCGCGCCCGGTGTAACGCCAGACAACGCTGTTTCTTCCCGCCGGGTGGTGCCAAATCCCGCCGCCGGAAACTGCCCCGTCGGGCGCGGTACCTTACCGTCCCGATGGGGCTGTTGTACGCCCGGCCGTACTAACTTGTTCCCAATGTGACTGAGCCGACACGAGCCAGGCGCCACAAAGGTAGGGTCGGGCACCTGAAGATCGCGTTCGGCGCGCCGTTCGGGGGGTCGGATTCGGGCGCGGTTGTCATGCGGGAGTTAGCCTCGGCGACGGTACCGCTAGTCTCGGCGGAGACCCACCAGTGGACGGGGAGCCGGAACATGAGTCTTGCCCGGGCGCGCGCGCTCGCGATCGTGGGCACTCTGGTGATCGCCGCGCTCGTCCTGGTCGTCACCGCGATCATCAAAGACAAGCAGTCGTCGATGAGCTACGCGGGCGGCGGCTGCGCACCGGGCCAGATCAAGATCAGCACCAAGCTACCCCCGCCGTCGCAGATCAAGCTGAACGTCTACAACGGTACCGGCCCGAAGAACCGGATTCCGGGTCTCGCCGGACAAGTGGCCGACGACTTCCGCAACCGCGGTTTCACCGTCGGCAAGGTCGAGGAGCACCCGCAGAACTACGACCAGGTGGCCAAGCTGAGCTACGGCCCGAAGGCGGTCGCGGCGGCGTCGGTGGTGCGCGGGTACTTCCTGGGCCTGACCGACACCGGCGGCTTCGACATCAAGCGCACCGACAACGTGGTCGACGTGACGCTGGGCAGCAAGTTCAAGGAGCTCGGCAGCAAGACCGAGGTCAACCAGAAGATCGCCCAGTTGGGTAACCCGTCGCCGCCGCCCGGTACCTGCGACAGCGGCGCCTGAGCACCCCGTCCGCTCGCTTCGCGGCGCTCAGACGCCCGGCCTTCCCTCCTCGCTGGCGCTCGTCAGTCCAGACCGGGCCGCGCCGCTCCCACTCGCTCCCTCAGCACCTGAGCACCCCGTCCGCTCGCTTCGCGGCGCTCAGACGCCCGGCCTTCCCTCCTCGCTGGCGCTCGTCAGTCCAGACCGGGCCGCGCCGCTCCCACTCGCTCCCTCAGCACCGTTCCTAGGGGCCGCCGGCCGCGTCGAAGGCGACCAGCACGTCGTGCAGCGCGCCGTGGATGCCGCGCGGCGCGGCCAACAGCAGCTCCGGCCCCGGCGGTGCGCCCGCCAGCCCGGTGACCAGCAACCCGGCCTCGGTGGCGATCAGCCCGCCGGCGGCGTGGTCCCAGAGGTTGAGCCCCTTCTCGAAGAAGGCGTCCACCCGGCCCTCCGCCGCGAAGCACAGGTCCAGCGCGGCGCTGCCCAACCGGCGGATGTCGCGCACCAGCGGCAGCAGCCGCGCGACCACCTGAGCCTGGTGCGCCCGGCGCTGCGCCGCGTACCCGAAGCCGGTGGCGACCAGCGTCTGGCCCAGCTCGGTCGCCGCCGAGCCGTGCAGCCGCCGGCCGGCCCGGTACGCACCGGCACCGCGCACCGCCGTCCATTCCTCACCGTTGGCCGCGTTGCGTACCACGCCGGCGACCACCTGACCGTCCAGCTCGGCGGCCAGCGAGACGGCGTACTGCGGCAGCCCGTAAAGGTAGTTCACCGTGCCGTCGATGGGGTCGAGGATCCACCGGACGCGGCCGGTACCCGTCGACTCGCCGGACTCCTCGCCCAGTACCGTGTCGCCCGGCCGGCGCTCGCGCAGCACATCGCGCACATAGCGCTCGGTCGACTTGTCCGCGGCGGTCACCACGTCGGTGCTGGTGCTCTTGGTGGCGACTCCGGACACGCCCTGCTCCCGCAGGTCGCGCACCAGGTCGGCGGCCGCGCGTACCACCTCGACGGCCACCCGCAGCAGCTCGTGCGGCATGTTCGGCATGCCTACATCCTCGCAAGCCGGCCACGCCGGGCGCGGGGCGCGGATGAGTCGGGGTCAACGGCGCTACAATTCGTGCTGCCCGCGCGCCACGGCACGAGGGTCGAAACTCCAACGAGGTTCCCGGCCGGCGGCTGGGACCGGACAATCACCGGTCGGCAATGGTGCGGATTTCGCGCTACGTTGGCCGGACGGCCGTGCTCGCTTTCGCCCCGGAAGGTCGTTCGTGACTGAAGCCCGCCAATCCGGCGCCCCCGACGTACGCGCTCTGACGGAGGCCCTCCTGGCCCGCGCCGCCGGCTCCGGTGGCCAGCTCAGGTCGACCGAGGTCGCCCACGCCGTCGAGGACGCCGAGGTGACGCCGAGTCAGGCCAAGAAGTTGTTGCGTACGCTCGCGGAGGCGGGGGTGACCGTGGTCGTCGACGATTCCGCCAACACCCGGCGGCGGGTGGCCGCCGCCAGGTCCGCGACCCCGGCGTCGCGGGCCACCACCGCCAAGGCGACCCGCAAGCCCGCCGAGGCTGCCGAGGCCGCGCCGGCCGAGCCGGTGATCAAGGTGGTCAAGACCGAGGCGCCCGCCCGCAAGGCCGACGCCGCCGCCGGGCGCACCGCGCCGAAGCAGGCCGACAGCCCGGAAACCGAACCGGCGGTACCGGCGGCCAAGCCCACGAAGACCGCCCGCGCGACGAAGCCGGCCGGCAAGGCCGACACGCCCGAGGAGGACGGCACCGGCCCCAAGGCGGTGGAGACCGTCGAGGCCGCCGGCCCGCTCGGCCCCGGCGAGGGCAAGGAGGAGCCGGACGAGACCGACCTCGATCCCGAGGCGCTGGCCGCCGAGCTCGAAGACGTCGTCGTCGAGGAGCCCGCCGAGGTCGTCGCCGAGGCGGAGGCCGACGCCGAGGCCGATGCCGACGACTTCGAGTGGGACGACGAGGAGTCCGAGGCACTCAAGCAGGCCCGGCGCGACGCCGAGCTGACCGCGTCGGCCGACTCGGTACGCGCCTACCTGAAGCAGATCGGCAAGGTACCGCTCCTGAACGCCGAGCAGGAGGTCGAGCTCGCCAAGCGGATCGAGGCGGGCCTGTACGCCGGCGAGCGGCTGCGCGCCGCCGAGGAGGGCGAGGAGCGGCTGCCCACCACGACGAACCGCGACCTGATGTGGATCTCGCGGGACGGTGAGCGCGCCAAGAACCACCTCCTCGAAGCAAACCTGCGGCTGGTGGTGAGCCTGGCGAAGCGGTACACCGGTCGGGGGATGGCCTTCCTCGACCTGATCCAGGAGGGCAACCTCGGCCTGATCCGCGCGGTGGAGAAGTTCGACTACACCAAGGGGTACAAGTTCTCCACCTACGCCACCTGGTGGATCCGCCAGGCGATCACCCGCGCAATGGCCGACCAGGCCCGCACCATCCGCATCCCGGTACACATGGTCGAAGTGATCAACAAGCTCGGCCGGATCCAGCGGGAACTGCTCCAGGACCTGGGCCGCGAGCCCACCCCCGAGGAGCTGGCCAAGGAGATGGACATCACCCCGGAGAAGGTGCTGGAGATCCAGCAGTACGCCCGGGAGCCGATCTCGCTCGACCAGACCATCGGCGACGAGGGCGACAGCCAGCTCGGTGACTTCATCGAAGACTCGGAGGCGGTCGTCGCGGTCGACGCGGTCTCCTTCTCGCTCCTGCAGGACCAGCTGCAGCAGGTACTCCAGACGCTGTCCGAGCGGGAGGCCGGCGTGGTCCGGCTACGCTTCGGGTTGACCGACGGGCAACCACGCACGCTCGACGAGATCGGCCAGGTCTACGGAGTCACCCGGGAACGCATCCGGCAGATCGAGTCCAAGACCATGTCGAAGCTGCGGCACCCGTCGCGCTCCCAGGTCCTGCGCGACTATCTGGACTGACGGCGTTGACGGACGGCTTGTGCGGCGGGCTGGGAGGTCCGCCGCATTACCGTGCAGATTGCGGCTGGAAATCTTTCACGCCAACCGGACGGTGGACACGACAGGATGGATAACGAGCAGACTGTCGGGGTACCAGTGTGATCCTGATCCCCCGACCGCTACGGGAACGATGTACCCCTCGTGGGTGTTGGATCGTACGTGGTAGAGAGATACGGTACGCGTTCGTCGGTGACCATCAGGAGGAGGAGGCGATGACCCCAACCCTCACGCCGCCGTCGGAGACGATGGCCTTTCCGGGCGCCGATGAGCGCTGCGACCGGTGCAGCGCGGCGGCCAAGCTGCGCGTCATGATCGCCGGAGGCGGGGAGCTGGTGTTCTGCGGACACCACGCCAACAAGTACGCCGAGAAGCTGGTCAAGATCGCGGTACAGGTGGCAGTGGCGCCAGAGTTCTCCTGGCGCGGCACCGAGTTGATGACCAGCTAATCGATAGGCAACACGGCACTGGGCGCCTTCGGGCGCCTTTTGCCGTGTTCAGAAGGTCTGGATCGTGGCGATCCGCTCTTCCAGCTGCTCGATCGTCGCCTGCGCGCTGGGCGGGCCGCCACACAGGCGGCGCAGCTCCGCGTGGATCTTGCCGTGCGGCAGGCCGGTGCGGTGGTGGTGCGCGGCGACCAGCGTGTTGAGCTGCCGGCGCAGCAGGACCCGGCGCTCGCCCGCGGTACGCGGGGCCTGGCGCTGCTCCGGGGCGGCGGGCCGGCCGGCCGGCTTGCTGGCGGCGCGCTGGTCGGCCTGCCGCTTGGCCAGCAGGGTGGCCACCTGGTCCGCGGTCAGCAGTCCGGGCAGGCCGAGGTACTCCTCCTCCTCGGGGGTACCCGCACCGACCGGGGTACCGAACGAGGCGCCGTCGAAGATCACCTGATCGAGCTCGGCGGTCGCGGAGAGCAGCTCGATCCGCTTGTCCAGCTCGTCGGACGCCTGTTCGGTGCGTTGGGCACGGGCGAGCAGGTCGTCGTCGAGCCCCTCGTCCGGCGCCTTCACGCCGAGCACGTGGTCGCGCTC
>VAWN01000092.1:91310-97946 GCA_005885555.1 Actinomycetota bacterium
GCGCCGGGCACGCACGAACCGGCCGATCGCCTGCGCGAAGAACAGCGGCGTGGACGCGCTGGTGGCGTAGACACCGACAGCCAGCCGCGGGATGTCCACCCCCTCCGACACCATCCGTACCGCGACCAGCCAGCGCTGCTGAGACCCGGCGAACGCCGCGATGCGCCCGGAGGCGCCCGCGTCGTCGGAGAGCACCACGACCGCCTTCTCCCCGGTCAGCTGCCCGATCAGCTTCGCGTAGGCGCGTGCCGACTGCTGGTCCGAGGCGATCACCAGACCGCCCGCGTCGGTCATCCCGTGTTCCCGCAGTACCGTCAGGCGCGCGTCGGCAGCTCGCAGTACCTGCGGCATCCAGTCCCCGGTCGGATCGAGCGCGGCCCGCCACGCCTGGGCGACCAGGTCCTGGGTCATCGGCTCGCCGAGCCGGGCGGCCAGCTCGTCGCCGGCGCTGGTGCGCCAGCGGGTCTCGCCGGAGTACGCCAGGAAGATCACCGGCCGGACGACACCGTCGCGCAGCGCGTCGCCGTACCCGTAGCTGGAGTCCGCCCGGGACCGCAGCAGCCCGTCGGTACCCCGCTCGTACCGTACGAACGGGATCGGGTTCTCGTCCGACCGGAACGGCGTACCGGTGAGCATCAGCCGCCGTACCGCCGGCTCGAACGCCGCCTTCGTCCCGTCTCCCCAGGACCGGGAGTCACCCGCATGGTGGATCTCGTCGAGCACGACCAGGGTACGGCGGGTCAGGGTACGCCGCCGGTGCACCTGCGGCGCCATGCCGACCTGGGCGTAGGTGAGCACCGCGCCGTGGAAGTCGGTCGAGGAGTGCACGTCGGCGTTGCGGAAGGCCGCGTCGAGCTGGATGCCGACCGCGCCGGCCGCCGACGCCCACTGGGTCTTCAGGTGCTCGGTCGGCGTCACCACGGTGACCGCCTCGACGGTACCGTCGGCGAGCAGTTCGGCGGCGATCCGCAGCGCGAACGTGGTCTTCCCCGCGCCCGGCGTGGCGACCGCGAGGTAATCCTCGTCGCGGCGGCGCAGGTACTCCACCAGAGCCCTGCGCTGCCAGGCCCGCAGCGGCGGGAACGCGTCCAGAACCGGCCGCGGCGGCGCCATCGGTCCCTCCCCTCCCGGAACGCGGAAACGCCCCCGGGCCGGAGGGCTCGAAGGCGTTCCTCAGCTTAACCGAGACGGAGCGGACCGGGACGTCGCCGCCCCGCCTGAGGCGGACGGCGCCTGGACTGACGAGCGCAGCGAGGAGGGAAGGCGGCGTATGAGGAGCCTCAGGGCCGCGCGAGCGGAGCGAGCGCCAACATTACGGCTCCATCGCGTCGTAGATCTCCTTGCACGCCGGGCACACCGGCGAGCCGGGCTTGGGTACCTTCGTCACCGGGAACTTCTCCCCGCACAGGGCCTCGACGAAGGTACCGAAGACGGCACTTTCCACCATCTTGTCCTTGTCGACGTAGTGGAACAGCTCCGGACCGGTGTCGGCTTCCTTCTCGCGGACGTCCGGGCTCTCCACCATCTGGGTACTCATGACACTCCAGTCTGCCAGCCGCAACCCGTCCGGCCCAGCCATCCTGGGTACGGTGATCCGGTGAGCATCGTGTACGGCGCCGAGGTGGCGCGGGCCCGCGCGGCCGGTGCGCCGGTCGTGGCGCTGGAGACCACGATCGTGTCGCACGGCCTGCCCCGGCCGGACAACCTGCGCGTCGCCCGGGAGATCGAGGCGACGGTACGGGCGCACGGCGCGGTACCCGCCACCATCGGCATGGTCGGCGGCCAGCTCGTGGTCGGCGTCGACGACGAGCAGCTGAACCGCCTGGCGACCTCCGACAAGGTGGCCAAGCTGTCCGCGCGGGACCTGGCGGTGGCAGCCGCGGCGGGTGCGGACGGGGCGACGACGGTCGCCGGTACCGCGGTCGTGGCGCACGCCGCCGGGATCGGCGTGTTCGCGACCGGCGGGCTCGGCGGGGTACACCGCGACGCGCCGTTCGACGAGTCCGCCGACCTGGCCACGCTGGGCCGTACGCCGATCGTCGTGGTCTGCGCGGGGGTCAAGTCGATCCTCGACGTCGGCGCCACGCTGGAGCGGCTGGAGACGCTCGGAGTGGCCGTCGTCGGGTACCGCACGCAGGCCTTCCCGGGGTTCTTCGTCAGCGACAGCGGCTTTGCGCTGGACTGGTCGGTCGACTCCCCCGCGGAGCTGGCCGCGGTGCTTCGTGCGCAGCGGGCGCAGGCGGTACACCCGGGGGCGCTGGTGGTGGCGAACCCGCTGCCGCCGGACGAGCAGCTCGACCCGGGCCTACATGATCGGGTGCTGGCCGACGGCCTCGCGGCGCTGCGCCGCGACGGCGTGCGCGGCAAGGCGGTGACGCCGGCCCTGCTGGCCCACTTCCACGCGGCCACGGGGGGCCGCAGTCTGGAGGTCAACGTGCGGATCATCCTGCGCAACGCGGCCCTGGCCGCCCAGTTGGCGGTGGCGCTCACATGACAGGACGAGTCATCGTCGTCGGCGACGTGGTGACCGATGTGCTGGCGATCTATGCCGACCCGCTCGCCGTCGGTACCGACACCGGAGCGCGCATCGAGGTCACCGGCGGTGGCTCCGCGGCCAACACCGCCGCGTGGCTCGCCTCGATCGGCGTGCCGGTGACCCTGGTCGCGGTGGTCGGCGGCGACGGACCCGGCGGCGACCGCATCGAGGAGCTGGCGCTCGGCGGCGTGGACTGCGCCGTCCGGCGCGCGCCGGACGACGCGACCGGCACCGTCATGGTGCTGTCCCGGGCCGGTGAGCGGAGCATGCTCAGCGACCGCGGCGCCAACCGGCTGCTGTCTTCGCAAGACGTGGACGCGGCGCTCGCCGGCGCGCCGGAGGCCGTGCACCTGCACCTGTCCGGGTACGTCCTGCTGGACGAGGCGTCCCGCCAGGCGGGCCGCTACGCGCTGCGCGCTGCGCACGAGCGCGGGCTGACCACCAGCGTCGACGCGGCCTCCGCCGGCCCGTTGCGGCGGATGGGTGGGGACGCCTTCCTGGCCTGGGTACGCGGCGCCGACGTGCTGCTCGCCAACGCCGACGAAGCAGCGGTACTGCCGGCCGCGCTCGCCGATCACGTGCGGCACACGGTCATCAAGCGGGGTGCCGAGGGCGCGGTGTGGGCGGACCCGCACATCGAGGTACCCGCCGAGCCGGCCGAGGTGGTCGACGTCACCGGGGCCGGCGACGCGTTCGCGGCCGGGTTCCTCGCGGCGTGGTGCTCGGGTGCCTCTCCCGAGGAGGCGCTGCGGTCGGGTACCCGGCTCGGCGCACGGGCGGTCGGCATCGCCGGTGCCCGGCCGGTGCCGGCCGCGGTGTCACTCGTCGGCGTCGATCACCCGGGGGGCCTCGGCGGTTGACAGGGCCGCCGGCTCGTTGACCGTGGCGTGCCGGCGCAGCCGGTGGCCCAGCCAGTGCGGCTCCCTGGACAGCCGGTCGTTGGCCCAGATGACCGCGAGCCACGGCACCACGAGCATGCCGACGAAGCAGATCGGCAACCACAGCCACAGCAGCGGTACCCGCGCGCTGACCAGTATCGCGGCGACGACCAGGCAGACCGCTCGGACGGACATCATCAGTACGTAGCGGATCTCCCGGTACCGCAGCTCCGCCTTCGGGCTTTGCCGCGCATCGGTGATCAGGACAGGCCGGCGATCGCGCTTCACGTCCGGGCACCTTCCTCGGGGTCACCATCCATCGTAGTGGCGGCGCCCTATACCACCGGGCGGACGACTTGTCGCGATCATGGAGTCACCGATGGTAGGAACGCGGGTAGCAAGCACTATGGGGATTGGTAGCATCGCAGGTATGAAACTCAGCGTAAGCCTTCCGGAGGACGACGTCGCGTTCGTGGATGAATATGCCCGCAGGCGCGGCTCGTCATCCCGCTCGTCAGTCGTGCACCGCGCCATCGAACTGTTGCGCCTGGCGGAGTTGGAGGACGCTTACGCAGGCGCCTGGGAGGAGTGGGAGGAGAGCGGTCAGGCCGGCGAATGGGATGCGGCCACCGGCGATGGGATCCCGGATGCAGCGCGGTGACATCTACCTGGTCGACCTTGACCCGGCCCAAGGCGCTGAATCCAACAAGATCCGCCCTGTGGTGATCGTCAGCAACAACGCGGCCAACCGGACCGCCGAACGCAACGGTCGCGGCGTGGTCACTGTCGTACCGGTCACCGCCAACACGACCCGGGTGTACCCCTTCCAGGTGCTCCTCAAGTCGGGCGAGGGCGGCTTGTCGGTCGACTCGAAGGCCCAGGCCGAGCAGGTACGGTCGGTCGACTACGGGCGGCTACGCCGCAGGGTCGGCACCATCCCGGTGGCCAGCCTCGGCCGGCTCGACGACGCCCTGCGCACGCACCTCGCGCTCTGACTCACCCGCCCGCTTTCGCGGCGGCTTCCTCTGCTGCTTGTAGGTGCGCACCTTGGCCAGCGAGTCCGCGTCGATGATGTCGGCGACCGAGCGGAAGCTGCCGTTCTCACCGAAGATCCCGCTCGCCTCCTGCCAGCCCCGCGGCCGTACCCCGAACTGCTTGGCCAGCAGAGCCACGAAGATCTGCGCCTTCTGCTTGCCGAAGCCGGGCAGTTCCCCCACCCGCTTGGCGAGTTCGGCACCGGACTTCGCCTCGGTCCACACCCGCGCCGCGTCGCCGTCGTACCGTTCCACGACGAGCCGGCGCAGTTCCTGTACCCGGGACGCCATCGCCTTCGGGAACCGGTGCAGGGCGGGCCGTTGCGCGAAGATCGCGGTCAGCGCCTCGGTGTCGTAGTTGGCCAACTCGGCCGCGTCCAGGTCATGACCGAGCCGCTGCCTGAGGTCGTACGGCGCCGAAAACGCCCACTCCAGCGGGATCTGCTGGTCGCAATAGGTGGCCGGATGTATGTTGCGCCTACTGGGTGCCAGCCTTGGCTGCTGCCTTCATCTGCTGCTTGTGCTCACGTACCTTGAGCAGCGACTTCTCGTCCACGATGTCGGCCACGGAGTAGTACGAGCCCTTCTCGCCGAACATCCCGGCTGCCTCGCGCCACCCCTTCGGCTGTACCCCGAACTGCTTACCGAGCAGCGCCACCATGATCTGCGCCTTCTGCTTGCCGAAGCCTGGCAGCTCGCTGACGCGCTTCAGCAACTCCTTGCCATCCTTGGCTTCGCGCCACAGCCGCTCGGTGTCGCCGTCGTAGCGCTCGACGATCAGGCGGCAAGCTTCCTGAACGCGAGCCGCCATTGCCTTGGGGAAGCGGTGCAGGGCTGGGCGTTGGGCGAAGACCTCGACCAAGGCGCCGGGGTCGGAGTCGGCCAGCTCGCGGGCATCCGGCTCATGGCCGAGCCGCTGCGCCAGCTCGTACGGCGAGCTGAACGCCTTCTCTAGCGGCACTTGTTGATCAAGGATCATCGCGACAAGCAGCGCGAGCGGGCTGCGATGCAGTAGCTCGTTGGCCTTGGGGTCGATGGGCAGCGTGAACACCATAGCGGCCTCCGATGTCGCGGGTTACCTCCAACATCCTGCCCTGCCGCCGGGGGGACCGTGCAACCACCAGCGGGGACAGCACGTCCCGTCCGGGAGCCGAGGTACCCATCTACCGGGCCGAGGCGCCTGTTCAGCCCCCGCCCGTTACCTTCACGCTTGTGTGCTGTCAGACCGCTCGCGTGCGCGTAGCCGGTAGTACGGCAGCCGCCAATCGCTATTTGACCAGGGCGTACTCGCGGCCAAGCCGAGTGCGTTGGTGGAACCAGCGTGAGCGTGCTTGGTGACGGCGGCGCCGGGTCATCCAGTGGTGGACGTGGCCGGGCGGTTTCGGCTGGTCCAGTGCAGCGGCCAGAAGCCGTTTGGTCTCGGGGACGGTCAGGGGCGGACCAGGCACTCGACCGTGATCTCGAACAGATGACCGGCATCCCGGCCCTAGTCAAACAAATCAAGCAGAGCCTGCACCGCCTCACCGGCACTGGCAAGCAGAACTCACACCCGAGGAACGCGAGCAGCACCTCACCGAGAGTCCCCCAACGACGGCGCTGCGATGACGCTGGGTTGCAGCAACGTATCACTAGCGATCTTGTCTAGCGCGACACCCGAAGATCGTAGAAGATCGGTATCCGGAAAGATCCGCTATAGACAAAGGACTACCGGATGGCCGGATTGGTAAAATACCTCATAGAAGTCCACGACTCAAACCCACTTTGGTGGAAATGGTGTGGCTCGACCATTGCTTTCGTCCTGAGAGTTCTCTTCGGCTCGTTCTAAATAGGACATGATCACGCGGAATCCATAACCAGGGTTCGGATAAGACACAGCGACCCGGAGGGCCTCGTTTCGAGGCCCTCCCTTTACCGCCCCGGCACCCGGAAGCGGCGATCGGCCCGACTACTTCTTGATGTAGAGGCGTGGAGGATGCCCCTGAAGTGCGGTAACCCGCGTTGGGACCATGATCAGGCCGTGGACAGGCCGTCGCCGGGTTCAGGATCATCGCCAACAAGAACGAGGGTTTGACTTCTGGGTACTCCATGACCCCTGGGGCAACGAGTTCTGTGTCGTTCAGACAGAGTTTCCGGTGTTGCTGTCCCGTCGACGTCCATGGTCGGATTAGCCGCGAGCGTCTCTATGGAG
>VAWN01000092.1:97972-102069 GCA_005885555.1 Actinomycetota bacterium
TGCCGATTTGTCATAGCCGTGTGCGACGATCAGGGAGTGAAAAAGGCGAAGAACATCAACGACGTGCTGTTCTTATCCCCCGGACGTGAACGGAAACATACGACCGCGGCGAGATCCTGACTTTGCGGCTCTGAATCTCACAACCGCAATACTTCCTTAATGTGCTGTTGGCCATGACCATGCGTGCGACCGCGTCACGTTGCGTACCGTGGCTGGCTGCGACAGCCCTGCCTACGTTGATCAGGGAGAGTTCTCTGCGACTGTGTCAACTCGCTGATCGATATCAGTGTGATCTTGTATGTGCTGCTCTGGTGTCTTGCCAATCCCAGCCGCGTCCTCACTGTCGTCTCGGTTCTGGCCTAGGAGGGCGCAGCATCCCAGGGCCAGGATCGCCACCGCCGCGGTTAGTAGGGTGGCTGCGGCCGATGTCGCGGCAATCAAGATGCCCGTGATGGCGGATGCAGTTCCGGAGCCGATGTTGTAGGCCGAGCCGATGGATGCGTTGGCTTCGGTGAGGCGTTCGGGTGGGATTCCGGCCCCGACCAGGACGTAAGCGATCACGAACATGGGCGTCATGCCGAGCCCAAGGAGCGCGGCGCCTGCGAATCCGGCGGCCAGGGTGGCGCTCGCCGCAAGTATCGCAGCACCTGCGGCGACGAGGATGGTGAGCGTTGCGTACTGCGCCCAGGCGGATAGTCGGGGCTTCAGTTTGCCGAAGATCAGGCCGCCGACGACGCCGGCGGCTGAGATGGCTGAGAAGAGAATGCCGGATAGTGCCGGGTGGTAGTGTTGCCCCGCCCATGTGGGCATGGCGACGCTGCTGACGCCCATGGCGGTTCCGAGGCCGATCATTGGTGCGAGGATGGCCAGACCGTTACGGGACCAGATAATGCTGCGGCGTCGGCGAGCCGGTCGCCGGCTTTCGGTCGGGTCTGGGGTTGCACCAGGGCTGAACACGTTCCACACGTCACCGCCCCGGGCTTGAGCTATCAGTAGTAGCAGGACGGTGCCGATGATCGTGGATAGTCCGCCTAGGACGAGAGCCCATGCTGGACTGGCATAAACCCAGAGTGCCGAGACCATCAGCGGGGTTACCACGTAGGTGGCTTCCTCCAGCACCGAGTCCAGGGCATGGAGGGCGCGGTTTTGCTCAGCCGAGATGCTGATGCGGGTCCACACCGTGCGTAGCACCGGACCGGTGGGCGGTGCCAGTGCAGCTGCAGCGGTGAGGGTCACAACCGCAAGTAGAGGAAGCCTGCTACGACTGGCGAGGGCTGCGGAGGTTACCAGTGCGGCGAATACAACGGCGAGAACGGGCAGGACGACACGAGGGCCTTTCCTGTCCGCCAGACGGCCCCGCCAGGGTCCGCTGAGGGCGGTGACGATGAGGAAGGCGGCGAAGGCAATTCCAGCCAGGGCTATACGGTGCTGGGCGGTGAAGATAGCGACGGCTCCGAATGGCACGACGCCGGAGGCAAGCCGGGTGATGATGCCGGTGGCGAGCATCGCGGCGACACCTGGTTGGCGTAGCAGTGCGACGTAGCTGGGGCTTGGCGCATTCATCGTGTCCCGCTCACTCTCTTGTGTCCTCCGGCCAGATGATCGTCGATGTTTCGGTCCAGCGGCGCAGGGTCTCGACGGCTCGCGTGAGTCTAGACGGCTTCGGCCCGTCCCATTCGACAGCTTCGATGGCGAGAGCGCCGCCGGCGCGTCGGGGGGCGATCCGTCCGGCCAGCTCCGTGCCGGCCAGAATAGGCATGCCGAAGTACCCGAAACTGCGTTTGGCCGCTGGTTTGTATGCCTCAAGCAGCCAGTTGCGGCCGAAGAGCCGCAGCTGTCGGGGCCGGTGCCAGATCAGGGAGTCGAAGGGTGAGAGCGGAGTGGGTTCGGCTGCCGAGCCGGCTTCGGCTTCGAGGTTGTGCATCCAGGCTGGTTCCTTCCAACCTCCAACCGCAATTCTGGGCGGATCGAGTTCACCGAGCGCGGTGTCCACGCTAGTGATGGGAATCCGGAAGTAGTCCGCGATATCGCCGGCTGTGGCCACCCCGAGTGCCGCCAAGGCGATCTGCACGAGTTGCCGTGTGCAGTCAGCGTCGTCGAGGTCGGTGTTGAGCAGATCTGCCGGTAGAGCCTGCTCGACAGGCGCGTAGACGCGGCGCCAACTCCGGCGGTGCCGAACCACGAGGTCGCCGGTCTTTTCCAGCCATTCGGCCGCCCACCGCGCGGGAGACGTGCGTTCCCAACCGCTCCCGGTGGTGCCGCCGAGATCAGACAGCGTGAGGGGGCCTTCGGCACGCAGGCGGGCTAGGACTTCGACGCACGCCTGCAGGTCGACCTCGGGGCCGCTCCAGCCGTGGGTGCGCACACGGCGCCGACGCCACGCGAACAGCGGCCAGAGTTGCAGGGGGATGAGCGACAGCGCGTGAGCCCATCCCTCGAAGGTCTCAACCTCGGACTTCGCGGTTCCTAGTCTCGACACCACGTCGACGCTCAGGCCACGCGCCAGTCCGACCAGCTCATGCGATCGGCGCACCGCAGCCATGGAGTCGATCTGGATGCATCCCAATCGGTCGAGCACGGTTGTCGCATAGTTTGCTGGGCAGTGCAGTCCCTGGGCAGCGATAGCAATCGTTCTGGCCTCTGTCAGGCTGATCTCGGTTGTCGTGGTCACCGGACCTCCCCGTCTGCCCGCGCCTTGAGGCTTTCGGGGTGCAGTAGCACGATGCGGGCGATCTCCTGACCGCGGCGGATGGGGACCCGCCGATTAGGAGACACCGCGATGCTGAACCCTGTCGCCTCTAGGCGCTGAAGCGAGGCGCTGGTCAGTACACCCACCTTCACTCCCAGCTCGGGATGGTGGTCGCTGGGGAAGACCAGAACCGAATGATCGTCAACGCCGGTTATGGTGAAGCCGAGGCGCCATTCGATGGTGTCCTCGCCGTTGGGGATGAACATGTTTTCCCAACGATCGTCCCGCCGGAACTGGTACAGGTGAAGCCACGACGGGCGGTCCATCGTCAACGCGGTGCCGTCACGAACCCACAGCTCAGTCTTCGCCGCGGCCTGCGCGGCTGCCTGCGGATCGGTGCCTGGGTCCACCTCGATCTGTTCCAGCGGGTCGAGGGTGACATCAATGGGGCTGTCGATCCGCCACCCGAGCTCGTGCCCCAGCACCCATGGAGTACAAAATTCTGCCTGGCGTTCGGCACGCAGCCAGCGGAAGTTCTCCCGGTAGAGCCGTGCCCGTTCTCGGGCGCCACGGCGGTCAGAGGAAGCCTTGCGTGGCGGCAGTGCCCACGGCACCAGCGGCTTGAACGAGATCATCTATTCACCGGCAGCACGCGCCGCAGGGCCGACCCGAAAGGACGGCCCTGCGCATGCGCTTGGAGAGAAGCAGCAGGTTAGGGTCACAGCGCGCTGGGCTGGCTCACCAGGTCGCGAACGGCGGTGTCCACCTTGGTCGGCTGGTAGCCGGCCCGTTCGGTGTCGAACACGACCACGCTGCATGGGCCGAACCCGACGGGGATCTCCTCGAAGTTGGGCATGTCGTTGTCGCTGGACAGGTCAACGCCGTCGAGATGCACCACGGTCACCGTGTGTGGCTTGAAGGCCGGCGAGCCGGGGTAGGTGATCATCGCCCGGGAGAACGCGGACGCGTACACCGTCAGGTCGTTGTCGTCGATGGCTATACCTCGCGGCGCCGGGCCGAGCGGGATGTATCGAGTCAGCGCAAAGTCGCTCATGCGGGGGTGAACGCCACGGCGCGACCGCCGTCGGAGCGCACGGGCACCCGGGTGACTACCTGGCCGGTGTGTAGGTCGATCACGGGGACGTAGGAGACGGAGTTGCAGGCGACCAGCGCGTACCGGCCGGAGCGGTCGATGTTGAGGCTGTACGGGTGCGAGTTCGCTTCGATCACGATGCGGCCGGTCTCGCGGACCGTGCTGTAATCGCCGGTGGCCAGGCCGGAGATGTCCAGTTTGGCGATGTATCCCGAGCCCCAGACGCAGATGTACGCCGACTTGCCGCTCGGGTCGATTGCCATGTGCCTCGGGTCGCGGCCCACGGCTACCTGCGTCAGTTCTGCCCGGGACTCC
>VAWN01000093.1:0-35720 GCA_005885555.1 Actinomycetota bacterium
CCACCCCGACGTCCTCGCCGCTCAACGCCGTGAACGCGCCCGCATCCGCAGCCAACGCCAACCCCGTTGGGGCCGGCCACGCACGAAGGCAGCCTGACCTCAAACCCGGTGAACGTTCTTGGTCAGCGCACTAGCGGACGGTCTCTTCGGCGGGCAGGCGGGGCGTTACGCGCGGGCCGCGGCTCCGTGGATCGGTCAGTCCCATCCGTAGTACGAGATACGGCCAGCCGATCCGGGCGAGCAGCTCACGCAACCCGCGCCGGGTGCCGGGTACCTCGGTGATGGCGCTGATCGGGACGACCGAGACGTCGAGCTCGTTGGCCATGAGCCACACCGCGGACAGTGCCCGCCCAGCGGACAGCCACGCGGCCGGATCGTCCTCCTCTCCGTACAGCACGGCGTAGACCGCCGCGCCGGCAGCCGAACCGCGCATCGGTAGCGTGCCCGGCCGGCCGAAGTCGCGTTCGGGTACCGGGGTGCGGACCGGTTGGCCGGGGATGTTGACCACGGGCACGCCGGTATCGGATGCGCCGGAGTCGATCCAGCGGTCCAACTCGGCGCGCCATGCGGGATCGGCCGGCTGGGCGGCTGAAGCGGATGCGGCCAGCGTGGCCAATGCGGGTACCCGCTCCGGACCGAGGAACCGCAGGAACGCGCCCTGCGGTTCGGCGGCGTTGGCGATGGCGAGCATCGTGGTCTCGTCCATCGGTTCACCAGTGACCGGACGGCGGTCGGTGCGGCGCAGCGAAACAGCATCGAGCAGCGCGATGCTGGCCATGGTGATCGGGACGTTGCCGGTCACGGTCAGCCGGGCCAGCAGGTCCGGCCGTCGCGGATCGGGGACGGGTACCACGATGGTCCCCAGACCCTGCACCGCGAGCGCGACAAGCGCGTGGTGCAGTGCAGCGCCGCAGCTGATCGTCAGCATCCGCCCGGCCGGGTCGGCGACCGTCAGCTGCCGGTCCCGGTCGGCCCACAGGTCGAGGACGCCGGTGCTGACGTGCCAGCGCCACGGCTGGGTGTTGTGGATCGACGGCGCGTTCCCGGCGACCGTCGCGGCCTGGTGCAGCGCGTTCCAGGTCGCGCCGGCCGACAGCGGTACCGTTCGGGCTGGGATGTTCCCGGTAGTCATGCCTGGCTCCTCTGGTGGACGACGGCGACCGGGCAGTGCGCGTGGCCGAGCAGCCCGTCGCTGACCGAGCCGAGCAGCATGCCGGCCAGGCCGCTACGACCGCGCGGTCCGACCACGAACAGGGCGGCGTCGCGGCCCTGCGACAGCAACGCCGGTGCCGGGCTGGGGCCGTGCACGGCACGCCGCTCGACGGCGACGTCGGGGTACTTGTCGGCCCAGCCGGCGGTTGCCTCGGCCAGCATCCGTTCGGCGTCCTCCTGCCCGTCGGGTAGCTCGGCCCAGGCATAGACCGCGATCAACGGGAGTCCGCGGGCGTCGGCCTCCTCAAAGGCGAAGCCGAGGGCGGTTGCCGCGCCCGGTGAGCCGTCCACGCCGACGACGACACAGTCGACGGCCGCCGGCACCCGGACAACCACGACCGGCGCCTCGGCGTGCGCGACGACCTGCGCGCTCACCGAGCCGGCGCCGATCACGACCAGAGCGGCGCGGTGCGACTCCTCGACCAGGACGCCGGTGGGGTAGCCGTGCCGCACGGCCGTGCTGACGGCCAGTTCGGAGTACCGCCGCTGCAGTTGCGCCGCGAGGATGTCGAGGACTGTCCGGGCGCCGGCGAGAAGCCCACCGAGGTCCAGACCGACGAGGGTACCGGCGGAGTACGACTCCAGCGGGCGGAAGGCGTGCACCAGGCGCAGTGGCAGGTGCCGTCGAAGGGCCTCGTCGGCCGCGAAGTCGACGGCCGGACGCGAGTCCCACCCGTCGACGCCAACCACAACCGGGCTACCCATCATGCCCTCCGGCCAGAACCGTCTGCTGGTGCAGCCGGATCAGCTCGCCGCGCGTGGCCATGCGTCCCCCGGGGAAGACCTTGCTCAGCTTGGTCAGCACCATCTCGGCCATCTCGGGCCCCTCTCCCTGTTCCTCTTCAGCGTGGATCGCGGCGGGCTGCCCGGTCAGCGGCGAAGGTCCCGGGGCGCCCAGGCCCAATGGATTCGTCGGCGACCGGCGCCGGCCGCAGCTTGACGTCGGCTGCGCTGGGTCCGGGCCGCTCCCTCGACTGACACACTGCACCGGGCCACGGTTACCGGTGGCCCGGCGCAGGTGTTGAGGCGACCCCGGGGTCACGACGGTACTGTGCCGTCGGTCTCCCGTTCGGCATCCTCGGCGTCCGTCCGCCTCGCGCTCCACCCTCGGACATACGCGACAGCGGCAAGGTACCGGACGACCAGGTCCTCACGCGGGCCCGGGCGCGTCCGGCTGCCGAGTTCGCGGCGCGCCTCCTGCTCGGTCTCGAGTTCCTCGAGCGTGTTCATCGCGCACCTCCCTCAACCAGCTCTCCCAACCGTGACGCCCGGCGGCCGATCCGGAAAGGGACCAAGGACCCGGACGATCGGCCGCCGGGCGGGGACCGTCGGCCCTGCCCGACGGCGGGCGCTGGACGGAGGGTCGAACCGGAAGTGGTGTGCCGCTCGGCGCGGCCGTGCCGTGACCGGGTCGACCCGGTCGCGGCGCACGTTGATGATGGGGTGATGAGCCTGCTGTTCACGGTGCAGGTACCGAACCGGCCGGTCGAACATCTCGAAACCGTCGTCGGTGGTCCACGGTACGCCCGGCTGCGCGCCACCGCGGCCGAGTTCCGGCGGCGACTCGGCGGCCGACGGATCTGGAACGTCAACTCCACCGCGGTCGGCGGCGGGGTGGCGGAGATGCTGCAAGCCCTTGTCGGGTACGTCAGAGATCTGGACATCCCGATCGAGTGGACGGTGATCGGCGGCGACGCGGAGTTCTTCGCCATCACCAAGCGGTTGCACAACCGGATCCACGGCAGTACCGGCGACGCGGGCCCGCTCGGCGCAGCCGAAGCCGGCCACTACACCGAGGTGCTCGCCGCCAACGCCGTCGAACTGCTCCGCCAGGTGAGCTCCGGCGATCTGGTGCTCCTGCACGACCCGCAGACCGCGGGCCTGGCGGCTCCGCTGGCCGCGGCTGGCGCGACCGTCGTCTGGCGCTGCCATATCGGTGTCGACTGGGATGACGAGATCACTCACGGGGCCTGGCAGTTCCTGCGCCCGTACCTCGCGGCCGCGCGAGGTTACGTCTTCTCACGCTCGCGGTACGTGCCGTCGTGGGTTCCGGAGCGGTCGACCTCGATCATCCCGCCGTCGATCGACCCCTTCTCGCCGAAGAACCAGGAGTTGGACCGGCAGACGGTTCGCGGCATCCTGACCACGATCGGGGTACTGGACGGGCACGCACCGGATCGGGCCAACCGGTTCGTTCGCGGTGACGGAACCGTCGGTGAGGTCGTCCGTGGAGCATCCGTGGTCGCGGAGAGCCTGCCGGGGCCGGCCGATCCGGTCGTGGTCCAGGTGTCGCGCTGGGATCGCCTCAAGGACATGTCGGGGGTACTGCGTGGGTTCGCCGATCATGTCGCGCCGGCCGGCGACGGGTACCTGATGCTGGTCGGGCCGGCGGTTGCCGACGTGAGCGACGACCCGGAGGGCGCTGCGGTCTACGCGGAGTGCGTGGCGCAGTGGCGCGAGCTTCCCCCTGGGGTACGGGCCCGGACCCTGCTGGTCAACCTGCCCCTCAACGACATCGACGAGAACGCGGCGATGGTGAACGCGGTGCAGCGCAATGCCGCCGTCATCGCGCAGAAGAGCATGGCCGAGGGCTTCGGGCTCACCGTCGCCGAGGGCATGTGGAAAGGGCGGCCGGTGGTTGCCTCGGCGGTCGGCGGGATCCAGGACCAGATCGTCGACGGTACCGGCATCCTCCTGCACGATTCCCGTGACCTGGGCGGCTTCGGGGCAGCCGTACGGCGGCTGCTCGACGATCCCGACGCGGCGAACCGGATGGGCCGGGCCGCCCACGAACACGTTCGCCAATCCTTCGTCGGCGATCTGCATCTGCTCCGGTACGCCGAACTGTTCGGCGATCTGCTCGCCGAACGGTGACCGTGGCCAGCCAGCAGGTGGTACGGGCGGCCCTGGACCGGATCGCGGCGCGTTCGTCGGTCGCGGTCACCGGCGAGGTCATCGCTGGCAGTCCTGAGTCCGTCCTGGCCGGGGAGTCCCGGCGGGTGTGCTGCGATTGAGCGTGTTGAACAGAGCGCCGCCGGCGATGAACGGCATACGCCCGGCTTCAGTCACCACGTAGGCCGGCGCGGGAGGTCGGCCGGTGGTCGGGTTCGCTCGTCCGCGCCGGACTGTCGAAGGCGGCCGGGTCGGCGAAGACGTCGCGGATGATGCGGGCCAGCGTGCCGCCCTGGTACCCGTCGAAGAAGCGGTGGTCGATCGTTGCCGTGACGGTCACCTGGTGCTGGGCGACGATCCGGCCGTCGGCGGCTACCGCCGGGCACAGGTGTACCGCGCCGACGAGCACGTACAGCGGTACCCGCGCGAACGGCGTCGGCGGTGCGTAGCCTTCGTCCAGCCCGAACATGCCGACCGAGGTCACGACGCACGCGCCGAACGGGTACCGTTCCAGCCCGAGCGCCTCGACGCTCACCCCGAGCGATCCGGTCAGCCAGCCGGTGGCCCACAGGACCGGCCGGATCAGCCAGGTGGGCAGCAGGCGCAGCAAGGGCTTGGACTTCTCGAATCCGGCGTCGTTTCCGCTGCGCAACCGCTCCGCACGCTCGCGCAGTTCCCGGGCGATTTCGGCGACGGATTTCTGGTCGGCCCGTTCGATCTTCGCCTTGCCCAGGTCCATGCCCTCGTCGAGCGCGACCAGGAAGGAGACGTCGACGCTGTCGTGTGGCCGGTACCGGCCGAAGGCGATGCGGCCGTTGACGGTCGGCATGCCGGCCAGCGCCAGCGCCGCGGCCCGCCCCACCAGGTGGGTGATCGACACCCGCTCGCCGGTCTCGCGGCGCAGCCGTTCGAGGTACTCCAGCGCCCGTTCGGCGTTGACCGTCACCTTGCCGTAGATGTTCGGGTCGCTGGACGCGCGCCAGGTCGCGATCGCCAGCTTGCGCCGGGTGTTCATCCGGTATCTGCCGGCCACGGGTCACCTCCGTCGCTTCACCGGGTTCGGTTCCAACGTGGCCCGCGCGAGGCGGTACGGACAGGGCCGAACGGGCTCCCGGACAGTGACCTTCGACGGTGCCGACCCGTGGCCGCCGGGACGTACTTTCATGCCGCCGACACCATCCGGCACGTTTGCGCGAGGGTAGGAGCATGGCTGACAACGACAGACGAGCACGGCGCAATCCCCGCGCCGGCACCGGAGACGCCGTCTATGGCCTGGGTCTGATCGGTGCCCTGGTGTACTACATCCCGCACGCGCACGGCTTCTGGGCGGTCGTCCTCGCGGTGCTGAAGTCGTTGGTGTGGCCGGCTTTCCTCGTCTACGACGTGTTGAGGCACGTGGCCGGATAGGGACCGATCGACCTTCTGCACGCCACCCAACGCAACGCAGCCGGCGCGTTCTCTCTCCGATAACCGATGACGGTGTACCCGCGCACCGGGCGGGTACCGCCAGCGGTGTGTCCAACACCAGCCGCCAGGTCGGCGGCGCGCTGTCAACCCTGAAGGAGCGCAAGTGGAACTCAAGCCCACCAACCCCACCGCCAAAGGCCCCGCCCAGAACTTCGCCGGCGACGTCTACGTCACCCCTGTCTACAGCGGCCAGGAGCCGTCACGGATGACCGTCGCCC
Source organism: Actinomycetota bacterium (assembly GCA_005885555.1). GTDB lineage: Bacteria > Actinomycetota > Actinomycetes > Mycobacteriales > Micromonosporaceae > AC-43. The sequence goes on from VAWN01000093.1 coordinate 5,790, forward strand.
TCGTCCGGTTCACCCCGGGCGCCCACACCAACTGGCACCGCCACGCCGTCGGCCAGACCCTGCACGTCACCGAAGGCGTCGGACTCGTCGGTACCCGAGACGGCACGGTCCTGCGCATCCGTGCCGGCGACACCGTCATCTGCCCACCCGACGAGGACCACTGGCATGGCGCCGCCAGCGACACGTTCATGAGCCACTTCGCCATGCTCGAAAGCCTTCCCGGCGGCGGCGACCCCACCACGTGGCTCGAACCGGTGAGGCAGGAGGAATACGAGGCCGCCAACCAGCAATAGCAAGGGGCCGGTTCCGGTGCTCGGGCGCGGCGGAGGCCGGAGACCGGTCGGGACGTCCGCGTACCGTCCCGACCGGCCCAGCGCGGTCGCGTGCTCAGCGGCTGTGCTGGGCGACGACCTGGTACAGCCCTGGCGTCGCGGAGAACCGTAGGTCGCGGTTGGTGTACGCGGCCTGCAGGCTGGACTGGAACTCCGGATCCCGGCGGGCCTCGTCGTACGCGCTCAGGCTCACCCAGTGGGCGACGTTGACCAGTTGGAAGCGCGCCGTGTCGGAGATCGCCTGGTGCAGCCGCGACGAGATGAAGCCGGGCTTCGTGTGCATGATCGCCGCGCGTTGCCGCCATTCCTCGATGAACGCGGCGAGATGTTCCTGAGTGACCTCGAAGATATTGATCAACGTGACCGGACTCGGGTCCGGGGTGGACCGGTCGCCCATGACCACATCGACGGGGAAGTGTTCCGGGGTCATTTCCTCACCTCGCGATTGTGAACCGTGGCGCTTCTTCCGCGCGGCCGTCGCGCCTATGTCCTCCACAGCATTGCGCGCGTGTCGCGGGCCGCATAGCTATTGAAAATCGCTGCATGTGAAATCGGCCGCGGGGACGAATTATCACCCGTACCTGGGGCGTGCCGGGTCGCGATTTTTCAATTCTCTGACATTGCTTGACCGGAACTTCACGCTGCTGGCCCTCTGTTGGCGTCGGCTTCCGGTATGTCGTCGTCCCGGCCCTCGTCCGGCCCTGCGAATCGATTGCCTTTCCTTGACAGAAAGCTGCCGAAGACCTCAAGTGCAACGGCTTGCTGCGCTTTGGTGGCCGCCCGTAGATTTACTGCCGAACCGGTTGCCATCCCATTCGAGCACTGCAGCGCGACTCGGGCAACATTTCTCCGTCATCGGGTTCCCGGTTCCCGCGGTTATTTGTTCTCAGGGAAGAGGGCTCATGGATGCCGACGTCGTGATTGTGGGGGCGGGACCGACCGGACTCATGCTCGCCGGTGAACTGCTGCTCGGCGGGGCGGGCGTGGTGGTGGTCGACCGTCTCGACGAGCCGCACGGGCAGTCGCGCGGCCTGGGGTTCACCACCCGGGCGGCGGAGTGTTTCGACCAGCGCGGGTTGATGGCCCGGTTCGGCGAGACGCAGCACAGCCCGGTCGGTCATTTCGGTGGCCTGATCGTTGATTTCACCGCCTTGCCGGGCGCCTATTTCGGGGTACGCGGGATCCTCCAGGCGACGACCGAGCGGGTTCTCGAGGACTGGGCCCGCGAACTCGGCATGGACCTGCGGCGCGGGCGTACTTTCGTCGGGCTGGCCGACCTCGGCGACGGCGTGGAGGTCCACCTGAGCGGCCCTGCCGGCGAGGAGCGCCTGCGCTGCCGGTACCTGGTCGGCTGCGACGGCGGTCGCAGCACGGTCCGGCGGGCGGCCGGGTTCGACTTCCCCGGTACCCCCGCACGCATGGAGATGTTCCTGGCCGACGTCCAGGGTGCCGGGCTGCGCCCGAGGCCGCTGGGCGAACGGGTCGAGCGGGGCATGGTCATGGCCGCGCCGCTGGGCGACGACATCGACCGCATCATCGTCTGCGAGCGCGGCACCGTACCGGCGCGCGACGGCGTACCGCCACGGTTCCCCGAGGTGGCCGCCGCGTGGCAGCGCCTGACCGGCGAGGACATCCACGGGTACGACGCCCTGTGGGTCAGCGCCTTCACCGACGCGGCGCACCTGGTCTGCGCGTACCGCCGGAACCGGGTCCTGCTCGCCGGCGACGCCGCCCACGTCCACCTGCCCGCGGGCGGCCAGGGCCTGAGCGTCGGCGTACAGGACGCGGTGAACCTGGGCTGGAAGCTCGCTGCGACGGTACGCGGTGACGCGCCCGACGACCTGCTCGACACCTACCACGCCGAGCGCCACCCGGTCGGCGCCCGCCTGCTGATGAACACCCAGGCGCAGGGCCTGCTGTACCTCAGCGGTCCGGAGGTCGACCCGCTGCGCGCGGTGATGACCGAGCTGATCGCCATCCCCGAGGTGTCCCGGCACCTGGCCGGCATGGTCAGCGGCCTGGACATCCGGTACCCGACCGGTGCGGGCGACCATCCGCTGCTGGGCCGGCGGGTACCGCCGCACACGCTCGTGACGGACGCCGGCAAGACCAGCACCGTGGAGATCCTGCGCGGCGGCCGGGGCGTCCTGCTCGACCTCGCCGACGACCCCGGGCTGCGGGAGTCCGCAGCCGGCTGGGCGCACCGCGTCGACGTCGTCACAGCCCGTCCGCTGGACGGTGGCAGCGACCCGCCGATCGGCAGCCTGGACAGCCTGCTCGTCCGCCCGGACGGGTACGTCGCCTGGCTCGGGCCGGGCTCGGCCGTGCCGCTGACCGACGCGCTGAGCCGGTGGTTCGGCGCTCCCGTCCCCGTATCGACAACACACCGGAGCTGAGGAAAACCGTGTACAGCACGCTGATCGTGGCCCGGATCCGTCCGGATGCCCAGGCCGACGTCGCCGCAATCTTCGAGCGGTTCGACGCCACGCACATGCCGGACCGGATGGGTACCCGCCGGCGGGAGCTGTTCCACTACCGCGGCCTGTACTTCCATCTCCAGGACTTCGACTCGCCGGCCGGCGGCGACGCGATCGAGGAGGCCCGGACGGATCCGCTGTTCGTCCAGGTGAGCGCCGACCTCAAGCCGTTCATCGAGGCGTACGACCCGGCCACCTGGCGGTCCCCGGCCGATGCCCTGGCCACCCGGTTCTACCACTGGCAGAAGTCGGCCTGACCCACCGTCCGTATTGGAGGAACCGCTCGTGCGGCGTCGCGTAGCAATCACCGGAATGGGTGTCATCGCACCGGGTGGCGTCGGTGCCAAGGAGTTCTGGACCCTGCTCACCGAGGGGCGTACGGCGACCCGGCGGATCAGCTTCTTCGATCCGTCGCCGTTCCGGTCGCAGGTCGCCGCCGAGGTGGACTTCGACCCGGTCGCTGCCGGGCTGACCCCGGCCGAGGTCGCCCGGATGGACCGGGCCGCGCAGTTCGCCGTCGTGGCCACCCGGGAGGCGGTCGCGGACAGCGGGATCGAGCTGTCCGAGCGCGACCCGGCCCGGGTCGGTGTCACGGTCGGTACCGCGGTCGGCGCGACCATGGGCCTGGAGCGCGAGTACCGGACGGTCAGCGACGACGGCCAGCGGTACCTCGTCGACCACGAGCGGGCCGTCCCGCACCTGTACCAGTACCTGGTGCCCAGCTCGTTCGCCGTCGACGTGGCCCACGCCGTGGGCGCCGAGGGCCCGGCGACCGTGGTGTCCACCGGCTGCACGTCCGGGCTCGACTCGGTCGGGTACGCCGTCGAGCTGATCCGGGAACGGTCGGCCGACATCATGATCGCCGGATCCACGGACGCGCCGATCTCGCCGATCACGCTCGCCTGCTTCGACGCGATCAAGGCCACCACACCGCGCAACGACGACGCGGAGCACGCCTCGCGCCCGTTCGACATCAGCCGCGACGGGTTCGTCCTCGGCGAAGGCGCGGCCATGTTCGTCCTGGAGGACCTCGACCACGCCCGCCGCCGCGACGCCCACATCTACGCGGAGATCGCCGGCTTCGGCTCGCGCTGCAACGCGTTCCACATGACCGGCCTGCGTCCGGACGGGCGGGAGATGGCCGAGGCGATCCGGGTGGCGCTCGCCGAAGCGGGCCTCGCGGGCGACGACGTCGACTACATCAACGCGCACGGCTCGGGTACCAAGCAGAACGACCGGCACGAGACGGCGGCGTTCAAGCGCAGCCTCGGCGGGAACGCGTACCGCTGCCCGGTCAGCTCCATCAAGTCGATGGTGGGGCACTCGCTCGGCGCGATCGGCTCGATCGAGATCGCGGCCTCGGCGCTGGCGATCGAGCACGACGTGGTCCCGCCCACGGCCAACCTGCACCGCCCCGACCCCGAGTGCGACCTGGACTATGTACCGCTGACCGCGCGGCCGTGGCGTACCGACACGGTGCTGACCGTGGGCAGCGGGTTCGGCGGCTTCCAGAGCGCGATGGTGCTCACCCGGCCGGGGCGCTCGTGAGCACCGCCGTCGTCACCGGGATCGGGGTCGCCGCGCCCAACGGGCTCGGTACCGGCCACTACTGGGCGGCCACCCTCGGCGCGCACAGCGGGATCCGGCCGGTGAGCCGGTTCGACGCCAGCGGGTACCCGGCCCGGCTCGCCGGCGAGGTCCCCGGCTTCGTCGCGCAGGAGCACCTGCCGAGCCGGCTGCTGCCGCAGACCGACCACCTGACCCGGCTCACCCTGTACGCCGCGCGGGCGGCCCTGGACGACGCCGGGATCAACCCAGGCGACCTGGCCGAGTACGAGATGGGCGTGGTCACCGCGAGCTCCGCCGGCGGGTTCGAGTTCGGCCAGCGCGAGCTGCAGAACTTGTGGAGCAAGGGCAGCCGGTACGTCAGCGCGTACCAGTCGTTCGCCTGGTTCTACGCGGTGAACACCGGCCAGATCTCGATCCGGCACGGCATGCGGGGTCCCAGCGGGGTACTGGTCAGCGACCAGGCCGGCGGGCTGGACGCGGTCGCCCAGGCGCGCCGGCAGATCCGCCGGGGCAGCGGGCTGATCGTGTCCGGCGCGGTCGACGGGTCGATCTGCCCGTGGGGGTGGGTCGCCCAGCTCGCGAGCGGCCGGCTCAGCGACAGCGACGACCCGCGGCGCGCGTACCTGCCGTTCGACGCGGACGCGCGGGGCCACGTACCGGGGGAGGGCGGGGCGATCCTCATCGTCGAGGACGCCGAGGTGGCCAGCCGCCGCCGCGCCCGCGTGTACGGGGAGCTCGCCGGGTACGCGGCCACCTTCGACCCGCGGCCGGACACCGGCCGGGAACCGGGGCTGCGCCGGGCGATCGAGCTGGCGCTCGCCGACGCCGGGGCCCGCCCGGCCGAGGTCGACGTGGTCTTCGCCGACGCCGCCGCCGTACCCGAGCTGGACCGCCAGGAGGCTGCGGCGATCACCGCGGTGTTCGGCCCGTCCGGGGTACCGGTGACCGCGCCGAAGACGATGACCGGCCGGCTGTACTCCGGGGCCGCCCCGCTCGACCTCGCGGCCGCGCTGCTGTGCATGCGCGACGGCCTGATCCCGCCGACGACGAACGTGACACCCGATCCCGGGTACCGGCTCGACCTCGTCACCGGGGAGCCGCGCCCGGCGCAGGTGCGTACCGCGTTGGTGCTCGCCCGCGGCGAGGGCGGGTTCAACTCCGCCGTCGTCCTCCGGCACGCCATCTGACCTGCCCGCCGATACACCGCACCGGAAGGAAGGGCTTTCACCATGGCCGACACCGTGCTCAGCTTCGACGACCTCAAGCGGGCCCTCCGTGACGCCGCCGGCGATTCGGAGGAGATCGACCTGGACGGCGACGTGTACGACGTCGAGTTCACCGCGCTCGGCTACGACTCGCTGGCGCTGCTGGAGACCGCCGCGGTGATCTCCCGGGAGTACCGCATCACCTTGAGCGACGACGTCGTGGGCTCGGTGCGGACGCCGCACGAGTTCCTCGACGCCATCAACGAGGCCGCCGTCAACGAGGCCGCCGTCAATGACGGGGTCCGCTGACCGACCAGAAGGGACGATACGCGTGACGGGGGTTCTGGACCGGATCGGGACCGGCACACCGGACTGGGTGATGTGTGCCGGCTGCCGGACCATGGTGTACGGCCGGCGGCTGAGCCGTAACCTGCTCGTCTGTCCCGACTGCGGGCACCACCACCGGATGGGCGCGCGCGAGCGCATCGCCCAGCTGTTGGACGAGGACTCGGTACGGATCCTCGACACCCGGGTACGCAGCCGGGACGTGCTGGGCTTCACCGACACCCGGCCGTACCCGGCCCGGCTGGCGGCCGCGCGCGAGGCGACCGGGCTGACCGCATGCGTGCTCGTCGCCCGGGGCACGGTCGGCGGGTACCCGCTGATGGCTGCGGTGATGGACTTCAACTTCCTGGGCGGCAGTCTCGGCGGCGCAGCCGGCGAACTGATCACCCGCGCGGCCGAGCTGTCCCTGCGCGACCGGGTACCGCTGCTGATCGCGTCGGCGTCCGGCGGGGCGCGGATGCAGGAGGGCGCCGTGTCGCTCATGCAGATGGCCAAGACCGCCACCGCGCTCGGCCGGCTCGACGAGGCGGGGATCCTGACCATCTCGCTGATCACCGACCCGACGTACGGGGGCGTCGCCGCTTCCTTCGCCACCCTCGCCGATGTGATCATCGCCGAGCCGGGGGCGCGCCTCGGCTTCGCCGGCCGGCGGGTCATCGAGCAGACGATCCGCCAGACGCTGCCGCCGACGTTCCAGACGGCCGAGTTCCTGCTGGAGCACGGGCTGATCGACATGGTCCGGCCGCGCGCCGAGCTGAGGGCCACGCTCGTCCGGCTGCTGTCGCACGGCGTCGCGTCGGCCCGGCGGCCGGCCGGCTCCGGTACCGGCGGGTCGGACCGGGCGATCGTGCGGGACCACACGCTCCTGCCGGCGGTCGACCCGTGGGACGCCGTGCAGCGGGCGCGGGCCATCGACCGGCCGACGATCGCGTGGTACCTGCGGCACGCGTTCGACGACTTCGAGGAGCTGCACGGCGACCGCGTCGGCGCCGAGTGCCCGGCCATCGTCGGCGGACTCGCCCGGCTCGACGGCATCTCGGTGGTCGTGGTCGGTCACCACAAGGGGCGGACCATCGCCGACCGGATGGCGCACAACTACGGGATGGCCACGCCGGGCGGGCATCGCAAGGCCATCCGGCTGACCCGGCTGGCCGCCAAGCTGCGGCTGCCGGTGGTCACCCTCGTCGACACCCCGGGGGCGTACCCGGGGGTCGAGGCGGAGGAGCAGGGCCAGGCGGTCACGATCGCGGAAAGCATCCGCCAGTTCGCCGGGCTGCCGGTACCGGTGGTGGCCCTCGTGACCGGCGAGGGCGGCAGTGGCGGCGCGCTGGCGCTGGCCGTGGCCGACGAGGTGCTCGTCTGCGGGCACGGGGTGTACTCGGTGATCAGTCCGGAGGGTTGCGCCGCGATCCTCTGGAAATCGTCCGCGATGGCTCCGGCCGCGGCCGCCGCGCTGCGCCTGGACGCCCGGCAGCTGCTCGCCCTCGGGGTGGTGGACGGGGTGGTACCCGAGCCGGACGGCGGCAACGGCGCCGACCACGTCGAGGCGGCGCGACGGGTACGCGCGGCACTGGTGACCGCGCTGGTACCGCTGCTCGACGTCGATCCGGCGAGCCTGGTCGCCCGACGGCGGGCCCGGTTCCGGTCGTTCGGCACAGCCGAGCCGGAGGTGGCGCGGTGAACCCGGAGACGACCGGAAACCGGAACCGGGCCGGCGACGGCGAGCTGCTCGACCAGGTGCGTGCCACCGCGCTGCGGCTGCTCTCCGACATCCCGTCACCGCCCAGCTCGCTGCGGGTACAGGTGGGGGAGATCGGCGTCCACGTCGAGTGGGCCGTGCCGGTGCCGGTGGCCGCTGCGCCCGGCGTGCCGGCGCCGGCCGACCCGCGCGAGGCCGAGGGTACCGACGACGCCGCCCTCGCCACCCACCACGTGATCGCGCCGACGGTCGGCGTCTTCTACCGCGCGCCGTCGCCCGGTGCCGCGCCGTTCGTCGAGGAGGGCGACACCGTGGCAGCCGGTACCCAGGTGGGGATCGTCGAAGCGATGAAGCTGATGGTCCCGGTCGAGGCGGATCGGGCCGGTCGGGTCAGCAAGGTCCTCAAGAGCGACGGCGACCCGGTCGAGTACGGCGAGCCGTTGATCCGCCTCGCCCCGGTCGGCGCGGGCTGAGCGGGGGGACCGTGTTCGAGAAGGTACTCATCGCCAACCGCGGGGAGATCGCGCTCCGCGTCGCCCGCGCCTGCCGGGAGCTGGGCATCAGGGTCGTCGCGGTGTACTCCACGGAGGACCGGGACTCGGCCGTCGTCTCGTACGCCGACGAGGCGGTGCAGATCGGTCCGGCGCCGGCCCGGCGCAGTTACCTGTACATCCCCGCGATCGTCGAGGCGGCCCGGCGTACCGGCGCGCAGGCCGTCCACCCCGGCTACGGGTTCCTGTCCGAGAACGCCGACTTCGCCGAGGTGTGCCGGGACAACGGGCTGGTCTTCATCGGGCCGCCGCCCGAGGTGATCGCGCGGCTCGGCGACAAGACCGCGGCCCGCGCGCTGATGCACCGGGCCGGGCTGCCGATGCTGCCTGGCAGCCTGGAATCGCTGGGTTCGGCCGCCGAGGCGCGGGCGCTGGCCGACGGGATCGGGTACCCCGTGATCATCAAGGCGTCGGCGGGCGGCGGCGGTCGCGGCATGCGGGTGGTCACCGGGCCGGCGGACTTCGCGGCCGCGTACCGCGAGACCACAGCCGGTGCCCAGACGCTCTTCGGCGATCCGCGGGTGTTCGTCGAGCGGTACCTGCCCAGTGCCCGGCACGTCGAGGTACAGATCCTCGCCGACCGGTACGGCAACGCGATCCACCTCGGCGAGCGGGACTGTTCGGTACAGCGGCGGCACCAGAAGCTGGTCGAGGAGAGCCCGGCGCCCCGGTTGCCGGCCGGTCTCGCCGAGCGGATGGGTACCGCCGCGGTGGAGGGCGCCCGCGCGGCCGGCTACGTCGGCGCGGGTACCTTCGAGTTCCTCCTCGCGCCGGACGGCTCGTTCGCGTTCATGGAGGTCAACTGCCGGATCCAGGTCGAGCATCCGGTCACCGAGATGGTCACCGGCGTCGACCTGGTACACGAGCAGTTCCGGATCGCCGCGGGCGAACGGCTGGCTCTGCGCCAGGAGGACGTCCGGCTCTCCGGCGCGGCGATCGAGTGCCGGATCAACGTCGAGGACCCCGAGCGGGACTTCGCGCCGACCCCCGGGGTACTGACCGAGTTCCTGCCGCCGGGCGGACCGTTCGTCCGGGTCGACACGCACGGCTTCCCCGGGTACCGGGTCCCGGCGGCGTACGACTCGCTGCTCGCCAAGCTCGTCGTCTGGGCGCCGGACCGGCAGGGCGCGCTGGACCGGATGGACCGCGCGCTGGCCGAGTTCCGGATCGCCGGGCGCGGCGTACACAGCACCGCCGGGTTCCTGCGCGAGGTCGTGCGCGATCCCCGGTTCCGGGCCGGCGAGCACGACACCGGGCTGGTCAAGCAGGTGTTCGCGCAGCGGCCCCGGTCCGCTCCCCGGGCCGGTACGAGCCCCGCTCAACCGTCCATTGTGGACGGTTGACCCGTCCGAAGGAGACATGTCCATGGAAACACCACGAGTGGCCCTGGTGACCGGGGCGACCGCGGGCATCGGCCTGGCCATCACCCGTACGCTCGCCGAGCGCGGGCACCGGGTCTTCATCGGCGCCCGCGACGGCGACAACGTCGCGCTGACCGTCAAGCGGCTGCGCGAGAACGGGCTGGAGGCGGACGGTACCAGCGTCGACGTCTCCCGCGCCGAGCAGGTACGCGCCTTCGTGCGGGCCGCGACCGAGCGGTACGGGCCGGTCGAGATCCTGGTGAACAACGCCGGCCGCAGCGGCGGCGGGGTCACCGCTGAGCTCTCCGACGAGCTCTGGTTCGACGTGATCAACACGAACCTGAACAGTGTGTTCCTGGTGACCCGCGACGTGTTGAACGTCGGCGGCATGCGGGACCGGTCGTGGGGCCGGATCGTCAACATCGCCTCGACCGCCGGCAAGCAGGGCGTCGTCCTCGGGGCACCGTACTCGGCCTCGAAGCACGGCGTCGTCGGGTTCACCAAGGCGCTGGGCAACGAGCTGGGACCGACCGGGATCACCGTCAACGCGGTCTGCCCAGGGTACGTCGAGACGCCGATGGCCGCCCGGGTCCGCCAGGGCTACGCCAACGCGTGGGGGATCTCCGTGGACGAGGTACGCGAGCGGTTCCAGGCCAAGATCCCGCTGGGCCGGTACGCCACCCCGGAGGAGGTCGCGGGCATGGTCGGTTACCTCGTGTCCGAGGCGGCCGCCTCGGTGACCGCGCAGGCGATCAACGTCTGCGGCGGACTCGGCAACTTCTGACCGTCCGACACCGACGAAGGAGCGCAGCATGACTGGACAGGACGTCCGGGAGACCGAGCACCGGATCACCGTGAAGGCGCCGGCGCAGATCGTGTACCGGCTGCTCGCCGAGGTACCGGACTGGCCACTGATCTTCCCGCCGACCGTGTACGCGCACCGGATCGAGGGCACTGACCGGGAGGAGCGGATCCAGATCTGGGCCACCGCCAACGGCGAGGCGAAGACCTGGGTGTCCCGCCGCGAGCTGGATCCGCAGCGCATGCGGATCCGCTTCCGGCAGGAGGTGTCGCAGCCGCCGGTGGCCGCGATGGGCGGTACCTGGTTCGTGGAGGAGCGGGCGCCGGGCGGGTGCCGGGTCCGGCTGCTGCACGACTACCGGGCGGTCGACGACGACCCCGAGCGGCTGCGGTGGATCGACGACGCGGTCGAGCGCAACAGCCACGCCGAGCTGACCGCGCTCAAGCACACGGCGGAGCTCGCCGGTGCCTCGGCCGACCTGCGCCTGAGCTTCGAGGACACCGTCCTGGTCAACGGCGAGGGCAAGGACGCGTTCGACTTCATCAACGAGGCCGGGCTGTGGTCGCAGCGGTTGCCGCACGTGTCCCGGGTCGACCTGCGGGAGGAGGTACCCGGGCTCCAGTGGCTGACCATGGACACGGTGGCGCGGGACGGCTCGACGCACACCACGCGCTCGGTCCGGGTGTCCTTCCCGCACGAGCGGATCGTCTACAAGCAGGTCCAGGTACCGGCGCTGATGACGCTGCACACGGGGGAGTGGCTGTTCGAGGAGCGTACCGGCGGCGTGGCGGTCACCTCGCGCCACACGGTCGCGATCAACGAGGCCAACATCGTGCCGGTGCTCGGCGCGGGCTGCGGCGTCGAGGACGCGAAGGCGTACGTCCACGCGGCGTTGAGCGCCAACAGCCTGGCCACCCTCGGGCACGCCAGGGCGTATGCGGAGTCCCGGCGCGGAGTCGGTGGCTGAGATGACCCGGCCGGTGGTGCCGGTCCGGTCCTGCGAAGTCCTGATCGCGGGTGCCGGTCCGGTCGGTCTGATGCTGACCGTGCAGCTGCGCCGGTACGGGGTCCGGGTGGTCCTCGCCGAACAGCTCGACGAGCCGACCGGGGAGTCGCGCGCCTCGCAGCTCAACGCGCGCACCATGGAGATCCTCGACGAGTGTGGGCTGCTCGCCGACTTCGGTCCGGCGCCGTGTGAGCGGATCGGCCACTTCGGTGGCCTGCCGCTGGACGTGGGCGGCGTGGACAGCCCGTACGCGGGGCTGTGGAAGGTACCGCAGTTCCGGACGGAGTCGGTCCTCGCCCGCCGGGCGGTACGCGCGGGTGTCCGGATCCGGCGCGGGCACCGGGTTCGGGCCGCGGTACCCGAGGGCGACCGGGTCGTCGTCACGGTCGACGGGCCGTCCGGGCCGGTCCGGCTGCGCTGCCGGTACCTGGTCGGTTGCGACGGCGGGCGCAGCACGGTCCGCGAGCTGGCCGGGATCGCCTTTCCCGGTACCGACGCGGACCGCCGGCTGTACCGCGCGGACGTGGCCGGCATCGACGTACCGAACCGGCGGTTCGAGCGGACATCGGCGGGTCTGGCCGTAGCGGCCCGGCGCCCGGACGGGGTGACCCGGGTGATGGTGCACGAGTTCTCCCGGCCCGCGGGGGTACCCGATGAGCCGCCGCCGTTCGCCGAGGTCGTCGCCGCGTGGCGGCGGGTCACCGGCGAGGACATCGCGGCCGGTACGCCGCTGTGGCTGGACAGCTTCGGCGATGGAAGCCGGCTCGCCGACCGGTACCGCGCCGGGCGGATGCTGATCGCCGGCGACGCCGCGCACGTCCATATGCCGATCGGCGGCCACGCGCTCAACGTCGGCCTGCACGACGCGGTGAACCTGGGGTGGAAGCTCGCCGCGGTGGTACGTGGTCGGGCGGTGCCGGGTCTGCTGGACTCGTACGGGACCGAGCGCCGGCCGGTGGCCGCCCGGGTGATCGCGGACGTCGACGCGCAGGCGCTGCTCCAACTCGGCGGGCCGGAGGTGGAGCCGGCCCGGGAGCTGGTACGGGAGCTGCTCGACCTGCCCGGGGTATCCGCCCGGATCGCCGACGCGTTGAGTGGCGTCGATGTCCGATATGACGTCGGCGCGGACGGCGGGGAGCATCCGCTGCTCGGCCGGCGGCTGCCGCACGAGGTCCTCGACACGGCCGCCGGTCCGGTACCGGTCGCCGGGCTGCTGCGCGACGGGGACCCGCTGCTGATCGACCTGTCCGGCCCCGCGTCGGGCTCGGTTGAGCGCGACTGGGCACCGTGGGCCGGGTACGTGCGTCGGGTACCCGCGGCGGTCCGGCCGGGCAGCGCACTCGCCGGTCTGCCCGCCGTCCTGGTCCGGCCGGACGGCCACGTCGTCGCGGTCTCCGGCGCGCCGCGTACGGCCCTGGAGCGCTGGTGCGGTCCACCCGCACAGCATCCGCTCGTATCGATCAACGGGGGTTCGCATGGGTAGCCCACTGGTGGGGCGTACCGCCCTGGTCACCGGTTCGGACCGGGGCATCGGCCGGGCGATCGCCGAACGGCTGGCGCGCGACGGCGCGCTGGTCGCCGTGCACTACGCCACCAGCCCGGACGCCGCACGGGAGGTGGTCGCCGGGATCGAGGCGGCCGGTGGCCGCGCGTTCCCCGTGGGCGCCGACTTCACGGTCCCCGGCGACGCCGACCGGCTCGCATCCGAGGTACTCGCCGGGATGCGGCGTTCGGACCGGGGCGAGCGGGTCGACATCCTGGTCAACAACGCGGCGGTACTCGCGGGGGTGGCCTTCGACGAGGTCACCCCGGAGCTGTTCGATCAGCTGATGGCGGTCAACGCGAAGGCGCCGCTGTTCCTGTTGCGCCGGCTCCTCCCGGCGATTCCCACCGGTGGTCGGGTGGTCAACGTGTCGACCGGGCTCACCCGGTTCGCCAACCCGGCGGAGTTGGTACACGCGATGTCGAAGGCCGCGCTGGAGATGCTGACCCTGCACCTCGCCCGCCCGCTGGCCGAGCGGGGCATCACGGTCAACACCGTCGCTCCGGGGGTGACCGACAACGGCGGACGCCAGTACGACGACCCGGCCCTGCGTGCCGCGCTCGGCCGGCTGTCGGTGTTCGGGCGGATCGCCGAAGCGGCCGAGATCGCCGACGTGGTCGCCTTCCTCGCCGCTCCGGACAGCCGCTGGATCACGGGTACCTGGCTCGACGCCACCGGCGGCACGCTGCTCGGCTCGCTCGGATGACCGGGTCACGGCTCCTGTTCGAGGATCACCTGGTACAGCGCCGGCGTGGCGGTGACCTCGATGCTCTGGCCGGTGAGCACCGCCCGGATCCGGGACTGGAACTCCGGGTCGCCGCGCGCGTCGTGGTACGCGCTCAAGCTGGTCCAGTGCGCGATGTTGATCAGCTGAAAGCGGGCGTCGTCGGACAGCGCGCGGTGCAGCCGGGCGCAGAGGAAGCCCGGCTTGCTCTGCATGATCTTCGCGCGCTCCCGCCACCCGTCGATGAAGATGCCCAGGTCCTCCGGCGCGATCTCGAAAACATTGATCATCGTGATCGGGCTGCTTGCGTCGGTATGCCGGTTGGCCGACACCATCTCGACCAGGTCGGTTCCAGCGGTCATGTGCTCCATCGACTCGCGGCCGGGCAGCTGCGGGATCGCGTCGCGGCCGAGCCGGTACCCGACGCCGCGCACGGTCACGATCCAGTCGCCGTCGCCGAGCTTGTTGCGCAGGCTGCTCACGTGCGTGTCGACGGTACGGCTCCGGGTGCCCCACTCGTCGGCCCACACCTTCGACATCAGCTCCTTGCGCGAGACGACCGCGTCGGGCTGAGAGGCGAGCAGGTACAGCAGGTCGAACTCCTTGCGCGTCACGTCGACGACGCGCTCCCCGACGCGTACCTCGCGTTTACGCGGGTCGATGTGCAGGGCGCCGTGCGAGATCGCGACGGTTTCCGCCGCCGGTGCCGGTACCGCCCGGCGCAGCACGGCTTTCATCCGCGCGACCAGCTCACGGAACTCGAAGGGCTTGACGATGGAGTCGTCGGCTCCGGCATGCAGGCTCAGTACCCGGTCGACATGCGCTTCGTCAGCGGTGAAGGTGATGATCGGTGTGTTGCTGTTGGCCCGGATGTGCCGGCACACCTCGACCCCGTCGAGGTCCGGAAGATCTAATTCCAGGAGTACCAGATCGGCGTGTTCATAAGCGGACAGTGCCTCCTGACCTGAGCCGACTCGATCGATCTCGTATCCGTGGCGCGTCAGCCGGCCTATCATCGCATCCGCGCCGGCAACATCCGGTTCTACTAGGACAATCTGGACCACAGCTATACTCCCTCCCCCGTCGAGAGATGTTGAAGCGTTGCATATTCTCCGGTCTGGCTGCAACCACGATGCCCGTCGTACATTCGATAGGCCGGTCGACTTGCCGGCGGCTGCCTAACATTCCGTTGACAAACTTCGCAGAGGTCTCACACGGGAATTGTTGACCCCGTTGCGCGGTGCCGGGGAAAATAGCATCAGCGCATATTCGGCCGGGGTGTCGGGTGGGTGTGCATCACCCCCCGAAGGCGGCCCTGCCCAATCGTTGTGCCATTCGCGGGAAACGAAGCGTACCCGAATTGCCGAGGAGGCCGATCATGACCAGTCCCGCGACGGCGGCGGATCTGCGACTGGGCGTGGTGGTCGCTGGAATCGCGCTGGTACTGGTGACCGGACTCATGTTCGGCTGGCTGGCCCGACGGATACGGCAGCCGATGGTGATCGGGGAGATCTTCGCCGGTATCGCACTCGGTCCCAGCGTGCTCGGCTTCTTGCCCGGACACCTCACCGACAAATTGTTCCCCGCGGCGGCCCGACCATTGCTGTCCGCCGTTTCCCAGGTCGGGCTCGTGCTTTTCATGTTTCTGGTCGGCTGGGAGTTCGAGAAGCGGCTGTTGCGCCCTCACCGCACCGCCGCGCTCGTCATTTCGCTGTCTTCGATCGGGGTCGCATTCACGCTCGGCGTGGGGGTCGCGAGCCTGTTGTACGGGCGGCACGCGCAGATCGCCGGACACCACATCAGCTTCTTCGCGTTCGCGCTCTTTCTCGGTGCCGCGATGTCGGTCACGGCATTTCCGGTGCTCGCCAGGATTCTCACCGACAACGGTCTGACGAAGTCGCGCGTGGGTACCCTCGCGCTCGCCGGCGCAGCCGTCGACGACGTCCTGGCGTGGTGCATGCTGGCGTATGTCTCGGCCGTGGTCAGCGCGGGCGGCCGTACCGGGACCATGGTGCGGATCGCCGTCCTCGCCGCGCTCTACGTCGCCGTGATGCTCTTCCTGGTACGCCCGTTGTTGGCGGTCGTGGTCGGCCGGTGGGCCGCCAGCGGACAGTGGCGCTCGCTGCTGATCTTCCTGTGCGCGGGCGCGTTCCTGTCGTCCTGGGCGACCACCTGGATCGGCATCCACGCGATCTTCGGCGCGTTCCTGTTCGGTTTCGTCATGCCCCGCGAGCCGGCCGGGCCGTTGACCGAGCACCTCCGTAAGCCGCTGGACCACATCGGCCTGGTACTCCTTCCGGTGTTCTTCATCGTCACCGGTCTGGGCGTGAACATCGGCGGGCTCGGCCCCCGCCAGTACCTCGAACTCGCGGCGATCATTTCGGTGGCGTGTGCCGGCAAACTGCTCGGCGCGATCCTGCCCGCCCGGATACTCGGGTTCTCCTGGTCGGAGTCGAGCGCGTTGGGCCTGCTGATGAACACCCGCGGGCTCACCGAGCTGGTCATTCTGAATGCGGCGGTCGGGCTTGGCGTGCTCGACGGTCAGATGTTCACGATGATGGTGATCATGGCATTGGTCACGACGGCGTTGGCGGGGCCGCTCCTGCCCCGTACCCGGGCATTCCGTGAACCGGTTCCCGAACGCGGGGCCCGCGGGTCCGCGCTCGCCGATGCCGTCCGCTGACGTGGCGGGGGAAGGAACGTGTCGTGACCGTTTCGGAAAGCGTCGACCCACGTGCGTTGCGTGCCGTGTGCTCGCATTTCGTGACCGGCGTGACGGTTATCACCAGTGGCTCCGGCGCTATCGCCGCGGGTACCACGGTCAATTCCTTCACATCGGTATCCCTGGACCCGCCGCTGGTGCTCTTCTGTCTGCACCGGCAGTCCCGGCTCGGGCCGGTGCTGGCCGGGTGCGGAATGTTCGTGGTGAACTTCCTGACAGCTCACCAGCAGCGCCTCGCATGGGCCTTCGCGGGGCGCGGTAACCTCACGGTCCAGGAGGTCGCGCAGCGCCATTCGGCGGGCGGTGTACCCATCATCGGGGAAAGCGTCGCCTTTCTCGCCTGCCGGGTCGCGAACGAGGTGGACGGCGGGGACCATGTCATCGTCATCGGTGAGGTGACCGAGCTCGGAATCGCCGGGCACGGCCGCGATCCGTTGATTTTCTTCCGGGGCGCGATGGGTGCACTCGAGGACGGCCCGCCGCCGACGTACCCGATCATCGACGGGTGACCGGCGCGGGCCTGACATACGCCTGACAGAACCTGACCAGACCCTGAAGCAACCGGCATTGAATGGTGACGTACGAACACGGACGCTGATATCGGCGAATTCCGTCGGTACCTGAGCACGTAGGAACGGCCACGAGACAGACCCGCCGCGTTTAGTACCGCGTCGGAATCGGAAGGGGAGTGCCGTCTTGGCGAACAAGGTAATGGCAGCGAACGGATCCTCCACGGCCGGCAATGCCAAGAAGTGTGACGTGGTGGTTCTCGGGTCGGGCCTGGGTGGCTCGATCACGGCGGCGATCCTGGCCCGCCAGGGGGCCAAGGTGGTGCTGATCGACGCCGGTCACCACCCGCGTTTCGCGGTCGGCGAGTCGATGATTCCGCAGCTGGTGGAATGGCTGCACTGTATAGCGCTCCGGTACGACGTACCGGAGGTCAGGTACCTGCTGGACATCAAGTCGATCACCAAGCACATCGGCGCGCACCACGGCAAGAAGCAGCACTTCGGGTTCGTCAAGCACGACGTGGGTCGGGAGCCCAACCCGCGCGAGGCGGCGATGTTCGCCATTCCCAAGTCGCTGACCGAGGCGGGGCACCTGTTCCGGCAGGACACCGACGCCTTCTACCTCAACGTGGCCGCCAGGTACGGCGCCCTGGTACGCCAGGACTGGCGCGCGACCGACCTGGACTTCGACGACGACGGGGTGACCGTGACCGGGCACAACGGCGAGGTCTTCCGCACGCGGTTCCTCATTGACGCCAGCGGATACCGTTCTCCGCTCGCGCAAAAGTTCGACCTGCGTGAGAACCCGCCGCGGTTCAAGCACCACGCGCGCTCGATATTCACCCACTACGTGGGCATCAAGCGATTCGACGACGTATGCCCGTTCCCGGAGCCGTACCGGCCGCCGGCGCCCTTCCACAACGGAACGCTGCACCACATGATCGACCGGGGCTGGTTCTGGATCATCCCGTTCGACAACTACAAGGACTCCAAGAACCCGGTGTGCAGCGTCGGTCTGACCATCGACACGCGTACCTACCCCAAGCCGACCGACATGGGCCCGGAGGAGGAGTTCCAGTCGTTCCTCGACAAGTACCCGGCGATCAAGCGGCAGTTCGCCGACGCGAGCCGGATCCGCGAGTGGGTGTCCACGGACCGGCTGCAGTACTCGTCGAAGCAGACCGTCGGGTACCGCTGGTGCCTCATGTCCCATGCGGCCGGGTTCCTCGACCCGCTGTACTCGCGCGGGCTGGCGAACACCTTCGAGGTTGTCGACGCGCTGTGCACCCGGGTGCTCCAGTCGCTGCGCGACGACGATTTCTCGGTGGACCGGTACGAGTACGTCGAACGCCTCGAACGCGGCCTGCTCAGCTACAACGACGACATCGTCAACGCCTCGTACATCTCGTTCGGGCATTTCCGGTTGTGGAGCGCGGTGTTCAAGGTCTGGGCGAGCTTCACGACGCCGTCCACGATGCGGCTGATCCGGGCCCGGCAGAATTTCGCGATCGACGGCGACGACCGTCACTTCAGCGACCTGGAGAAGTCGCCGCACACCGGCTTGTGGTGGCCGGACAGTGACGGTTTCAAGAAGCTCTTCGACATCACCGTGGAAACGTGCGAGAAGTACGAGGTCGGTGAGCTCGACGGCGACCAGGCAGCCGATGTCGTGTTCCAGGCGATTCGCGACTGCGACGTGGTGAACACGCCGTTCGGATGGAAGGACGAGCACCAGACGTACTTCGCGCCGACCACCCCCCAGATGATGAAGTTCATGTGGTGGGCGAACACGCAGGCGCCGCCGGAAATGAAGGAGCTCGGGCGCGCCATGCTCACCGGAATGGTGAAGTCCGGACTACGCGGCAAGAAGGCCGGATGACGGGTTGCCAACCGTCGCAGGTATCGACCGGAAGAGGGCAGATGGACACGTTGGACGCGGACGTCATCGTCGTCGGGGCCGGTCCCACCGGCCTCATGCTGGCTGGCGAGCTGCGGCTGGCCGGGCTGTCGGCGGTCGTGGTCGACAAGCTGACCGAGCCGATGCGGCAGTCCCGGGCGCTGGGCTTCTCGGCCCGTACCATCGAGGAGTTCGACCAGCGCGGCCTGCTGCCGAAGTTCGGCGGCCTGGAGACCATCCCGATCGGGCACTTCGGCGGCCTGCCGATCGACTACCGGATCATTGAGGGCGGCAACTTCGGCGTACGCGGGGTGCCGCAGTCGCTGACCGAGGGCATCCTCGCCGAGTGGGCGCTCGGCCTCGGCGCCCGGCTGCACCGCGGGTACGAGGTCGTGGGGCTGGACGCCGGAGAGGACGTCGTGGCGGTACGGGTCGCCACGCCGGACGGCCTCCGGGACCTGCGGGCTGCGTACGTCGTCGGCTGCGACGGCGCCCGCAGCGCGGTACGCCGGCTGTCCGGAATCGACTTCCCGGGCACTGACGCGGGCATCGAGATGCTGCTCGCCGACGTGGCCGGGTGCGGGCTGCGGATCCGGCCCACCGGCGAGGTCGGGCCGGGCGGAATGGTCGTCGTCCTGCCGCTGGGCCCGAACGTCCAGCGGGTGGTGGTCTTCGAGCGGGCCGCCGGGGTCCGGGGGACCCACGAACCGCCGTCGTTCGAGGAGGTCGCCGACGCGTACCAGCGGGTGACCGGCGAGGACATCCACGCCGGTACGCCCGTGTGGACCAGCTTCTTCACCGACGCCAGCAGGCAGGCCCGCGAGTACCGGCGGGGGCGGGTATTCCTGGCCGGCGACGCGGCACACATCCACCTGCCGATCGGCGCCCAGGGCATCAGCGCGGGGCTGGGCGACGCGGTCAACCTCGGGTGGAAGCTCGCCGCGGAGCAGCACGGCCACGCCCCGGCCGGGCTGCTCGACACGTACTGCACCGAGCGGTACCCGGTCGGCGCGCGCGTCGTCGCGAACACGCTCGCCCAGCGGTCGCTGTACCTCGGCGGCCCGCCGATGCAGCCGATGCTCGACGTGTTCGCCGAGCTGGTGGCGTACCCGCAGGTACAGCGTCACCTGGTCGGCATGGTGACCGGGCTGGACATCCGGTACGACGTCGGCCCGGGCGGGCACCCCTTGCTCGGCCGCCGGCTGCCCAAGCACGACCTGCTGGTCGGCGAACGCAAGACGACCACGTACGACCTGCTGGGGACCGGCCGGGCCGTACTGCTCGACCTGGACGACGACGCGGAGCTGCGGGGGATCGCCGCCGCCTGGTCCGACCGGGTGGACACGGTCACCGCGTCACGGCACGACCCGACCGCCCCGCCGGCCAGCCTGCTGGTCCGCCCGGACGGGTACGTCGCCTGGGTCCGGGCCGACGACGCCGGCCCGGACGAGCTGCGCGCCGCGCTCGCCCGCTGGTTCGGTCAGCCGCTTGACGCGGCGGGGGAGGCCGCGGCCGGTGGGCGCCGGTCGCCGCGACGTGACCGACCCCCGGGCCACGCGGCCCACCGCTGACCCCGATCGCTGATGGAGGAACGGACATGCCCAGGATTTCCGCCCAGGACCAGTACCTCACCGTCGTCAACCTGTTCTCCACCGACGCCGCGGAGAAGCAGGCGCGCCTGATCGGTGCCATGCAGGAGATCGTCGACGCGGCGGCGTACCCCGGCTGGATCTCGAGTACGGTGCACACCGGCGTGGACCGGTTCGGCACGGCGAACGTCATCCAGTGGCGCAGCGGGGAGGACCTTGAGGCGCGGTATGCCGGCGAGGAGTTCCGGCACCGCACCCT
This sequence comes from Actinomycetota bacterium, assembly GCA_005885555.1. Taxonomy (GTDB): domain Bacteria; phylum Actinomycetota; class Actinomycetes; order Mycobacteriales; family Micromonosporaceae; genus AC-43. Next base: position 26,380 of record VAWN01000093.1, read on the forward strand.
GCCGCTGTTCGGCGAGATGACCACGTCGATCCGGTTGCTCCAGACCAACGTGGTGTACACCCAGCGCCGGGCCGGGCTCGGCGAGGTCACCGAGATCTCCCCGAACCGCCACGACCACACCGTGATCGAGGTCGTCGGTACCACGCCGGAGAACCTCGACGAGCTGGTCGACGCCCTCGGGGCGGGCCAGGAGTGGCTGTCCGAGGTGCCCGGGTACCGCTCGCACACCGTGCTGCGTGGGCTCGCCGCGCGCGGCCTCGACGGCGCGTTCGCGGTGACGTACTCGCAGTGGGACGGCAAGGCGGCGTACGACGCCTTCCGCGCACTACCCGACGCCGAGCGCTCCGCCGCCGCGCAGAAGTCCCAGGCGCGGCTGGACTCGGTGGCGACCGGCCGCGACTGGAACAGCTACCGGGTCGTACACACCCGGTCCGCCGGGAACTGACCGGGTGTGCCGCTCCCCGGCGCGCGACCCTGGCTCAGGGTCGGCCGCCGGGGAGCCGCTGTTGGGCGTCGTACCGCGTGCGCGCCTGCTCGATGCGGCCGAGGTTGGCGGTCGACCACTCGGCCAGCGTGGCGAACAGTGGCGCGAGGCTGCGGCCGAGGTCGCTGATCTCGTACTCGACCCGGGGCGGTACCTCCGGGAAGTACGTACGCAGGACGAGCCCGTCGCGCTCCAGTTGGCGCAGTCGCTGGGTGAGCACCTTCGGCGTGATCGTGGTGATCCGCCGCTCCAGCTCGACGAAGCGCTGGCGGCCGTACTCGTTGAGTGCCCACAGGATCGGCGTGGTCCAGCGGCTGAACACGAGATCGACCACCGGGCCGATCGGGCACGCGTTCTCCGGGTGTACGGCCGTCGTCTTCGCAGTCGGGAGGACCGCCATGCTGTCTCCTCGGATAGCCACTTTCCTGTAGGTACCTACTATACCCGCGCTGATAGCGTGGCCGAAGTCGCTGGACAAGGCGCCTAAACCACATCGGGGAGTGAGTTATGTCTGTTCCAGACGCCCTCGTCAGCCGGGGCCGGACCGCGCCGGAGGTCACCGCCGGTCCGCGCCACCCGGGCCTGATCCTGGCCTTCCTGTGCGTCGCCGGGTTCATGACGTTCCTGGACGTGTCAATCGTCAACGTCGCGCTCCCGACCATCGAGCGCGGGCTGAACATCTCGGAGACCTATCTCCAGTACGTCGTCACCGCGTACGGCACTGTGCTCGGCGGGTTCCTGCTGCTGGGCGGCCGGCTGGCCGACACCGTCGGGCGCCGGCGCATCCTCCAGGCCGGGCTCGTGATCTTCGCGCTGGCCTCGCTGGTCGCCGGGCTCGCCCAAGGCTCGGTGATGCTGATCGTCGCCCGTGGGCTCCAGGGCCTCGGCTCGGCGTTCATCGCGCCCGCCGCGCTCAGCCTGCTGACCAACGTCTTCCCGGAAGGCCCCCAGCGGGCGCGGGCGCTCGGCATGTGGGGTGCGATCAGCGGCATCGCCTCGGTCGTCGGCGTCATCGCGGGCGGGCTGCTCACCGAGGGGCCCGGCTGGCGCTGGATCTTCTTCATCAACGTACCGATCGGGCTGGCCGCGGCGCTCCTCGCCCCGGCGATCGTCCCGGAGAGCCGCGCGGACGAACAGCGCCGCCGCTTCGACACGGTCGGCGCGATCGTCCTGACCGCCGGCCTCGTCCTGCTGATCTACACGCTGGGCCAGACGGTCACCGACGGGTGGACGTCAGCGCGTACGATCGTCAGCCTCGCCATCGTCGCGGTCCTGCTGCTGGTGTTCGTACTCATCGAGCGGCGTACCCGCGATCCGCTGATCCCGTTCGGGATCTTCCGGCTGCGGACACTGCGTACCGCCAACCTCACCGCGCTGCTGATGCTGGCCACGCTGGTGACGCTCTTCTTCTTCGCCAGCCTCTTCATGCAGCAGGTGCTGAACTACTCGCCGTTGCGTACCGGGCTGTCGTACGTGCCGCTGGCGATCATCGTGTCGGTCGGCGCGGGGGTCTCCTCGAAGCTCGTGACGAAGGTACCCGGCAACCCGGTGCTGATCGCCGGTCTGCTGTTCACCACGGTCGGGCTGCTGATGCTGTGGCGCCTGCCGATCCACGCCGACTACCTCACCGACGTCCTACCGGCGTTCCTGATCGGTGGCGTCGGGCTGGGCATGGCGTTCGTACCCCTCCAGGTGGCTGCGTTCGCGGGCGTGGACAAGCGCGACTCCGGCCTCGCCGCCGGTCTGATCAACACCAGCCAGGAGGCGGGCGGCGCGCTCGGCGTGGCGGTGGCGGCGACGATCGCGTTCAGCCGGATCCCGGGGCTGGTCGCGTGGGCGGGCAATGACCCCGTACGCATCGCGCAGGCGCGGGCCAGCGTCTTCCACGAGGCGTTCCTGATCGGGGCGTGCTTCGCGGTGGCCGCCGTCCTGGTGTCGCTGATGCTGCCCGTTATGCGTCCGGTCGCGCAGGGCGAGGCCCTACCGGTCGCCGCATGACCACCGTCACGCCGCTGGTGCTGCCCAGGACGGTCGAGCGCCTTCTGGCCGAGGAACACCTGGGGATCCTGACCACCTGCCGCGCGGATGGTTCGCCGCACGTGGCGCCGGTCCGGTTCACCTGGGACGGCCGGGCCGGACTAGCGCGCGTGATGACGGTCCGGGACCGGCAGAAGGTACGCAACATCCGCGCGCATCCCGACCGGTGGGTCGCGCTGTGCCAGCTGATGGGGTACCGGTGGATCACGCTGGAGGGCCGGGCCACGGTGTCCGACGAACCTCGGCGGCTGGCCGAGGGGATCCGCCGGTACGCCCGGCGGTACGGGGCCCCGCCGCCCGACCAGCCCGGCCTGGTCGTCATCGAGATCGCGGTGGACCGCCAGATGGGTCAGTACTGACCCGACTCACGAGGGATCGGTGAATGCTTACTCGCAGGAGGTTTCTCGGCGCCGGTGCGGCGGCGGTGAGCCTCGGCATGCTCCCGGGTCCCGCCGGCCCCGCCAGGAGCCGGGTGCCGTGGGACCGACTCGCGTGGCACCTCGCCGGGCAGCTCATCCGGCCCGGCGACACCGGGTACGCCATGGCCCGGCAGCTGGAGCTGGCCCAGTTCGACGGGGTCGGGCCGGCGGCCGTGGCGTACTGCGCGGGTAGCGCGGACGTCTCGGTGGCGCTGCGGTTCGCGCAGGACAACCACCTGCCGGTCGCGGTACGCAGCGGGGGCGACAGCTACGGCGGGTACTCCACGACAACGGGTCTGATCGTGGACGTGTCCCGGCTCGACACGGTGACGGTGGGGCAGCGCTCGGTGCGCCTGGGTCCCGGGGCGCTCAACGTCGACGTCCTCACCACCCTGGCACCGTACGGGCTGGTGGTCAGCGAGGGCGGGTGCGCCACGGTGGCGGCCGGCGGGTTCCTCCAGGGCGGCGGCTTCGGGTTCCTCACCCGTACCGTCGGGATGGCCTGCGACCGGCTCACCTCCGCCGAGGTCGTCCTGGCGGACGGTCGCGTGGTGACCGCCTCGGCAGATGAGCACAGCGACCTGTTCTGGGCGGTCCGGGGCGGGGCGGCGGCAACTTCGGCGTGGTCACGTCGTTCACGGTCACACCGCGCGCCGGCGACCGGATGGCGACCGGATGGCGACCGTAGTGCTGGCGTACCCGTACGACCAGGCGGTCGAGGTGCTCGACGGCGTCTCGCGGTGGATGGTCGACGCGCCCAGGACGATCGGCGGAGGTGCCTTCCTCGCCCAGCCGGACGCGGCACCGGGCAACCCGGCGGCCACCAGTGTCCTGCTCGCGTCGACGGGTACCGCGGCGGAGCTGTCCGCCGAGGTCGACCGGCTGGTCGCGGGCGCCGGTACGCCGCTTTCCCGGCAGGACGGCGTACAGACGTACCGCGACCTGATGATGGTGGTTTCGGCTGCGTGACCATGACGCAGGCGCAGTGCCACCGGTCGGGCAAGAGTGATCAGGGTCAGCTCGACCGGCCGGTGTACGGCGTCGAACGGACCCGGCTCGGCGCCACGCCCCTGCCCACCGGCGGCTGGGACCAGGTGGTCTCCGCGGCCACCGCGACGGACGAGGCCCGGGCGGCGGCGCGCCGGTGGGTGGGGCGCGGGTTCGCGACGGCCGACCCGTACTCCATCGGGGAGAGCTACCAGAACTGGATGGACCCGGCGCTACCGGACTGGAAGGCGTCGTACTACGCGGAGAACTACCCGCGGCTGGCGCGGGTCAAGGCCGCGTACGACCCGCACCGGTTCTTCGCTTTCGCGCAAGGGATCGGCGCCGGCGACTGAGATCTGGGCGCGCCCGCTCACGGTGGTCTCCCCCCGACCGCCCGAGTGGGCCTGTGGCCGGCCACGCCCGCCGCCCGCGGAGCAGCGGGCGCGGCCGGGTCAGATGCTGGAGGATCAGCCACGGGTAGTCGTCGGACGCGAAGATGACCGGGCGGTCGGTGGTGAAGATTGCGTCGAACCCGGGGCGTGGCAACCGGCCGGCGATCTGGCGGTTGGACAGTCCTTGGCCGACGAGTCCGGCCGCCTCCCGCCCGCGCCGGGTCAGAGGCGTGGCGGGTGCGGCCGGCGGCCTGGTGGCCGGTGGCCGGCCCCGGTCAGTCGGGCCGCGCGTACCGGGTCACCGGCGCTGGTGGCGGTCATGCCGAGAACCTCCAGGGTCTGGCAGATACCGACGGTGTTGCCGAGCCCGAGCTGCAGTGGGAGCGCCTCGCGCAGGTACCCGTCCGCCTGCACGCGGTCGCGATCTGGGTGGCCAACCGGGTCTTGCCCGTTCCACCGACGCCGGTGAGCGTGACCAGGCGCGCAGTAGACAGCAGCCGCTTCACCTCTACCATCGCTGCGCGCCGGTCGACGAAGCTGGTCAACTCCGCGGCGAGTTGGCCTTTCTGCGCTCGGGTGCGGCCAGCCATGTGCCCACCCGCTTCCACGACAAGCCCCGGATAGAACCGCCTCCTACGTCAGGTATCCAACCAGGACCTGAGTGACTGCTACGCCGTCACCCGCTGCGGGTACGGACGAACTTCCAGGTGATCCCATTGACCACGCCGAGGCTCAGCGGAGCCAGGCGCTGGAACGCTCGCTGGCTGAGGTCAATGTGCTTGGCGTCGCACGACGGGCACTTGTCCTTGACCGGGACCGTGATCGTGTGTCCCTTGTAGGTCACCTGTACGGATATCCCCCGGCACAGCGGGTCATTGTTCGGGTTGGCGGTTGTCCACCATGTGTGCGAGACCGCGACCAGCATCTGGGTGGACGCGTTGATGGCCGTCCCGCAGGCGCCGAAGCCGATGTCGTTGTAGAACGTCATGCTTCCGGTCATCCGGTGCCCGACCGGGATCGCCCGGGTCGCGGCATCGGCTGACGGTCCGGTCACTACGACGACGGCGCTCAGCGCGCCGGCCAAGGCGACCGTCGCGCACCAGAGCGCGGTACGAAGCCGGATGCGTCGCATCATTACCCTCCTACCACTGATCGAGGCTGAATCGAACTCTGCGGACCCGCGCGCCTGCTCCGCGCTCAGCCGCCGTACCCCGCGGAGATCTTCGAGAATTCGTATGGCTTCTGCTTGATGTTGGTGCACTGGTACAGCGGGCCCATGCGGGCGTTTCGGTCTTGGATGTTTTCCCGGAACGAGAGCATGCCGAGGTGATTGGTCCTGGCGAAGACGACCAGCTTCTGTGCGGCCTTCTCGCCACGCCGTTCTGGCGCGCCGACGATGCCGCTGGCGCCGCCGAAGGAGATCTTCACAGCGCCGGGGTGGGGAACGCGCCCATGTCCACGTACGGCGCGACCCGCGGCATCACCGCCGCGCCCGCCTGAACAGCGATCGTGCCCGCGATGAGTACCGAAACAGCCGCAAGGGCGGCCGAGCGCCTGCCACTCATGTTGACTCCGATCTATTCGATGGGACGGTAGGCGTCATCATGATGTTCGGGCATGGGTAATCCGCGCAACCCTTCATCGGGTCGCACCGCGGGTACCGCATAAGGAGTGTTGACGCGACAGCGGAGGCCGGGCAGCGCCCGCTCAATTGGCGTGTAGTTCCGCCAAGCGGGTCGTGGTCGGCCAGCGCACCTGATGCGCCCAGCGCAGCCGCTCGAACAACCAGATCAGGCGAGCGGTCGGGTCGATCTGGCCGGGCAGCACGCCATGCCGGGCGCACGTCGGGTCGGCGTGGTGCGAGTTGCGCCAGCTTTCCCCGAGCGACGGTAGGGCCAGGGCCCAGACATTGGTGGCCAGGTCGCGGCTGCTGAACGGCCGCTCACCGACGACGTGGCAGATCGAGTTGACCGACCAGGTCACGTGGTGGAGCACGGTCATGCGGACGATCCCGGCCCAGAACAGCGCGGTCAGCGCGCCGGTCCAGGTGTGCGTCACCGCGCCGCCGACCAGTGCGGGGACCAGCAGCGAGGCGGCGGCGAGTGGCCCGAACCACCGGCCGATGACCCGCATGTCGCGGTCGGCCAGGAGGTCCGGGGCGAACCGCGCCCGGTTGCTCAGCTCTCGCCGAAGCATCCAGCCCAGGTGGGCGTAGAGCAGGCCCTTGAACACGGCCAGCGGGCTGGTGCCGTACCGCCATGGTGAATGCGGATCACCTTCCCGGTCGGCGAAGGCGTGGTGGCGGCGGTGGTTGGCGACCCACTGGATGGGTGATCCCTCGATGCCGAGCGACCCGGCGACGGATAGTGCGATCCGCAGCCCGCGTATGCCCTTGAACGAGCGGTGAGTGAACAGCCGGTGATATCCGGCGGTCAGGCCGAAGCCGCTGACCAGATACGCGACGATCGCCATCGTCGCATCCAGCACCGACAACCCCTGGCCCCAGGCGACGGGTACCGCCACGACGAGAACGACGAACGGACCGATCACGAACACCCACATGGTGACCAGCCCGGCCCAGGTACGGGGCGCATCCCACAACGGCCGAGGGCCAGGACGGGGAGCTTTGTTGATACACAAGTCCCCGACCGGGTCGGGACCGGTTGCTTCCATGCTGTTCCTGCCTAGTCGGACGGTGCTGTGCGCCCACCGGTATCGAAGGCGCGGCGGGTGACCGGCCGGTTACCTGGGCTGCGCGAGTGCGGGAAGTTGCCGTGTACGTGTTAGCAGCCGGCCAGGCACGACAACCATGCGGACGTGTGGCCGTACCACGGCCGAACGCTTCGATCGCAGCCCGCTCGACGAATGGGCGCCTACCAACGCGAAGCACCCGGTGGGCGATTGGCGATGCCCGGCTGGCGGAGATCAACGAGGTCGCGGCCAGCAGTCCAATCAGGACAATCTGCCTGTCGGGAACCTGATCGTTAACGCCTTGTGGGCCTTTGCAGGCCCCTGCTACAGTCCTCCCCGGACTGAACGGGGGAGGTTTAGTGAGTCATCTGCGACCAAAACATCGCCTTTGTTGCGTCGATTTTCAAACAATTCTTTGGGCTTCGTTCAGGCCGTGAAGGCTCTTTGGGCCGGGTATAGGGGCTCGGTTCAACAAGAGCACCCTGCCGCCTTCGGTCCCGTCTCGCTTCGTCGCAGAATATCAGGTGAGGCCGCGGCCGTGAGCTCCGAAGGCCGCCTGGCAATTCTGAAATGTCAGGGGCGCGGCGAGCCGAGCTTCCGCGGCCCGAGCGCGACTTGAATGTCCAGTTAACGCGGGGTGAGGTTGAGATCGGTGTCAAATCCGTTTGACGATGTGGACGGTCGATTCTTTGTGGTCGTCAATGACGAGGGGCAGCATTCCCTCTGGCCGGATTTCGCCGTCGTCCCCGCCGGGTGGACCGTTGTGCACGGCGCCGACACCCGCTCCGGGTGCCTGGATTACGTGAACGTCAACTGGACAGACATGCGGCCCAGGAGCCTCGTCGCGCACCTGGACGGCACCCGATGACCGCGGAACTCAACCCGCCGGCCCAGCGGCTGGGCGGCGTACCGGCGAAGCGCCTGACCACGACGGACCGGATGGCGGCGATGTCGCCGGTCAAGCAGGCCCTTCTGGCGAAGCGGCTGGCCCGCGGCAAGGCCGACGGCGGTGACGCGATCGTGCCGGTTCCCCGCGACGGCGAGCTGCCGCTCTCCGCCGCACAGCGCCGGCTCTGGTTCATGGACCAGCTCGACCCGGGCAGCTTCGTCTTCAACGTGCCCACCGCCCTGCGGCTGACCGGCTCGCTCGACGTTGCCCGGCTCGCCGGAGCGGTCCGACGGCTGATCGCCCGGCACGAGGCTCTGCGCACCGTCTTCCCCGCGGTCGGCGGTGCGCCGGTGCAGCGCATCCTGCCTGATGTGGCGGTGGAGCTGACGCCGGTACCGGTGGCCGCCGACCAGCTGGGCGGGGCGCTGGCGGCCGAGTCGCAGCGGCCCTTCGCGCTCGCGGAGGGTCCGCTCGTGCGGGCGAAGCTGTTCCGCTGGGCGGATGACGATCATGTCTTGTTGCTGACGATCCACCACAGCGTCTGCGACGGCTGGTCGATGAGCACCCTGATCGACGAGCTGCTCGACTTCTACCGCATGGCTGGCACGGGCGTCGAGCCGGCGCCGCTCACCCTGCAGTACGCGGACTTCGCCGCCTGGGAGGCCCGCCCTGACCGCGCGGCGGAGCTCGCGGCCGATGTGGACTACTGGCGTGCGAACCTGAGCGGCGCGCAGCCGGTGATCGAGCTGCCGTTCGACCGGCCGCGGCCGGCCCGGCAGACCTTCCGCGGCGAGCGGCACCGGTTCCAGCTGCCGGCCCGCATCTGGCCGGCGGTCCGCACCATCGCCCGGGCCGAGCGGGCCACCCCGTTCATGGTCCTGCTCGCCGGGTTCGCCGCGCTGCTGAGCCGGTACTCCGGGCAGAACGAGGTTTCGGTCATCACGCCGGTCGCCAACCGGCCCCGGGTCGAACTGGAGTCGATGGTCGGCTTCTTCGTCAACTCGGTGGTCCTGCGGCTGGACACCTCCGGTTCGCCCACCTTCCGAGAGCTGATCGGCCGGGTCCGGGAGGTGGCGCAGTCGGGCATGACCCACGGCGGGGCGCCGTTCGACCAGGTGGTCGAGGCGGTCGACCCGGAGCGCAGCCTCAGCCACACCCCGCTCGCCCAGGTGATGTTCGCCCTGGTCGTGGACCCGGCGCTGACCGTCGAGCTGGACGGCCTGCGGGTCACCGCGATCGACCACCACCCACCGATCTCGAAGTACGACCTCACCCTCGAACTGTGGCCGGGCGAGGACGACTCGCTGCACGGCATCATCGAGTACTCGACCGACCTGTTCGATCTGGCGACCGTCGAGCGTACGGTCGCCAGCCTGGGCCGGTTGCTCATCCAGCTGACCGCCGCGCCCGGGGTCCCGGTCGGCGCGGCCGCTCTGCTCTCC
>VAWN01000093.1:35803-66509 GCA_005885555.1 Actinomycetota bacterium
GCCGGACGCTCCGGCGCTGATCGCCGGAGAGAATGCCGTCTCCTTCGCCGAGCTTGATCGCCGGGCCGATCGCCTGGCCGCCCGGCTGCGACGAGCTGGCATCGGCCCGGAGACCCGGGTCGGCCTCTTCCTGGAGCGAGGCGTCGACCTTGTGGTCGCCGTGCTGGCGACCCTGAAGGCGGGCGGCGCGTACGTGCCCCTCGACGTGCAGGACCCGGCCGAGCGCGTCGCGTTCATGCTCACCGACGCCGACGCGCGGGTGGTGCTGACCAGCGAGCGGCACGCGGCTCGCGTGCCGGCGACCGCGGCCCTGGTGCTGCGGGTCGACGAGGACGCGGACGAGGATCACGGGTCGTACACCCGGGAGCGGCCGCACCCGGAGAGCACCTGCTACCTGATCTACACCTCGGGTTCCACCGGGCGGCCCAAGGGCGTCGCGGTCACCCATCGAGGGCTCGGCAACTACCTGGGCTGGGCAGTTCGCGCGTACCGGGTGGCGGAAGGCGGCGGCGCGCCGCTGGTATCACCGCTGCGATTCGATCTCTCGGTCACCACGCTGTTCGCCCCGTTGCTGGGCGGACGCCCGGTCGTGCTCGTCGCCGACGGCGAGGAGCTCTCCACGCTGGCCGAGACCCTGGACCGGAAGGTCGACCACGGCCTGGTGAAACTCACCCCGGCGCACCTCGACGCGCTCGACAAGTCGATGCCACCGGCCACCGTGGCGGCCGACGGCTACCTGGTCGTGGGCGGCGAGTCGCTGCACGGCGGTACCGCCGCCGCCTGGCGCCGGCGCATCCCGGGCCTGCGGATCGTCAACGAGTACGGCCCGACCGAGACCGTCGTCGGCTGCTGCGTCTACGAGGTCGGCGAGGGCACCGACCTGAGCTCGACCGTGCCGATCGGCCGGCCGATCGCCAACACCCGCCTGTACGTGCTCGACCGTAACCTGTCGCCGGTGCCGCGGGGTACCGTCGGCGAGCTCTACGTCGCCGGGGCCGGTGTCGCCCGCGGCTACTGGAACCGGCCCGACCTGACCGCCGAGAGGTTCCTGCCCGATCCCTACGCTGCGGAACCCGGCGCCCGGATGTACCGCACCGGCGACCTGGCCCGGCTGCGCGCCGACGGCGAGCTGGAGTGCCTCGGCCGGGTCGACACACAGGTCAAGGTGCGCGGCCACCGGGTCGAGCTGGGGGAGATCGAGGCCGCGCTGACCCGCCTGCCGGCGGTTCACGAGGCGGTGGTGCTGCTCCGCAAGGACCTGCCGGGGGAGGGCGGCCTGGTCGGGTACGTCACCGGTCCCGGTGCCGAGGAGTCCGAGCTGCGCGAGGCGCTGCGCCGGGAACTGCCGGAGTACATGGTCCCCGACCATGTCGTGGTGCTCGCCGCGCTGCCGCTCGCGACCAGCGGCAAGGTGGACCGCGAGGCGCTGCCGCTGCCGAGCGTGGGCGGCGCCCCCCGCGCGGGCGGCGCCGAGGCCGCGATCGAACCGCCGGCCACCCCACGCGAAAAGGCGGTCGCCAAGGTCTGGGCCGAGGTGCTCGGCCTGCCGGTGGAGGCGATCGGCCGGCACTCCGGCTTCCTCAAGCTCGGTGGCCACTCGCTGCTTGCGGTGCAGGCCATGGCCCGGCTGCGCAAGGCATTCGACATCGAGCTGCCGCTGTCGGTGTTCCTGGAGGCCGAGTCGCTGGCCGACCTGGCCGAGCGGATCGCCGGGCTGGGCGGCAAGGCACCCCGCCCCGGCCTGGCGGTCGTGCCGCGGACCGGCGACGCGCCCCTGTCGTACGCCCAGGGACGGCTCTACTTCCTCAACCGGCTCGCCGAGGACAGCGCGTTCTACAACGTACCGGTCGCGCTGCGCTTCACCGGCGAGCTTGACGCCGCCGCAATGCGGGCCGCGGTCGGCGCCCTGTGGGCCCGGCACGAAGGGCTCCGGGCGTACTTCCCGGCCCCGGACGGCGACCCGGCGCAGCGCATCCTGCCCGCCGACGAGGTCCCGTTCACCGAGCTGGATCTGACCGGCGAGGATGACCCGGGGCAGCGCCTCGCCACGGTCGCTGCCGAGGAGGCGGTCCGGCCCTTCGACCTGTCCCGCGGGCCGCTACTGCGCGCCACCCTGGTCCGCTCCGGACCGACCGGGCACGTACTGCTGATGACGTTGCACCACGCTGTCTCGGACGGCTGGTCGCTGTCGATCGTGCTCGACGACCTGATGGCGCTCTACCGGTCGAGCGCGGCCGGGACGCCGTCCCCGCTGCCCGAGATCGAGTTCGGCTACGTCGACTACACCCACTGGCAGCGGTCCTGGCTGACCGGTGACGAGCTGGACGCCCAACTGGCGTACTGGAAGCGGCAGCTCGCCGACCTGCCCACAGTGCAGCTGCCGACCGACCGGCCCCGCCCGGCCGTGCAGACCTTCCGGGGCGACCGGCACGAGGTGCAGTGGTCGGCCGAGCTCTCCGCGGCGATCAACGACCTCGCCCACCGCGCCAACGTCTCGCTGTTCATGCTGCTGCTGGCCGGCTTCGACGTGCTGATGGCACAACTCAGCGGTCAGCGCGACATCGTGGTCGGCACCCCGATCGCCAACCGCACCAGCACCGAGCTGGAAAACCTGGTCGGCTTCTTCGCCAACACCCTCGCACTGCGCGTCGACCTCTCCGGCGACCCGACCTTCACGGAGCTGCTGCAACGAGTCCGGGAAACGGCCCACGGCGCGTACGCCCACCAGGACGTGCCGTTCGAGATGGTCGTCGACGCCGTCGCCCCGGTCCGCGACCTGAGCCACACGCCGCTGTTCCAGGTGCGCTTCGCCCTGCAGAACATGCCGCGCGAGCTGCCCGACCCCGGTCCCGGGCTGGTGCTCGACGAGATCGAGGCCGATCAGGTTACCGCCCGCTTCGACCTGGTCGTCGACCTCTGGGAGACCGGGTCGGGCCTGGCCGGGCACGTCGAGTACAGCACCGACCTGTTCGACGCCGGCACGGTGGCCCGGTTGATGGAGCGGTTCGAGGCGTTGCTCGGCCGGCTGGTCGCCGAGCCGGACGCGCGGGTCTTCGCCGACGGCGTCCTGCTGCCGGGCGAGCTCGACACGCTGGCCGCCTTCGGCCGGGGTCCGGCGCTGCCGGCCGGCGCCGACGAGCGTACGTTTCCGCAGCGCTTCGCCGAGCAGGCCGCGCGGCGTCCGGACGAGGTGGCGGTGTCCTGCGGCGACGCCTGGCTGACCTACGGCGAGCTGCGCAACCGCGCCGGCCGGCTGGCCAGAGTGCTCGCCGCCCGGCAGGTACGCCCGGGCGTCCGGGTCGGGCTGTACCTCGACCGGGGCATCGATCTGGTGACCGCGATCCTGGCCGTGCTGGAGGCGGGCGGGGCATACGTGCCCTTCGATCCGGCGTACCCGGCGCAGCGGCTGGCGGCGATGGCCGCCCAGGCCGAGCCGGCGCTGGTGATCACCTCGGCGGCGCTGGTCGCGACCGCCCCGGCCGTCGCCGGCGAGCCGCTGCTGATCGAGCGGGCCGGCCTGGCGAGGGAAACCGGCGAGCCGGTGGCGGCGGGGCCGGACGACCCGGCGTACGTCGTCTTCACCTCCGGCAGCCAGGGCGTGCCGAAGGGCGTGGTGGTCGAGCACCGCAGCCTGGCCGCGTACCTGAGCGCCCTGCCGGCCGCGCTGCGGTTGCCCGCCGAGCCGGTGTTCCTGCATACCGCCTCGTTCGCGTTCTCCTCGTCGGTACGCCAGCTGGCCGTCCCGCTCGCCCTCGGTGGCCGGGTCGTGATCGCTACGCGCGGCCAGCTCGCGGCGCCGGACGAGCTGTTCGCCCACGCCGCTGTGAACAACGTCCAGGTGTTCGACCTCGTGCCTTCCTACCTGCGAGTGGCCCGGTCGGCGCTGGCCCGCGCCGACGGGTGGCGACCCGAGGTGATCCTCACCGCCAGCGAGCCGCTGCTCTACGACCTGCCCGAAGCGATCCGGGCCGTTGGCGACGCCCCGCGCCTGGTGAACATGTACGGCCAGACCGAGACCACCGGCATCGTCGCGGCGGCCGAGGTTCCGGTGCAACGGGTCGGCCGCGGCACGGTGGTGCCGCTTGGCCGGCCCATCCCCGGCGCGCAGCTCTCGGTGGTCGACGACCGCCTCCGGCCGGTGCCGCTGGGACAGCCCGGCGAGATCGTCGTGGCCGGCTCCGGACTGGCCCGCGGCTACCTGGGCGATCCCGGGCTCACCGCGGAACGCTTCGGCACTGACGCGGCCGGCCGGCGCTGGTACCGCACCGGCGACCGCGGCCGCTTCCTGCCCGGCGGCGAGTTGGAGTTCCTCGGCCGGATCGGGGAGCAGGTCAAGATCCGTGGGCATCGGGTCGAGCCGGGCGAGGTCGCCGCCGCGGTGGCCGCGCTCGACGATGTGGCCGAGAGCTTCGTCGACATCGCCGAGGACGGGCCCGACGAGCGGCGGCTGATCGCGTACGCGGCATTGCGCCCGGGCGCCGCGGCCGCCGAGGCGGCCCTACGCTCGACCCTGCGGCAGCGGCTGCCCGGGTACATGGTGCCCACGGTGGTGCTGGTCGACGCGCTGCCCCACCTGCCCAACGGCAAGATCGACCGGGCCGGGCTGAGAGCTGGCGTGACCCGGCCCAGCACCCCGGCTCCGGCAGAGACGCCGACTCCGTTGCAGGAAACGGTGGCGGAACCCGACGACGCGGTGGTCGAGCGGCTGGCCGGCATCTGGCGGGAGGTGCTGCGGGTAGCCGAGGTCGGCCGGCACGATGACTTCTTCCAGCTCGGGGGTGACTCGCTGCACCTGATCCGGGTCGTCGACCGGGCTCGCAAGGCGGGTATCACGATCACGCCGGCCCAGTTCATCGCCAACCCGACAATTGCCGGGCTGGCCGCGATCGCCACCACGGCGGCCACCGGGGCCACTCAGGCGGCCGACGAGGGCGTCATCCCGCCCGTACCGTCGCACCTGGCATTCGAGGAGCGGGACTTCGCCGACAAGGCGAACTACACCCACATCTTCATGTTCGACACGGTGCGGCAGCTCGACCCGAAGCTGCTGGAGCGGTCCCTGGCCGCCGTCCTCGACCACCACGAATCACTGGGGATCAGCTTCCCCAAGAAGAACGGCCGGTACCGGGTCCACGTCACCAAGCGCTTCGACCGTACGCCGTTCACCAGCGTGGACCTGTCGGCGCTGGCACCGGCGGCCCAGGAGGTGGCATTCAACCGGCTCGACCGCACCCTGCACGGCAAGCTCGACTTCGAGCGCGGGCCGCTGCTGCAGTTCGCGCTCGTCCGCTTCGGCGCCGACCGACCGGACCGGCTGATCGCCATCGTCCACCACCAGCTCATGGACAACAGTTCGTGGGACGTGCTGATGGAGGACCTCCAGGACGCGTATGCCGCCCTGGAGGCGGGCCGCCGGCCGCGGCTCACCCCGACCACCTCGTCGTTCGCCCAGTGGGCGCGCAACCTCGACCGCCTCGCCCGCTCGAACGAGCTCGACGAGGACATCGCCTACTGGACCGAGCTGGCCCGGCGCCCGTTGCCCCGGTGGCCGCTCGACCACGAAGGCGGCGAGGACTGCATGACCTCGGAGGAGACCCTGACCGTCGGCCTGGCCGCGGAGGAGACCGCGCGACTACGGCAGCTGCTGCCGCGCGACTACGGCCTCACGGTCAACGACGGCATCGTCGCCGCCGTCCTGCAGGGCTTCGCCGAGTGGAGCGGCCAGCGGTCCATCCTGGTCGACCTGGTGGCGCGGGGTCGCGAGCTCGGCGGCGACGAACTGGATCTCTCCCGGGCGATCGGGCGGTTCTCGATGACCTCGCCGCGGCTGCTTGAAATGCCGGACGAGTCCGGCCCGCGGGCGCTGCTGCGCTCGGTCGCCGCCCAGATGAAGGCCGTTCCCCGGCGCGGCCTCGGCTTCGGTCTGCTCCGCTACGTCGGCGCGCGGCCCGACGTCGCGGCCGCGCTCGCCCCGATCGGCAAGCCGCCGATCCTGATCAACAACTGGGGCGAGTTCGAGCACGAGCCCGAGGAGTCGCCGCTGCTCGGGCCGCCGCTGGAGGACCCGTGGCCGATGCCGAACCTGACCCGGATGCATCGGCTCCAGGTCAACGGCCGGTTCGCCGACGGCCGCCTGCTGCTGGCCGTCAAGTTCAGCCGCAACCTCAACGACCGGAAGAGCATCGAGCGCTTCGCCGACCGGTCGCTGTACGCCCTTCGCTCCTTCGTGTCCGCGGAGGAGTCCTGAGATGGCGACGTGCCGAAAGGACGGACCCTGCCTTGGACGACGTTAAGGAATCCCGCCTCTTCCCGGCCCAGGACCGGGTGGCCCTGTTCGAGGCCGCCGCGCCGGGCCTGGACCCGGTGGCCTGGGCCGAGCGCAACGCCGACCGGCTGACCGCGGCCACCATCGCCGCCGGCGCCAGCCTGCTCCGCGGCTTCGACGTCCCGGACGACACGGTGTTCGCCAAGTTCGTCCGGGTGTTCGGCGAGGATCTGGCCGAGTACACCTACCGTTCCACCCCGCGCAGCAAGGTCGGTGACGTCTACACCTCCACCGAGTACCCGGCCAGCGAGGTCATCCCGCAGCACAACGAGATGGCGTACACCAGCGTCTGGCCGCGCTGGCTCTGGTTCTATTCGCAGATCGCGGCCCGCAGCGGCGGCGAGACCCCACTGGCCGACAGCCACGCCGTCTACCAGCGCATCCCGGCCGAGGTACGGGAGCGCTTCGAGCGCAACGGCGTGCGCTACGTCCGCAACTACCGGCCCGGCCTCGGGGTGTCCTGGCAGGAGACGTTCCCGGGCATGGACAAGAGCGCGGTCGAACAGTTCTGCGCCGAGCGTGGCATCGTCTACGAATGGCTGCCGGACGGGTCGTTGCGCACCAGCGAGACCTGCCAGGCGATCACCACGCACCCCGACACCGGCCAGGTCGTCTGGATGAACCAGGCCCACCTGTTCCACGTCTCCAGCCTCAACGAGGCGACCCGGGAGGCGCTGCTCGAACTGATGGCCGAAGAGGACCTGCCCCGCAACGCGTACCTGGGCGACGGCACCCGGATCGACGACGCCGACCTCGCCGCCATCCGGGCGGCCTACGACGCCGAGCTGCTGAAGTTCCCGTGGCAGCCGGGCGACCTGCTGATGGTGGACAACCTGGCGATGGCGCACGGCCGATCGAGCTTCGCGGGACCGCGCAAGCTGCTGGTCGCGATGACCGGATCCGTCGGAGGCCACTGATGACGGCCGGGCACGCCGAAAAGATCGCCTTCCTGGAGCGGCACGGCGTTGCCGAGTTGGCGCACTCCGACGCGTTCCTGCTCGACCACCTGCGCGGGGTGCACGACCTGCTCGAACGGTGGGGCTGCCGGCCCGCGCTGTGCGACGCCGGGCTGTTCCACTCCGCGTACGGGACGGAGATCTTCCCGACCGGCGCGGTGCCGGCCGACCTGCGCCCGGCCGTACGCGAGCTGATCGGCGCCGAGGCCGAGACGCTGGCCTACCTGTTCGGGGCGGTGACCCGTACGAGCCTGTTCGACGCGGCCTTCGACGGCGCGCCGTTCCTGCTCGAATCACGCGACGGCGAATACCTGGCGGTCAGCGACGAGCAGTACTCCGATCTCGCGGCGCTGACCGTGGCGAACTGGCTGGAACAGCGTCCCCGGTTCCCGGCGGCGAGCCAGTTCACCCGGGCCCGCGAGTTCGGCGCGATGCGCCCCTACCTGCCGGCGACCGTCCGGGCCGCCCTGGAGCAGGCGTACCGCTTCACCCCGCTCGCCCAGCCGGCGAGCTGACACCGGAACGGGACGACGTGGTCAGCACTCAGACATCGGGCAACCCGAGCGCCGAGGAGAACGCGGGAGTCCTCTCCCGCATCTTCATCCACTGGCCGGGGGCGCTCGTCGCGACAGCCCGCACCCGCTCGTTGGAGTTGTCCGACAGCCTGGTTCCGCCCAGCTACGACCATCTGGACCGGGTCGGGCCAGCGTTCGACCGGGCCTGGGCGCGCCGTCACGCCGAGAAGGACGGGCTGCGCCGCGCGCTCTACGAGACGTACCGGAAGCGGTTCTGGTGGGCAGCGCTGATCTTCCTGGCGTACGAGGCGTGCGCGGTCGCCGGACCGCTGTTCATCCGGGCGATGGTGGCCTGGTTCGAGGACTCGGCGCGCGGGTTGGTCGGCGAGGGTCTGCTGATCGCGGCCGCCCTGGGTGGCTTCCACCTGATCGACTCGGTGGCGCACAAGCACCAGTGGTCGGAGACATGGAAGACCACCCACTCGATCACCGCGCTGCTGCGGACCCGGGTGCTCGCCAAGTACCTCCGGATGGACCGGGGCGCCCGGCTCGACCACCCGGCCGGCGAGGTGATCACACTCGCCTCCTCGGACGCCACCCGGGTCGGTAAGGTCTCGTTCATCCACATGGCCTGGGCGGTGCCGCTGGGCGTCGCCGGTTCCTGCGCCGTGCTGCTGTTCCTGCTCGGCTGGGCCGGCCTGATCGGCGTCGCGCTGCTGATCGGCGGCATGTTCCTGTCCAACCGCACCAACGACCGGGTCTACGAGCTGGTACCGGAGATCCGTGAGGTCAACGGGCGCCGGATCGGCCTGGTCAGTGAGTTCGCGGCGGCGATCCGGACGCTGCGCTCGCACGGCTGGGAGGCGATGGCCGAGACGGCGGTCGGCCGCGAGCGGGCCGTGCTCAACCAGCTCCTCGTCCGCCGGCAGCGGCGCCTGGCCACCCTGTACCTGGTCAACGCGGCCGCGCCGGTCCTCATGGTGACCGCCACGCTGATCGCCTACGCAGCGCTCGGCAACACGCTGAGGGCGGCCGACGTCTTCGCCGCGATCGCGGTGCTCACCGTACTCCGATCGCAGCTGCCGGAGCTGGTCCGCTACCTGGACATGCGCAACGACTGGCGGGTCGCGTTCGGCAAGATGACGACCTTCCTGAACGAGCCCGACCGGCGGCCGGTTGAGCAGACCGACCCGGCCACCGGGGCGCCGGGCACGGTAGAACTGACCGGCGCCTCGATCGCCTGGCCGTCGACCGACGACCCGGCGCCGGTGCTTACCGACGTCGACCTGCGCATCGAACCCGGCGAGCTGATCTGCGTGCTCGGCCGCGTCGGCAGCGGCAAGTCGGCGCTGCTGAGCTCGCTGGCCGGCATGATGCGTACCACGGCGGGCCGGGTACGGGTGGCCGGCAGCGTCGTCTACCTGCCCCAGCACGCCTGGATCATGCAGGGCACGATCGCCGAGAACGTCCATTGCTTCTCGCCGGACGACCCGGAGCGTTACGAGGCCGTGCTGCGCGCGACCGCGCTCACCGGCGACCTCGCCGCGATGCCGGCCCGCGACGCCACTGCGATCGGCGAGCGCGGCGCCACCCTCTCCGGTGGCCAGCGGCAGCGCGTCGCGCTGGCCCGGGCCGCGTACGAGGACGCCGACATCTACCTGGCCGACGACCCGACCAGCGCGGTCGACGACAACGTCGCCGCGACCATCATGGACGACCTGTTCGGCACGGTACTGGCCGGCCGTACGCGAATCGTCGCCACCCACCGGCTGGACTTCGCCCGCCGGGCCGACCGCGTCGTCGTGGTCGACGGCGGCCGGATCGTCGCGGTCGGTTCGTTCGAGCAGGCCGCGCGCTCGATACCCGAGCTGTTGCCGGAACTCGCCGCTGAACCGGCCGCCGAGCCGGTGACCGCGACCATGCCGGAGGGCGTGGCCGAGGTGCTCGAGGCGGAGGAAGAGGAGGTCGAGCCGATCCGCAGCGGCAAGGTGCTCGCCGCCACCTACCGCGGCTACCTTCGCGTGCTGACCCCGGGCATCCTCGCCGTCGTCCTGATCGGACTCGCGGTGCTCGGCCAGGGCGCGGTCGGCGCCTCGTCGTTCTGGCTCGGCATCTGGACCGAACACGCCGGTCACGACACCCTGCTGTACGCCTCCGTCTTCGCCGCGATAGGGCTGGTCGGGCTGGCGCTGGACCGCGGACTGTTCAGCTTCACCTTCGCGCGCGGCGTACGGGCCGGCACCCAGCTGCACGACGGGATGCTGCGCAGCGTGCTCCGGGCACCGCTGTCCTTCTTCGACCGCACCCCGTCGGGCCGGATCGTCACCCGCTTCTCGGCCGACATGGAGACGATCGACCTTGAACTGCCCGAGAGCACGATCGACACCCTGACGATCTTCGTCGGCCTGATCGTGCCCTGGGTGCTGCTGGCCGTTGTCAACCCGTGGGCCCTGCTGCTGGCCCTGCCCGTACTGGCGCTCTACGCCCGCTGGCAGGACCGCACCCGGTCGAGCACGGTCGAGGCGTCGCGCCTGGCCAAGCAGGCCGCTGAGCCGGTGCTGGCCCTGCTCAGCGAGGTCGTCGAGGGCGTCACCTCGATCGAGGGCCGCCCGGCCCGCATGGGCGGCTTCGAGCGCCGGTTCGCCGAGCGGGCCCGCCTCGCGCACCGCGCCAACTACACCGTGAACTCGCTGTCCCGGCACTTCAACCTGCGCCTGGACGTCCTCGGCTCCTTCGTGCTGTTCGGCTACGCCGTACTGCTGGTGATCGCCAACAACGTCGGCGCGGGATTCGCCGGTGCCGGGCTGAGCTTCGCCTACATGCTTATCGAGACCCTCGCGATGAGCCTGATGACCGTACAGGCGATGGACCTGTCGCTGGCGAGCTTCGAGCGGGTGCACGACTACACCGCGCTGCCCGCCGAACCGACCGGCGGCCAGGCCGCGCCGGCCGGCTGGCCGAGCGCCGGCGACATCCGGTTCCAGAACGTCACCATGCGGTACGCCGAGAGCGCGCCGTCCGCCCTCGACGGCGTGAGCTTCCACGCGCCGGCCGGCCGCACGATCGGCATCGCCGGGCGGACGGGCAGCGGCAAGTCGAGCCTCTTCGCGACCCTGCTGCGCATCGTCGAGGTGGAGAGCGGCCGGATCGTCATCGACGGGGTGGACGTGTCGACGCTGCGGCTGCACGACCTGCGCGCCGCGATCGAGGTGATCCCGCAGGACCCGGTGCTGCTGCCCGGCACCGTGCGGGAGAACATCGACCCGTTCGGCGACTTCCCGGCCGATCAGGTCGCGGCCGCGCTGGCCAAGGTGGGCCTGGCGGCCAAGGTCGCGTCCCTGCCGGACGGGCTGGAGCAGCCCCTGTCGGCGGGCGGCATGCAGCTCAGCGCCGGCGAAAGGCAGCTGTTGTGCCTGGCCCGCGCGCTGCTCAATGGCTCCCGGATCGTGCTCATCGACGAGGCCACCTCAAGCCTCGACGCCGAGACCGACGCCCAGATCCAGGAGGTGCTGCGCACCGAGCTGGCCGGCGCCACCGTACTGGTCATCGCCCACCGCCGGGAAACGCTGACCGGCGCCGATCTCGTGGTGCGGCTCGACTCGGGGCGCATCGCCGAGCTCATCGACAAGGATCGGGGCGACGAGGCGGAGCTGGTCGAGCTGGGCGGGCCGGTGCCGTGAGCGCCGGGGCCCTCGAACTGGTCACCGACCGGCTGAGTCGCAGCGGCCGGCCGGCTGCCACCGCCTCGGTGCCGGTCGACCTGCCGCCGGCGACCGCCCAGCGCCTGGAAAGCACCGCGAAGCAGTACGGCGTGGAGCCGGAGGCGCTTCTGCTCCTCGGGTACCAGATCATGCTGGGCCGGCTCGCCGGCGTGACCGACGTGGTTGTCCGGACCGAGCGCGGCGGTGCCCGGGTCGCCTGGACCGACCGGGACACCCTCGAAGACCTGCTCGGGGCCGGTCGGGTGGAGACGGACGTGGCCGAGCGGACGCCGCGGTTCCGCACGGGGTCCGAGCCGATCTCCGCCCTGACGGCCGATCTCACCTTGACCTGGCCGAGCGGTGGCCGGTCGGGTCGGCTGGAGTACGACGCGGTCCTGTTCGAGCCGGCCGGGACGCGCTGGCTGGCCGAGCACTACGTGACGCTGTTGGACGCGCTGCTGGCCGAGCCCGGTCGGCCGGTGGTCGAGCTGTGCCACACCACCCCGGTCGAGGAGGCCGAGCTGGCCCGCTGGGGTACCGCCGAAGCACTGGACCGGTCGGCCGACATCATGACAACGTTCCAGGCCCGGCTCGCCGCGACGCCGCAGGCAGTGGCGTTGGAGTTCGCCGACGCCACGCTGACCTACGCCGAGCTGTGGGACCAGGCCCAGCGGGTGGCGGCCGGCCTGGTCCTCCGGCGCGTCGGGCCGGAGACCGTGGTCGGGCTGGCGATGGACCGGTCCGCCCGGCTCGTCGTGGCGATGCTCGGCGTCCTCGCGGCCGGCGCCGCCTACCTGCCCCTCGACCCGGAACATCCGGCCGAGCGGCTGGGCTTCATGGTCGCCGACAGCGGGGCGGCGCTGGTCCTGGCCGACCGGGCCGTCGGCTTCGCCGGGGACGTGCCGGTCGTCGACTGGGCCGACGTCTGCGCCGAACCGCTCGCGTCGCTGCCGTCGATCGCCCCGGACCAGCGGGCCTGCGTGCTTTACACCTCCGGGTCGACCGGGCGGCCGAAGGGCGCCGAGATCACCCACCGCGGCGTCACCGGACTGGCCGGCCCCGGCGAGTGGACCGGGTTCCATGCCGGCGACACGATCGCCCAGGTCGCGAATGTCTCGTTCGACGCGGCCACCTTCGAGATCTGGGGTGCGCTGCTCAACGGGGCCCGGCTGGTCGGCATCGGCAAGGACGAGGTGCTCGACCCGGCCGCCCTGCGCGCCCGAATCGACCGGCACGGCGTCACCGCGATGCTGCTGACCACGGTGCTGTTCCACCGGTGCGTGGACACCGATCCGGCGATGTTCGCGCCGCTGCGGATCATCTTCTTCGGCGGCGAGGCGGGCGACCCGCGGCGGGCCGCCCGCCTCCGGCAGGCCGCGCCGGGCCTGCGGATCGTCAACGCGTACGGGCCGACCGAGGCGACCACGATCGCGACGACCTACGAACTGCCCGCCCGGCTGGACACCGGTTGGGCGGCTTCGCCCCGGCTGCCGATCGGGCGGCCGATCCCCGGTACCACCGTGGCCGTGCTCGACCGGCGCGGGCGACCGAGCGGTATCGGCGTCCCCGGCGAGCTGCACATCGGCGGCACCGGGCTGGTCCGCGGCTACCTCGGTCGGCCCGGCCGCACCGCGGAACGGTTCGTGGCGGACCGCGTCGTCGGATCCGTCCGGGTTCTGGCCACGGCCGGCGGCGGTCGGCTCTACCGCACCGGTGACGTGGCCCGGTGGCGGCCCGACGGCATCCTCGAATACCTGGGCCGGGTCGACGACCAGGTCAAGATCCGGGGCGTACGGATCGAGCCGGACGAGATCGCCGGCGTGCTCGCCACCGCGCCCGGCGTACGCGCCGCCGCCGTGGTCGTGGCCGGCGCGGGCGACGCCCGGCACCTGGCCGGCTACGTCGTGCCCGACGGCGAGATCGACCGGCGCGGGCTGCGGTCCTGGCTCGCCGCCCGGCTGCCCGAGGCGATGGTTCCCGCCTGGTACGTGCCGCTGGCCGAGCTGCCGGTCACCCCGAACGGCAAACTCGACCGCCGGGCCCTGCCCGCGCCCGGCCCCGGCGACGGCGTCCGGGCTGCGGTCTTCGTGCCCCCGTCCGGCCCGGTCGCCGAACTGATCGCCGACGTCTGGGCCGAGCTGCTCGGCGTCCCGGAGATCTCGGCCGACGACGACTTCTTCGCCCTCGGCGGCCACTCGCTGCTCGCCGCGCAGGCCGTCTCGCGGGTCGCCGCCCGCCTCGGCATCGAGCTCGGCGTCCGGTCGGCATTCGCCGCGCCGGTGCTCAGCGACCTGGCTGAGCTGGCGGCCGCCGCGCCCCGCACCGGGTTCCGGCCCCCGACCCCGGTTGCCGGCGACGGGCCGTTCCCGGTCTCGTTCGCCCAGCACCGGCTCTGGTTCCTCGACCGGCTGGCACCCGGGCGGGCGCTCTACAACGTGCCGCTGCTGCTGGCGATCGACGGGCCCCTCGACGCCGCGGCGCTGCGGGCCGCGCTCGATGCGCTGGTCCACCGGCACGCGGCGCTGCGCACCCGGATCGCCACGCTGGACGGCGAGCCGCGGCAGGTGATCGATCCGCCGACCGGCGTCGACGTGCCGCTGACCGACCTGCGGTCGCTGCCCGGACCGGAGCGGGAACGCGCCGCGGCCGACGCGGTCCGCCGGGCCGCCGCGCAGCCGTTCGACCTGGCCGCCGGGCCGCTGCTGCGCGCCGGGCTGATCCGCCTGGCCGACGAGCGACACCTGCTGAGCCTGACCATGCACCACGCCGTCTCCGACGGCTGGTCGGTCGGCGTACTGCTGCGCGATCTCGGCGCGCTCTACGCCGGACGGACGCTGCCCGGTCCGGCCCTCCGGTACGCCGACTTCGCCCGCTGGCAGCGCGAGCTGCTCGCCGGGCCGATCTGCCCGGCCCAGCTCGACTACTGGACGGCCCACCTGGCCGGGGCCCCGGCGGCACTGGACCTGCCGACCGACCGGCCCCGCCCGACCGAACCCCGCCAGGCCGGCGAGACGTTCGAGATCCGGCTGCGACCGGCGACCGCCGCGCGTCTCGGTACGGTCGGGCGGGCGTACGGCGCCACGCCGTTCATGCTTCTGCTGGCCGCGTTCCAGCTCGTCCTCGGCCGGTACGCGGGCGTCACCGAGGTCAGCGTGGGCGTCCCGGTCTCCGGCCGCGCCCGGCCCGAGTTCGAGGACCTGGTCGGCTTCTTCGTCAACACGGTTGTGGTGCGCGCCCAGTGGACGCCGCGGGTCACCTTCGCTGAGCTGCTGGCTCGGGTGCGCGCCGGCACGCTCGGCGCCCACGAGCACCAGGACGTGCCGTTCGAGCAGGTGGTGGCGGCGGTCCGGCCGCCGCGGGAGGCCGGTCGCAGCCCACTGTTCCAGGTCATGATGTCGATGCAGAACGTGCCCCCGCACCTCGGCGTGCTGCCCGGCCTGGCGGTCGAGGTCAGCGAACCGGACGCCGGCGTCGCCAAGTTCGACCTGACCGTCGCCTGGGACGAGGCGCCGCTGGCCTCGGGCGAGCTGCGCGGGCGGGTCGAGTACGACATCGATCTCTTCGACCGGTCCACCGTGGACCGGTTCGCCGGCCACTACGTGGCGCTGCTGGAGGCGGCGCTGGCCGCCCCGGAGTCCCCGGTCGCCCAGCTGCCCATGGTGGCGGTGGACCGGACCGCCGAGGCCGGCCCGACGAACTCGCCCACTGTGCCGGAGCTCTTCGCGCGCTCGGTCGCCCGGTACCCCGACCGGGTCGTGCTGCGGCAGGACGGGCGCGAGCTCACCTACGCCGAGCTGGCCGGCCGGGCCGACCGGATCGCCGCCGCACTGGCCGGCCGGGGCATCGGCCCGGGGGACTCGGTCGCCGTGGCCACCGGCCGCGGCTTGGACTGGCCGGCCGTCCTGCTCGGGGTGCTGCGGGCCGGCGCGGCGTACGTGCCGGTCGACCCGAACGCTCCCGCCGAGCGGAGAGCCCACCTGCTGCGCGACTCGGGCGCCCGGCTGGTGCTGGGCTCCGGCGACGAGCTGATAGAGGACGAACTGATCGAGCAGGACGGCCCCGCCGACTTCCCGGCGCCGCATCCGTCGTCGCTCGCCTACGTGCTCTACACCTCGGGTACCAGCGGGCAGCCCAAGGGAGTCGGGGTCAGCCACGGCAACCTGGCCCACACGCTGCAGGCGGTCGCCGACCGGTACCGGCTCGGACCGGCCGACCGGGCGCTCCAGTTCGCCGCCCTCACCTTCGACGTCGCGGCCGAGGAACTGTTCGCCACCCTGATCCGCGGCGGCACCGTGGTGCTACTGCCCGACGGCCCGGTACCCGGCATCGCGGAGCTGACCGCGCTGGCCGCCCGGGAACGGCTGACCGTGCTCAACCTGCCCGCCTCGTACTGGCACGAGTGGGTGTCGGTGCTCGACCGGCACCCGGCCGCGGCGCTGCCCGATCTGCGGCTCGTGGTGGTCGGCAGCGAACGGGTCGACGGCACCCGGCTGGCCCAGTGGAAGGCCGCGGTACCGGAGCGGGTGCGCTGGCTGAACGCGTACGGGCCGACCGAGGCAACGATCACCGCCACGGTGTACGAGCCGGCGACCGCACAGGCCGGGACAGTCCCGATCGGGGAGCCGCTGCCGGGCGTCCGGGCGTACGTGTTGGACGACGCCCTGAATCCGGTACCCGCCAACGTCCCCGGCGAGCTCTATCTTGCCGGCCCGGCCGTGGCCCGCGGGTACGTCGGCGACCCGGGCCGGACCGCCGCGTCCTTCCTGCCCGACCCGTGGGGCCCGCCGGGCGCCCGCATGTACGCCACCCGGGATCGGGCGCGACGTACCGCCGGTGGCGTCCTGGAGTTCCTGGGCCGCAGCGACGGCCAGATCAAGCTGCGCGGCTTCCGGATCGAGCCGGGCGAGATCGAGGCGGCACTGAGCACGCATCCGCTGGTGCGGGAGGCGGCGGCCATGCTGCGCGAGGACGTCCCGGGCCGGCCCGTGCTCACCGGCTACGTGGCGGCGGCGGGTGCGGTGACCGAGACCGAGCTGCGGGTGCACCTCGCCGACCGGTTGCCGGCCTACCTGGTGCCGAGCGCGTACGTCGTGCTGGAGCGGCTGCCCCGCGGCGACCGCGACAAGGTGGACCGCTCCGCGCTGCCGGCACCGGCCCGTCCCGCCACTGTGCCGGGCGCCGGGCAGCCGGCCGGCGGGCTGGAGCGCACGGTCGCCGGCGTCTGGAGCGACGTGCTCGCCGTCGACGGGGTCGGGCTGGACGAGAACTTCTTCGAGCTGGGCGGGCACTCGCTGCTGCTGTTGCGGGTACAGGGCCGGTTGGCCGAGGCGCTGGGCCGCCCGGTCGCGGTGCTGGACCTGCTCCGCTACCCGACCGTGCGGTCGCTGGCCCGGCGGCTGGCCGACGACGCCGGGCACATTCCGGCGGACGGCTCGGCGGGCCGCCGGCGGGGCGAGGCACGCAAGGTGGGTTCGGGCGGGCGGGTGGCGCGCCGGCGGGCGCGGTCCGGAAACGGGGATACGGATGAGTGACGCGAGCAACGACGCCATCGCGGTGGTCGGGATGGCCCTGCGGGTACCGGGGGCGCAGACGCCGGCGCAGTTCTGGCGGAACCTGCGCGACGGCGTGGAGTCGATCACCACCCTCACCGACGAGGAACTGCTGGCCGACGGCGCCACTCCGGAGGAGATCGCGCATCCGGACTACGTGCGGCGCGCGGGCGTACTGGCCGACGTGGCCGGCTTCGATGCCGGGTTCTTCGGGTTCTCCGCCCGGGAGGCGCAGCTGCTCGACCCGCAGCACCGGATCTTCCTGGAGTGCGCGTGGGAGGCGCTGGAGCACGCCGGTCACCCGGCCGACCGGGTGACCGGCGTCTACGCCGGCGTTGGCGAGAGCTCGTACCTGTTGCACAACCTGGTGCCGAACCGGGATCTGGTCGAGCGGGTCGGCGCCTTCCAGACCGCGCTCGGCAACGACAAGGACTTCGTGCCGACCCGGGTGTCGTACAAGCTCAACCTGCACGGCCCGAGCGTGAGTGTGCAGACCGGCTGCTCGACGTCGCTGGTGGCGGTGCACCTGGCAGCCCAGGCCCTGCTCAACGGCGAGTGCGACATCGCGCTGGCCGGCGGCGCCACGGTGATCGCGCCCCGGCGCGGCTACCGGCACGAGGCGGGCGGCATCCTGTCGGCCGACGGGCACTGCCGGGCCTTCGACGCCGAGGCGAGCGGCGCGGTCCCGGCCTCCGGGGCCGGCGTGGTCGTCCTGCGGCGGCTCGCCGACGCGCAGGCCGACGGCGACGTGATCCACGCGGTGATTCGCGGCTCGGCGATCAACAACGACGGCTCCCGCAAGCTCGGCTTCACCGCGCCCAGCGTGGACGGGCAGGCCGACGTCATCGCCGAGGCGCTCGCGGTCGCCGGGGTCGAGCCCCGAACCATCTCGTACATCGAGGCGCACGGCACCGGTACCCCGCTCGGCGACCCGGTCGAGGTGGCCGCCCTGCGCAGCGTGTTCGGCTCGGTGGGCAGCGGACGGATCGCCCTCGGCTCGGTGAAGACCAACGTCGGGCACCTGGACACCGCGGCCGGCGTGATCGGCCTGATCAAGACGGTGCTCGCGATGAACGCCCGCGAGCTGCCGCCGTCGCTGCACCTGCGCACCCCGAACGCCCGCCTCGAACTGGACGGCAGCCCGTTCGGGGTCAACACCGAGCTGATCCCGTGGACCGGGGAGGTGCTGCGGGCCGGCGTCAGCTCGTTCGGCATCGGCGGCACCAACGCGCACGTGGTACTCGAATCGGCGCCGCCCCGGCCGGCCTCCTCCGGCGACGGGCGGCGGCACCTGCTGCCGCTGTCGGCGGCCTCACCAGCCGCGCTCGACGCCAGCGCCGCCCGCCTCGCCGCGCAGCTCGAATCTGAAAGCGGCGAGTCGTTCGCCGATATCGCCTTCACGCTGCAGCAGGGCCGGTGGCACCTGCCGTACCGCCGGTTCGTGGTCGCCGCCGACCCGGCCGAGGCCGCCGCGGCCCTGACCGCGCCGGCCACGCCGCGGCACAGCGCGGCCGAGTACAGGGTGGTCTTCGCCTTTCCCGGCCAGGGCACCCAGCGAACCGGCATGGCCCGGGCCCTCTACAAGCAGGAGCCGGTCTTCCGGGCTGAACTGGACCGGGCCGCCGATCTGCTGGCGCCGCACCTCGGCATGGACATCCGCGACCTCCTGTACCGCGCGCCGGAGCAGCGGCGGGACGAGATCCGCCAGACCCGGTACGCCCAGCCGACCCTCTTCGCCGTCGAGTACGCGCTGGCCCGGCTCTGGGAGTCGTGGGGCGTGCGCCCGGCGGCGATGCTCGGGCACAGCGTCGGCGAGCTGGTGGCCGCCTGCCTGGCCGGCGTGCTGTCCCCGGCCGACGCGGCCCGCCTGGTCGCCGTCCGCGGCCAGCTCATGCAGGAGGCCGCCGAGGGCGCGATGGTCGCGGTACCGCTACCCGAGGCCGCGGCCGCCGCGCTTCTGGACAGCGGTGAGGGGCTCGCCCTGGCCGCGGTCAACGGGCCCCGCGAGTGCGTGGTCTCCGGGCCCGTACCGGCTGTCGAGGCGATCGAGGAATCGCTGCGGGCCCGCGGAGTCGGGTTCACCCGGCTGCGCACGTCGCACGCCTTCCACTCGCCACTGATGGACGGGGCAGCCGCCGCGTTCACCGCCGAGGTGGCCCGGGCCGAGCTGTCCGCGCCGCGGATCCCCTTCGTCTCCAACGTGACCGGCAGCTGGATCACCGAGGCGGAGGCGACCGACCCGGCGTACTGGGGACGGCAGCTGCGCGCCACCGTCCGCTTCGGCGACGCGCTCACCACCGCCGGCGACCCTGACGCGCTGCTGCTTGAGGTCGGCCCCGGCGGCACGCTCAGCGGTCTGGCCCGGTCGGCGGGCGTCTTCCGGGCCGCGATCCCCGCCCTGCCGGCGAGCGGCGACGCCCAGGTCGAGGCGCTCACCGCGGCGGGTGAACTGTGGAGCCAGGGCGGCACCCTTTCGTGGACGGCGTGGCACGGCGCGAACCGGCCGCGGCGGATCGAGCTGCCGACGTACCCGTTCCAGCGCGAGCGGCACTGGGTCACGCCGCCGGCCCGGCAGCCCGTCGCCGCGGTCGGCGGCGAACTGACGGTGCACACCTTCCGGCGTACGCCCACCCGGCCGGCCGTGGCCGGCGCCGGATGGCACCTGGAAGGAAAGCCCACCGGCCTGACCGCGGGCGTGCCCGTCGCCGCAGGCGAGTCGCCGGTCGGGGTCGTCCACACGGACTTCCTGGACCCGGCGGCCGACACCGTTCCCGACGACCGGCCGGAGGGCCGGACCGTACTGCTGACCACCGGCGTTCTCGACGTGACCGGCGAGGAGGAACTGCGACGGGACCGGGCCGCCCTGCTGGCCTGGGCCCGCGCCGGCCGGCCCGGCCGGCGCAGCCTGATCGACGTTCCCGAGGCCCGCTCAGCCGCGGCTGAGCAGCGCCTGGCCGCCGCGATCGCCGCCGAACTGGGCGCCTGCGACCACGAGCCGATCGTGGCGCTGCGCGGCTCCCACCGCTTCGTCCCCGCGATCGAGCCGGTACCCGCGGTGGCCGAGCGCCCGGCTGCCCGGGAGTACCGGGTGACCGGGGACGAGCCGCTCGCCACGCGGTTCGCCCGCGCGCTGGCCCGCTCGGGCGCCGAGGTCAGCGGGGCCGGCGCGCCGGACAACCTTGTGGTCGTTCTCGACGGCCGGTCGGCCGACACGGTGATGCGCACGCTGGCCGGCGCGGCAACCGCGCCGGCGGTCACCCTGGAGGCCCACCTCATCGGCGGCGACGACACCCTCGCCGACGTCGTGGAGACGTACCTGGCCCGGTTGCGCCGCGAGGCGGCGACGCAAGCGACGACGTACGCGTGGCCGGCCGTCAGCCCGGAGAGGCTGGACGAGGCCGTCCCGCGGATCGTCGGCGCGGCACCCGGCGCTGGCCACGTCGTGGTGGACCCGCGCCTCGCCGAGCCGGCGGAGACGGCCGACCCGGCGCGGAGCCGGCGGAGACGGCCGACCCGGCCAAGCCGGCGGAGACGGCCGACCCGGTCGACCGCCAGGTCGCCGAGATCTTCGCGGACCTGCTCGGCGTCACGGGCATCGGGGCCGACACCGGCTTCTTCGAGCTCGGCGGCCACTCGCTGCTCGCCGCCCAGATGGTGGCCCGGGTGCGGGAGGTCTGCGGGGTGGAGGTCGCGCTGCGCACCTTCACCGAGACGCCGACGATCCGCGGTCTGGCCGCCGCCGTCCGCGCGGCGGACGACTCCTCGCCCGACGACCCGGAGCCCCTGCCCGCCGTGGTGGCGGACCCGGCCGCGGCCGGCGAGCCGTTCCCGCTCACCGACCTGCAGCAGGCGTACTGGATCGGCCGCACCGGCGTCTTCGGGCTGGGCAACGTCGGCATGCACGGATACGAGGAGTTCGACCTCGCCGACCTCGACGTGCCCCGGCTGGAGAACGCCTTCCGGCGGATCATCCGGCGCCACGGCATGCTCCGCGCGATCGTGCTGCCCAACGGCGAGCAGCAGATCCTCGACGACGTGCCGGACTACGCGATCGTGACCGACGACGTGCGCGGCCTCGGTCCGGCCGCCGAGCAGTCGAGCCTGGAACGGACCCGGGCCGCCATGTCACACCAGGTATTCGTGCCCGACCAATGGCCGCTGTTCGAGATGCGGGCCACCTTGATGGACGGCGGACGGGCCCGGGTGCACTACAGCATCGACGGGCTGATCACCGACGCGTGGGCCTCGGTGATCGTGATGAGCGAGCTGACCCGGCTCTACCACGACCTCGACGCCGAGCTGCCCGAGCTCGATTTGTCGTTCCGCGACTACGTGCTGGCGACCAAGCGGGTCGAGGAGACCGAGCGGTACCGGCGGGCGGAGCGGTACTGGCTCGACCGGGTGTCGACCCTGCCGCCGGCGCCCGAGTTACCCCTGGCCGCCGACCCGCAGACGATGGCCGAGGTGCGGTTCAGCCGGCTCACCGGCCGGCTGGGCGCGGCGCCGTGGGCCCGGCTGCGTTCCCAGGCCGCGCGGCGCGGCCTCACCCCGACGGCGTTGTTGCTGGCCGCGTACGCCGAGGTGGTCGGCGCCTGGTCGAAAAGCCCCCGGTTCACCCTCAACCTGCCGATGGCCAACCGGCTGCCGCTGCACCCCCAGGTCGACGCCATCCTCGGCGACTTCACCTCGGTGACCCTGCTGGAGATCGACTCGGCCCCGGGCTCGTTCGTCGACCGGGCCGCCGCCGTCCGCGACCAGCTCGCCGGCGACCTCGACCACCGCCTGTTCAGCGGGATGCGGACGCTGCGCGAGATCAAGCGACGGCGCGGCGACGCGGCGGCTGCCATGCCGGTCGTCTTCACCAGCCTGTTCCAGGCGATCGGTGACCACCCGCAGATCGGCGAGGTGGTGTACAGCATCTCCCAGACCCCGCAGATCTGGATCGACGCCCAGGTGTACGAGTGGGACGGCGAGCTGGTGCTGGACATCGACTCGGTCGACGGCCTGTTCCCGGCCGGGATGGTGGCGTCCATGCACGCGGCCACCCTCGACCTGCTCGACTGGCTGGCCCAGGACGAGGCCCGCTGGGAGGAGCCGATGCCGCCCGTGACGCCGGCCGGCCAGCTGGCGGCCCGGGAGGCGTACAACCGGACCGCGGGCCCGCTGCCGGCCGGGTTGCTGCACGAGCCGTTCTTCGCGGTCGCCGCCCGCGAGCCCGAGCGCGCCGCGGTGGTCACGACCACCCGCATGCTCAGCTACGGCGAGCTGGCTGCCCGGGCGTGCGGGATCGCGGAGCGGCTGAAGCCGCTGGGCCTTTGCCCGAATGAGCTGGTCGCGGTGGTTATGGAAAAGGGCTGGGAGCAGTGCGCCGCGGTGCTCGGCATCCTGGCCGCCGGGGCCGCCTATCTGCCGATCGACCCGGACCTGCCGGACGAACGGGTGCGGTTGCTGCTCGAACACGGCCGCGCCCGGGCCGTGCTCACCCAGAGCCGGATCGGCGTCGAACGGTTCGCCGGCTTCGAGCCGGTGTACGAGGTGGACACCCTGCCCGCCGACGGCAGGCCCACGGGCCCGGCCGAGACGACCGCAGGCGACCTCGCCTACGTCATCTTCACCTCGGGATCGACCGGGCTGCCCAAGGGCGTGATGATCGACCACCGGGGCGCCCTCAACACGGTGGCCGACGTCAACGACCGGTTCGCGGTAGGCGCGGACGACCGGGTGCTCGCGGTCTCCTCGCTCAGCTTCGACCTGTCGGTCTACGACATCTTCGGCCCGCTCGCGGTGGGCGGCGCGGTGGTCGTGCCCGACGCCGACGCCCAGCGCGACCCGGCGGCCTGGCTCGACCTGGTCCGCGGCGCCGGGGTGACAATCTGGAACTCGGTACCGGCCCTGCTGGAGCTGCTCGTCGAACACCTGGTCGTGGCCGGGGAGTCGGCCCGCCTGCGCCTGGTGATGATGAGCGGCGACTGGATCCCGGTCACCCTGCCCGACCGGATTCGGCGCGCGCTCGGCGACCCCGACGTGATCAGCCTGGGCGGCGCCACCGAGGCGTCGATCTGGTCGATCCTGTACCCGATCGGGGAGGTACCGCCGGAGTGGACCAGCATCCCGTACGGGCACCCGATGCGTAACCAGAGCTTCCACGTGCTCGACGACCGGCTGCGCGCGCGGCCGGACTGGGTGCCCGGGCAGCTCTACATCGGCGGCGTCGGCCTGGCTCAGGGCTACCTGCACGACGACGCGAAGACGGCGGCCGCGTTCATCGTCCACCCTGGGACAGGGGAACGGCTCTACCGCACCGGCGACCTCGGCCGGTTCCTGCCCAGCGGCGAGATCGAATTCCTCGGCCGGGAGGACTTCCAGGTCAAGGTGCAGGGTTACCGGATCGAGCTGGGCGAGATCGAGGCCGCCCTGACCCAGCATCCGGCCGTCCGCGCGGCCGTGGTGGTGGCACACGGCGACCCGCGCGGGGCGAAGCGGCTGGTCGGGTTCGTCGTCCCGCAGGCCGACGGCGGGCTGCCGCCCGACCTGCGCGACTTCCTCGCGGCGAAGCTGCCGGGCTACATGGTTCCGGGCGTCCTGCACGAACTGGACGAGCTGCCGCTGACCGCCAACGGCAAGGTCGACCGGAAAGCCCTGGTGGTGCCAGACGAGGTGGCCGAGGAGGACCTGGTGCCGTACGAGGCGCCCCGCACCGGCATCGAGGAAGCTGTCGCCGAAGTATGGGCCGCCCTGTTGCAGGTCGAGGCGGTCGGCGTGCACGACAACTTCTTCGCCCTCGGCGGGGACTCCCTGATGGCCATGCGGGCCGTGGTGCACTTGCGCAAGCAGCTGGAGTTGGAGGTACCCATCCGGGTGCTGTTCGACAGCCCGACACTCGCCGATGCCGCGATGATGATCGAGGAGCTGCTGTTCGCCGAGTTGGAGAACATGTCGGACGAACAAGCCCAGTCCCTGCTGGCCAACTCGACGGGATCGGAATACGCGTCATGAATCGCGCCGCAACGCTGCGGCCGCAGCGGGCCCAGGGCTGGATCGTCGGCGCCCGCCCGCGGCGCACCCGGCCCGCGGTCCGGCTGTTCTGCCTACCCTGGGCGGGCGGCAGCGCGGCCGCGTACGCCTCCTGGACGGACGCGGTCGGCGACGACGTCGAGGTGTGCCCGATCGAGCTGCCCGGCCGGCAGACCCGCTGGCAGGAGAGTCCGTTCGAGCGGCTCGATCCGCTGGTCAACTCGCTGGCCACGGCGCTGTCGAGCGAGCTCGGCGGGCGCTTTGCGCTGTTCGGGCACAGCATGGGGGCGCTGGTGGCCTTCGAGCTGGCCCGCACGCTGCGGCGACGCGGGGAGGGCGAGCCGGAGACCCTCTTCGTCTCGGCCGGCGCGGCTCCGCAGCTGCCGCGGTCTCTGCCGTGGGTACCCGACCAGCCCGACTCGGTCGTCCGCGAGAAGCTGCGCGAGCTGGGCGGAGTGCCGGCGGAGGTCGACGAGTCGCCGGAGTTGATGGAGCTGCTGATGCCGGTGATCCGGGCCGACTTCTCGGTTTGCGAGACGCACAGATACCGGCCGGAGCCGCCGCTGCGCTGCCCGATCGTCGCCTTCTGCGGAGAGCAGGATCGCGAGGTGCCGCCCGCGCGGATGGCGCCGTGGGCCGAGCAGACGACCGGGGGCTTCAGCCAGCACGTCCTGCCCGGCGGCCACTTCGCGCTGGAGAACGAGCGGGACAAGGTGCTGACCGTGATCCGCTCGCGGCTCGCCGCCGCTGCTTGACGCATCGCGGCCGGGCCGGTGTCGAGCAGGTGGGTGGCCCTGGCGGACCTTCGACAGCTGCGGCCATCGCCCCCGGTCGTGCGCGCTCACCGTGCCGCGTCGTCCTCGACGACCTTCTTGAGGCTGGCCAGCACGACCGGTAGGTAGGGCTCCCACATCCGGGCGAGTTCGTCCGCCCCGGCAGGATCGAGGGGGACGAAGCTGGACTCCCAGACCACCCGCGAGCCGTTGTCGGTGTCTTCAACGGCGAACGTACCGGTGTTGTCGCGCACGGGCAGGGGTGCGCCGTCGATGACGTACCGGTACGAGTGGGTGGTGGGGGAGTAGTCCAGGATCTGCTCCTGCTGGACGTGGCCGTCGTCGAAGGTGCACGTGCGGCCGGTGCCGGTTCTGGTCACCGAGGTGACGCCCGGGATCCAGCGGTCGACTGAGGTCAGGTCGCCCAGCACGGCCCAGACCTGCTGGGCAGTGGCGGCGATGTCGATGGTGTGGTGGAAGCTCGGCATGCCGGCGAGCCTATATACAAGCAATTACTTGTGCAAGTGTCGGCTTGTGTTCGCGCGCCGCCGCGGGCAGGATGGAACGCGATGTCGACGGATGCCGCGCTGAAGGCGCTCGCCGAACCGCACCGGCGGGCGATCCTGCGCCTGGTACGAGACGAGCCCCGGTCGGTCAGCGAGATCGCGGAGCACTTCGAGATCACGCAGCAGGCGGTCTCGTTGCACCTGAAGGTGTTGCGGGAGGCGGGCCTGGTCGGGGTACGGCGGGACGGCCAGCGGCGGCTGTACCTCGTCGATCCGGACGGCATGGCTTCTCTGCACGAGTTCTTCGCCGAACTGTGGCCAGCCGGCCTGGCGCGGCTCAAGCGCGCGGTGGAGTCCGACCGGTGACCCCGTACCGGACGTTCATCGACATCGCCGCGCCGCCCGACCAGGTGTACCCGTACCTGACCCGGCCGGAGGCGATCGTGACGTGGATGGGCGATTACGCGGTCCTCGACGCGGTACCCGGCGGCGTGTTCCACCTGGACATCAACGGCGTGCCGGTGCGGGGTCGGTACCTTGAGCTGGATCCGCCGCACCGGCTGCTGATCTCCTGGGGCCACGCGGGATCCGAGGTGCTGCCGCCCGGCGCGAGTACCGTCGAGATCACCCTGGCCGCGATCCCCGGGGGTACCCGCGTCACCGTCGAGCACCGCGACCTGCCACCCGGGGAGGCTGCCCAGCACGCGATCGGATGGCCGCGCTTCCTCGCCCGGCTCGCCCTCGCAGGCACCGGCCGCGATCCGGGTCCCGATCCCTTCGCCGTCGTCGGATAGGGCGACCCTCCTTCATCGTTTTCGCGGGCAGGCTGAGCACTGGTGAGGCGGTGTGGTGGCGCCAAGACCATCAGCGCGGCCCCATCGGCAGGCGCGTGCGCATCGATCGGCCTCCCCGTCGACGAGGCCGGGCTGCGCAAATCGAGGTTGCACCCGGAGTCAAGCGGACTTCTCGAGGTCGGACTTGAGCCGGGTCAGCTGGTCGACCTCCGACCGCATGATCCGGGCGATCGTCGGGCTCATCAGCCGCATCAGGCGAGTCGCCGATCGGGCTATGGGATCGTCGGGTGCTGTCCGACCTGCCGCCTTCCGACCCGGCCACGCCACGTAATGCCGGAGCAGGCCACCCGGGAGCGAACTGGCCGGTGGAGCGCGATCGCCCACGGCGGCCCCGCGTCCGCGGGCCGCCACGCCCGCTACCGACGCGCCAATAGGGCTCGCGGGCACTTTACACCGATCCGGGCGTTTCGACCTCGCGTCGGACCGCCTCAGACCCGCGCATCAGGTTGCGGCGCTTTAAGGCGTTCGCCCCGCAGGCCCACGCAGTCCAGGGCCCAGAAGACGTCGGGGTACACGAAGGTGCCGGTCATCCATTCCTCGTACGAGGACAGTTTGGCGACCTGAAAAGCGCCGGGCGGGTAGCGCAGTGTGGGCGGACGAAAGCCCAACTTCGTGGCGTCGGCGAAGCCACGCTTGCCGTAGTAGTGCGGCGAGCCTTCCAGAAACACCAAGGGAATGCCCCGACTGTCGGCTCCCGCCAAGGCATCTGCCACAAGCCGGGTACCGATTCCTCGGCGCTGGAACTCCGGCAGCACTCCCAGGGGCGACAGCGACAACACGTCCACGAGCCGGGGCAGGGCGTCCAACCGGCAGGCACTGAGCATCACGTGGCCGACCACCCGCCCACCGACGGTAGCGACCAACGACAACGGCGGAAGCGATGCCTGAGCGGCGCGCAGCGCGTCGACAAGCGTGGGAACCCTTTCGCTGTCGCCGAATGCCTGGGCGTGAACTTCCCGCACGGCCTCGTGATCTGCGCCCCGTTCCTGCCGGACCACCGGCTCAGCACATCCGCCCTGAAGGGCGTCCCCTGGACCCACGGCGCCAGGCTAGCCGCAATGACGGGGCGCTGGAGGCCCGTCCGGCGCGGGCGCCGCGACGGTTACCGGTAGTCGGGGTTGGGGAAGTCGAAGCGGCAGCCGGCGTCCCATTCGCTGCGCTGGTTGCCGTGTGCGGGTACCCCGCCGGCGTCTTTGAGCATGCGGGCCAGGTGCAGCAAGTTCCAGGTCATGAACGTGGTGTTGCGGTTGGTGAAGTCGTTCTGCGGGCCGCCCGAGCCGGGGTCCAGATAGGACGGACCGGGGCCGGCTTCGCCGATCCAGCCGGCGTCGGCCTGCGGCGGGATGGTGTAGCCGAGGTGCTGCAGGCTGTAGAGGACGTTCATGGCACAGTGCTTGACGCCGTCCTCGTTGCCGGTGATGAGGCAGCCGCCGACCCGGCCGTAGTACGCGTACTGGCCGGCGTCGTTGAGCAGGTGGGAGTTGCCGTACAACCGCTCGATGACCTGCTTGGTGACCGAGGAGTTGTCGCCCAGCCAGATCGGGCCGGCGATGACGAGGATGTCGGCGGGCAGGACCTTCTCGCGGTACAGGGCCGGCCAATCGTCGGTGGCCCAGCCGTGCTCGGTCATGTCCGGCCAGACGCCGGTGGCGATGTCGTGGTCGACCGCACGGATCACCTCGACCGCCACGCCCTGCTGCGCCATGATGGCGGCGCTGACGTCGACCAGGCCCTGGGTGTGGGACAGCTCGGGGGAGCGTTTGAGGGTGCAGTTGATGAACAGCGCGCGTAGGTCGTCGTATCTGGTCTCGGTCATGTCGTCTCCGTTCTGTCCGGTGGACGGGCAAGAGGTTACCTGCCTGCGGACGAGCCGCGGAGATCCACCACCGACCGCTGATCCTGGCTTACCCGAACCGGTGCCCGCACCAGGGTGGCCCGCTCGGCGAAGGGTCCATCGAGAACGGCTGGCTGCGCTGCCCGTGGCACGGCGCCGTCGCCCGCCCCGCTGACCTCGTGCGAAGCTGGAAGCGTGGGTACCGCCGAGGACATCGTCGAGCAGCTGCGCCGCTGGCAGGATTCCGGCGCGATCTGGCGGGTCGTGCAGCGCGACCCGTCCGGTGTGGTGATCGCGCTGATCCCGTGTACCGGGGGCGCGGAGGTGGGCCGGTTGACCTCCGGCGACCCGGCCGTGCTCTCGTTCGTCGGAACCCGCACCGGCAGCGAGGATTCGTAGGCCGGGCGGCTCCGTCGGGTCACGTCGGTTGCTCGACCAACCCGCGGTCGCCAGCCGGCCGCTGCGCAGGCGGCTGCCCGCGCAGCAGCCCGAGCGCGACCAGGGGGAAGATGAGCACCGACAACAGGCCGGCGCACACCAGGGCGGCGGCGGTGACGGTACTGAACTTGCCGAGGGTGACGCCGATCTGGGTCGCGGTGACGATGAACGGCAGCGAGGTGGCCTGCAGCAGGCCGAGCGCCGCGGTGGCACGGGGGCCGCTCGCCCGCAGACCGATCAGGGCCGGTACGCCACGGACGACGAGCAGGGCGGCGAGGAACAGGGGTACCCGGGCCAGTGCGGACGGGTGCGCCAGCAGGCCGGTCAGGTCCAGCTTCACGCCGCTTGCGACGAAGAACACCGGTACCAGGAAGCCGTACCCGATCGCCTCCAGCTTGGTGCGGAAGTGCGGGTGCGAGGTGGAGTCCCGGTCGACCAGGCCGACCACGGTGCCGGCGAGGAACGCGCCGAGGATGCTTTCCAGGCCGAAACGCTCGGCCAGCACGGTGAAGGCGACCAGCAGGACGACGGCGAACCGCACCCGGATCTCGGCCGTGGTGTCCTGCAGCCGGACGAGCACCTGTCCCAGCCGCATCGACCGGCCCGCGGTGCGCACCGCCAGCCCGGTGGCGACGACCAGGGCGGCGAACGCGACGAGCAGGACGAGCTTGGCGCCGGTGCTGCCGCCGGAGGTAGAGAAGAACAGCGACAGCAGCACGATCGCGGCGAAGTCGGCGACGGTGGCCGCGGCGATGACGGTCTGGCCGACGTCGCTGTCGACGACGCCGGCGTCCTTGAGTACCGGGACGACCAGGCCGAGCGAGGTGGCGGACAGCGCGATGGCCAGCAGCAGCGGCTCGCGGACCCAGCCGATGGCGTGGAACCCGAGACCGGCGCCGACACCGAGCACGAGGGTCACCAGGTAGCCGAGCACCGCCAGGCGCAGCACCCGGCCGCGCAGCCGGTGCACGTCGACCTCCAGGCCGGCGAGGAAGAGCAGGAACGCCAGGCCGAACAGGGCGAGGATCTGCACCGGCAGATCGACGTGGACCCAGCCGAGTACCGAGGGCCCGACGACGATGCCGGCCACGATCTCCAGCACGACGGCCGGGACGCGCAGCCGCGGCAGGAACCCGACCGCGAGCGGTGCCAGCACGGCGATCGCCGAGATGATCAACAGGTTGGTGAACGACACGTCGGGCATCGCGATCACATCCCATCTGCCTTGAGCAGCCGCAGCCGCGCGTCAGTCCGGATCGGGCAACGCCGCGGCCACGTCGCAGACCGACGCGCGCAGCGGTGAGCTGCCGCTGACCGGGTCGCTGGGCTGCTGGCGCAGCACGAGGTTCAGGTTGGCGCTGCCCGGTCCGAACGGCGGGTACCCGGGAAGGCCCAGCTCGGCGCAGGCCTGCCACCAGCCGTGCTGGCCGCACACCACCTGGCGATCGAGGCTGGTGTTGAACCGGGCACGGGCGCGGACGTCACCGTGCGGGGTCTGGATGCGGACCCAGTCGCCGGCGGCGATGCCGCGCGCGGCGGCGGTGTCGGGGTGCAGCTCGACCTGCGGGTCGGGCGCGGACTTGCGCAGGCTCGCGACGTTGCGGTGCTGGGTCTCGCAGAACCACAGCGGCTTCGCGCAGGTCAGGATCAGGGGGTACCGGTGCGCGAGGTCGGGACGCGACCGGGGGCTGATCCGCGGCTCCTCGTTCGGCGCCAACCCGGTGATGGCCCACGGGGACAGCGCCCGCGGACGCGATGCGCTGGCGGCGCTGGACTTCTTCGTCCACGCCGACCTGTTCCTGAACCCGACCGCCGAGCACGCCGACATCGTGCTGCCGGTGACCAGCCCGTTCGAGGCCGAAGCCCTGCGGATCGGGTTCGTGGGCACGGCGGGAAACAGCACGTTACCGCCGCGCGTGTCGAAGCTGCCGGTCAGCGCATAGAGCTGGTTGATCGCCCGTACCGTCTGGGTGGTGTTGCTGTGCTGCTCCAGCCCGCTCCAGGTGTAGAACGCGACCGGACGGGACTGCCACAGGGTGCGCGCGGTCTGCTCGATCTCGGCTGCGGGTACCCCTGTCATGCTTTCGGCCAGTGCCGGCGCCATGCGCCGGCACTGCGCGGCGACCAGGTCGAACGCCGGCCGGTCGTAGCCGACCGGCCCGCCACCGACGCTGTCCCATGCGACGTAGTGCGCCGGATCGCCGCCAGCGGCCAGGTCGCCCGCGCGCAGCAGCCGGCCGG
>VAWN01000093.1:66622-67071 GCA_005885555.1 Actinomycetota bacterium
GGTCAGCGCGAGCGCGAGTGCGCCGTCGGTTCCCGGCCGGACCCGCAGCCAGTGGTCGGCCCGGCCGGCCAGGCCGGCCTTGCGCGGATCGACCACGACCAGCTTCGCCCCGCGCCGCAGCGCCGCGACCGTGCCTGTCGCGTGCGCCAGCCGCGCGACCGACGGGTTGTAGCCCCAGTACAGGATGCAGCCGGCGTGGTCGAGGTCGGGGAGGTAGGCGCCCGGTACCGCCTCGCCGTAGGTGTAGACGGAGGCGAGGTACCGTCCCCAGCCGCACAGCTCCATGTAGGTGCACAGGTTCGGGCTGCCGAACGCGCGCCGCAGGCGGTTCAGCCAGTCGACCGCGTCGGACATCGCCGAGGTCGACGGGGACGTGGTGCTGAACACCACCGACTCCGGCCCGTGCTCGCGCGCGAGTGCGAGGAGCCGGGCGGCGATGGTGTCCAGCG
>VAWN01000144.1:0-1617 GCA_005885555.1 Actinomycetota bacterium
GCGACGCAGGTGTTGATGTCGTTGGTCGGTCGCGGACCTGCACCATTTTGATGTCCGCATGCGCCGGCCGGCGCTCCATCGCCGCGGAGCGGCACTCTGTTTTGAAACGGTGGCGGAGAGGTCAGCGCTGAGTGTGATCGGTGAACTCTCCAGACGAGGCAGCGCGGCGCCGACCTTGATTAAGTCCGCGCTCATGCCGTCGACCGTGTGCTACCCAGCGTCACCACGAGCGGACCACGGCCAGCGTCCGGTCGTGCCGATGACCGTGCGCAGGAGAGGGCAGGCGGCCAGCCTCCTCGGTGACGTGGAGACCGGCCGCCTGGCCCAAGGGATCAGCTCGAGTGGCCGTCGGAGGCGACGGATGGCAGCTCCGAAAAGTAGTCGCGAAGCATGGCGATCTGCCCGTCGCGGAGGCGAAAGATCTGCACGAGCGACATCGTCGTCCGTCGTCCGTCGTCCGTCGTCCGTCGTCCGTCGCCCGTCGGCTTCGTCGAAGGCGACGTCGATCTCGGCAATGAAACGTCGGGATCCGGGGTCTCGTGCAGGACGTAGGCGGACCCTTCCAGGTTCATCGTGCCCTGGTAGGTCGGTTGCTGGTGATACACGCTGGTTCCGGTCCGGATCGCATCGCGGCCCACCAGGCGCCGGGGCAGCGGATGGCCGTCGGGAACCAGAGGCGCGTCGAACACGTCGTCCTCGGTGAACATCGCGGCGATCGCGTCCGGGTTCCGGTTGATCGCACCGGCACACTCGTATCGTTCGAAGATTTCCTTATGCGTAAGAGCCTGTTGAATAAGGGGTTCGGGTTGGCGGGCTGCTAACCGATGGATGGTGCGGCGTGGCGCGCTGACATGGGGTGGGGCCTTGCGGTACGAGCGGAGGTAACCACACCTACCCGCTGACCCCAAGGCCCATATGAGTTCGTACCTTGTCGCTGGGCAGGGCGGCGACAGCGACGTGGCCGTCGTCGAGGTACACCTGCCGACCGCTCGTCCACGCCCGCTACCCCTCGGACACCACCGACGCGGAGTGGCAGCTGATCGCGGCGTTCCTGCCCGCTGGTGGCCGTGGCGGCCGGCCGGTGGTCTACCCGCGCCGCGACATCGTCGATCCGGGTCTACCGCCGCCACGTCCCTGTTGGACAACGATGATCCTCTCCAGCCAGGGCAACCGCCCCAGCCTCTCGGATCACCGGCTCACCCACAAAATCGCGGACGGTCCCGGCTCAAGATCAGGAGACTCGGCAGGGGGTCAAAATCCGGGCGGCGACGCGGGGTCATTTTTTTCAGGCGGCGCGGACACGGGGACTGGGTTAGCTACTTCGGTGGTCGCCGGGCGCGTAGCTGGACCAGGTCGTGCCAGCTTCGATGGCGAGGCGGGTGGTGGTGACGTGGTGGTGGCCGAACGCGGTGGTGGCGACGACGGGGGCGGGCATGTCGAGTACGTGCTGTCGGATCGCGACGGCGCGACCGGCGATGACGGGACGCCGAGGGCGTGGACGAGGGCGGACAGGGTGCGGGGGTGGATCGGCTGGCTGGCACGGCGGCCGGGGGAACAGCCAGCGGGCCCTGGCGGGTGATGCCCGGGGCCCTGCCGATGTCGCTGTGTGGCTGCGGT
>VAWN01000144.1:1630-3154 GCA_005885555.1 Actinomycetota bacterium
CACGACCTCCAGCGCCGAGAGTGGGCCGCGTCAGCGGGTCACCAGCCTGACCCTGCCCGGCCGGGCAGTGGGATCGCTGGATCGGCGGGATGCGTGGCCGCGGGTGCGGCGGGTGTGGCTGCCGCTGGCCTGTACGACGCGTTCGTAATCGCCGGCTGGGCTGGATCCCGGTTGAACCCGGCCGACGCATTCGTCAGCGAGTTGGAGGTGCCTGGTCAACCGGCCAGCGGCGGGTTCCGGGCCGTGGACCTGGCATCTGGGGTACTGATCGTCATTCTCGCGGTCGTGGTCAATCGGCACCTTAGGCACGGGCCGGCGGCTACGGTGGGCAGCATGTGGCTTGCCGTTCTTGGCGGCGCCAGTGTCGCTGACGCATGGTACCCGATGCCGTGCGCCCCATCGGTCGATCCGACCCGCCGGCGGCGGCTGGATGAAGTCGGGCTGCTGGCCCAGCTGCACCAGCGGCACACCCTGTCCAGCACGCTCGGGGTACTCGCCGGGGTCGTGGCGATGTGGTTGCTGACGCCGTCCAGCGGCGGCCGGCCGGTGTCGTGGCTGTCGCAACCGTGGCGACTCGGCGCGGTCGTGCTCGCCGTGGTGGCCACCCTGGAGGTCCCCCTGATCTACGCCGGCCACGGTGCTGGCGCCTTGGAACGCGTCCATGTCCTGTTGATCTCGGCCTGGCTGGCCGCGTTGTCCATCCGCCTGATCCGCCATGGCCTCCGCCTGGCCGGCATGGCGAAGCCCACCACCAGCTCGAGCCCCACCGGTCCAAGATCAGGCAGGTGGCCGGCCCGACAGGGACCGCCTCCGGCCGGTACCCGCGCCGGGTAGAGGCGACCGGTGTCGATGCCGCGCCCCTCTCCGGTTCTGCGCAGGTCCGCCGCTGCTGCTCAACTCGGCCGCCGCTGCGCCGATGGGCGCAGCAAGGACAACCGGCCACGTATCGATACCGGTGTGGCTCGGCGGGATCGGTGAGGCATGGCTGGTATGTGCGACTCTGGTGCGGTGCCTCGCGCCGCCACCCTGCTGTCCCGGATCGGGCGCTTCCTGACCGCCACGCCCATGACCAGCTCGTACGTGGTGGTGTTCACCGTGACCACGGTGCTGCAGCGGGCAATGCCGGCGGCGTGGGTTGACCGGGTGATCCTGTATAGCAGCACCAACCTCGTCCAACTGACGCACCGGCCGGTGCGTGTCCTGCTGGCCAGCGCGGCCTGGATCGCCGACCGCGGTACCGGGTACCTGTTCTACCTGGGCATGTTCCTTCTTGTCGTCGCCGCCGCGGAGCGGCGTCTGGGCAGCCGACGCCTGCTGGCCATCGCGGTGACCACCCACGTGACCGCGTCACTGATCATGATGCTGATCGAAGCTGCGGCCATCCGCATCGGCCTCGCGCCGGCGAGTCTGGCATCCACCTCGGACGTCGGCGTCAGCTACATCATGATCGGCGGATGCGCGGCGGCCGTCGTGACACTGTCGGGACGCCGGCGGATCGGCGCTGCAACCGTCCTCGCGGCAGGC
>VAWN01000144.1:3161-3625 GCA_005885555.1 Actinomycetota bacterium
GTGGTGGTCAGCGGAAGCCTCTGGGACATCGGCCACCTCGTCGCCCTCGGCTGCGCTGCCGCCACCACCGCCGCCGTCCTGTGGAATGTCGACCGGCACCGGCTGGGGTCACCTACCGGCACCTGGCCAAACTACAGACCTAGTACGGCAGCGGCACTTGGGTTGGGGCAGCGTGGGGACGGCCGCCTCGTGATCATTGTCTGTTGTGGACAGTCAAAATGATCTCGTGGCGGCCGCTGGGGACAGCGTAGCTGCATGCAGTTGGCGGCGGGTGTTCGACGATGTGATGGCGCGCATCGGTGTGCGGTTCGCCCGTTCGGAAACCCGCCGTACGGTCGGTGAGCTGCTGTTGGGGCTGCTGGCGCCGGTGGAACGTAAGAACGGCTGGTGGTTGGCCGAGCATGCCGGGCACGCGTCACCGGATCGGATGCAGTGTCTGCTGCGTACGGCGGTGTGGGACGAGG
>VAWN01000144.1:3722-6790 GCA_005885555.1 Actinomycetota bacterium
GTCGGGGTGGTGAGGTGGGGCGCTGACGAGGTGCCTGCTGGGCAGGTCCTTTTCCAACGCCCTCCTCCCGAACCGGACAGGCCCGTTTCCGAGCATCCGGCTCTCCGGTGACTACTGCGTGAGTGCGGCGGTACTGCTCCGGGAGTGGATCTCGGTGTGGCAGTCGGCGCAGACGATGAGGGTCTTGCGTCGTCGTTTCACCATGATCTTCGTCCAGGTGTTCTTGCGTGACTGCCCGTCCTGGTTGAGATCGGCGAGTTTGCGGACGTGGTGGACCTGGATGTCCACCGCGCCGCCGCAGACCTCGC
Organism: Actinomycetota bacterium; assembly: GCA_005885555.1. Taxonomy (GTDB): domain Bacteria; phylum Actinomycetota; class Actinomycetes; order Mycobacteriales; family Micromonosporaceae; genus AC-43. The sequence continues at coordinate 4,031 of VAWN01000144.1, forward strand.
ACCGTCCCGCGAGGAGCCGACTGATCAGCTCTTTGCGGGCGGCGACCGGGACGGGTCGACGGTCGGTCAGGACCGCCGTCTTCTGCCGTTTGAGTGGTATGCCGCCGAACCGGGCGACCAGTGGTTGCCTGCCCTCGCGTTCGACGCGGGCCTCGAAGCATCGCCGTTTGCCGTGCGCGGTGTCGATGGTGACCCGATATTTGCGGGCCAGCGCCGAGACCGACGAGCGGTGCTTGAGCGCCAGCGTCTTGAGCATGGAGGTCTCCATGACCCAGCGCAGCCGGCTACTGGACGATGCCTCGGTACTCGGCCCCGTAGGTCGCGATGATGGTGTGGTCATCGTGGTTGACCAGCCGGGTCCGATGCGCGGGTTTGCCGCGTTGGAGGTACCGGGCACACTTGGCCGTGATCACCGTCTTCGGCACGCGAAGCGCGACCGTGCCGTTGACCGTCCGGTTTCCACGGTGGTGCATGTGGTCGCCGTGTTGGACGGTGGTCTCGTAGCCGAGGAATCTCGCCGCGCCTGTTCGGGCGTGTGTGATCAGCGTCTTGTCCTCGGACAGTTCCAGCTTGAGATCGTCACGCAGGAACTGGGCGAGGCGCTGCTTGATCCGTTCGGCTTCGGCTCTGGGTCCGACGAACCCGAGCAGGGTGTCATCGGCGTAGCGCACGTAGCGCAGCCGCCGGTAGCCGGGGTCGTTCGGGTCCCGGCTGGGCATGCTGTGCAACTGCTTGCGCAGCGTCCGCGCCGCGGTGCGGTCACCACAGATGCGGGCGCGTGCCGCCGCGTCCTGCACCCGGCAATACGCGCGGCTCTTGGCTCTGCGTTCGCCTCGGGTGTACTCGGGGATGAGCACGGTCTCGATGAAGATGTCCAACCGGTGCAGGTAGATGTTGGACAGGATCGGGGAAACGACGCCGCCCTGCGGCGCGCCACTGAGCGTGGCGTTCCAGACCCAGTCCTCAGGTACCCGGCCGTGAGCATGGTACGCAGCAGCCGCAGAAACCGGTTGTCGTGGATACGCTCCGCCAGCGTGGCCAGCATGACCTCGTGGTCGAGCGAGCCGAAGCAGTCGGAGATGTCACCCTCGATGAACCAGGCCGTCGCCGTCCAGGTGGTAGCCACCTCGCGTAGCGCGGTGTGGCAGCCCCGGCCGGGACGAAACCCGTGGGACCGGGCGGAGAACCGTGGCTCGTAGTACGCCTCCAACAGCAGGCGCACCACCTCGCCGACGAGTTTGTCCGACCAGGTCGGCAGGCCCAGCGGTCGCAGTGTCCCGGTCTTCTTCGGGATCCACACTCGCTTGACGGGGCTGAACCGGTAGCGCTCGTGACGCAACGCATCGATGATGCGTCCGATCTTGCCCAGGGACATGCCGTCCACGGTTTCTGCGTTGACCCCGGGTGTCATCGCGCCCTGGTTGGCGCAGATGCGCCCGTAGGCCAGCAGGTACAACTGCGGGTTGAACAACTGTCGATACAGCTCATCCACCGGCAGGCCACGCCTGCCGCGTGCACGCAGGACACCCAGCACCGTTTCGGCGCTCTGCATTTCGCATACCTCCTGGTCTCCAAGGTGTCCGATCACCTGCGCCACTTCGCCCTGCGGACGGCTTTCCCGCCCTCCTTGGCCGGACGTGACCCCGGCGACTACTACGGGCGCTCCGTCGCCGTAGGGCTCGCGCCCCGTAGGCGATCCCGCGTTCGTCCCTGTTGCACGTAACAGCACGACGTAGGCGGCCCACTCATCTCCTTAAATGCCCTCGTTGGGCATCGCCCTGCGTCCCGGAGGTTGCCCCGACCACGCTGTAAAGCCAGGGCAGGACGCGGCGCCGGTTCCAGGCGTCGTTTCCGGCGGATGGTACTTTTCATCGTCTGGAGATTGGGTTTCAAGCAATCCAGCCTTCGCCATATCGCGCGGGTCCCGCGACGCCTCACGTCAGACGCCTAACCATGATCGCCGCTTTCCTGGCATGCTCTTGTTCCCTTCGCCTTTCGGCTCCAGGTAAGCCATCAGACCCAAGAACGTTCCTCCGAGTTCCTCCCAACTGAGCTGGGGATACAACAGGGCGCCTCGCGGCGCACCAACGCCAGTACTCCGGTACTGCGGGACGGGTGGAGAACAGCCAGGTTGGGGTGTTCTTGACCTACGCCTCGCCGCTGGGCCGGGCGCTGGTCGACGCCCGGCTGTACCTGCCGGGCTCCTGGTGCGCCGACCGGGACCGCTGCGATGGCGCGGGTGTACCCGAGGGCGTGCAGTTCGCCACGAAGCCGCAGCTGGCCCTTGCGATGATCGAGGAGGCGCTGGACGCCGGGATGGCCGTCTCGTATGTCACCGGCGACGAGGTCTACGGCCTGGACCCGACACTACGTGCCCGGCTGCGTCAACGCGGGGTTGGCTACGTGCTGGCGATCGCCCGCAACCAGCATGTCCAGGCCACCGAACCGGTCCGGCTACGCCCCGACGACATCGCCGCCGCCCTGGGCGAGCGAGCGTGGGAACGGCGTAGCTGCGGACCCGGGTCGAAAGGCGAACGCTTCTACGACTGGGCCTGGGTCCACGACCACACCGCCACCGGCGGCGGCGTGCACAGCCTGCTCATCCGCCGTGGCAGCGACGGTGAACTGGCCTTCTACCGGTGCTGGACACCGCACCCCGTCCCGTTGGCCACCCTGATCACCGTCGCCGGCCGCCGCTGGTCAATCGAAGAAACCTTCCAAGCGGCCAAAACCCACGTGGGCCTTGACCACTACCAATGC
>VAWN01000142.1 GCA_005885555.1 Actinomycetota bacterium
GCGGGCGCAGTGGGCGCAGCAGAAGAACCGGCCATCGACCTCCACCCCGTGCCCGATGATCCGGCACGAGCAGTGTTCACACACCGGCGCCAACCGCGTGATGGCGCACTCGAACGAGTCGAACGTGTGCACCCGCCCGGCGGTGTGGATCTCGAACGACATCCAGTAGTCGTTACCGCAAACCTCGCATGTCGCCATACCCGCAGCCTGCGCCCACCGGGCGCGGCCGGCAACCGCAAAGCGAAACCGCGGCCGGGCCTGGATCGGCGTGAACTGCCGAAGGCCGGGGTATGCGCTCGGTGCGCCGCGGGCCTGGCCGGGGCGGCGCTCTACGACGCGTTCCTCGCCGCCGGGTGGGTCGGCTCACGGCTGAACCCGCTCAACTCGTTCGTCAGCGAACTGGAGGTGCCCGGCCAGCCGGCCAGCGGCTTGTTCCGGGCCGCCGACCTCGCCTCCGGGCTGCTGATCATCGCCTTCGCCCTGGCCCTGTACCACCGGCTGCCGCACAACCAGGCCACCACGATCGGCTGCACCCTGACCGCCGTACTGGGCGCCGCCAGCGTCGCCGACGCGCGGTACCCGATGCCGTGCGCCCCGTCCACCGACCCGTCCTGCCAACGACACCTCGACGACGTGTCCCTCCTGGCACAACTGCATCAGCGGCACACCCTGTCCAGCACCGTCGGTGTCTTCGCCGCCATCGCCGCGATGTGGCTACTCGCCCACACCAGCGGGATCAACCGGCCGGCGCCCCGCCTGGCCCGGGCCTGCCGCCGGGGTGCGGCGGTGCTGGCCGGGCTGGCCTGCCTGGAAGTACCCCTGACCTACCTCGGCCGCGGCGCCGGCGCGGCCGAACGCCTCCACGTCCTACTGATCTCGACCTGGATCGCCGCGCTGGCCATCCGGCTGATCCACGCCACCCTGACCGGCCGCTACCGCTGGTACAGGCCGACGGTCGTACCGCTGGCCAAGGCGATGTCGTCCACCGCGCGGTGCATGTCGGCGGCGGTCGGCCGGGTCGGCAACCGGGCCGGCCCGCGCAGGGCGTAGAGGCGGAAGAAGTACCGGTGCGCGTCGTCGCCGACCGGTGGCTGCGGACCCGCCCAGCCCTTCTCACCGAAGTCGTTGGGCCACACCTGGCCGCCCGGTGGGTCTGGCCCTCACCCACCCCGCCTGACGCCGGATCGATGCCGGTCACCAGCCAGTGCAGGAACATACCCGTCGGCGCATCCGGATCCTCGCACAGCAGCAGCAACTCACTGGTGCCCTCCGGGATGCCGGACCATTGCAACGCCGGGGACGCGTTGTCACTATCGTGGGCGTGCCGGCGCGGGATCAGGTCGTGGTCGCTGAAGGCCGGGCTGCGAAGCTCGATGCCTGCCATCGCTATCACCTCGACTCAACCCCCCTACCCGCCGCCCGGCCGCACAACCGCCCGGCCGCCGGCCCCTTCCCCCGCCGACAGTGGTGGGGACCTGCACGCGGACGACTCGGCGTTGATCCCGCCGCGCATCAGGCCAGCTAACCCGGCGTCCATTCTCCGTGTCGGCTGCGCGGATGGCGGGTACCAGTCAGGGTTGACCAGATCCCCGCCATCCCGGGAGGCGAGCATGGCTACGGCAACAGCGGTGTCGATCCCGACCGCCGGGGTGCGGCTGGCGGCGGACGTGGCCGTCGTCGAGCAGGCGGCCGGAATCGTGGTGTTCGCGCACGGCAGCGGCAGTTCCCGGCACAGTCCCCGCAACCAGATGGTCGCCGGGCGGCTGCAGGGCGTCGGGTTGTCCACCGTGCTGGCCGACCTGCTCACGCCCGAGGAGGAACAGGCCGAGCAGCGCGGCGGCATGCGCCGCTTCGACGTCGCCCTGCTCGCCGGGAGGCTGGCCGGGATCATCGACTGGCTCGACGGGCAGCCGCCCACGACACGCCGGCTGGTCGGCCTGTTCGGCGCCAGTACCGGTGCCGCCGCCGCGCTGATCGCCGCGGCGCAGCGGCCCGGCCGCGTGCGCGCGGTGGTCTCCCGCGGCGGGCGCCCCGACCTCACCGGCACCGAACTGACCCGGGTACGGGTACCAACACTGCTGATCGTCGGACAGAGCGATCCCGAGGTACTGCGGCTCAACGAGCAGGCCGCCGCCGCGCTACCCGCCGCCGACCTGCGGGTGGTACCCAACGCCACCCACCTGTTCGCCGAACCCGGGGCGCTGGAACAGGTCGCCGGCTGGGCCGCCGAGTGGTTCGAGCGCCACCTCGCCGGCGAAGACCTGACCCTCGACGGGTACCTGCCCGAACCCGGTGAGCCCGATGGAGCATCCTGACCGGTTCACCGACCGGACCGAAGCCGGCCGCGCCCTCGCACAGGACGTCGCGCAGTACCTGCAGCACGCCGGGTACGGCGGCCGGCCGCTGATCGCCGCGCTGCCCCGCGGCGGGGTACCGGTCGGACTCGAACTGGCCCACGCCGTCGACGGCGACCTCGACATCGTCGTCGCCCGCAAGATCGGCCTGCCCTGGTAACCCGAACTGGGTATCGGGGCGGTCACCGCTGACGGGCCGCCGATCCTCGACCATCGTGTGCTGGCCCAGGTCGGGCTCACCGCACAGCAACTGAACCCGGCCATTGAACGGGAACGCGCCGAGGTCCACCGACGCCTGCGCCGCTACCGCGGCGACCAGCCGCCCCCGCGGGTCACCGGCCGCGTCGTGATCGTGGTCGACGACGGACTGGCCACCGGCGTCACCGCCCGCGCGGCCCTGGCCAGCCTGCGCGCCCAGGAACCGGACCGGCTGCTCTACGCCGCCCCGGTGTGCGCCCCCGAGTCCGCCGACCTGCTCCGGCGCGACGCCGACGCGGTGATCTGCCTACGCATGCCCGCCCGGTTCCGCGCGGACGGCCAGTGGTACACCGACTTCACCCAACTCGACGACGAGCAGGTCACCCAACTCCTCGCCCGGTCCTGGCACACCACACCGACCCGGCGACCCTGACCGTGACCCCTTGGTCGTTGACGATCCAGGGGTCACGGTCGGGGTAGCAGCCGCTGCTCGAACTCGAACCGAGCTGTCTGGATTAATGATCCAGCCCGGCGAATGTCTGGGGTCACCGGCGGGTATAGGAACAGGCGCACAGTGCAAGGAGGTGCGCCTATGGCCAAGCACGGCATTCTCCATTAGCGGCCAGCGGCCGGTGACACCATGGACGACACCAGGACTTCGCCGATCCCCGCGATGAACGCATGATCGGTGGTGACGAGCGGAGCCTGACCGACGCCTGGCCGGGCGGATTCCGGCCGGCCGGTGACACGGTGCCCACCATACGGCGGGGATGCATACCGGTCAGTGCCACCCTCGGGCTGGTCGCGTTGTGCGTGTCGACGCCGCGTGAAAACTGGTTCTGGCACAAGTTCCGGATGCTGTTGGTGATCTTGAGTGTCAGGCGGCGGGCGGTGCTTGGAAGAGTTGCTGTAGAAGGCTTCGCGGCCGTCGATTTCGATCTGGTTG
>VAWN01000145.1 GCA_005885555.1 Actinomycetota bacterium
TGTCGACAACGCGTATGCCGCGGCGTGGAGGCCCGGCATCGGCGCGGAGATCATGGGCCGCAACAAGTTCGGGCCGCAGCGGGGCGCGTGGCAGGACGAGGAGTGGAAGGGCTGGTGGGGTGACGATCCGCCGTTCCACACACCGGTGTTTGTGCTGACGCATCATCCGCGGCCCAGCCTGGCGATGGCGGGCGGCAACACGCTCCATTTCGTCGACGCGAGTCCGGCCGAGGCGCTCGCGAGGGCGCGTGAGGCGGCCGGTGGTCTGGACGTTCGCATCGGCGGCGGGCCCAGCACGGTCCGCCAGTTCCTCGCCGCGGACCTGATCGACCACCTGCACGTCGTCTTGGTGCCGATCGTGCTGGGCCGCGGCGTGCGCCTCTGGGACGGCTTGGAGGGCCTTGAGGCCCGTTTCACGGTCGAGTCGGTGACGGCCCCGAGCGGCCTGCCGCGAGCCGCTCGCTCGTACCGATGCGCGATCAGTGTCACGGACGACGTTAATCACGTGCGGCGCGGCGACCTGATCGAATGTTCGGGGGGACGAAGGGTCAGGTCTCCACGATGCCGTGCCGTTGCCGTTCGTCGGCATCGAAGTCAGTGGGCCAGACAGTACCTGCGTCAGCTCGGGCGCCGGTCAGCACGGCAGCGCGGAGGTGGAGCGCGCGCATTTCGGCTCCCCGTAGATCGGCGCCGCGCAGGTCGGCCCGGCAAAGGTCGGCGCCGTACAAGTAGGCACCCGCGAGGTTCACGTTGACGAGTGACGCCTCGGCGAGGTTGGCAAGCCGCAGGTCCGTGTCCTTCAGGTCGCTGCGGTCGAGCGTGATCCCGCGCAGCCACGCCCGCGCCAGGTTGGCGTGCCGAAGTTGGGTGTCTGTCAAGGTTGCCCCGTCGAGCTGGACCCCGCGAATGTCCACTCGTGACAGATAGAGGGTCCACGTCGCGTCGGGATCCAGCCGGCGGCCGAGCACCTCTGCCGCGGCTTGAACGTCCGGGAGGCGGACCTGCAGCCACGGCAAGTGCTCGTCCACCGTGGGCGTCGGATGTTGCGGTCCGGCCGGCTCTCCCACTGCCCACGGCGTGTGGCCGCGGACAAACGCCCCGAGGATGAACTGCACGGTGGTTCGGTCGGCTGGAGAGTTCCGGGCGATGCGTTCCAGCGCGTAGATGCCACCAAGGCGGACGTCAAGCTTCTCGCTGCCGACCTGATCGATTGCGCGGGTGAACCGCTCGGTGATCTGCCCTTCGCGGCTGATCTGCACCTGACGCCAGGTGGCTACCGCGCCGGCGACCAGCAGTAGGCCCGCCATCGCCTGCAGCAGCGTCGAGCGGACATCGTTCTGGAGTTTGGCTTGGGCCTGTCGAAGTTGCAGGCGAGTCTGCGCGTCGGCGATGTCTCGCAGGCCGGCCGGTGACAACGAGGGATAAAGGACCTGCGGGAGGAACACTCGACTTTCGCATCGTGGGTGCTGGGCGGCGACACGCAGATGATCGAGGTGCGTGACTTGAGGGTGTGAAGACGGAAGCATCGGCGGTCTCTACAACGCCCTTGTACCAAGGGAGTTCCGCCGATGCTTCCGCAGGTGACCCTACCTGCCTCGTTGGCCATGTTGGTGGAGGTGTTCGGATCCTGTTTCACGGTGCCAACGTTGGCCACGTTCCGGGTGCTGCTGGCGGGTCTGATCGCGCAGACCGGGCGGCGCACGGTGTGCGGGATGCTGTTGGGGGCGGGCGTGGCCGAGTGGATGCCGCACGACCGGGCGCACCGGTTCTTCTCCCAGGCGGCGTGGTCGATCGACCAGGTGGGCCTGGCGCTGGCCCGGCTGATCGTCGACCGGCTCGTCCCGGCCGGGGTCGGCTTACAAGTGGCGGTCGACGACACGCTGTTTCGCCGGCGCGGCAAGACGGTCCACCACGCGTTCTGGACTCATGACGGTTCCCAGCCGGGCAACGTGACCGCCCGCGGCAACCGGTGGGTCATCGTCGGCCTGGTCGTGACACTGCCGGTGTGCCGCCGACCAGTCTGCCTGCCGATCCTGTTTCGGCTGTGGGCCGGTAAAGGCAGTGCCAGCCCGGTCGAGCTGGCCCGTACCCTGGTCGGGTTGCTCGCCCGGGCCTTCCCCGACCGCAGCGTCCACGTCGCCGCCGACGCGGCCTACCACGGCAGGCCGCTACGCGACCTGCCCGATCGCATCACCTGGACCACCCGGCTGGCCCGCAACGCGGTGCTGTTCCATCTACCCCCGCCGCGAACCGGCCGCCGCGGGCGACCCCGCACCAAGGGTGAACGTATCGGCAGCCCGGTGCAGGCCGCCACGCACGCGCCGTGGCGGCAAGCAACGGTGACCCGCTACGGACACACCACCACCGTGCACACCGCCGAACTCGCCTGCCTGTGGTACGGGGCGTTCGGCACCCGGCCCGGCCGGCTGATCCTCGTGCGTGACACCGGTAGAACCACCATCCTGGCCCTGTTCACCACCGACACCATCACCTCGGTGGAGCAGGTCATCGCCCGCTACGCCGGCCGCTGGTCCATCGAGGTCGCCATCGAGACCGCCAAGGGACCCATGGGCATCGGTCAGGCCCGCAACCGGGTAGCCCTCGCGGTGCAACGCACCGTCCCGTTCAGCATGATCGTCATGAGTCTCGTCATCGTCTGGTACGCCCTGGCCGGCCACCACCCCAACGACATCACCGACCGGCGCACCCGCCAACCCTGGTACGCCTGCAAGACCGAACCGTCCTTCGAAGACATGATCGCCAAGCTGCGCCGCACCATCATCGCCGCGCGGTTTCTACCCGAACACCCAGGCCAGGCCACGCCCGAGCAAATCAACGCCGTCCACCTGGCCTGGGCATCAGCAGCCGCGTAGCTGCGA
>VAWN01000146.1 GCA_005885555.1 Actinomycetota bacterium
ACCCGCATCCCCCCGGCCGAGATCACCGGCGTCAAGGGAGCGCTGATCAAGCGGATGATCGAGAAGAAACTGGGCAAGGTGCCGACGGCGGTTGGCGTCTACTGGCACAACCCCAAGGTGCTGTTCGCCAGCTTCGGCCTCGGCGGCAAGCTGCAGAAGTGGGACGCCTGCGACGAGGGCTTGAAGTCGTTCGCCCACATGGCGGTCGCGTCGCTAGTCGGCTGCACGTGGTGCCTGGACTTCAACTACTTCGAGACCCGCAACAAGGGGCTCGACGTGGAGAAGGCGCGCGAGATCCCGCGGTGGCGGGAGGCGGACGTCTTCACTCCGCTGGAGCGGGACGTCCTGGAGTACGCCGAGGCGATGAGCCAGACACCGCCGACTGTGACCGACGAGCTGGTGGACCGGCTGCACGCCGAGCTGGGACCTGCCGCCGTGGTCGAGCTCACCTCGGTGATCGCATTCGCGAACATGAGCACGCGTGGCAACGTGGCGCTCGGCATCGAGTCCGACGGCTTCGCCGCCGCGTGCGGCTTGAAGCCGCTAGCCGAGCGACCGGGAGTAGCGTCCGCGTCATGAGCGAGGACCCCTTCGTCGCCCACCGCAGCCTGCTGTTCACCGTCGCCTACGAGATGCTCGGCTCGGTCGCCGACGCCGAGGACGTGGTGCAGGAGACCTGGCTGCGGTGGGCAGCCTTGGTCGAAGCCGAGCGCTGCGAGGTCCGGGACCCTCGGGCGTACCTTGTGCGGATCGTGACCCGGCTGTGCCTCAACCGGCTGCGCACGCTGGCGCGGCAGCGCGAGGAGTACGTGGGCGAGTGGCTGCCCGAGCCCGTGCTGACCAGCCCGGACGTCGCCGAGGACGTCGAGCTCGCGGAGAGCGTGTCGATCGCCGTGCTGGCGGTACTGGAGACGCTGCTACCGACGGAGCGCGCGGTCTTCGTGCTCCGCGAGGTCTTCGACGTGCCGTACGACGAGATCGCCGAGGCGCTGGACAAGTCGCCGGCGGCGGTGCGCCAGATCGCGACGCGGGCCCGCAAGCACGTGGCGGCGCGCCGGCCGCGGATGTCGGTGAGCCGCACCGAACAGCAGCAGGTGGTCGAGCGGTTCCTCGCCGCGCTGACCACCGGCGACGTGCCCGGACTGCTCGAGGTGCTGGCTCCCGACGTGCTCGTCGTGGGCGATGGCGGCGGCCTGGCCCCGACAATCCCGAAGCCGGTACGCGGGGCCGCGAAGCTCGCCCCGGTGATGGCCCGCTTCGCCGAGGTCGCGCCCGGCGCTAGAGCTTTCATCGTCGAACTCAACGGCGGCATCGCGGCGCGCATCGACCCCGGCGGCGAGAACGACACGGCCGTGTCGTTCGTCATCGAGGACGGCCGGATCACCCGGATCTACGCGATCCGCAACCCGCACAAGCTCGAGCGGCTGGGCAAGGTGGCCGAGCTACGACGGTGAGTCTAGGCTTACGCACCCTCGCATCAGCCGCCGATCGTGCGCGTCGGGCTGCTGTGTGCACCCACTGGACGTAGCTGGGGTCGTGACGACTCAGACGCGTGGACCTGTCGGTGAGCAACACGAAGGCTCGCCGACTCAGCTCACCACTCGGCTGCGACCGCTGCGATGGGGGCATGTGGCCGATGACCGCCCTCGCCGGGACGCTGCAGGACTCGCTCAAGGCGGGCGCCCTGATCTGCCGCCTTCCGCTCGTTACGTTCCGTAGCCTGACCTGGCCGCTGCCAGAATGTTCGGGCAGGTGGTGGGTCGCTCGATCGTGCGCGATGCGTGCGGCGTGCCCGCGGACACCGCGTCCCGACGGCTGTTTCCAAGATTCGAATCCGCGCCAGAAGGGTGGCCGCTCCACCGGGGATGCCGTTCACCATGGTGCCAGTGTCAGGGCTGCAGGAGTGCGAGAAAGGTCTTGGCGAACAGGTACGCGTCGCCGGGCCAGCGAGCCGAGACGTAGGTGCCGTCCTGCACGACGAAGGCCGGGGAGTCGTCAGTGGCCGTACCGCGCGCCGCCACCACCCACGGGCCGCGCTCGAGCTGCTCCGGCGAGGCCAGCGCCGTCCGAACCTCGTCCTCGACGTACTGCGGGTAGGTGCGGTAGTAGCGTCCGAGCCGCCACGCGGTCAGTAGGTACGCCCCGCGCTCCTGGTACTTCAGCAGGCATGTGGTCCGGCGGTCGGCCAGGACGCTGCAGCCGGTCCGTGGATCCTTGGTACGGGCCAGCACCAGCACACCGTGGCAGATCGCCCCGACCGGCCGGCCCAACTGCCAGAACTGGGCGACCTTGTCCCGCAGGACGTCGGAGCCCAGGTATTGACGCATGCCCGGGGCGTGCCCGCCGGGCAGGATCAGCCCGTCGTAGCCGGCCGGAACCAGGTCCGCCCATGCGTTGGTGTCGCGGAACTCCGGGCTCGCGGTGAGCTGGTCGTAGAAGCGTTTCGGCTCGTCTGTCGCGCCGAGGCGGCCGAAGAGGACGCCGGTGAGCAGCCGGGGATCGGCTGCCGGCACGGTCCCGGCCGACTCGGTCGCGAAGCACACCCGGTGTCCGGCCGCGGTGAGGATCCGCCACGGTACGGCGACCTCGGTCACGTCGAAATCGCGGTCCGGTAGGGGCATCAGTACCAGCACCCGTCGATGGTACGGCCGAGTACGGCGACCAGGCAGGAGTCGACCTGGATGCGGGATGAGGCAGACCAGCCCGGCCACGCTGCGGCAGGTATATCCGCTTCTGCCGCGGAGCGCGCGTTCCCTGCGTGGTGTGTCGGCGGCTCACCAGGGGATTGAGTTTCCCGTACCGTGCACGATGGAAGGATGGAAGTCTCAGCGGCGT
>VAWN01000147.1 GCA_005885555.1 Actinomycetota bacterium
CATTGATGGCGCACGTGGGTACGGAGGGATCGGGCACGCGCCGCCGAAGATCGCGTTGCGGTGGATGTACCGCTGCGGCGCGGCCCGGTCGGTGTGGGTCTCGAACCACTCATCCGCGTCCGTCAACGCCGGTTTCGCCGTGTCGGTCGATGCCGACACGTTATATATTGGCTGGGCACCCGAGAGTGCACCCGGTCCGCGGAAAGGGCTGCGCCCGTCTCGAATCGCTTTTCGACGTGCGGTTGACGACTGTCTTCCACCCGGTGCCAGCGGACACCCGGAGCGCTGGAAGGTGGTCACATGTCCGACGTGGCACGGCCGGATCTCGCGCAGCAGCGCAAGCGGGCGAAGGACCTGCGTCGGGCCCATCAGCGTGGCGACGTTGACGCGGCGGCCCGGATTATCGCGCGGTTGCCCCGCGCCGCTGGGCGGCCGGTCGCCGAGGTGCTCGCGACGCCGTTCACGCTCAGCGAGGCGCAACTGGTTGTGGCCCGCGAGGCGGGCTTCCCGACCTGGACGCGCCTGAAGCACGAGCTGGTGCGGGCCGGCGTGGATGCCGTGGTTGACGCGGCGCTGGTCGGCGATCCGTACGCCGCTGCCGCCTTGGCCGCCGATCCGGCGCTGCCGCACCGGTCGCTGCCGCTGGCCGCGGCCGTCGGTGCCGAGGAGGCCGCGTTGGCCCTGCTGGCGCAGCGGCCCCAACGCGCGACCCGGCCGGACGGCCCGCGCGGGTGGACGCCCCTGCTGTACGCCTGTTCTGCGCGGTTCGGGCGCGGCGATCCCGCGGTGGCCGCCCGCCGGGTGCGCATCGCTGCGCGGCTGCTGGATCTCGGCGCCGATCCGAACGAGGACGTCGACAGCTACGAGGCGCGCCACTCGCCGTTGCGCAACGCGGCCCGCGAGGCCGCCAGCGTCGAACTGGTGGATCTGCTGCTGCGGGCCGGGGCCGGCCTGGCGCCGACCGACGCGTCCGCCGGGCGCAACCTCCCGCTCGTCGATGCCGTCGTGGGCGGCAACCCGGCGTGTGTCGCGCGGATCCTGGCCGCCGGACCACCGTGGTGGCAGGCCCGCGAGGCGTTGGAGGTGGCGGTCTTCCACGACGATGCGGCCAGCGCGCGGCTGCTGCTCGCCCACGGCGCGCACCCCACCGCGGCCGGGCGCTGGTGGGGCAACCTCGGTAGTTGCCTGCACGCCGCGATCCTGCTCGGACGCGGTGGGCCGCTACTGGACGCGCTGCTCGCCAGCGACGTCGACCTGGCGGCGGTCGACCGGGACGGCCGCACCGCGTACGCCGTCGCCGTGCGCACCGGGCACGAGGTGGCCGCCGCCGCCCTGCGGGAGCGGGGCGCGAGCACAGTCGGACTCGACGACGTCGACCGCATCATCGCGGCCTGCGTCCGGCTGGACAGGGCCGACCTGGACCGGCGGCTGGCAGCGGCGCCCGACCTGTCCACCCGGTACCGGTACACCGATCACCTCATGCTCGGCTGGGCGATCCGCCAGCGCCGGTTCGCGGCGGTCCCGCTGCTGCTGGCCGCCGGCCTGGACCCGGACGTGGCCGACCCCGACGGCGACACGCCGCTGCACCTCGCCGCCGCGAGCGGCGACACGGCCACGATCGCGGCGCTGCTGGCCGGGGGCGCCTCGCCGTCGGTCAGGAACTTCCGCGGCGCGACACCGTTCGACAGCACCGCTACCGGGACCGCCGGCCCGCCCGGGACGCAGCGGGAACGCGACGTGTTGTTCGAACGGGCCGCTGACGCGGTCGCTGCGGGTGACCTCGCGGCCCTGCGCGCACTGCTGGACGAGGCACCGTGGCTGGTGCACGCCCGCTCACCGCGCGAGCATCGGGCGACCCTGCTGCACTACTGCGCCGCCAACGGCACCGAGGCACCCCGGCAACGCACCCCGCCCACCGCCGCCGACGTCGCCCAACTCCTGCTCGACCGCGGGTCCGAGGTGGACGCGGCGGCGCGTTTCTACGGCGGCGGCGTCGGCGCAACCACGCTCGCGCTGACGCTGACAAGCAGGCACCCGGCCGAGGCGGGGGTCGACGGCGCGCTGGTCCGGGTGCTCACCGCAGCCGGCGCGCGGCTCGACCTGTGGGCGCCGGGCGAGCCGATGTTCTGGTGCATCGAGCGCGGTACACACCGCAGCGCCAGGGCGCTGGCCGAGGCCGGGCTGCCCCTGGACAACCTGCTCCTCGCCGCCGCCGCGAACCGGGTCGACACGCTCGCCGAACTGCTCGCCGCCGGGGCCGACGTCAACGAGCACCACCGCGACGGGTACACCGCGCTGCACGCCGCCGCCGTACTGGGTCACGCCGAAACGGTCGCGTTCCTACTCGACCGCGGCGCCGACCCGCACGTACACGAGACCGCCCACGGCGACACACCGGCAGGCAAGGCACGCTGGCGCGGCCACCACGAGGTCGCGGCGCTCATCGAGGCACGCACCGCCGGTAGTGACAACAAGCCTGAAAGTGCCGATCGGCGCCAGCTCCCGCTCGAATCCAACGACAACCACCTCTGACCAACGGGGTCAGAGTCCGAACTCAGCGCACCCCGCTCGTGACAAGTACGGCTGAAAGTCACACCTCGTGAAGCACGACAGGAGCGTGCCGCACTGGCCACTGACGCTGCACGCACATCGGCACGTCCGGACGCCGACCACAGGCGCCGTCCTCACCTTCAGTAACGCCCGGTTCGCGGCAGATCAGTACACCTTGGCCTTCGTCGACGCCCAGCCACCGGTGAGGCAA
>VAWN01000071.1 GCA_005885555.1 Actinomycetota bacterium
GAGTTCATCACCGGTCCGCTGCTGGATGGCCCGCGACTGGCCGGTTACCACAACGCCCGCCGTGGCGCCTACCGGGTCGTGTACCGCATCGACGACACGGCCCGCACGGTGCACGTGGTACGCATCGATCACCGCGCCGACGTCTACCACCAATAGAACGGCGCTGGGTGGCGCAGTGTATCGAAGCATATCGCTGGGATGGTGACCGTCACACCCGACGTGCCCTGACGTTGCGGTCACGGCTGCTGTCAATCGCGTCCTCGCGGCCAGCGGCCCCTGCGAATGCGCTGGCCGTTCGCCCGATCCGAATAGCGAGGTCGGCCCGGTTGCGCAGCCCGGTCTTCCTCGCCTCGTCCAGGGAGGCGACCAGCACTCAGCATGTCGCAGTGACGACGTCAGGCGACTGTCATGACGACGTCAGGCGACTGTCGCGGTACCACGGAGGGCTCGGGTGCGCTGGACGGCGCCGATCGCGACCCGTACCGCCACCATCGCCAGCGCCATCAGAACGAACGCAGCCGTCCACGCCCCCGCCCCGACGATCCGGTGCTGTACCGAGAACGTCCCGATCTCCCGCGCGAACCAGTGCGTCGCGCCATAGGCGAACAGAATCCGGCCCCCGATAACGGCAACCCACAGCGCCGCGAACGCAGCCCCGGCGGTCGCGAGTACCCGCTCGCGGTCGCGCCGTACCCGTACCAGCATCGCGGCCGCGACACCGAGCAGTACCCCGGCCAGGGCGCCGGCGATCTCCAGGTACGCATCGTTGCCGGGGTAGGAACGTCGCGCAGATATACGAAGCCGGCGATCACGACGAGCACCAGGGGCAGGATCAGCCGGCGAAGCGTCATGGTTCGGGGTACCCAGGTTGCCGCCCAGGATCACCGCGAGCAGACCGAGGTTGAGAACGTACTGGCTGGTGGACATCGCTTCCTCCGGGTGGGTCGATCCGTCAGCAACGCACCGACGCTATGAGCGGCACCCCTTTCACCCGCGTCGGCGTCGCGATCGATTCCCCGGCTCGCCGCCGCATCCATCCCAGGGTTGACTCCGGGCAGACCGGTCCACCCCGGCGCCGATTCCGCCGGCCGCGGCCCGGGCCTGACGCCGGAACGAAAACCGAGTCGAACGAAAACCGACTCGGACCGGAACCGAGGGGGTGACACATGCGCGATCCGCGCACCTGGCTGGTCCGGTTCGGGTACCTGACCATCGCCGCGGTGACCGTCACCGTCCTCGCTGCCGGCCAGCCGTCGGACGCAGGTGACCGGGCGCTGCTGTTCGTGCTGCTCGCGGTCGCCGTCGGCGGCTGGTTGGTGGTGCTGACGCTGCCGGAGCACAAGACGCTGTACACCGTGGCGGCGGTGGTCACCGGACTGGCGGGCGCGGCGCTGAGCCTGGTGCAGCCGAACGGTTCCGGCTTCGTGATCGGGTACATGGCGGTGGCGGCGCTCGCGCTGCGGCTGCCCCGCCGGACCGCGTTCGCGGCCGGGGCAATCGTGCTTGTGGCGGTCGGGTACGCGGTGGCGGTGCGGTCGGCGCGGCCGTTGACCGCGGCGATCGGCGTGGCGCTCGGCGCCGGGTTCACGTACGCGGCGGGGGCGTTCGCGGCGATCAGCCGGGAGGCGCGGGAGACGGCCGAGGCGTTGCTGGCCCAGGAGGCGGCGACCCGGGCCGCGCGGGAGCAGGCGGCCGCGTTCGCGGAGCGCACCCGGTTGGCCCGCGAGTTGCACGACGTGCTGGCCCACACGCTGTCCGGGCTGTCCGTGCAGTTGGCGGGTGCGCGGCTGCGGGCCGGGACGACCGGCGCGGATCCGCGGCTGGTCGACCAGGTCAGCCGGGCGCAGGCGCTGGCCCGTGACGGGATGGGCAACGCGAAACGGGTGGTGTCCGCGCTGCGCGGTGACGCGCTGCCGGGCCGGCGATGCTGCCGCAGCTGATCGACGAGGTACGCGCGGCGAACGCGCTGCCGGTCACGCTGACCGTCACGGTGTACCGCCAAGCCGTTGGTACCGGAGGCGGGGCTCGCCGTGTACCGCGCGGTGCAGGAGGCGCTGACCAACACGACGAAGTACGCGGGGCGCGGTGCGACCGCGTCGGTGGCGGTGTCGTGGTCGGATGACGCGGTACACGTGGAGGTTGTGGACCGGGCCGGTGAAGCCGCGACCGCGCGGGGACCGTCCGGTGGCTACGGCCTCGCGGGTCTGGCCGAGCGGGCTGCGCTGCTCGGCGGCCACGCCACGGCCGGCCCGGTCGACGGCGGGTTCCGGGTGCAGCTGCGGCTGCCGGTGAAGGAGGGCGGCACGTGATCCGGGTACTGGTCGCCGACGACCAGAAGGTGGTCCGCGACGGCCTGGCGATGATTCTCGGGTTGCTGCCGGACATCGAGGTCGTCGGTACCGCGGCCGACGGCGACGACGCCACCCGCCAGGCGCTCGCGGTGCGGCCGGACGTGGTGCTGATGGACCTGTCGATGCCGGGCTGCGATGGGGTGGCCGCGACGCGCCGGATCCTGGAGGCGGAGCCGGGGATCCGGGTCGTGGTGCTGACGACCTACAGCGACGACCAGTGGGTGTTCGCGGCGCTGGCGGCGGGGGCGCGCGGGTACCTGACGAAGGATGCGGGTGCCGAAGAGATCCGCCAGGCGATCATGGCGGTGGCCGCCGGGGACGCGCTGCTCGACCCGAGCGCGGCGGCGGTTGCTGGCGGCGCTCGCCGCGCGGCCGGCGACCCCGTAGCCGGCGGACCGGACCGGGGAACACGGCCTCACCGCGCGGGAGGTGGAGGTACTGGCCGAGGTGCCGCCGGGCGGTCCAACGCGGAGATCGCGGCGAACCTGTACATCACCGAGGCGACGGTGAAGACGCACGTCAATCACCTGCTGGCGAAGACCGGGCTGCGGGACCGGGCGCAGCTGGTCGGATACGCCTTCCGCAACGGGCTGGCCTGGTAACCGACCGGCGCCGGCCAAGCCGGCACGCCGCGCGGGCGAAGCCCCGGCACGCGCCGCGGGTGCCGGCCAAGCCCCGGCACACCGCGCGGGCGCCCGCGAAGCCCAGGCAGGCCGCGCGGGCGCAGCGCACCTCAGTGGCCGCGGAACGCCTCCTCCAGCCACCACGATCCCCGGTTCGCGACCACCTTCGCGTCGACGACCAGCGGCCGCTCGCGCGGTCCCGCCAACCACTCCCGTACCGCGTCCAGGTCCGCCGGCTCGCGCACCGTGACCCCCGCACACCCGTACCCGCGCCCGATCGCCGCCAGGTCGGTGTCCGGGTAGGTGACCGTGTCCAAGGGGTACCCGTCCGGCCCGAAGTGGTGCACCTCGGCGCCGAACCCCGCGTCGTCGTACACCACGATCATCATCGGCAGCCCGAGCCGCACCACGGTGTCGAGTTCGCTGATGCCCATCAGGTACCCACCGTCGCCGAGCGCCGCGACCGGTAGCCGCTCCGGTTGCGCCAGCGCGGCACCGATCGCCGTCGACAGTCCCAGCCCGACGGACTGGAAGGCCTGGGTGAAGCAGAAGCCGCGCTCGTCGGGTACGGACAGGTACATCGACGGGTACCCCATGAAGTTGCCCGAGTCGACGGCCACCACGCGGGCGGCGGGCAGCAGGTCGTCCAGCGCGATCGACAACGTACGCGGATCGATGCGCCCCAGGCCGGTCTCGTCGGAGAACGGCACGTCCCGCCAGCGGGCACCGTGCGGCGGCGGACCCGTCCGGTAACCACGCGACGGCGGCACAACAGCAAGAACAGCCCGCGCCGTCGCGGCGACGTCGCCGACCACGCCGAGGTCGATGCGCCGGTTCGCGCCGAGCGCCGCGGGTTCCACGTCGACCTGGGCCACCGTCGCGCCGGGCGCGATCAGCCGGCCGTGCCGCGTGGTCCACATGCTCAGCGTGCAGCCCCACGCGACGATCACGTCGGCGCCGCGGATCAGCTCGGCGGCGAGCGGCGCGGCGAACCCGCCCGCGACGTCGAGGTACCAAGGACCGGAGAAGAGGCCTTTCGCGACGGCGGAGGTGGCCAGCAGCGCGCCGCACCGCTCGGCCAGGTCGGCCAGCGCCGGCCCGGCGGCGCGGGCGCCGCGGCCGGCGATGAACACCGGGCGCTGCGCGCCGGCCAGCAGATCCGCGAGCTGCCCGACCGCTGCGGGCGCCGGCGCGACCAGCGGCTCGTCCGGCAGCACCACAGACGGGGGTACCGTGGCCTCGCCGGCCTGGACATCCAGCGGCAGGCTGAGTACCACGGTGCGGCGTTCCGCCCTGGCCCGGCGCACCGCGCGGATCGCATCGTCGACCGCGGAGTCCGCGGTCGCGGCGCGCTCGTGGGCCGCGCCGACCGCGGCGGCGAGCCCGGCCTGGTCGAGCGCGAAGTTGGACCGCGCACCGGCCGCGCCGGTGTCCGCGGCGAGCACAACCATCGGGGTGCGGCTCTTCGCCGCCTCCGCGATCCCGGTCAGCGCGTTGGTCAGCCCCGGCCCCTGGTGCACGGTGAGCACGCCGAGCCGGCCGGAGAGGCGCGCGTAGGCGTCGGCCATGACCGCGGCGCCGCCCTCGTGCCGGGCGGCGACGAACCGTACCCCGGCGGCCGTGAGCGCGTTGGTGACGTGGAAGTTGCCGCTGCCGACGAGACCGAAGGCGCGGTCGGCGCCCAGGTCGGCGAGTACCCGCCCGACGGCCTCCGCGACCCGCATCGCGTCACCCGACGAGCGCGAGTACCCGGCACGGGCTGCCCGAGCCGCGCACGATCGGCAGCGGCGCGACGATCAGCACCGCACCGCGGGCCGGGAGCCGGTCGACGTTGCGCAGCTGGGTCAGCCCGTACTTGCCGGCGCCGAGCAGGTACGTGTGGCACGGGAACGGCGGGTCGAACGAGTGGGCGAGGCCGGCGTCGGTACCCACCGTCTCCACGCCGACACCGATGACCGGCCGTTCCTCGGCGAGCCAGCGGGCGCAGTCGATCGCGATGCCGGGCGTGTGGCCGGCGTTGGCGAACTCGTCGGGGTTGTCGCCGCGGCGGTCCCAGCCGGTGCGGTACAGCAGCCAGCCGCCCTCGGGCAGCGGACCGTGCTCGGCCTCCCAGGTGGTGACGTCGTCGATGGACAGCAGGAAGTCGGGGTCGTCGGCGGCCCGGTCGGCGAAGTCCAGCACCACCGCCGGCGCGACCAGCCGGGCCGGCGGTACCTGGGACACGTCCTCGCTGTCCTGGCCGGTGACCCAGTGGACCGGCGCGTCGAGGTGGGTACCGGTGTGCTCGCCGGTGCGGATGTTGTTCCAGTACCACGCCGGCCCGCGCGCGTCGTACCGGCTGATCTCGACCAGCTCGAACGGCCAGGTGTTGCCGAACGGCTCGGGCAGCCCCAGGATCGGCGTATCGGCGTGCAGTGGCGCGGTCAGATCGACGACTTCGACCGACCCGGTGGCGACAGCGCTGGCAAGATCGGACAGCAGCGACATGCCGCGAAGCTACGCCCGGCATTTCGCCGGCGTCAACGAATGGCGGGCCTCGATGGATATCTGGCCGGTGCTGATCGGCGTCGGGTGCGCGGCGCTGGTTGTGCTGATCGTGGTGGGAATCGTGGTGTCCGTGCGGCGGGAGCGACGCCGCCGCGCGGCACTGCAGCACTGGGCCTGGCAGCACGGCTGGACGTACACGGACAAGCCGCGGGTCGAGTGGGCGCGGCGGCTTCCCGGTACCCGGTCGCGGGGCGTGACGCTGATGCTGTCCGGCGTCGTCGACGGGTACCCGGTCAGCGTCGCCGACTACTACTACCAGACCGAGAGCACCTCGACGACGAGTAGCGCGGGCGGCACCACGTCGACGAGCACCAGTACGAGCACCCACTACCTGACCGTCGTCGTGGTGCGGCTGGGCCGACCCGGCCCGACCGTCGCGGTGGTGCCCCGGCACGGCCTGTCCAAGCTGGGCCGGGCGGTCTTCGGGGAGGGGAAGACCGCGCTCGGGTACCAGGAGTTCGACAAGGCGTTCAAGGTGAGCACCAAGGATCCGGTGGCGGGCCGGCAGCTGATCGGGCCGCGGTTGGCTGCCGAGCACCTGGCCGGACGGGTACCGGCGTGGAGCCTGCACGGCGCCGACCTGATGAGCTGGCGGCCGGGCCGGCTGAAGGACCCGGCGCAGGTCGTCGAGCTGGCCCGGCCGGTCGTCCAGGTCGCCCGGCTGCTCGGCCATTGACGCGCTCTCATGATTAGCCCCAGGATGGGCCGGTGCGGCGTCTTCCGGGGGTACTCCTCGCTCTTGCGGTCCTCGGGCTGGCGGCGTGCGCGAACGGTACCGGGTCCGCAGCCGGCTCGGCGGCACCGCGGGGTTCGCCGGCCGGCGAGCCGTCGGATGCCCCGGCGCCCGCGCCGGCGACGAGCAGCGCACGGCCCCCGGCCGACCCCACGGCGGTGCTGGTCCAGTTCGGCCGGCAGGGCGGCATCATGGGGGTCAACGATCAGCTCACGGTCCGGGAGGACGGCGGGTACACGGTCACCCGTACCCGGCCGGCGGTGCACAAATCCGGCACGTTGCGCGCGGCGGACCTGGCCGAGCTGCGCACGGTACTGCAGCAGTCCAACTTCGCGAACCTGCCGAAGGTACAGCCGGCGAAAGGCGCCGACCTGTTCACTTATCAGGTGATCTATGGCGGCGACCAGATCCTGGCGGTGGACGGTGGGATCGACGAGCGGCTCAAGCCGGTGATCGGCACGCTGTCCGGGCTGATGGCGAAGTACTCGGGTTAGGTCGATACAGTTCCATGTATCGATTTCATTTCTCTCATGGAGTGGGGGGAACATGATGTTGTCACTAGGCCGCCGGAAGATCCGGCGGTTTCTGGTTCTCGGTGTGACGCCGGTACTGGCGCTCACCGCGGCCAGCTTCTCGGCCCAACCCGCGCAAGCCAAGGACGATCCGGGGCGGGCCAACCGCAATCCGGGCGTCTCCGGCAAGGCGGCGTTCTACGACTCCCGGCAGGAACCCGGCAACGCCAAGGCGTTGCAGAACCGGGCCGCACAGCTGTCGGCCCGGCCCAAGGCCGGGGTGGCGGCCCTGCGCAGGGAACTGGGTACCCAGGGCGTCGTCTCCATCGATCCGCTGACCTCGACGGCCCGCAACGTCGGCCGTACCGACGGCTTCCTGACCGCGCCGAGCCGGCAGCCGGCCGCCACGGTCGCGCTCGACTACGTGCGCGCCCACCAGGACGTGTTCGGCCTCGACGCGAGCGCGATCGGCCGGCTGACCCTGCGGCGCAGCTACGTCGACATCGCCGGTACCAGTCACCTCAGCTTCGTCCAGTCGGTCGGCGGCATCCCGGTGTTCAGCAACGGGCTGCAGGCCAACGTGACCAAGGACGGTCGCCTGATCAACGTGGTCGGCTCGCCGGTACCGGCGCTTCCGGCCGCGGCGGCCGCGCCGGGCATCTCGGCGGACAAGGCCCGGGTCGCGGCGACGCAGAGCGTCGAGGCGGCGGCGAAGCCGGCGACCGCCACGGCCAAGGGCGGCGCCCGGCGCAGCACCGTGTTCAGCACCGGTGAGCGGGCCGACCTCGCCTACTTCATGACCCTCGGCGGCCTGCGCCTGGCGTGGCAGACGCTGACCATGCCGAACAGCCGGGACATCTACCTGTCCATTGTGGACGCCGCGTCCGGCAAGGTGCTGTACCGGCAGAGCCTGGTCGACAGCGACAACGGCCTGGCGTGGGACTACTACCCCGGCGCCCCCAACGGCGGCGTGCAGACCGAGCGCAACCTGACCGCGCCCGGCTGGCTGCCCAAGGACTCGCCGCGCCTGGCCGGCAACACGGCGCACGTCTACAACGACGCCAACGACGACAACACGGCCGAGCCGTCCGAGGAGATCACGCCGAGCGGGAAGCGGGTGTTCGACTTCCCGTTCCAGAACTTCAACCCGATCGACCCGCGGTGCTCCGCGCAGTTCCAGTGCTCGTGGGACCCGAAGACGCCGAACTCGTGGCAGACCAACCGCAACCAGAACGGCGTGCAGGTCTTCTACTACCTCGGCAAGTACCACGACCACCTGCTGCGCGAGCCGATCGGGTTCACCCGCACCGCCGGTAACTTCGAGGCGGTCGACGGCGACGCGGTACAGGCCGAGATCGAGGACGGGTCCAACACCGCGAACGGGCTGCCCGACGCCAACCACACCGACAACGCGAACATGGCCACGCTGCCCGACGGCCAGGCGCCGCGCATGCAGATGTACCTGTTCCCGAACCCGGCCGACCCGACCGACCCGTTCATCCCGTCCAACGGCGGTGACGAGGCGGACGTGGTGTACCACGAGTACACCCACGGCCTGTCCAACCGGCTCGTGGTGGACGCGAACGGCGTCTCCACGCTGGGCAACGTCCAGGCCGGCTCGATGGGCGAGGCGTGGAGCGACTGGTACGCGATGGACTTCCTCACCAACCAGGGGTTCCAGCCGGACACGCCGGATCCCGGTGACGTCCGGATCGGCAACTACGTGGGCGCCGGCCAGGACCTGATCCGCACCCAGCCGATGGACTGCCCGGTGGGCACCACCTCGCCGAAGTGCCCGGGTACCCCGGGTGCCGGGCCGGGCGGGTACACCTACGGCGACTTCGGCCACATCATCGGCATCCCCGAGGTGCACGCCGACGGCGAGATCTGGGGCGAGACGCTGTGGGACCTGCGCACCGCGCTGGGCTCGCGGCGGGCCGAGTCGCTGGTGACCCGGGCGATGGAGCTGTCCCCGGCCAACCCGTCGTACCTCGACATGCGCAACGCGATCCTGATGGCCGACCAGGTGCTCAGCCAGGGTTCCGGCAACACGAAGATCTGGAAGGTGTTCGCCCACCGGGGCATGGGCTGGTTCGCCGGCGCGGTCGACGGTGACGACAGCCAGCCGGTGGAGGACTTCTCCATGCCGCCGGCGGCGGGCACCCCGACCGGTTCGGTCTCCGGTGTGGTGACCGACCAGGACACCCACCAGCCGATCGCCGGTGCGGTCGTCGGGTTCGGCGGCCACGCGTCCGGGTTCCCCGGCG
This sequence comes from Actinomycetota bacterium, assembly GCA_005885555.1. GTDB lineage: Bacteria > Actinomycetota > Actinomycetes > Mycobacteriales > Micromonosporaceae > AC-43. The sequence goes on from VAWN01000071.1 coordinate 9,034, forward strand.
ACTACGCGGCCACCACCGACGCGACCGGGCACTACACGATCACCGGGATCCTGCCCGGCACGTACCCGGACGTGAGCGCGCGCAGCCCCGGGTACGACCGGCAGGTGACCACGCTGAGCGTCGCCTCCCACCCGAGCACCAGGGACTGGCAGCTGCGCCGGGACTGGGCGGCCCTGGCCGGCGGCGCGGCGGTCGCGGCGTTCAACGGGCCGGACTTCACCCAGTTCGGCTGCGGCCCGGCCAGCGCGATCGACCAGTCGCTGGGCAACGGGTGGGGCAGCACCGCCGATCCCAGCCCGGCGGCGATCCTGCCGAAGTTCGTCACGGTGAAGCTGCCGCACGCGGTGGACATCGCGGCCGTGGCGATCGACCCGGGTAACACCTGCGGCGACGGCGGCAGTGCCTCGACCAAGGACTGGAAGGTCGAGACCTCGGTCGACGGCACCACGTTCACGCTCGCGGCGAGCGGTACCTTCGGCGTGGCCGACCGGCACCGGCTCAACACGGTACCGCTGACCGCTGGTGCCGCCGCGGTGAACTTCGTGCGGTTCACGATGGTCAACAACCAGCTGCCCGGTGACCCGGCGACGCTGTGCCCGGGTCCGTTCTCCGGCTGCCTGTTCCTGGACATGTCCGAATTGGAGGTCTACGGGGCGCCGAGCGCCTGATCAGTGGCAGAAGACCGGGGCGGCCCGCCGTTGGGCCGCCCCGGTTCTGGGTACAGGGGGGCATGCACATCGCGATGGTCGCGCCGCCGTGGTTCAACGTCCCGCCCGACGCGTACGGCGGCATCGAGGAGGTCGTCTCCGGACTGGTCCACGAGCTGACCGGGCGGGAACACCGGGTGACGCTGATCGGGGCGGGCGAGGACGGTACCCCGGCGGAGTTCCGGCGGACATACCCGGACCCGCCGTCGAAGCGGCTCGGCGACCCGGTACCGGAGGTGGTGCACGCGGCCGCCGCGGCGCAACTGATCGACGAGACCGACGCCGACGTGGTACACGATCACACGCTCGCCGGACCGTTGACCGCGCTGGGTCGCCGTACCCCGACCGTGGCGACCATGCACGGCCCGGTCGAGGGCGAGATGGCCGAGTACTACCGGCGGCTCGGTGACGCGGTGGCGCTGGTGGCGATCTCCGACGCGCAGCGGGCCGCCGCACCGGACCTGAACTGGGTGGCCACGGTACCCAACGGGCTGGACCTGGACAGCTACCCGTTCCGCGAGGACAAGGAGGACTGGGCGCTGTTCGTCGGCCGGTTCGTGCCGGACAAGGGCGCGCACCTGGCGATCGACGCGGCCCGCGCCGCCGGCCTGCACATCCGGCTCGCCGGCAAGGCCAGCGAACCCCCCGAGCAGGAGTACTTCGAGCAGGAGATCCGGCCCCGCCTCGGCGACGACGCGGAGTACGTCGGCGAGGTCGACGCGGCCGGCAAGCGCGAGCTGTACGCCGCGGCGGCCTGCCTGCTGTTCCCGATCCAGTGGCCGGAGCCGTTCGGCATGGTGATGATCGAGGCGATGGCCTGCGGCACCCCGGTCGTTGCGCTGCGCGCCGGGTCGGTACCCGAAGTCGTCGTCGACGGCACCACCGGCGTCGTGTGCGACGGCCCGGAGGAGCTGCCGGAGGCGATCGGCAAGGCGCGACGATTACGCCCCGCCGACTGCCGCGCGCACGTGGCCGGGCGCTTCGACCTGGCCGCGATGGCCGACGGGTACGAGCGGGTGTACCGCGACCTGACCGAGGGGTGACTGTTATCGCCGCTGGCTTGGGTGATGATCAGCGGACGTGGTGCCGAGGTCGTCGTCGCGTCCGGCCCTGATCCGCGACCACTGGGCGGTCGGGCGGCCGTCCAGCCGGAACTGGCCGCCTTTGGAGTCCCAGTGCTGCGGCCAGCCTTCCGGCGAGTCCTCCCAGAACTCCTGCCGGCCGTAGACGGTCCGATCCAGTAGCCCGTACGACGGTGCCATCACCTCATTGCCGCGGCCGGTGGTCCAGTAGGTCTCGTAAGCCCGGTCACCGTCGCGGAGATAGCAGACCAGGATGCCGAAGTACCGGCCTGCGACCAACCGGTCGACGGCCTCCGGCGGCACCGAGTACCAGGGAACCGTCCAGCCCATGAAGTCGCGGTACCGGGAGCTCTCCTCATACGGTCCCTGACAGAAGGTCGCGTAGCTGACGTCCCGCGAGTGCAGGTACGACAACTCGTTGATGTGGCTCGTGGAGAACGTGCAGCCCTCGCACTGCTCCGCCGCGGGCCTACCGGTGTGCCACATGTGGAAGTAGGCGATCAACTGGGACCGGCCGTCGAAGATGTCGATCAACGGTACCGGACCGTCGGCTCCGATCAGCGCAGTCCGCGCATCGACCTCGACCATCGGCAGCCGACGGCGTTCGGCGGCCAGTGCGTCCCCGGCCCTGGTGTGGGCCTTCTCCTTGACCCGCAGTTCGTCGAGCTTCGCCTGCCAGGTCTGCCGATCGGTGATCTGCGGAAGCGGGTGTTCACCTGCTGGCGTCTCTGTCATGAGACCTGTCTAGCCCAGTTGGAGATGGCGGCACAAACCTTTCGGCTGATCATGGCGTGGTCTCCGGCGGCGGGTCGGTGAGGTGGGCGAGGACGGCTTGGGTGACGGCGGTGTCGGTGGGGTCGAGGCCGGGCAGGAGCTGGTCGGGGTTGCGTTCGCCGGCGATGATGCGGCGGAGTACGGCGGCCAGGGCGGCCCAGTCGGGGGTGTCGGCCATCTCGTCCAGGTACGGGGCGGCCTCGGCGGCGGCGTTCTG
>VAWN01000094.1 GCA_005885555.1 Actinomycetota bacterium
AATCCCGACCCCGGTGGTCGGGACGACTGGGTGGCGGTGCGGTACGGCACCGCGGTCGACCGTTGCACGCCGGTTCTCCTTTGCCGGCACCGTATCCGGCGCGTCGAGCGTGAAGAACGCGTCCTCGCGGGGGCGCAGCAACTGGTCGAGGAAGAGCAGCGCGCCGGCGGAGCCGCTGTACAGGTCGCAGCTGCGGCGCAGGTCGTGCTCGCCGAGGATGTGGGTACCGGACGCGCCGGGAATGGCGTAGAGGTACATCCGCCGGCCGATGTCGTAGGCCGCGCGGGTCGCATCCGCGTCGCCGTGCCGGCGGCCGTGGTCTTCGAGGAACAGGCCGAGCCCGGCCATCCCGTTGTACAGCCCGCCGTAGAACGTGTACGGGCAACGGACACCGGCCAGCAGTGCGGGCAGTGCGGCGGCGAGCCGCTCGTCGTGCGCGGTGGCGAGGTAACGGCTGGCGACCAGGCCCACCCCGGCGGAGCCGGCGAACAGGTACGGCATCAGCCGGCCGTCGCGACCGGAGACCGGGAACAGCAGCCCGCCGTCGGACGTTACCGCGCGGTCCAGCTCGCCGTGCAGGTACCCGAGGCCGCGGCGCAACTGTCCACTGTGGCCGGTGAGGGCGGCGAGGCGGTGGTACAGCAGGGCGATCCCGGCCCGGCCGGACAGCAGCCCGACGGTGTCGTCGAGGTCGCCGTCGTCAAGGCCGCCGATCCGGTCGGCCTGGGCGAGCGCGCGGTCGAGGAACCGTTCGTCGCCGGTGTACCGGTACAGCGCCAGCTCCGCCAGGGCGACCCCGGCCCGGCCGTGGCCGAGAGTCGCGCTCGACTCCAGCGCCGGATGCCGGTCGGCGTTGTCCAGCAACGCCTGCGCCTCGTCGAGGCGTCCGTGGTCGGCGAGCACCCAGGCGATGCCGGCGGTACCCACGTGCAGCCCCGGCGGCAGTTCGTCGAGCCGGGCGAGCGACCGGGTCGCGAGGTGCGCGACGGTACCGTCGGGCGGTGTGGCACCGCAGCGCCGCAGGGCGTGCAGGATCCCGGCGAGGCCGTGCGCGACGCACAGCGCGTTGGTCAGGTATCCGCTCGGCCCGATCGGGAACACCCGGTCGGCGCGGTCCGGGTCGGCGGCGGCGAGCAGGCCGCGCAACAGCCCGTCGCGCAACGACTCCAGGTGCGGCACCGGGTCGGCGGCAACCGCCTGCGGGGTCGGTGCGGCGTCCGGCCGCGGTGCGCGGAAGCGGGTGGCGATGCGCCACAACCGCCGCGGTACCCGTGCCCGCCCGGCCAACTCGTGCCGCAGATGCCGCAGTACCGCGGGATTGCGGTCGGCCGTGCAGTTCAGCGGTGCGATCAGCCCGAGCGCGAGCGAGGACAGCCCGAACTCGTCGTACCCCAGCGGGTTGTCCCCGACCAGGTCGGCCGGCGCGAAGTACCCGGGCGCGCCGATCGGTTCCAGCGGCCCGTCCAGCGGGCCGGCGGCCTCGAAGTCGACCAGCCGCGGCCGGTCGTCGTCATCGACGAGCACGTTGTGCGGATTGACGTCGATGAACGCGTACCCGGCGTCGTGCAACCGTTGCAGGATAACGTCCAGCGCGTCGACGACCCGCTGTGCCCGCTCGTAGTAGGCGGCGAAGTCGGACGGCGTGGCGACCGGGCGGATGAGCGGGTTGTGCTCGACCATCCAGGCGTGCAGCGAGCGACCGGGGACGAACTCGGTGACGAGGAACTCGTGCTCCCACTCCTGGAAGTAGTCCAGCGGCTCGGGGCAGCATCCCGGGTACCGTTCGTGCAGGGCGCACAGCGTCGCGTACTCGCGGCGCAGCCGCTGCGGTGCGGCAGAGGTCATGCTCGTCAGGCCGGTGTGCGCGCGGGCCTCCTTGATGAAGACCGTGCGGCCGGTGGCGAGCGCGCGACCCTGGTACGTGCCGCCGCCGTTGCTGTGCCGGATGGCCCGCTCGAAGCGGTACCCGCCGAGGTCCGGCGTCGCGGTCGCGGGCGGCGTGACCGGGGCCGTGACCGAGGCCGGGGCCGGGGCCGGGGCCGGGGCCGGGGCCGGGGTGAACGGATCGGTGATGCCGTCGGGCAGCACGAACCGGGTGCCGCGCCGGTCCGGTACCAGCCGGCCGGTGCCGTCACGCACGAGCAGTTCGGCGTGCCCGTCGGCGCGGACGCGTTGGCGGGGCACGAAGGCGCCGTACCGGTAGTGCACCACGCTGGACGGCCCGTACCGCCGGTCGGTCAACACGAACGGCCCTTCCCGGTCCGCCAGCGCCTCGGCCAGCGCCTGCAGCAGGCGCCTGGCCGTGGCCTGGTCGGGCGGGTAGGCGGCGATGAACTTCCCGGCCTGCTGCCGGGCGGCGTGCTTGTGACCGGTGAGCAGGAAGAACCGCGAGCAGCTCAGGTGCTTGAACGGCACCCGGTGCGCGAACAGCACCGCGGCCGCGTCGTCGAGTACCTCGGCCGCCTGGTCCGGCCGCGCCGAGATGTGCACCTTCCAGCCGTCCTCGACACCACCGAGCCGGTCGCCGGTGTACCACTGGGTCCAGATGTCTTGCCTGGTACCGGTCCAGCCGTCGGGTACCCGCGCCGGCCGGTACTCGACACCGCGCCGGGAGATGGCGCCGGGCGGCGCGTAGAAATCGTCGTCGGACTGGGCGAACAGGAACGCCTCCACGGCCGTGGCCCCCTTTCCCTCTCGCGTTGTCGGTGCGGTGGCGTAAGCGCTCAGGCGACGTTGGTGGGACGCGGGGACCGGGTGCGGTGCGACAGTCCCAGGCCGGGGTGGCTGGGCAGGCAGCCGCCCTGGTAGTCACCGCCGATCGGCGAGCTGAACTCATCGTCGTCGGGCGCGAAACCGATGTGTTCCATCGTGGGCTCCTCTGCGATCTGCTCCGGTGATTTCCGGATGACCCAACTATCGACAGGGAGCCGGTTCGATGCCATGACACGAAGGACCCATCCCGGTCGCGGCGACGGCTGCGCTAGCCTCCGCGCGCGCGAGGCGTGGTACCCGCGAACTATTGCGCGACAGGCCCGGACGGCAGTGACAATGACAGCCGGACGAGTTCGGCCAGGCAACGCACGCCGGTCTTCGCGCGGATCCGCCGTAGATAGGTGTCGATCGTGCGGGCACTGATGCCCATGCGCCGCGCAGCCTGACCGTAAGTGCAGCCTTGCGCGATGTAGTGGAGGGTCTCGCATTCGCGGGGAGACAGGTGAGGCAGCGTTAGAGACACGGATACTCCTTGTCAACGCGGTGTTCAACACCGTCGCAGGTCCTCCGCCGGCTCAATGCTCACCCGAGATCATCGGGTTGTCACGCCGGCCGTCCGGCATCTCCGTGCCCCGGCAACTTGTTGCCAACGAGCGTTGGCCGGCCGCCGCCGCGCCGGCCAGAATGTAGGTGCCGGGGGGCTCGGAGAGGGGGGACCGATGCTGGACGCGCTCGGACTCGATCGGCAGGCGGAGTTGGTGTACCGGGCGATGCTCACCAGACCGGACTGGGGCGTCGACGATCTCGTTGACCGGCTTGACATTCCGGCGGAGACGGTACGCGCGTGCCTCGATCAGCTCGCCGGGCTGAACCTGGCCCGGCCCGCCGTGGCCGACCCCCGGCGCTGGCGCCCGGTCAGCCCGGACATCGGGCTGGAGGCCCTGCTCGCCCAGCACCGCATGGAAATCGCCGGCCGGCAGCAACGGCTGGAACGCGCACGGGCCGCGGCGGCCGACCTGCTGGCCACGTACGCCGCGCTGCACCTGCCGGTGGCCGGGGGCGACCTGGAGCGGCTGGGCGAGCCGGACGACATCCGCAGCCGGGTGGAATGGATCACCGCGAGGGCCGAGCAGGAGGTCGTCGCGCTGTTGCCGGACCACCACCCGGACCCGGCCGGCCTCGCGGTCCGGGCGGCGCTCGCGGAGAGCATGCGCGCGCGGGGGGTACGGGTGGCCGCGGTGCATCCGTACCGGGTCCGCACCGACGCAACGCTGGCCCGGCACCTGCGCCGGATGATCGGGCTGGGCTGCGAGATCCGCATCGCCGCGGCGCTTCCGGTCTGCCTGCTCATCGTCGACGGCGCCACCGCGCTGCTGCCGTCGGTACCCGGCGACCGGTGCGGCACCGGCGGCATCCTCGTGCACCACCCGACACTGGTGGCCGCGCTCGCCGCGCTGTTCGAGGAGATCTGGCGCGGCGCGCAGGCGTTCGGCACCCCGCCGCGGCGCGACGGCAACGGGCTCAGCGCGACCGAGCGGGAACTGCTGGAGCTGTTGAGCCGCGGCCTGACCGACGAGGCGGCCGGCCGCAAGCTCGGGGTGTCCCTGCGCACCGTCCGCCGGATGATGGCCGACCTGACCACCCGGCTCGGTGCCACCAGCCGCTTCCAGGCCGGCGTGCGCACCCAGCAGCTCGGCTGGCTCGCCGACGCGCGACGCTGACGGTACGGGGTACGCCACGGCGCGTCCCGCCCGACCTGGCCGGCCGGGCGGGACGCGTTCATCGGACGGAATCCTGCTCCCCTACCGGCGCGGCGCGCAATGGCGCCATACTCAGCGGATGGCCCCACGGGTGGTGCGCTACAGCGAACGACCGGAGCTGTGGGAGCGGATCGAAGACCTCAGCAGCGCGGTCTGGCCCGAGTACAACCTGCACGGCGAGGAGCTCAACCGGTACTGGGCGCGGTTGTACGAGGACTTCCCCGACTGGCAGTTCGTGCTCTACGAACCCGACGAGGACGCGGTACTGGCCGAGGGGCACACGATCCCGGTCGGCTGGGACGGCACCTACGCGGGGCTCGGGCCCGGCATCGACGCCACCATCGCCGCCGGCTTCCGGCTGCGGTCGGCCGGCGGGCAGCCCACCGCCGCGTCGGCGCTCGCCGCCGAGATACCGCCGCAGCACCGCAGCCGCGGCCTCGCCCGCGTGCTGCTGGCGGCGATGGCGGCGCTGGCCCGCGACGCCGGGCTGACCCACCTGATCGCGCCGGTGCGGCCGAGCCAGAAGGAGCGGTACCCGACGATCCCGATCGACCGGTACGTCCGGTGGACCCGTGCCGACGGGCTGCCGTTCGATCCGTGGATCCGGGTGCACACCCGGCTCGGTGCCCGCCTCGGGCCGGCGATCCCCCGATCGCTGCACATCGCCGGCACCGTGGCGGACTGGGAGTCGTGGACCGGCATGCCGTTTCCGGAGACCGGCGACTACGTGTTCCCGGCGGGCCTCGCGACCGTGCGCATCGACCGCGAACGCAACCGGGGCGACTACTGGGAACCCAACGTCTGGATCGTCCACGACACCACCGGTCAGCTGCCGCGGTTGGCGAACCTGTAGTAGTCGTCCTCGGCGCTGTCCGGATCGGTGAACCGGGCCAGGCGCGCGCGGCACCGGTCGGTCAACAGCACACTCTTTCGCTGGTACCGGGTTGTCGGCTTCTTCACCCGCAGAGGTTAGGCCGCAACGGTGTGCAGGTTCGATCGATTTACCGCGCCGTCATCACGTACCGCACGCACCGCGGGTGCAGCAGTACGCCGGTGCGGATCAGCGAGCGCTGCGGCGGCTGCCCGGTGAACAGCGAACCGGCCCGGGCTGCGGCGGCCAGCTCGTCGAACGGCGCGAACCTGAAGTCGTACACCACGAACCGGCCGCCGGGACGCAGCACCCGGGCCAGCTCCGGTACCGCGGCGCCGGGATCGTCCCAGTGGTGCACGCTCAACGAGGACACGACCAGGTCGAAGGAGCCGTCCGGGAACGGCAGGTCGGCGACGTCGGCGACCCGGACGTCGGCGACCTGGACGTCGGCGCGGGTGCCGAGGTTGCGGCCGGCCACGGCGACCATGTCGGCGGACAGGTCGATCCCGGCCAGTGCCAGGTCCGGACGGCGCTTGGCGACCTCGACCAGGAGCACGCCCGGCCCGGTGCCCACGTCGAGCACCGCGCCGCCCTGCGGTGCGGTGGCCGCGACGTCGTCGGCGAGCCGCCGGTAGAACGGGCGGAGCAGCCGCCGCGCGGCGAAGTCGTAGAACCGACTGCGCCGGCCGGAGAACATGCCCGGCAGGTTGCGGTGACCGGCGTGCAGTGGCATACGCATGGGACGCCCCCTTGAGTTGTATGCTGCAACCATGCCCACGGTACGCCGCAAAGTTGCAGAGCACAACTCTTCGTCGGCGGAGCGGATCCACGAGCTGGTCATGGATCTCGTCCGCGCCACCGGCCTGCTGCAACCCGAGCGGACGGTACCGGGGCATCCGCTGTCCATGTCGCAGGCGTTCGCGCTGCACGAGCTGGACACCGACACCCCGCTGTCACAGCGCGAGCTGACCGAGCGGCTGGGCCTGGAGAAGAGCAGTGTCAGCCGGCTGGCCGCCGAGCTGGAACGCCAGAAACTCCTTGTGCGGGAACGCGATCCGGACAACCGTCGGGTGTACCGGTTGCGGCTGACCGACAAGGGACGCACCCTGCACCGGCATATGGCGGTCGCGTTCCACGAACAGTTCGACGGGTGGGTGTCCTCGATGACCCGCGCCGAACGCGACGCACTGCTGACCGGCCTGCCGGCCCTCGTCCGCGCCATCCGAGCGGCGCACGGGCACTAGCTCACCGCGGCCAGCTCCCGGCCGACCGGTGGGGGCGGCCACGGACCGGCCCGGTTCCGGGTCCGTGACGCGGCCCACTCCCGGGAATTGAGTCGGCCAGACTCAAGTTGGACGCGGTGTAGCCAGCTACGTTTTCTAGGAGATCATTATGAGTGCTTTGACGCTGTGGACCCGGCGTGACCCGTTTGCCGAGTTCGATGCGCTGGTCCGGGCCACCTTCGGCCGGACCACCCTGCCGGTTCGCGAGTTCAGCCCGGCCGCCGAGATCAGCCGGGACGGCGAGGACGCCCTGGTCCGCGTCGAGCTTCCCGGCGTGGACGCCGAGAACGACGTGACCGTGGAGGTCGACCGCGGCCGGCTCGTGGTCCGCGGAGAGCGCCGCGACGAGCAGGAGGACGCCGAGCGCGGCCTGCGCGAGGTGCGGTACGGCTCGTTCCGCCGCTCCTTCGCCCTGCCGGCCCGGGTCACCGCCGACGCGATCAGCGCCAGCTACGACGCCGGTGTGCTGAACATCCGGGTGGCCGGTGCCTACGCGGGTACCGAGCCGCAGAAGATCGCCATCACGTCCGGCGTGTAATTTCCACCGACTCCGGCCCGGCGCCCCGACAAGGGCACCGGGCCGGAATCATGTCAGCGCGAGGATGTGCCCCAGCCCGCGCGGCCCGGTCGGGGCCGGCCGGGGCAGCAGGAACACGTACAGGCCGGCGGCCACCGCGCCGGAGTCGGTGAGCGGGTTGTCGCCGACCATCAGCGTGCGCCGCGGATCGACGCGCAACTGGTCGCACGCGGTCAGGAAGACGGTGGTGTTCGGCTTGCAGACGCCGTACTGGTACGACATGACGACCGTGTCGACGAACGGCGACAGCCCCAGCCGGTCCAGCGCGGGGCGCAGGTCGAAACCGGTGTCGCTGACGATGCCGACGCGCAGGCCACGGTCGCGCACCGCCGTGAGGGTCGGCAGGGTGTCCGGGAACGCCTCCCACGACTCGGCGCAGACGGTCAGTTCGTACAGCGCCTCGCTCAGGCCCGGTACCAGCCGCTCGCAGCCGGCCGTCTGGTACAGCTCCACCCACACCTTGCGGTGCCGGGCGTTGGACAGGTCACGTCCCTTGGCCAGCTCCTCGGCGGTACCGCTGCGGTCGAGCACCCGCCGCCAGACCCCGGCGGTCTCCGCCGGGTCGAGCCGGTCGACACCGAGTGACGCGGCCGCGCGGTGCAGCAGCCGCTCCCCGCTTCCGGAGAGCCGGATCAACGTGTCACCGGCGTCGAACAGGACCGCGTCGAACTCACCCACGTCCGAATCCTCGCACTAGGGCTGCCGCGCGGCCTCCGCACGGAGCCGGCCGCGGACCACGCCCGGCTCGACCCGGCACTGCCACAGCCACACCACGTCGCGGCCGAACGACTCGACGAGCAGGGCCAGCGCCGCCGCCAGCGCCGCGGCGGCCAGCGCCCGGGGCAGCACGCCGGCCGTCGCCACCACCAGCACGATCCCCTGGGTCGCCGCCACCACCTTGCGCCAGTACCGGGGCGGCAGGGTCCGCCGCATCCACGGCAGTACCCACATCGCCGCCACGAAGGCGTACCGCATCGCACCGATCGCCAGTGCCCACGCTCCGACCGGCCGGGCGACGTAGAGGCTGAGCACCAGCAGCAGGAACGCGTCGACCTCCATGTCGAAGCGCGCGCCGAGCTCGCTCACGGTACCGGTGTGCCGCGCCACCTTCCCGTCGACCGCGTCGAGGGCGAGCGCGACGAGCACGAGGGCGACGAGGACCGGTACCGGTACCGGACGGTCGAACGAGTCCGCGGCCAGCGCGGTGGCCCCGCCGACGAGCGTCGCGCGGGCCAGCGTGACCCGGTCGGCCGGTCCGAGCCCGGGCGCCCCGGTCCGGTGCAGTCCCCCGATCAGTGCGGCACAGGTCACCGCCCCGACGACGAGGCCGGCCAGCCAGCCCGCGGCGCCGAGCCCGACGGTACCGGCAAGCCCGACCAGCAGGACAACCTGCGCGATCAGCCCGATAACAGGACCAGTTCGAACCGTTGGCACCGTGCCTCCGTGACAATGTTGGGGGACCTTGATCGGGGACACGTGGGCCGCGACCGTTCGGTTCGGTCGAGACTATGCGAGGAGGCGGCCGGGTGACGGACAAGGAATCCGCCTTCTGGCTGCGCTCCCCCGGTCACGGCGAGCTTCGGACATTGACGGTGCCCGATCCCGGCCCCGGTGAGGTACTTGTCCGGACCCGCTACTCCGGGATCAGCCGCGGCACCGAGACGCTGGTGTTCCAGGGCCGGGTACCGGTGCGCCAGTACGCGGCGATGCGCGCGCCGTTCCAGGAGGGTGAGTTCCCCGGGCCGGTGAAGTACGGGTACCTGAACGTGGGCGTCGTCGAGCAGGGGCCGGACGAGCTGGTCGGCCGCACCGTGTTCTGCCTGTACCCACACCAGACCTGTTACGTGGTGCCGGCCGGCGCGGTTACCCCGGTACCCGACGAGGTGCCGGCCCGGCGGGCGGTGCTCGCCGGCACCGTCGAGACCGCGGTCAACGCGCTCTGGGACGCCGCGCCGCTGGTCGGCGACCGGATCACCGTGCTCGGTGCCGGCATGGTCGGCTGCGCCGTGGCGGGCATCCTCGCGCGCTTCCCGGGTACCCACGTCGAACTGGTCGACATCGACGAAGACCGGGCCGTGGTCGCGGCCGCGCTCGGCGTCGAGTTCGCCACACCGGGTGAGGCGGCCGGCGGTCGCGATCTCGTGGTGCACGCGAGCGCCACGTCCGACGGGTTGCAACGGTCGCTGGACCTGCTCGCGCCGGAGGGTACCGTCGTGGAGCTGAGCTGGTACGGCGACCGGCCCGTGCACCTCTTCCTCGGCGGGTCGTTCCATTCCGGCCGGCTCACCGTGCGCAGCAGCCAGGTCGGCACCGTCTCCCCGGCCCGGTCGGCGCGCCGCGGCTTCGCCGACCGGCTGGCGCTCGCGCTGGACCTGCTGCGGGATCCGGCGTTCGACGCGCTGATCACCGGCGAGTCGCCGTTCCCGGAGCTGCCCGACGTGCTGGCCCGGCTGGCCGCGGGCGACCTACCCGCGTTGTGCCACCTCATCACCTACGGCGGAGAGTGAATTCTTGTTCAGCGTGACCGTTCGTGACCACATCATGGTCGCCCACAGCTTCCGCGGCGAGGTCTTCGGACCGGCCCAGCGCCTGCACGGCGCGACGTTCATCGTCGACGCCACGTTCCGGCGCGCGGCGCTGGACGCCGACGGCATCGTGGTGGACATCGGCCTGGCCACCGGGCAGCTGCGCGCGGTGCTCGCCGAGCTGAACTACCGCAACCTCGACGAGGAGCCCGAGTTCGCCGGGCGGAACACCACGACGGAGGTACTGGCGCAGGTCATCGCCGATCGGCTCGCGCAGCGGGTACCGACCGATGGGCTGGCCGGGATCACCGTCACCCTGCACGAGTCGCATCTGGCCTGGGCCAGCTACGAGCGGGCGCTATGAGGCCGCTGTACGTCGTGCTGCCGAACGACATCGACGATCCGGCCACGCCCAGCGGCGGCAACATCTACGACCGCCGGGTGCTGGACGGGCTGGCCGCCACCGGCTGGTCGGTGCGCGAGCTGGCGGTACCCGGTGGGTGGCCGGAGCCGTCCGACACCGAGCGCGGCTACCTCGGCGCCACCCTCGGGGCGGTACCCGACGGCGCGCTCGTCCTGCTCGACGGCCTGATCGCCTCCGCGGTTCCCGACGTGCTGGTACCCGAGGCCGACCGGCTGCGCCTGGTCATCCTCGTGCACATGCCGCTCGACGACGACGCCGAGCAGGTGGCGCTGTCGGCCGCGCGCGCGATCGTCACGACGAGCGAGTGGACCCGGCGGCGCCTGCTCGACCGGTACGGGTTGACTGCGGAACGGGTACACGTGGCGACTCCGGGTGTCGATCCGGCCCGGCTGGCGCCCGGATCGCCGGACGGCACCTCATTGATCTGCGTCGCGGCCGTCACGCCGCACAAGGGGTACGACGTCCTGGCGCAGGCACTGGCCAAGCTCGCGGACGTGCCGTGGACCTGCCTGTGCGTCGGCTCGCTGACGCGGGATCCGGACTTCGTCGACCGGCTGCGTCGCCAGCTCGTCGCCGAGGGGCTGAGCGACCGCGTGCGCCTGGTCGGGTCGCAGACGGCTACCGCACTCAACGACCGTTACGCGCACGCCGATCTGCTCGTACTGGCTTCCCGTGGAGAGACGTACGGCATGGTGGTGACCGAGGCGCTGGCGCGCGGGATCCCGGTCGTGGCGACGGACACGAACGGGCTGCCCGAGGCGCTGGGTCGCGCGCCGGACGGCAGCCTGCCCGGCCTGCTCGTACCGCCCGACGACCCGGCCGCCCTGGGCGGTGCGCTGCGCCGCTGGCTGACCGACGCCGACCTGCGCCGCCAGCTCCGCGGGTCGGCCCGCGCCCGGCGCACCACGCTGACCGGCTGGGCGGTCACCGCCGGGCAGGTGGCGGCGGCCCTGGGAGCCGTCACATGAGCGGAGCGAGCAAGGATGTTGTCGGGTGAGGTTCGCCGAATGGCTGCGGCTGCGCGAGGCCGCCGACGCCGCCGCCCGCTCACGGGACCTGGTCGCCGCGCTGCTCGGCCGGTACCCGGTGATCCACGACCTCGGCACCGGTACCGGCTCGATGGGCCGGTGGCTGGCGCCGCAGTTGCCCGGCCCGCAGCACTGGGTGCTCTACGACCGCGATCCCGACCTGCTCGACCTCGCCAGGGCCGGGATGGGTGGTACCGGGATCGAGATGACGGTCGAGACCCGGCGGCGCGACATCACCCGGCTGACTGCCGACGAGGTGGCCGGCGCCGCTCTGATCACCGCCTCCGCGCTGCTGGACATGCTGACCGCCACGGAGATCGAGCGACTGGTAGTGACCTGCGTCGATGCCGATTGCCCCGCGTTGCTGACCGTCTCGGTCATCGGCCGGGTCGAGCTCACCCCGCCCGATCCACTGGACGCGGAGATCACCGAGGCGTTCAATGCTCATCAGCGCCGTACTGCCGGTGGCCGCACGTTGCTCGGGCCGGACGCGGTCGAGGCCACCGTCGCGGCGTTCCGGAGGCACGGGGTCGGCGTGCTGACCCGGCCCAGCCCGTGGCGGCTCGGACCGGACCAGGCCGACCTCGCCGCCGAGTGGTTGCGGGGCTGGGTGGGGGCGGCGTGCGAGCAGCGGCCGGAGCTCGCCGGACGGGTGGGGCCGTATGCACGGCGCCGGTTGGCGGCGGCCGCCGCCGGCCGGCTGGGGGTGGTGGTCCAGCACACCGATCTGCTCGCCGGGTGTGTTTGAACCCTCAAGCTCGACTGACCGTGTGACGCAGAGAGACTCTCCCGAGGAGGCCAGTTTGCGCAGCGTACCGGTACCGCAGCCGCGGTCGCGGTGGACGTGGGTACGGCCGGTCGGCGGCGTCGCCATCCTGGCCCTGCTGCTGTGGCGGCTGGGTACCGGCCCGTTCCTCGGCGGGCTGCGCCTGATCAACACCGAGGCGCTCGTCGCGGCGCTGGCGATCGGCGCGCTGACCACGATCTGCTGCGCCTGGCGGTGGAGCCTGGTCGCCGGCGGGCTCGGCGTGCGGCTGCCGTTGCGTACCGCGGTCGCCCACTGCTACCGCTCGGTCTTCCTGAACTCGACGCTGCCCGGTGGCGTGGTCGGCGACGTGCACCGCGCGGTGCGCACCGGGCGCGACGCCGGTGACGTCGGCCGCGGTATCCGCGCGGTCGTCTGGGAACGCATCGCCGGCCAGGTCGTCCAGGCCGCCATCGCGGTGGTGATCCTGTTCGCGCTGCCGTCGCCGGTGCGGTCCTACCTGCCGGCCGCGGTCGGGTTGACCGTCCTGGGCGGGCTCGTCGTGGTACTGCTGGGGCGGCTGCTGCGGCGCGGACCGTCCCGGTGGGCGCGGGCCGCGCGCACCGCGGCGGCCGACATCCGCCACGGCCTGCTCGGGCGCGGCAACTGGCCGGGCGTGGTGCTCGCCTCCGCGGTGGTCATGCTGGGACACCTGGCCACGTTCCTGGTCGCCGCCCGCACGGCGGGCGCCACCGCGCCGCTGTCCCGGCTGGTCCCGCTGACCCTGCTGGCGCTGCTCGCGATGGGACTGCCGGCGAACGTCGCCGGCTTCGGGCCGCGCGAGGGCGTGGCCGCGTGGGCGTTCGGCGCCGCCGGCCTGACCGCCACGCAGGGCGTGGCCACCGCCGTGGTGTACGGCGCACTCGTGCTCGCGTCGAGCCTGCCGGGTGCCGCCGTGCTGTTGATCCGCCGTATCCGGGTACCCGCGGTACCGGAGGAAGGAGCCGCCCCGTGAGACTGCCGGCCGCAACCGTCCGGACGCAGGTGACGGTACCGCTGCGCTTCCCCGACGGCTTCGCCACGACCGCGGGGGTGGTCACCTTCAACGGACTGGTCGACGGCCGTGAACACATCGCGTTGCGCCTGGGCGACCCGGCCCGCGGCGCCGCGCCGCTGGTCCGCCCGCACAGCGAGTGCATGACCGGCGACGTGTTCGGCAGCCAGCGGTGCGACTGCGGCCCGCAACTGCGCGAGGCGGTCGAGCGGATCGCGCTGGCCGGCGGTTTCCTGCTGTACCTGCGCCAGGAGGGCCGCGGCATCGGCCTGTACACCAAGCTGGACGCCTACGCGTTGCAGGACACCGGCCTGGACACCTACGAGGCCAACCTCGCGCTCGGGCACGGCGAGGACGAGCGCGACTACACGGTGGCGGCGCAGATGCTGCACGCCCTCGGCGCCGGCCGGGTCGCCCTGCTCAGCAACAACCCGGACAAGGTCGAGCAGCTGTGCCGGCTCGGGATCATCGTGACCGAGCGCATCGCGACCGGCGTGTACCTGTCCCCCGCCAACGCCGGCTACCTGGCCGCCAAGGCCAACCGCGCCGCGCGTTCCCAACTGCCGTTCGTGTCATGAGCATCGACGACGCCGTACCCACCGACGAAGCGGTGCCCACCGACGAAGCCGTCAACACCGACGCGCCCGACGCGCCTGCACCCGGGGCACCCGCTGCCGCGCCGGCCGGCCGGCGCGACCGGATCCGCCGGACCGCCCGCTGGGCCGCCACGATCGGCGCCGCGCTGCTCCTGCTGTTCGCCCTGGTCGTACCGAACCAGCTCGCCCGCATCTCGCCGTGGTCGTTCCTGCGCATCCCGGTCGAGGGGCTGATCGTCGGCGCCCTCGTGCTGACCCTGCCGCCCCGGCTGCGCCGGCCGGTGGCCATCATCTTCGGGGTGTTCCTCGGCCTGCTGACCGTCGTGAAGTTCGTCGACATGGGCTTCTACGAGACCCTCGACCGGCCGTTCGACCCGGTGCTCGACTGGATCCTGCTGGGCGACGCGGTGGACTTCGTGCGGCGCTCCTACGGCGGGGCCGGCGCGGTCGTGGCGGTGGTGCTCGCCGGGGTACTGGTCGTCGGGCTGGTCGTGCTCATGGCGCTGTCCGCACTGCGGCTGACCCGGCTCGCGGCCGGGCACCGTACCGCCGCGATCCGCACCGTCGCCGGGATCGGCGTCGCCTGGCTGGTCTGCACCGGGCTCGGCGCGCAGATCCTGCCCGGGGTACCGGTCGCGTCCGGCAGCGCCGCGGTACTCGCCTACGACCGGTTGCACCAGGTGCGCCAGGGGCTGCACGACCGGGAACTGTTCGCCAACGAGGCCAAGGTGGACGCCTTCCGCGGTACCCCGGGGAACCAGCTCCTCACCGCACTGCGCGGCAAGGATGTGATGGTCACCTTCGTGGAGAGCTACGGCCGGGTGGCGCTGGAGGATCCGCAGTACGCGCCGCAGATGGGCGCGCTGCTCGCCGCCGGTGACCGCAGCCTCAACGCGGCCGGGTACCACGCCCGCAGCGGCTGGCTCACCTCACCGACCTTCGGCGGCGGTAGCTGGCTGGCCCACTCGACGCTGCTGTCCGGCCTGTGGATCGACAACCAGCAGCGGTACCGTGACCTGCTGGCCAGCGACCGGCTGACGCTCAACCGTGCCTTCCGGACGGCGAGCTGGCGCACCGTCGGCGTCGAGCCGGCCGTGTTCGGGGTCTGGCCGGAAGGCGCGTTCTACGGCTACAACCAGCTCTACACGGTGCGCAACCTCGGGTACCGCGGCCCGCTGTTCAACTTCGCCTCGATCCCCGACCAGTTCACCCTGTCGTCGTTCCAGCGCAACGAGCGGACGCTGCCCCACGATCCGCTGATGGCCGAGATCGTGCTGCTGTCCAGCCACGCGCCGTGGGCTCCGCTGCCGCACCTGCTGGACTGGAACACGCTCGGCAACGGCAAGGTGTACACCGGCATGCCGGAGGCCGGCGAGTCGCCGGACGTGGTGTCGCGCTCCCGGGACCGCGTGCGTGCCGCGTACCTCCACTCCATCGAGTACTCGGTGAGCACGCTGATCTCCTACGTGCGGACCTACGGTACCGACAATCTGGTCCTCGTCTTCCTCGGCGACCACCAGCCGGCGCCGGTGGTCAGCGGCGAGGGCGCGAGCCGGGACGTGCCCATCACGATCGTCGCCCACGACCCGGCCGTGCTCGACCGGATCGCCGGCTGGGGCTGGCAGGACGGCCTGAACCCGGGCGCGCAGGCGCCGGTCTGGCGGATGGACGCGTTCCGCGACCGGTTCCTCACCGCGTTCGGCTCGACCCCGGCGACGCCACCTGCGCGGTGACCCGCACCGCTTACGCTTGCCGGTGTGGAGTCCCGGCCGTACGTG
Organism: Actinomycetota bacterium; assembly: GCA_005885555.1. Classification (GTDB taxonomy): domain Bacteria; phylum Actinomycetota; class Actinomycetes; order Mycobacteriales; family Micromonosporaceae; genus AC-43. Next base: position 15,354 of record VAWN01000094.1, read on the forward strand.
TTGCTGAGCTGCGCGATGTCGATCGACGGCTACATCCACGACGGCTCCGACACCCGGCTGCTGCTGTCCAACGACGCCGACTTCGACCGGGTCGACGCGGTGCGGGCCGGGTGCGACGCGATCCTGGTCGGCGCGAACACGGTCCGGCGGGACAACCCGCGGCTGCTGGTGCGGTCCGCGGCGCGGCGCGCGGCCCGGGTCGCCCGCGGGCTGCCGCCGTCGCCGGTGAAGGTCACCGTCACCGCGCACGGCGACCTGGACCCCGCGGCCGCGTTCTTCACCGCCGGTACCGCCGACCGCCTCGTCTACTGCGCCTCCCCGGCCCTGGACAAGGCGCGCGGCCGGCTCGGCGGCACCGCGACCGTGGTGGACGCCGGTGACCCGGTCGACCTCGGTACGGTGCTCGACGACCTCGCCGGCCGCGGCATCCGGCGGCTGATGGTGGAGGGCGGCACCGCGGTCCACACCCGGTTCCTGACCGCGGGGCTCGCCGACGAGGCGCACCTGGTCGTCGCGCCGTTCTTCGTCGGCGACTCCCGGGCACCGCGCTTCGTCGGCGACGGCGCGTTCCCGTGGCACTCCGGCCGCCGGGCGACCCTGGTCGAGGTGCGGCAGATCGGCGACGTGGTGCTGCTGCGGTACGCGCTCAGCGACCGGTACGGCAGCGGATGAGCGGCGCGGATCGACGGTGGTTGCTGGCCGCGATCGAGCTGTCCCGGTCGTGCCCGGTCGCGACGACGGCGTACGCGGTGGGCGCGATCGTCGTCGGCGCGGACGGCGGGGAGCTTTCCCGGGGGTACTCGCGGGAAGCCGACCCGGCCGACCACGCGGAGGAGTCGGCCCTGGGCAAGCCCGCGCTCACCGGCGTCGACCTGCGCCGGGCCACCATCTACACCTCGCTGGAACCGTGCAGCACCCGCCGGTCGCGCGCGCGTTCGTGCACCGAGCTGATCCTCACCGCGGGCATCCGCCGGGTGGTCTTCGCGATGCGCGAGCCACCGACGTTCGCCGACTGCCGGGGTGCGGAGACGTTGCAGGAGGCCGGCGTCGAGGTGGTCGAGCTCGCCGAGCTGGCCGGTCTGGTACAGCGGGTGAACGCCCACGTGTTCGGGAGCGGCAGATGAGCATCGATCTCGGAAAGATCCGCGGGATGCAGCGGGTCACCAGCGCCGACGGGTACTTCCTGATCTGCGCGATCGACCACCTCTCCGACTTCGTCGAGCTGCTCGGTGAAGGGCCGGATGTCGGCTTCCGGGACGTTGTGGCCGCGAAGGACGCGGTGGTCCGGGCGGTCGCCGGTACCGTGTCGGCGGTGCTGCTCGATCCGCTGTACGGGCTGGGTCACCTGGTGGCCTCCGGCGCGGTACCGGCGACGGTCGGCGTCGTGTGCAGCATCGAGGACGAGGACTACCGGCATCCGCCCGGCCCGCGCCGCACCCGGCTGCGCGAGGGCTGGCGGGTCGAGGACATCAAGCGCGCCGGTGCCGACCTCGGCAAGCTGCTGTGGTACTACCGGCCGGACACCGCGGTCGCCGACGCGCAGCGGCAACTCGTCCGGGACCTGGTGGCGAGCTGTGCCGCGATCGGCCTGCCGCTGGTGGTGGAGCCGGTGTGGTACCCGCTGCCGGGCGAGGACCCGACCGGCACCGCGTGGCGGCAACGGCGGGTCGACGGCATCGTCGCGTCCGCCGCCGAGGTGGCCGGATTCGGCGTGGACCTGCTGAAGGTGGAGTTCCCCGGGTACGTGGACACCGCGGAAGGGCGCCGGTCCGCGGCCGCCGCGTGCGCCGAGCTTGCCGCCGCGGTACCGGTGCCGTGGGTGCTGCTGTCCGCGGGCGTCGGGTACCCGGACTTCCGCACCCAACTGGAGATCGCCTGCCGGGCCGGCGCGTCGGGGTACCTCGCCGGCCGGTCGGTCTGGCGCGACGCGGTCGTCGCGCGCGACCCGGCGGCGATCGGGCAGGTCCGCGGCCGGCTCGCCGAACTGAACGCGATCACCCGCTCGCACGGTCGGCCGTACTCCCCCACGGTCACTCTGGACGACGCCCTCGCCCAGCTGCCGGAGCGGTGGTACCGATCGGGGCACCGCTGACGCGGGCCGCCGCGGTACCGGCGGCGAGGTCGAGGCTGCCGGCCGGATCGAGGTCGGCGAGCAGCCCGCACAGCAGTCCGGCGGTGGCCGCGTCACCGGCGCCGACGGTCGTGCGGACCGGTACCCGCGGCGGGACGAGGAAGTGCCGCCGGCCGCGCCAGCCCGCCGGCAGCCGCGCGGTGTCGGCGGTGCTGAGCGCGATGCCCGCGGTGCCGGCGGTGAGCATCACCACCGCCGCACCCATCGCCAGGAACCGGTCGGCCAACCGGCGCAGGCCGGCCGCGTCCCGTTCGACGTCGAGGCCCAGCGCGCTGCGGATGTCCTCGACGCTGGGCGAGAAGACGTCGACCAGCGGCAGCACCCGGCGCAGGAACGCCGCCCAGTCGTACCGCGCGGCCGGCGAGGCCGGGTCGAGCACGGCGAGGTCGAGCGACGTGGTGACGCCGGCCGCGCGGGCCCGGGCGAACAGCGCCGCCAGCGCCGCCCCACCGTTCGCGGCGATGGCCGGCAGCAGCGACGGGTACCCGACGTGCAGCAGGTCCACAGTGGACAGTTCGACGTCGGTGCCGTCCCAGTCCGCGTTCGCGCCCACGTGGTGCCAGAAGGACCGGTCGACGCCGGGCGGTTCGAGCACCAGCGAGTAGGACGTCGAGCGGCCGGGACGCAGGCGCAGCTGACCGGTACCCACGCCCTTGGCGGCCAGCAGCCGGCGCAGCGTCACGCCCAGCTCGTCGTCGCCGGCCTCCCCGGCGACCTCGACGGGTACCCCGAGGGCGGCCAGGTCGCCGCCCGTGTTCGCCACGCACCCACCGGCGTGTACCGCGAGCGCACCGACCTCGACCAGCTCACCGGGCCGGGCGTGCGGCACGGCCGGCAGGTCGGGTACCAGGTCGACGCACACGTGTCCGGCGACGAGGGCGCAGCGCATACCCCGTTGTACCAGCGGCGGCCGCCGGCCGGGCGGCGGTTGCGGCGGCCGGCGCGGCGGCGGGCGCCTGCCCGGGGATGTCGAAGGCGGCGGTGACCGAGCGGTCCCGGTCCATCTTCAGCGTGCAGCTCGGGTTGGTGCCCCGGCTGGCGCAGTCGCCGCCCCAGCCCTTGAACTCCAGCCCCTGGTCGACCGCCGTCAGGGTCACCTGCTGCCCGTCGGTGAACGTCCACGTGCAGCGGGCCTGGCAGAACCTGCCGTTGGAACCCTGTACCCCGGCGCCGCCGTCGGGCTCGAACTGGCTGGACGAGATGAACAGCTTGCGGGTGACCTGGTTGAAGCGCGCCGACACCGTGCTGTTGCGCGTGATGGTCAGGTTGCAGGTGGTCGTGGTACCCCGGCAGGCGCCGCCCCAGGAGCCGAAGGTGAAACCGGTGCCGGCGGTGGCGGTCAGCGCGACCGGGGTACCGGAGTCGAACGTCGCCATGCAGGTACCCGGGCAGTTGATGCCCTTCGGGCCGGTGACGGTGCCGCCCGACGGCGGGGTCACGGTCAGCCGCACCGGTGGCGGCGGGCCGAACGTGGCCGAGACGGTCCGGTTGCCGGCCATCGTCACGATGCAGGTCGAGCCGGCCGCGGTACCGGCACAGGCGTCGCCCCAGCGCAGCTGGACGTTGCCGGGGCCGGCGACGGCTTTCAGCGGCACCTGCCGCCCGGCCGGGAAGGTCGCCGAACAGGCGCTCGGACAGGCGATGCCACCCGGGCCGGTGATGCTACCGCCGGACGGCGGCGTGACGGTCAGCACCGGCGCGCTCGTCGGGCGGTTGGCCACCACGACGGTCGTCGAGGCGGTCACGCCCACGCCGTACCGGAACGTGCCGCGCGCGCTCACCAGGTACCGCCCGGCCGTGGCCCACTGGTGGCTCACGCGCGGGCCGTCGCCGGTCCGGCCGTCGCCGAAGTCCCAGTGCACCGCGGTCGGCGGCCGGCCGTCCGCGCCGGCGGCGAGCAGGTTCACCGGGTCACCGACGAACGGGTTGCTGTTGGACACCGACAGCTGCAGGTACGGTCCGGGTACCGGCTGCGGCGGCTCGCTGCCCGCCGGCGACGGCCCGGTGCCGGGCTGCTGCGGTTGCTGCGGCTGGTTTCCGGGCGGCCCCTGCTGGCCGTCGCCGGTACCAGCGCCGGTCGGGTTCCCCGGGTCGTACTTGCGCACCGGCTGGTACCCGCCGTCGAGGTGGATGACCCCGGCCCGCTCGCTGTTCGGGTCGTTGAAGAACACCAGCCCGTCGCGGGTGAGCAACTGGAACTGCGTGTGCGGCAGGAGCACCTGGGGATGGTTGACCACCCGGCCCTGCCGCAGGTCGACGATCCACACCTGGCCGGTGGTGTAGTCCGGGACGAACACCCGCCCGCCGGTCTCCACCGGGGCGCCGAACTCGGTGGCGTCGGGACCGAGCGGGATCGCCGTCGTGCAGTCGGCCCGGCTCAGCTCGCAGATGGTGAGCACGCCGCGGCCGGCCGCGAGGTACAGCCGGTCGGCATGTGGCGATCCGCTGACCGCGACCGGCTCACCCGGCCGCAGGTCCAGCGGCACCGACGCGCGTACCTTGGCGCTGGCCCGGTCCAGCAGGTCGGCCCGGCGGGCGGCGGTGTCCACGAGTACCGGCGTGTCACCGGCCAGCGCCAGCAACCCGCCGCCCGGGGTGACCGCCCCGCGCCGCAGCCCCCGCTTCCCGCCGTCGAGCCAGATGAGATCGCCGGTGGCGGCGTCCAGTACCCACAACCGCCCGTGCCCGTCGACGACCGCCGCACCGGAGTCGACCCGGGTCGCCAGCGAGACGGTGCCGCCGGTCGCGGCGAGCGTCTGCGGATCGGTCGCGGCCAGCAGCCCGCGCTTGGCGTCCAGCGCGTACAGGCCGTGCGGCCCGGCGAAGGCGAGCAGCCCGTCGGCCGCGTCGGGGATCGGCCGGACCGCCACGCCGACGTCGAAGGTGGCCCCGTCGACCCGGCGCAGCGAGCCGGTGCTGCGGTTCACCACGTAGGCGGTCGAGCCCTGCTGGACCACGTCGATCTTGTCATTGGGCGCCGCCACGGTCTTCTCCGCGGCGACCTCGGCGGCCGAACCGTCCAGCAGCGTCACCCGGCCCACCTGCGCGGAGGCCAGCCAGGCGGCGCCGGACAGCAGGTTGGGCCGGTCGGCGGGGTACCCGCCCGCGGTCGCGACCAAAGCGGTACCGGCCGCGAGCGCCACCGCACCGGCGCCGACCGCGACCGGCCGCAGCCAACGAGAACGGATCCGGACCGCCACGATCCACCTACGCCCCACCCGAGTGCCGCCGCTCCGGCGGCCGCCGTTATCGATAGTGACGTCAATACCGGGCCGGGGGTTCAGCCGAACAGGTCCCCGGTCAGGTACTTCAGGCCGCTGTCGACCTGCACGGTGACGACGCGCTGTCCCGGGCCGAGGCGGCGGGCGAGCGTGACGGCGGCGGCGAGGTTGGCACCGGTCGACGGGCCGGAGAAGATCCCCTCGGTGCGGGCCGCGCGCCGGGCGGTGGCGAAGGCGTCGGCTTCCGGTACCGCGACGACCTCGTCGATGTCGTCCGGGGTCAGCTGCGGCGGCCAGAATCCGGCGCCGCCGCCCTCGATGTGGTGGGTACCGGCCGGCCGCCCGGACAGCACCGCCGACTCGGCCGGCTCGACGGCGACCCGGTGCAGGTCGGGCAGCGCCGCCCGCAACGCCCGGGTGGTACCCAGGAAGCAGCCGGCGGTGCCGATGTAGCCGCAGAACGCGCTCATCGGCGGCGGGCCGGGCAGCTCGTCGAGCAGCTCCTCGCCCAGCCGCCGGTACCCCTCGACCATGTCGCGGTTGTTGAACTGGTCGGTGGCGAACGCACCGGTCTGCGCGGTGATCTCGGCGGCCCGGCGCATCATCGCCGGGATCAGCTCCGGGGTGATGCCCGCCGGGCTGTGCAGCAGTTCGACCTCGGCGCCGAACGCCCGCATGGTGCGGATCTTCTCGGCCGCGAACGCGTCGGACGACACGATCCGCAGCGGGTACCCCTTGACCGCGCACACGAACGCGAGCGACGAGCCGGTGCTGCCGCCGGTGTACTCGACGACGAGCTGGCCGGGCTTGAGCCGGCCGTCCGCCTCGGCGCCCTCGATCATCGCGAGTGCCATGCGGTCCTTGTAGGAACCGGTCGGGTTGGCCCCCTCCAGCTTCACCCAGACCTCGGCGCAGTCCTCGTCCACCAGCCGGCCGAGCCGGACGACCGGGGTACCGCCGATGGGTGGGGTACCCGACGCGGCTTCGACAGTCTCGTGCAGATCGCCACCGGCATCGGCTGGGCGACCAGCCCGGACGGTACCCGGCCCGGGGTCCTGCCGTGCCAGCTGCTCGACCACGCCACCGGGTACCTCCTCGCCGCCGGGGTACTTGCCGCCCTCGCCCGGCGGGCTGATCGCACTCCACCCGTTGCCGAGCGGGGTCCGGTAGTCCCCGGCGTCGCCGCCCGGGCCGGCGTCGCCGCCCGGAACCGTGCCCTGGTCGAGCAGCCAGCGCGCGGTACCGGCGAGCGACAGCGCCAGGTGCGTCGTCTCGCCGGTCTGCGCCCGCCGGGCGAGGGCGGCAAGTACCCCGGCGGCGAGGAGGTACCCGGTGGCGTGGTCGAGCAGCTGGCACGGCAGGACCCCGGGCCGGGTACCGTCCGGGCTGGTCGCCCAGCCGATGCCGGTGGCGATCTGCACGAGACTGTCGAAGCCGCGTCGGGTACCCCACTCGCCGGCGGTACCCCACGCGGACAGCGTGACGACGGTGGTACCCGGATGGTCCGCGGCCACCTGGTCGGGATCGAGGCGCAAGCGGCGCAGCGCACCGGGACGGTACCCGGTGACGAGCACGTCGGCGCCGTCGAGCAGCCGGTGCAGGATCTCGTGACCGGCCGGCGTTCGCGCGTCGAGCAGCGTGCTCGCCTTGCCGAGCACCCCCTCGACGTCCTGCCCGGGCAGCTCCGGCCGGTGCGGATCGTCGACCCGCAGCACCTGCGCACCGAGCGCGGCGAGCATGCGGGTACCGACCGGCCCGGCGATGACCCGGGTCAGGTCCAGTACCCGGACGCCGTGCGCGGGAAGGCCGCCGGAACCGAGCGGCGGCAGCGTTCGCGCCCCGTCGCGCAGGCGCGCCCCGTCGCGCAGGCGCGCCATGTCGACGAGCGGCGGAGCGACGACGGGTACCGTGCGGGCCGCGACCGCGAGCCCACCGGCGGCGTACACGGTGTCCTCGACCTCCCGGGCCGGGCGCCCGGCGATCGCACCGGCCAGCCGCGAGGCCACCTCGTCGTCGGTACCGTCGCCGACCCCGAGAGCGGCCAGCAGCGCGGCCCGGTGCCAGGGGTAGTTGGCGTGGGTACGCACCCAACCGTCGGCGGCCGGCCAGAGCCGCGACAGCGGCGCGAAGCCGGACACCCCGCGGCCGGCCGGGTCGCGCAGCCACGCCTCGCTGCGCACCGCCGCCGCCACGTGTGCGGTGTCGAGGACGACGTGCGGGCGCCGGCCGGTGCGTACCCGCGCCAGGTCGGCGGCCGCGCTCAGGCAGGTGGCCACCGCGGCGGTCGCGCAGTCGGCGACGGCGAGCGGCGAGGCGAGCACCGCCGGCCGCGGCTCACCGACGACCTCGACCTCGGCGGTCAAGCCCGGCGCGAGCGGTTCCACCACTGCGCCAACCCCACGGCGACCAGCACGAGTACCCCACCGGCGAGCGCGAACCACACGGTGATCTCCAGGTGCCGGTGCTGCAACACGATCGAGCTGGGCAGGTTGCGCAGTGCGGCGGCCAGCTCGTCGGCGTCCTTGGCCTGGACGTACCGGCCGCCGGTGACGGTGGCGACCTGGGTCAGCGTCGGCTCGTCGATGCCCTGGTCACGGCGCCCGCCGCCGAACCCGCGTCCCTGCCCGAACCGGCTCCCGCCGCCGAACGGCGAGTCGTTGCCGATCTGGTCCGGGGTGCAGACGAAGGGGGCCGGCACCGTGGTACCGAAGCCGATCGTGTAGACCCGCACGTGCCGCGCGGCGGCCTGCCCCGCCGCGGTGACCGGGTCGACCCCTTGGGTGTTCGCGCCGTCGGTGAGCACCACGATCGTGTCCGGCTCGAAGTCGGTACCCGGTGCCGCCTGCCCGGCCGGCAGTTCGACCCCGGTCGGCGCGACGTCCGGGTTGATCTCGGAGATCGCGTCGAGCGCGGCCAGGATGCCCAGGCCGATCGCGGTACCCCGGTTGGTGCGCAGCGTGCCGATCGCGGCGATCAGCGCGTCCTTGTCGGTGGTCGGCGGCACCTGCAACGCGGCCAGCCCGGTGAACACGACCAGGCCGATGCGGGTGCCGCTCTTCTGCGCCCGGACGAAGTCCTTCGCGGCGTTCTCGGCCGCGGTCAGCCGGTTGGGTACCACGTCGGTCGAGCACATCGACCCGGACACGTCCATCGCCAGCAGGATCGCCGAGGACTCCGACGGCACCACGACGGTGGCCTGCGGCCGGGCCGCGCCGCCGGCCAGCACGACCAGGCCGGCCGCCAGCAACCACAGCGGGATCCGGCGCCGCCACGCCGACCGCTGCGGCAGCGCCGCCCGGACCAGCGCGACGCTCGACATCCGCACCGCGCCCCGCCGCCGGCGCCGGCGCAGCCACCACCGGTACCCGAGCAGCAGCGGGAAGGCCAGCAGTGCCAGCAGTGCCCAGGGCCAGGTCAGCGACATCTACAGGATCCGTCCGTACCAGGTGACCATGAGCAGCCCGCCGGCCGTGAGCAGCAGGACCGCGACGACGACCGCCGCGCCGGTCAGCTCCATGAACTCCGGCTTCGCGGTGATCCGCAGGGCCACCGACCGGTAGATGTCGTCGGCCGACCTCGCGTCGCCGGCCCGGTGGTACGTGCCCGCGGTCGCCTGCGCGATCTGCGTCAGCAGGTCCTCGTCCAGCGCGGTGGCCACCTCATAACCATCCACCTTGATGGTCGTACCCGCGACCGTCCCGAACCCGATCGTCTCCACGTGCACACCGGCGTTCGCCGCCAGCCCCGCCGCCGCGACCGGGTCGGGGCCGCCGGTCTCCTCGCCGTCGGACAGCAGCACGATGGTCGCCGAGCCCCAGTACCCCAGGGACGGCGGCGGCGAGTTCGACGAGGGATCGGGCAGGGTGACCGGCCGCCCGACGATCGCGGCGAGCGAGGCGAGGATGGCCTGCCCCAGCGAGGTACCCCCGGCCGCGTGCAGCCGCTGGATCGTGGCGATCGCCTGGTCGTGGTCCCTGGTCGGCGGGCGGGTGGTCAGCGCGCCCTGGTCGAAGGCGACCACGCCGATGTCGACCGAGTCGGGCTGCGCCTGGACGAACCGCGTCGCCGCGGCCTGTGCGGCGGCCAGGCGGGTGGGTGCGGCGTCCGTCGCCGTCATGCTGTTCGAGACGTCGAAGGCGAGGATCACGGTACCGGTGGCCCGCGGCACCCGGACCGTGGCGTGCGGCCGCGCCACGGCCAGCAGCAGCAGGCTGATCGCGACGAGGAACAGCAGCGGCGGCACGTGCTGGCGCAGCGTCGTGGCCCGGCCGACGCCCAGCGCGGCCAGGTTGCGCGCCCGGGTGCGGTGCAGGGCGCGGTAGGCCACGCCGAGGCCGGTCGCGACCGCCACAGCGACCACGATCATGACCGGATAGTCGAACCTCATGCCGGATCCTCGCTTCGCTGCGGTCCGGCATGAGGCACCAACACACTGCGCCCATGATTCGCTCGCTGACGCTCCCTCATGCTGACCTACGCTTCGACCGGCGCACCATCTCGACCAGCGCGTCGCCCAGGTCCTCGTCGGTACCGATCCGGTGCGCGAGCACGCCGGCCCGCCGCATCCGCCCCGCCACGGCCGACTCCCGGGCCGCCACCTCGTCGCGGAACCGTTGCTGGAAAAAGGGATCGCCGGTGTCGGCGAACAGCTGCTCGCCGGTCTCCGCGTCTTCGACCATGACCAGGCCCAGGTCGGGCAGGTCCAGTTCCATCGGGTCGACGACGCGGATCGTGACGACCTCGTGCCGCTGGGCCAGCCGGATCAGCGGCGGTTCCCAGTCCTCGTCGCTGATGAAGTCGGAGATGACGAAGACCAGGCTGCGCCGGCGCACCGTCGCCGCGGCCAGGTGCAGCATCGCGGCGAGGTCGGTGGTCCGCCCGTCGGTACCGGCGGCCGCCGGCCTGGTCAGCTCGGCGGTCAGGTACAGGATGTGGGTACGGCCGGTGCGCGGCGGGATGATCCGCTGGTACCCGTTGTCGTACAGGATCGCGCCGACCCGGTTGCCGGTGCGGCTGAACAGCCGGCCGAGGCAGACGGCGAGCTCGGCCAGCACCGAGTCCTTCCCGGTGACCCCGAACCGCATCGACGCGGACCGGTCGAGGACCAGCCAGGCGGTCAGCTCCCGGTCCTCGGTGTACTCGCGCACGTACGGCTCGTCCAGGCGCGCGGTCACGTTCCAGTCGATGTGCCGCACGTCGTCCTCGGGGGTGTACTCGCGCAGGTCGGTGAAGTCGATCCCGGCGCCCCGGAACACGGTGCGGTAGGCGCCCTGCAGTTGCCCGTCGAGCCGGCGCACGACGTGCCATTCCAGGCGGCGCAGCAACCGGTCGGGCGGGCTGGTCATCGTCTGCCCTGCGGCACGTCGGGTACCGGTACCGCCGCCATCACCTGGGTCAGCACCGAATCGGCGGTGACGTCGTCGGTCAGCGCCTCGTAGGACAGCACCAGCCGGTGCCGGAACACGTCGAGCACCAGGTCGGTGAGATCACGCGGTACCGCATAGTCCCGGCCCCGCACGAATGCCAGCGCCCGCGCGGCGAGCACGAGATTGATGGAAGCCCGCGGGCTCGCCCCGAAGGTGACGTACCGCCCGAGCTTGGCCAGCCCGATGTCGTCGGGCCGGCGGGTGGCGTTGGCCAGCGTCACGGAGTACTCGATCAGCGCCGGGTCGATGTACACCTGCCCGACCCGGGACTGCATGCCGGCGAGCTGGTCGAGGTCGACGACCGGCTGGCCGGCCGGCGGCGGGGCGATGGCCCGCTCGACGACCACGAACTCCTCGGTCGGGCTGGGGTAGTCGACGAGCACCTTCATCATGAAGCGGTCGACCTGCGCCTCGGGCAGCGGGTACGTGCCCTCCGACTCGATCGGGTTCTGGGTGGCCATCACCAGGAACGGCCGCGGTACCAGGTGGGTCTCCCGGCCGATCGTCACCTGCAGCTCCTGCATCGCCTCCAGCAACGCGCTCTGCACCTTGGCCGGCGCCCGGTTGATCTCGTCGGCCAGCAGCAGGTTGGTGAACACCGGCCCGAGCGACACCTGGAACTCGCCGGTGCGCTGGTGGTAGACGCGGGTACCGACGATGTCCGCCGGTACCAGGTCGGGGGTGAACTGGACCCGGTGGAACTGGCCACCGATGGCGGCGGCGAGCGACTTGACGGCCAGGGTCTTGGCCAGTCCCGGTACCCCCTCGACGAGGATGTGCCCACCGGCCAGCAGCGCGACGAGCAGCCGCTCCAGCAGCACGTCCTGGCCCACGATGGTCTTCTTGACCTCGTAGAGCACCTGCTCCATCGGGTTGGCTTGGTCCATCGGTCGTCCCTTCATTGCTGGGGTGCCCGGTCGCCGCCGCCCGCGGCGGCGGCCGCGCCGATGGGTACGGCGAACCCGACCCCGATGAACGTGCCCGCCGCCGTCGGGTTGACCAACGCCACGACGATGCCGACCGTCTCCCCCTTGGCGTTGAGCAGCGGTCCGCCGGAGCTGCCCGGGTTCACCGCGGCGTCGAACTGGATCAGCCCGGTCAGGTTGGTGCCGTCGACCCCGCTGGCCGCGCGGTCGAGGCCGGACACGACGCCCGCGGTGGTGGTGCGGGTCAGGCCCAGCTGGTCGCCGATGGCGACCACGTTGTCCCCGACCGCCAGCCGGTCGGACGCGCCGAGCACCGCGGGTACCAGGACCGACGGCAGCGTCTGCGGCGCCAGCACGGCGATGTCGATGGCCGGGTCGCTGGCGAGGATCGCCGCCGCCGAGGTGGTACCGTCCGCGAACGTCAGCCGGACGCCGGTCGCGCCCTTCACGACGTGCAGCGCGGTCAGCACCAGCCCGTTGGCGTTGACGACGATGCCGGTACCGGCGTCGCCCGCCCCGCCGGTACGGGTGGCTTCGATGGAGACCACCGACGGGGCGACGGCGGTGTAGATGTCGGCGGTGGTCGGCTGCCGGCTCGCCGACGGGCTGGGACCGGGCCTCGGCGCCGCCGTCGGTGCCGCCGGGCCGGCCGCGCCCCACCGGTAGAAGACGAGCGCGGTGAGCACGAGCGCCATGGCGGCGGCCGCGGCGAGCGCGGTCCGGCGGCCGCGACGGGACACCGTGCTCATCGCCCGAAGGTAACCGACCCGGCTCGGAATTGGGTAAGGACGACCGCGACCGTGCGGTTACCGCGAGGTCAGGCCGGCGTGGCGAGGGCCTCCGGCAGCGGTTCGGCGTGTACGACGTGCAACGCGCTGACCGCCCGGGTGAGCACCACGTACAGCCGGTGCAGCCCGCGCGGTTCGGCGGCGACGATGCGGCCCGGCTCGGCGACGACGACCGTGTCGAACTCCAGCCCCTTGGCCAGGCTCGCCGGTACGCACACCAGGCGGCTGGACTCCAGCGCGTCCTCCTGATCGCCGAGCAGGGCGGCGTCGAGGCCCGTGTCGCGCAGCCGCCGGTACAGAGCGGCGATGTCGGCGTCGGCCGCGATCAGGCCGACCGAACCGGCCTGGGTGAGCCGGTCCCGGCAGACCGCCAGGACCGTGTCGACGAGCGCCCCGGTGGCGGTGACGTGCAGGGCGCCGCCGGCCCGGCGTACCGACGTCGGCGCGGCGAGGTCCGGCGCGATGGCCGGCAGCAGCCGGGCGGCGTACCCGATGATCTGCGCCGGTACCCGGAACCCGCGGTCCAGCACCGCCAGCCGGGTGTCCGGCTTGCCGAGGTGGCGCAGCAGCGTCGGCCAGTCGTCGGCGGCCCACGCGCTGGTGCCCTGCGCGATGTCACCGAGTACCGTCAGCGATCCGGTGGCGCACCGCCGGCCCAGTGCCCGGCACTGCATCGGACTGAGATCCTGCGCCTCGTCGACCATCACGTGGCTCAGCGACGGGGTGCGGTCGATCAGGCCGGCCAGCTCGTCGAGCAGCACCGCGTCGGCCGCGGACCACTTCGCCGACTTCGCCGACCGGTACGGCCGGGGCCAGCGCAGCGCCGCCTGCTCCGCCGCGGTGAACAGCCCGTCGGCCGCGGCGGCGAGAACGTCCGGGTCGGCCAGCAGGCGGTGCAGCACCTGTTCGGCGGACAGCTTCGGCCACACCACGTCGAGCAGCTGGCGGACCGGCCGGGACCGGGCCACCGCGGCCAGCTCGCGGTCGTCGGGGGTCGCGCCGCGCCGCTCCATCTGCGCCAGGACAAGGCCCGCGAGCCGCTGCGCGACCGCGTCGCGGCCGGCACCGTAGCGGGTACCGTGGCGCAGGTCCGCCATCGTCTGGGCGACCCGGCCCCGGGCGACCCGGTACCGCGTCGCGCCGTGCACGTACACGAAGTCGTCGCCGGGTTCGGTGACGTGGCTCCACAGCGCCCGGTGCAGCACCTGCGCCATCCGCGCATCGCCCTTGAGCCGCGCGGTGTCCGCCGGGTCGGCTCCGGTCACCGGCCGGTCGATGAACTCGTCGATGGTCTTCTGCAGTACCGACACCTCGCCCAGCGCCGGCAGCACGTGGCGGATGTAGGCGAGGAACGACCGGTTCGGCCCGACCACGGTGACGCCACCGGTGAGCCGGTTCGGTTCGGTGTACAGCAGGTACGCCAACCGGTGCAGGCCCACCGCGGTCTTACCGGTACCCGGTGCGCCCTGCACGCAGATGCTCGGCTGCAAGGGTGCCCGCACCAGCTCGTCCTGGTCGGGCTGGATGGTCGCCACGATGTCGCGCATCGGTCCGGAACGCGGCCGCTCGATCTCCGCGGCGACCAGCGCGCTGGGGCCGACGCCGGTGCCGCCGGTCAGCGGCTCGTCCTCGTACGCCGTCAGTTGCGCGGTGTCGGAGAACCCGTACCGGCGGCGCAGCCGTACCCCTTGCGGGTCCTGCGGTGTCGCCCGGTAGAACGGCATCGACACCGGCGCCCGCCAGTCCACCACCAGCGGGGTACCCGCCTCGTCGCGCACGTGCCGCCGGCCGACGTAGACCCGGTCCGCGTCGGTACCCGGCCCGCGCTCGTGCACGGTACCCGGCTCGTAGTCGAGGCGCCCGAAGAACAGCGGTACCCCCGGCAGGTCGACCAGATCCTCGCCGCGCCGCGCCCGCGCCAACCGGTACATCGTGTTGAACCACACCTCGTCCGTGCCCGACACGAACTCCGGTGTCTCGGTCTCCAGCACATCGGCCCGCATGCGGTGCAACGCCGCCCGGGCCGCCGTCAGATACTCCGTCTCCGCCGCGATCTCCGCGGCGCCGACCGATCCCACCCGGCACCGTCCTCTCCCGACCCGGAGCGGGCGACGCTACCCGCGCCGGCGTCCGGGCTCAACCGAATAACCTGGCCGGATGGCCTTCTACACCGCGGTCGCCGCGGACCGGTTCGTGTCCAGCGGGTACACCCGGGGACCGTGGGACGCCGCCGCGCAGCATGCCGGGCCGCCGGCCGCACTGCTCGGCCGGGCGGTGGAGGCGGCCGCGCGGCCCGGGATGCGGGTGACCCGCATGACGTTCGACATCGCCCGACCGGTACCCATCGCCCCGCTGACCGTCACCACCTCGGTGGTCCGGCAGGGCCGCAGCGTCATGGTGGTGCAGGCGGCGATCGAGCCGTACATGCGCGGTACCGCGCTGCTGATCCGCACCGCCGACGGCGCGGCGCCGCAGGTCGGACCGGACCCGTCGGTGCGCCTGGACGACGCGGTGGCCAAGCCGTTCTTCCCGGTACCGTACGATGTCGGGTACCACGCCGCGATGGAGGTACGGTTCGGCGCGGGCTCGTTCCGGGAAGCCGGGCCGGCGACCGCGTGGATGCGCATGCGGGTACCGCTGGTCGACGGCGAACAGCCCAGCCCGCTGACCCGGGTGCTCGTCGCGGCCGACTCCGGCAACGGGGTCAGCAACGTGCTCGACTTCGACCGGTACCTGTTCGTCAACGCCGACCTGACCGTGCATCTGCTGCGGTACCCGGCCGGCGAGTGGGTCTGTCTGGAGGCGGCCACCTCGATCGACCGCGCCGGGATCGGGCTGGCCGACACCGCGCTGCACGACGAGCAGGGCCGGATCGGCCGCTGCGCGCAGAGCCTGTTCGTCGCGCGGCGATGAGTTCCGCCCGCCGCCCTGGTCTGTACCGGCGACACCGCACCGACGATCCGAGGAGGCCCACCGTGAGCTACGCCGAGGTCAACGGCATCAACCTGTACTACGAGACGCACGGTACCGGCCGGCCGCTGGTCCTGCTGCACGGCGGGCTCGGCTCGGGCGAGATGTTCGGGCCGGTCCTTCCCGCACTGGCCGAACGGCACCGGGTCATCCTCCCCGACCTGCCGGGCCACGGCCGCACCGCGGACATCGACCGGCCGATCGACCTGCGGCTCATGGCCGACGACATCGCCGCGCTGATCGACCAGCTCGGGTTGGACCGGCCGGACCTCGTCGGGTACTCCCTGGGCGGCGGGGTCGCGCTGCACACCGCGGCGCGGTACCCGGACAAGGTCGGCCGGCTGGTGAGCGCGGCGGCGAACATCCGGCGCGACGCGATCTACCCGGAGATGCTCGCGCAGCAGGAGCAGGTCGGCGCGGCGGCCGCCGAGTTCATGACGCAGACCCCGATGTACCAGCTGTACCAGCGGGTCGCGCCTCGACCGGAGGACTTTCCGCGACTGCTGGACAAGCTCGGCGCCTTGATGATGCAGGACTTCGACTTCTCCGCCGAGGTGCGCGGCCTGCGGGTACCGACGCTCATCGTCGCGGCCGACGCCGACATGGCGCCGCCGAGCCACTACGTCGAGATATTCAAGCTCCTCGACGGCGGGGTACAGGACGGTGGCTGGATGGGCGAGGGCCGGCCGAAGGGCGGGCACGCGCTGGCGATCCTGCCCGGCCTGACGCACTACAACCTCGGCGAGTCGCCGCTGTTCGCCGCGGTCACCCTCGACTTCCTCGACCGGCAGAGCTGAGTGCCGGGCGCTGTCCCCCCCGGGCCGGGGGTGACAGCGCCGGTACCTCAGTGCGGCCGGTACCTCAGTGCGGCCGGTAGCACTTGCCGTGCTTGAACAGCGGTGTGGTGTCGACCGGTTCGTTGGCCGGTGGATTGACGATCACCCGCGCGGAGTCCTGCGTCAGGTCGTCCTCGCACTGGATCACCTTGCCGGCGTTCTCCCCCTTGCCGCCGACCCACAGGTCGATGTGCCACTTGTGGTGCTTCCAGTCCTGGTCGCACTCGACACACTCGTCCTGCATGACGAAGTACCGCTTCAGGAACGGGTAGTACACCTTCGTCCCCGGCTTCAGCTCATGCTGGTCGGTCGCGAAGGTGACCGGGTTGGCGAAGGTACCGACTCCGCCGGCATGTCCCGAGCCGAACGCCGTGCCGTCACCGGGAGGTGAGTTGTCCGGCCAGCCGTACAGCGTGACGAACATGTTCCGGTTGGTGGCGGCCTCGGCGTTGGCGGCGAGCGCGATTCCGGTCAGGGCGAGTGCTGCGGTCACCACCGGTGCGACGACGGCCGGGAGCCACCTGCGTTTTCTCATGACACCTCCATCCGGGAGCCGGTTCAGCAGCTGCTGCTGCCCCCAGGACATTTGTCAGGAAGTCTTCCAGACAGATCGAAGCTACCGCTGACGTCGATGACCGTCAATGCCCAAGCTTCCCCTGATGGCTACCCATTCGACCATCCACTGTAGACGGTGTATCGCCGTGGCATCTGGCGGGCCGGGGGATGTCGACTCTAGGGTGACGGAGTGGGAACGGAATCGGCTGGGTACCCGCTTATCGGTCGGGATCGCGAGGTCGCCCTGCTGACCGGATTGGTCGCCGACGTGGCGGCCGGGCGCGGCCGGTCGGTCTGGATCGAAGGCGAGCCCGGCATCGGCAAGTCGACACTGCTGGCGGCCGGGCTGGCCGCGGCGCGGCCGCTGGGCTGCCAGGTGTTCTGGGAGACCGCAGACCAGGCGCGGCAACGGTTTCCGCTGTGGGTACTGCTCGACTGCCTGCGGATCGGATCGCGCTCCGCCGATCCGATGCGGGCCGACATCGCGGCGCTGCTGCGCGGCGTCGGCTCCATCGGACTCACCCCCGCAGACACCACCGCCGTCGTGGCCGAGCGGTTGCTGGTACTGGTGGACCGGCTGTGCGCGGTGTCGGCGGTACTGCTGGTCATCGACGACTTCCACTGGGCCGACGAGGCGACCCTCGCGGTGTGGGGCCGGCTGCACCGCGCGGTGAACCAGCTGCCGTTGCTTCTCGTGGCGGCGTCCCGGCCGGTACCGACCCGGCCGGAGCTCGGCGCCCTGCGGGACAGCCTGACCGGGCCGGACACGGTCGTCACGAGGCTGCGACCACTGACCGCCGGCGAGGCGGTCGACGTGGTCGGGCGGCTCGTCGACGCCGCGCCCGGACCCCGGCTGCGGCGCCTCGCCGGGCAGGCCGGCGGCAACCCGCTGTACCTGCACGAGCTGGTCGACGGGTTGCTGCGCGAGGAAGGGGTACGGGTGGCGGCCGGCGTCGCCGAACTGGTCGGGCCGAAGGTCGCGCGTCCGGTGTCGCTCGCGGCCGCGATCGCGCGCCGGTTACGGTTCCTGTCCGAACCGGCCAACGCCGCGTTACAGGTGGCCGCACTGCTCGGACCCGAGTTCCCGATCGAGCACCTGCGGGTCGCGACCGGGCGCACCGCCCCCGAAATGGCCGGCATCGTGAAGGAGGCGGTGGCCGCCGGGGTACTGGCCGAGACCGGGTCCGGTGGCCGGCTGGTCTTCCGGCACGGGCTGATCCAGCAGGCGCTGCGCGAGGAGATCGCGCCACCGGTACGGGCGGGCCTGCACCGCCACGTGGCACAGGTGCTCGCCGAGGCCGGCGCACCGGTGGAACGCATCGCCGAGCACCTTCTCGCCGCGCCGAAGACCGCCGACGCCTGGGTCATCGACTGGGTGACCAGGGTCGCCCCGATGCTCACCTACCGGGCGCCGCAGATCGCGGTCGACCTGCTGGAGCGGGTACGGGAGGTGGCGGCCGCGACCGAGTCGCTGAACACCAGCCTGGTGACGGCGCTGTTCCAGCTCAGCCGCGACGAGGAGGCGGAACCGCTGGCCCGGTCGGTGCTGGCCGGCACCCGCGATCCGGAGGTCGCCGGCCGGATGACCTGGACGCTGGGCTACATCCTGCTGCGCGCCATCCGGCCGGCGGAGGCGCTGGCCGTCACCGAACAGGAGCTGCCGAAGCTGACCGGGGTGTGGACGGCACGGATACGGGCGTTGCAGGCGCTGATCCTCACCCAGTTCGGCACCGACCGGGTACCCGAGGCGGAAGCGACCGCGCGGCACGCCGAGGAGGAGGGCGAGCTGGCCGGCGACCCGTTCGCGGTCGGGTACGCGCTGCACTCCCGGTCCGTCGTGCGCAGCCGCCACCACCGCGACCCGGCGGGCACGCTCGCGGTGATCGACAAGGGTCTGGCGGTACTCGGCGACCAGCCGGAGACGACCGACCTGCGGCTGCTGCTGCTGGGCAACCGGATCAGCGCGCTGGACAACCTCGGCCGGGTATCCGACGGCGACCGCGCGATCTCCGAGGCGGTGACCCTGGCCGAGCGGGTCGGCACCCCAAACCGGCTGGCAGCGGCCGGTGGGACGACGCACTCGCCGAGGTCGACGCGATGAGCGAACTGCTGCCGTCCGGTCCGCTGTGGCTGCTGCTGCGCAACGGCGGCGCCGCGCTGATCGCCGCCCACCGCGACGAACGGGCCGTGGCGGAGGCGCACCTGCGGGAGGTCGACCGCCTGGACGTCGCCGGTACCAACCTGCGCTCCTATGCGCTGTTGCTGCTCGCGGCGAGGGCCGTGCTCGCCGAGCGGGACGGCGACCCCGCGCAGGCGCTGGCGTTCCTGCTGACCGGGGTCGACCCGACGGCCATGATGTCCGAGGACGCCCCCATGTGGCAGCCCGAGGTGACCCGGCTCGCGCTGATGACCGGTGCGGTAGCGCTCGCCCGGACCGCGACCGAGGCGTGCATCCACGAGTACGAGCAGATCCCGACGCCCGTCCGGCAGGCCGCGGCCGAGCACTGCCGGGGCCTCACCGCCGCCGACCCCGACCTGTTGCGAACCGCGGCCGAACGGTACGCGAGCGTCGACATGCGGCTGTTCCGCGGGCAGGCACTGGAGAATGCCGCGGTGCTGTCCGCGCAGGACGGCGACACGGTCGGGGCGCGCGCGGCGTACGCGGCCGCCGTCGACGTCTACAACCAGCTCGGCGCCGTCTGGGACATCATGCGGGCGGACAGCCGGCTGCGCCCGCTCGGCATCCGCCGCGGCTCCCGCGGCCCGCGCCGCCGGCCCGCCACCGGCTGGCACGCGTTGACGCCGACCGAACTACGGGTCGCCGAACTGGTGGCGGAGGGCCGCTCCAACCCCGACATAGCCACCGAACTCCTGCTTTCCCGGCGTACCGTGCAGGGCCACGTCTCGCACATCCTCGGCAAGCTGGGCGCTCAGTCCCGCGTCGACATCGCGCGCGAAGCCATGCACCATTCATAACTGAAGCCACCCGGATGGGCGGTCCCCACGCGCGCGCTGGAGGCGGGATGTCGGCTGCCGTTCCCGGCCGGAGTGCCGAGCTGGAACGGCTCCTGGAGCGGGTACGCGATACGGCGGCCGGGCGCGGCGCGGTGGTGCTGATCGAGGGCGAGCCGGGCATCGGCAAGACAACGTTGCTCGACGCGGTGGCCGACCGGGCCACGCGGTCGGGGGTACGCGTCCGGCGGGGAGCCGGCGAGCAACGGCAGGCGCCGTTCGCGGCGATCACCCGGTGCCTGGGGATGGATCCGCCCAGCGACGAGCCCGAGTTCGTCATCACCGAGGCGATCCTCGACCGGGTCGAAACGTGGACCGCGGGCAGACCGGTGCTGCTGGTCATCGACGACCTGCACCGGATCGACCCGGCCAGCCTGGTGGCGCTCAGCCGGCTGGGCCGCGCGGTCGACCGGCTCGCCCTGGTCATCGTCGCCGCGCACCGGCCGATGGCGCGCGACGAGGCACTGGGTACCCTGCTGGCCGCGCTCGACGCGCTGGTCACCGAGTCGCTGACACTCGGTCCGCTGCCGGAGCCCGAGGTCGCCGCGCTGGTGCAGCGGCTGGTCGGGGTACCACCGGCCGCGGGGCTGCTGGAGCTGGTCGCCGCCGCGGGCGGCAATCCGCGGTACATCGGCGAGCTGGTCGGCGCGCTCACCGCGGAGGGCCGGCTGCGCGTGGTCGGGGGTACCGCGACCGTCGTCGAAGGTCCGGACCTGCCCGGGTCGCTGGCCCGGGCGGTGCTGCGCCGGCTGGACCTGCTGTCCGGCCAGGCCCGGGAGGTGCTGCGGGCAGCCGCGGTACTGGCGCCCCGGTTCACCGTGCCGGAACTGTCCACAGTGGTCGGTACCTCGGTCGTGGCGCTCTGGGAGGTGGTGAACGAGGCGCTGGGCGCCGGACTGCTCCTCGACGCCGACGCCGAGCTGACGTTCCGGCACGACCTGGTCCGCCGGGCGCTGGCCGAGGAGCTGCCGGTGGCGGTACGCCGGTCGCTGCGGCTGCGGGCGGCCAAGGCGCTCGCGGCCGCGGGTGCGCCGGTCGAGCGGGTGGCCGAGCAACTGCTCGCCGACGGTACCCTCGACGCCCAGACGGCCGGCTGGCTCAGCGGGGCGGCCGACCCGCTGATCGCCCGCGCACCCGCACTCGCGGCGGAGCTGCTCGACCAGGCGATCGACCGCGGCCTGCTCACCGGTGATCCGGCCCGGTTGCGGCTGGCCGGTGCGCTGCTCGCGGCGGGCCGGCCGGCCGACGCCGAACGTACCGTCCGGTCGGCATCGGCGACCGGCGCGGAGCCGGGGTACCTGCTGGCCCGCGCCTGCTTCCACCAGGGTCACGTCGAGCGGGCCATCGCCGAGGCCGAGCAGGCCCTGGCCGGCGAGGGCGTACCGGACGCGGTGCGCAGCCGGCTGTACGGGCTGCTCGGGCAGTGCCTGCTGCTGCTCGGCCGGGTCGATGCCGCGCAGGCGGCCGCCGTCCGGGCGGGGCCGGCGTGCGGCCGGTACGTCACGGCCGCGGCACGGCTGGTGCGGCGGCGCCCCGAGGAGGCGCTGGCACTGGACGGCGGGCTGCTCGTCCGCGGCTTCTGCCTGCTTTCGCTCGGCCGGTTCGCCGAGGCCGACGCCGCCTTCGAGGCCGGGTTGGCCGACAAGGGACGCAGCCCGTTCCTGGCCTGGTACCACCTCGGCCGGGTGCGCGTCCGGTACCTCGACGGCCGCTGGGACGACGCGCTCGTTGGGATCCAGGCCGGACTGCGGGCCGCCGACCCGTTCGGGGCGGCCGAGGCGCTGCGCAGCCAGGCGGCGCTGATCGCGATGCACCGTGGCGACTTCGCGACCTACGCCGACGTGGTCGCCGGGCCCGACACCAGCCTCGCCGGCCGGTACTGGGGATTCCTGCGGGTACAGGCACAGGCGCTGGCCGCCGGGGACACCGAGGTGCGCGAGGTCGACGGCGACGCCGACCAGCTCCTGGCGGCCGCGCGGGAGTACGCGCAGGCCGGCCGGCCGTTGCCCGAGGGGTATGCGTACGAGCTGGCCGCGGCCGCGTTCGCCGAGCAACGGCGGCCACGCGAGGCGCACTCCGCACTCGACGCCGCACTGGACCGGTACCGGCGGCTGGGCGCGACCTTCGACAGCGAGCGCGCGGCCGGCCGCCTGCGCCGGGCCGGCCTGCGCCGCCGGCGGGCGCGCCAGCTCCACGGGCTCGGCTGGAGCTCGCTGAGCGAGACCGAGCGCCGGATCGCGCAGCTGGTCGCCGCCGGCCGGTCCAGCGCGGACATCGCCGCCGAGCTGTTCCTGTCCCGGCGCACCGTGCAGGGCAACGTCTCGCGGATCCTGGCCAAGCTCGGGCTCAGCTCCCGCGTCGAGCTGGTCGCCACCGTGGTCGCCCGCAACGATCCACCGGCACCTTTCTCTTAACGAGCGTCAACTGGCGGCTGTTTCGGGTCGCCGTACCGGAGAGGCTACCTATGGTGACGCTTTGGCCGGCGCACCAATGGGTTCCCACTGATGTCCCCGTCGCCGCGCGTCGGCGCGACCGCGGCGGCGGGTGACGTTTCGTCCTTGAGGAGAAGGCATGGTCCACGTCGGGGATCTTCCGTTAGGTGCTGCCGCCGCGGACGACCTGGACCTGGTACTGCGTACGGCGCGGCTGCACGCGCCGCTGACGATTCCGGCCGCGGTGGTCTGCCGCAACTGTGGCTGGCCATACCCGTGCCCCACCCGCCGGGCCTGCGACGACCTGCTTCTCACCGTCGGGCGCAACGCCCAGCGGGACTGAGGCCGCCGCAGTTCACGGGGGTGCGCGGCTCAGTCCACCGGGTGCTCGCCCGGCACCGGGTGGTAGCACGGCGTGGCGATGATGAGCGCGATGGCCCCACCGGTTGACGTGCTCTGCACGGTCATCGAGACCCCGTCGGCCGGGTTGCGCACCGACATGATCCCGCCACGCTCCGGCGGTGCCAGGGTACGGAAGCTGTCGATCTCGTAGCCCTGCTGCTGCCAGCGGTCGCGCAGCCGCTGCATGGTCGCCACGAACCGGTCGTCGGGCAGCGGGATGTTCGCGTTGCCGGTCATGTCGAACCGGCCGTCCGTGGCGGTTTCGCCGTGGTGTCCCTCGCACGGTGCGGGCACGGTGGCCCAGTTCGTCAACGGGCCGCCGACGAGTTGCGCGACGGCGTCGCCGTACCCCTTCAGCATCGACTCGACCTGCGCCTTCGTCCTGGTCTGCAATGGTTCCTCCTTGCCGCCGCAACCGCTCGCGGCACCGAGCAACGTGAGCGCGGCCAGTACCGCGACCGCGGCGCGACGGGTCATCACGGCCGGCTGCCGAGGTCGAGGGTCACCAGCCCGTACTGGCCGGTCACGATGTTCGCCTGGTTGGCCAGGCTCTGCGAGTTCCGGTCCCAGTACCCGGAGTGGCCGTGCGTGTCGACGTGGTACCGGTTGGCGCCGAAGTCGTCGCCTTGCGGACTGGGACCGTGGACGCTGTCCTCCGCCTGCGCGATCCAGGGCCCGACGATCGGTACCGCGGTCTCGTAGCCGGCGTGCCCCGCCGGGTTGCCGATCGGGTCGTCGTCGGCGGCACCGATCCAGACGTGCCGGGAGCCGACGTTGAGGTCGCGCGCGTGGTCGACGTCCATGCCCGGACTGCCCGCGGTGACGATGTCGTCCACGGCGAGCTGGTGACCGTGGCTCGCGGCCTGGCCGACCACGACCGACCCGTAGCTGTGCCCGATCGCGGTGATGTGGTCGCCGCCCGGACCGTGGGTCGCCCGCAGCCCGTCGACGAACCCGTCCAGCGCCACCCCGCCGACCTCGGCCCGGTGGCTCGCCACCGCCGTGGGCAGGCTGGCGTCCATCTGCGGCGGGTCGTACCCCAACCACGCGACCACGGCGACCTGCCCCGGCCCGTTCATGGTCCGGTCGGCGGCGGTCCTGATCTGGTTGGCCCGGTCGATCTGCCCGCTCATCCCGTCGAGGTTGGTGCTGACCCCCGGTACCAGGACGGCCGTGTGCGTGGCGGTGTCCGGGTTGCCGACCGCGACGATCGCCTTGCCGTCACCGGCCGGGTCGAGTCCGAGCAGCAGCGCCTGGCCGCCCATGCTGTCCAGCTTGCCGGACAGCCTGTCCAGCCGCGCCTTCTGCGCCTCGACCTGCGGCAGCTCGTTGTTGAGCCGCGCCCACTCGGCGTGGTGGGCCATCTGGTCGGACGCGGTGCCGCCGGTCAGGTGCGCCTGCAGCCAGGCCATCCGCTGCCGGATCCAGTCCTCGCGCTGTTGCAGGGCGGTCCGGTCGTCCCGCAGTACCAGGCGGTTGGCCTGGTCGCGGTCGAGGCACGGGATGCCGTCGGTCGAGCCGACCAGGTCGGGGTAGTCGCGGATCAGTTGCTGCTGCTGCTCCGGGGTCAGCGACCTCCACCAGTCGTCGACCTGCTTCGGGTCGCGGCCCTTCATGGCGACCAGATCGGCGCGGCTGACCGGCGGCAGGGCCCGCTGCCCGAAGCCGGTCACCGGGTCGGGCAGGTTGGCGTTGATCGCCGTCGCGGTGCTGTCGTCCAGCGCCTGCGCCCGTCCCAGCACGTCGCTCAGCTCGTGGACGATCTGCTGCGCGCGCTTCTCCAGCGAGATCGCCGCCAGCTCCGTATGCGCCTGCGGCGGCGTCACCGTGAAGCCGCCGACGTCGACCGCGAAGCCGCCCTGGCGGGCCGCGTCGACCTGGCCCTGCGCCTGGGAACGCAGGCTCGCCAGCGTGGCGGCGTGGTGGTCGAGCGCCTGGTGGATCCGGCGGGCCGGGTTGTACGCGTCGCTCAGCTCGCCCCGCGCGGCCTCGGTCGCGGTGTGCGCGCCCTGCGATGCGGTGCCTTCCGGCCACGCGTTCGGCAGGTCCCGGGTACCACGGATGAGGTCCTCGCCGGCCCGGTCGAGGTTGTCGGAGAGCGCGTGCCACGCCTGCGCCGCCGCGTCGAACGAACCCGGGTCGGCGGCGAGCAACTGCGCGAGGGTGAGGGTGCTCACGTCAGTCGCCGCGCATCCGGTGCCGCCGCGCGGCGTCCGCGTCGGCCTGCTCGTACCGGTCGGCCGCCTCGGACAGCTGCGCACCGAGCCCGCAGATCCGCGTGTGCAGTCCGGACAGGAACGTCTCCCACACCGTGGCGCCCGAGCGCAGCGCATCGGCCGCCGACCAGCCCGCGTCCCTGCCGTCGGCGAGGGTCAGGGTCGCGGTGCGCTTGCCCACGGCACCGTCGACGCTCTTGCCGACCTCGTCGACGCTGTGGGCGATCTTGCGTAGCAACGGCACGTCGACGGCGAACTCATCCGGTGCCCCCATGTGTCCTCCCCGCCGACGGCGTTGCCGGCATGCTAGCCCAACTCGGCGGGCACCGGGGCCTCCTCGGCGAGGCGGGCGATGGCCAGTTCCCGTACCGCGAACCGGCGCAGCTTGCCGGTCGCGGTGCGGGGCAGGTCGTCGGCGACGAACACCCGGCGCGGCCGCTTGTACGCGGCGAGGCCGGCGCGGGCGAAGGCGATCAGCTCGTCGGGGTCGATGGTGGCACCGCTGGCCGCTACCACATAAGCGATCGGCTTGTCGATGCCGTGCTCGTCGGGTACCCCGACGACGGCGGCCTGCGCGACCGACGGGTGCTCCAGCAGCCGGCTCTCCACCTCGGCCGGGGCGACCCAGATCCCGCCGGCCTTGAGCATGTCGTCGGACCGGCCGAGGCAGGCGTAGTACCCGTCCGCGGAGCGGGTGTAGACGTCGCCGGTGCGCAGCCACTCGCCCTGGAACACCGCGCGGGTCGTGGCGGTCCGGCACCAGTACCCGGTGGCCGTCGACGGGCCGCGGACGAACAGGTTGCCCGGCTGCCCGTCGGGTACCGGTGCACCGTCGGCGTCGCGCAGCGCCAGCTCGTACCCGGGCACCGGGGTACCGGTCGTGCCCGGCCGGATGTCGCCCGGCCGGTTGGACAGGAAGATGTGCAGCGCCTCGGTGGAGCCGAGCCCATCGACGATCTCCACACCGAACCGGTCGCGGAACCGGCTGAACACCTGGGCCGGCAACGGTTCCCCGGCGGACACCGCCATCCGGACGGTGGCGAACGCGGCGGCCGGCACGTCCGACGACAGCAGCGCGCCGTAGAAGCTCGGCGTGGCGAAGAACAGCGTCGGCCGGTCGGCGGCCAGCCGCGCGACGACCGTGGCGGGCGTGGGGCGCTGCGGGTCCAGTACCGCCGAGGCGCCGGCGGCCAGCGGGAAGATGGCGGAGTTGCCCAGGCCGTAGGCGAAGAACAGCTTGGCGACCGAGTAGCACACGTCCTCGGGGGTCAGCCGCAGGATGTTGTCGGCGTAGCACTCCACCACGTGCCGGAAGTTCGCGTGCCGGTGCATCGCGCCCTTCGGGGTGCCGGTGGTGCCACTGGTGTACAGCCACAGCGCGGGCGAGTCGTCGATGGTCGCGTCGGGTGGCTCGTCCGGCCGGGTAGCGCCGCCGGCGGCGAGGAACCCGTCCCAGTCGGCACTGTCCACTGTGGACCGCAGGTCCGGCGCCTGCGCCGCGGCCTCGACCACGAGCGGGCCGAACGGCGCCGAGTACAGCAGGATGCGCGCCCGCGAGTCGCGCAGCACCGTCGCCAGGTCGCGTGCCGTCAGCATCGTCGAGACGGGTACCGCGACGGCGCCCATCCGCATCGCGCCGAGGATCGCCGACAGCAGCTCGACGCCGTCCACCATGAGGAGCATGACGCGCTCCTCCGGCCGTACCCCCTTGGCTTTCAACGCCTGGGCCACCGCGGCGGCCGCGCCGGACAGCTCGGCGTAGCTGAGCGTCCGCCCGTCGCACCGGACCGCCGGTGCCGCACCACGTCCGGCCGCGACGTGCCGGTCCACCAGATACGTGCAGGCGTTGAACAGGTCGGCCACGGTGGACCCCCTTTAGGACAGGTGGACGTACTCGTATTCGAACGGCTTGCCGTTGATGCCCTGGCGGGGCGGCGCGATCCAGGCGGCGATCTTCCCGCGCTCGTACACCGGCTTCATCAGCGAGCGCACGTATGCCTTGTCCTGCTCGGTCGGCAGCCATGCCGGCGCGCGCCGCCGCCACTCCGCTTCGGCGAGCAGCTCACCGGACGGGCCGATGTGGTGCCCGGCGAACAGGCCCACCTTGCGGTTGAACCCGGCGTGCGGCAGGTGCAGCGAGCGCCCGACGCCGTAGCTGTCCAGGATCCGGTTCCACCGGGCGACCCCGTTCTGGCAGTCGCGGATGTACTCGCCGCGCAGGTCCTCGTTCAGCGCGGTCAGCGCGGCGACCTCGATGCGGTGCAGTTCGCCGTCTTCCACGGTGTCGACCCACATGGAGTCTTCGGTGAGCCGGTGGTCGTCGTGCCGCCGCTCCTCCATCCACCGGCCCTTGAGCCCGGCGGTGTAGTAGTTGCCGGCGTTGGTGGAGGTCTCGCTGCCGAACAGGTCGAGCGAGACGCTGTAGTGGAAGTTGAGGTACCGCTGGATGACGTCGAGCGGGATGCCGCCCGCCGCAACGACGTCGTCGCTGTCGTGTTCGGTCATCAGCTGCGCGGTGCGCTCCACGACGCGGTCGACCCCGGTCGTGCCGACGAACATGTGGTGCGCCTCTTCCTTGAGCATGAACTCGCAGGTGCGCGACAGCGGGTCGAACGCGCTCTCCTTGAGGGTGCCCAACTGGTACTTGCCGTCGCGATCGGTGAAGTAGGTGAACATGAAGAACGACAACCAGTCTGGCGTCTCCTCGTTGAACGCGCCGAGGATGCGCGGCGAGTCGAGGTCGCCGGAGTGCCGGTGCAGCAACGCCTGCGCCTCCTCCCGGCCGTCGCGGCCGAAGTAGGCGTGCAGCAGGTATACCATCGCCCAGAGGTGGCGGCCCTCCTCGACGTTGACCTGGAACAGGTTGCGCAGGTCGTACAGGCTCGGTGCGGACAGGCCCAACCGGCGCTGCTGCTCGACCGAGGCCGGTTCGGTGTCGCCCTGGATCACGATGAGCCGTTGCAGTTCGGCGCGGTACTCCCCCGGTACCTGCTGCCACACCGGCTCGCCCTTGTGCTCGCCGAAGGCGACCCGGCGGTCCCGGTCGCGTTCGGCGAGGAAGATGCCCCAGCGGTACTCCGGCAGCGCCACGTATCCGAAGTCGGCCCAGCCTTCCCGGCCGACCGAGACGGCGGTGCGCAGGTACACGTCGCGGGTCGGCAGCGTCGGCCCCATCGACGACCACCACTGCAGGAACGCCGGCTGCCACGACTCCAGCGCGCGCTGCAACCGGCGGTCGCTGTCGAGGTCGACGTTGTTGGGAATCTTCTCGGTGTAGTCGATCGCCATGCGTCAGACCCGCTTCCGGTCGAAGGCCGCCCGCTGCCCGGTGCCGTACCGGCGCAGCGCACCGTCCGGCCCGGCGGCGTTGGGGCGGTAGAAGATCCAGTTCTGCCAGGCCGCCAGCCGGCCGAACACCTTGCTCTCCAACGTTTCCGGCCCGACGAAGCGGTAGTTGGCCTCCATGCCGGTGAGCGCGTCGGGCGACAGGGCGGCCCGCGACTCCAGTGCCAGCCGGATCTCGTCGTCCCAGTCGAGGTCGTCCGGCGTCGCGGTGACCAGGCCGAGTTCCAACGCTTGCGCGGCGCCGATCCGGCGGCCGGTCGCCGTTTCCCGCAACCGGTCCCGGTGGTCCGGGTCGCCGTGGAACCGTGCGGCCAGCCGGTCCAGGCCGTTGCCCATGGGGTACCCGCCGAAGTTGCATTCGGTCAGCACCACCTGCGCAGCGCCCTCGTCGTCGAGCATGTACTGGCGATCGCAGGCGAGCGCCAGCTCGAACAGGGTACCGGCGAAGCACGATCCCGGTTCGATCAGCGCGATGAGACTGCGGCTGGTGACGTCGAGCCGCTTGAGGGTGCGCTTGGCGTAGAGCGCGATCTCGTTGGCCAGCCAGTCGGTGTCGCGGTGCGCGGCGAGCAGCCGTTCGTAGGCGAGTACCGCCTCGATGTCCCCGCTCGTCCGGAACACCCAGGTGCCCAGTTCCGGCTCGTTGGTGCGCAACCGGAGGATCAGGTCGTCGAGTTCCCGGGTGACCGCGAGCGGCCAGCAGGCGGCGCCGAGTTCGTGGACACGCGCGATGCCGTCGGGTACCTCGCCGTCCGGCCCGTGCACGGTGATGTTCACGATGCCGCCCGGCCGGTCGTGGTCGGCGGTCACGTACCGGTTGCGTACCAACGGTTCCAGCGTGATGCCGCGCACGTCACCACGGTACGGCGCGGCGGCGACGACCGACGCGGCCCGCTCGGACACCACATGGTCGAAGCGCCCCTTCGGGATCACCTCGTCGACCAGTCCCCACGCCACCGCGGTCTTTCCGCGTATCCCTTCCGGCTTCGTGGTGAACACGTCGGCCAGATCCCGGCGCACCCGCCGTTTCTCCACGACCCGGGTCAGCCCGCCGGTGCCGGGCAGTACCCCCAGCAGCGGCACCTCGGGCAGCGAC
This sequence comes from Actinomycetota bacterium, assembly GCA_005885555.1. Classification (GTDB taxonomy): domain Bacteria; phylum Actinomycetota; class Actinomycetes; order Mycobacteriales; family Micromonosporaceae; genus AC-43. Next base: position 44,710 of record VAWN01000094.1, read on the forward strand.
ACCGCCGAGGAACCGTCGTCGACGAGCAGGATCCGTTCGCAGGCAAGGGCGATCTCGTACCCGCCACCGGCCGCCGACCCGTTCAGCGCCGCCAGGTAGGTCTGTCCGGAGTGGACGGTCGCGTCCTCGATGGCGAACCGGGTCTCGTTGGTGAACTTGCAGAAGTTCACCTTCCACTCGTGGCTGGACTGCGCGAGCATCCGGATGTTGGCGCCCGCGCAGAACATCCGGTCCCGGGCGCTGCTGAGCACCACCGCGCGCACCTGCGGGTGCTCGAAGCGCAGCCGCTGCACCGCGTCGTAGAGCTCGATGTCGACGCCGAGGTCGTAGGAGTTGAGCTTCAGGTCGTAGCCGGGCCGGATGCCGCCGCGCTCGTCGACGTCGAGGGTCAGCCGGGCCACCGGCCCGTCGACCGCCAGCCGCCAGTGCCGGTAGCGCGCCGGGTCGGTGTCGAACGACACCTCCGCGGCGGCCGGCTGCTCGATCGGGGCCCCGGACACCATCCAATGTTCTACACTCGAACGACGCAACGTCAAGGTTCTGTAGAAGATCAGGTCCGGCGCCGGGCCAACGGCGCGCCGTCGCTGTTGCTCACCGTGCTCGGCGAGTTCGTCCTGCCGGCCGGGCGGCCGGTGTGGACGGCGGCGCTGGTCCGGGCGCTGGCCGAGGTCGGCGTCGAGGAGAAGTCGGCGCGCCAGGCCCTGGCCCGCACCGCCGACGAGGGCATCCTCGCGCCGGACCGGGCCGGCCGGCGGGTGCGCTGGTCGCTGACCGGGTCCGGACGCACGCTGCTCACCGAGGGCGCGGCGCGCATCTACGGGTTCACCGCCGGGATGCCCGACTGGGACGGGCGGTGGCTGATCCTGTCGGTCACGGTTCCCGAACGCGAACGGCAGTTGCGGCACCGGTTGCGAACCCGGCTCACCTGGGCCGGGCTGGGTACCCCGACGCCCGGCCTGTGGATCGGACCGGACACGACCAAGCAGCCCGAGGTCGCCGCCATCATCGCCGAACTCGGCCTGCGCGACAGCGCGTTCTCCTACGTCGGCCGCGCCGGCGACATCGGCGACATGCGGCGGATCGTCGCCCAGGCGTGGGATCTCGACGAGGTGGCCCGGCGGTACCGCGGCTTCCTGGCCCGGTTCGCGTCGCCGGCCCGCAACGGCGCCTTCCCGCGACAGGTCCGGCTCGTCCAGGAGTGGCGCCACTTCCCGTTCCTCGACCCGTCGCTGCCGCACGAGCTGCTGCCCAAGCGCTGGCCGGGTACCCGCGCGGCCGACCTGTTCCACCGTCGGCGCGCCGCCTGGCACGCGGCCGCGCAGGCACACTGGTCGTCACTGACCAACGACGACGCGTAGCCGGGCCGGGCGGGCGCCGGTACCGGCTAGTCTCCAGGGGTGACCCGCACGGACCCGACGCCGGTCGAGCAGCCGGCCGCGCCGCAGGGATGGCAGGTCAACTCGCTGCTGGTGCTGCTGGTGCTGGCCCTGCTCGTGGTGTCGTTCCAGGCGGCGCTGGGGCGTGCGCTGTCCGCACCGGTCGTGCAGAACTGGATGACCGTGTTCATCGCGGTGGTCACCCAGGCGCTGCCGTTCCTCGTCCTCGGCGTGGTGCTGTCCGCGGTCATCGCGGTGTTCGTCCCGCCGGCGTTCTTCACGCGGGCGCTGCCGAAGCGGCCGGCGCTGGCGGTACCGGTCGCCGGGGCGGCCGGGGTCGTGCTGCCCGGCTGTGAATGCGCCTCGGTACCGGTGGCCGGCGCGCTCGTCCGCCGCGGCGTCACCCCGGCAGCCGCGCTGGCTTTCCTGCTCTCCGCGCCCGCGATCAACCCGGTGGTGCTGGCCGCCACCGCGGTCGCCTTCCCGCGCAACCCGCAGATGGTACTGGCACGACTGGTGGCCAGCCTGCTCGTCGCGTGCGGGATGGGCTGGCTGTGGCAGCGGCTGGGCCGGCCGGACTGGCTGCGCCCACCGGCCCGCCCGGCGGTCGCCGGCGAGCCGAAGCCGGCGGCGTTCTGGGGCTCGGTGCGGCACGACGTGCTGCACGCGGGCGGGTTCCTCGTCGTCGGCGCGATGGCGGCGGCCACCCTGAAGACCGTGGTACCGGGCGGCTGGCTGCACGCGGTCGCGGCGGTACCCGCCGTGTCGATCCTGGCGCTGGCCGTCCTCGCCGTGCTGCTGTCGATCTGCTCCGAGGCCGACGCGTTCGTGGCCGCGTCGCTGTCCCAGTTCTCGCTCACCGCGCGCCTCGCGTTCCTCGTCGTCGGGCCGATGATCGACCTGAAGCTGTTCGCCATGCAGGCGGGCACGTTCGGGCGGCGGTTCGCGGTGCGGTTCGCGCCGACCACGTTCGTGCTCGCCGTCCTGGTGTCGGCCGCGGTCGGCGGGGTGCTGCTGTGAACCGGCAGGCGCAGGGGCTCCTGCTGTTCCTGATCGGCGGTGCGCTGCTGCGGGCCAGCCTCACCGACCTGTACCTGCGCTACGTCAAGGCCGGGCTGCGGCCGCTGCTGATCGGCGCCGGCGTGGTGCTGATCGTCGCGGCGGTCGCGACCGTCTGGTACGACCGGCGGCGCGCCCGGAGTGCGGCGCCCAGCCACCACGAGCCGTGGATCTCCTGGCTGCTCGTGGTGCCGCTGTTCGCGCTCATCGTCGTCACCCCGCCGGCGCTGGGCTCCTACGCAGCCGAGCGGACCGGCACCGCGCTGCAGCGCCCGCTGGGGTACCCGCCGCTGCCGGCCGGCGACCCGGTACGGCTGACCGTCCTCGACTACGCCACCCGCGCGGTGTACGACCACGGAGTGTCCCTCGGTGGCCGGCGGGTCGGCATCACCGGCTTCGTCACGCTGGGGCCGGGCGGCGCGCCGTACCTCACCCGCATGGTGCTCAGCTGCTGCGCCGCCGATGCGCTGCCGGTCAAGGTGGGCCTCGCCGGTCCGGTACCCGCCGGGCTGCAACCGGACACGTGGCTCGATGTCGTCGGCACCTACACCGACCGGCAGTCGAAGGACACCGTCAACGACGCGCCGATACCCTTCATCGACGTCAGCCAGGCCACCCGGGTACCGGTCCCGGCCAATCAGTATGACTAGTTGAGCGTGCGCAGGTCGAGGCCGTACCACTGCAGGGTTTCGTTGTTGCCGGTGGACCACCACAGGTAGGTGCCGCGGATCCCCGAGTCGGTGGACGCCGGTGAGATCAGCACCGTCCGCCTGCGCGCGATGTCGTACAGGCTCAGCCTCGACACGACCACCTGACTCGTCGGGTCGATGACTGTCATCAGCAGCTCGAAGCGGTCCAGCACCGCGACATCGCCGCCGGTGGCCGCGGTACTCGCGTCGGCGATGACCCGCCGGTCCGAGCCGTCCGGCCGGATGAGATCGGTCTGCGCCGGCTGCGCCGCGTTGTCCGGGATCATCCGGCACCACGTGGGTGAACAGGTGAGCAACTTGTTCGGCGGGGCGTTCACCGGTACCACCTGACCGGTGACGGCGTTGCGCAGCCGGGTACCCGCGCTCGCCGCGCTGGGTGCGGTGACCAGCCACGGCCACCGCGACATGGCCCAGGCGCCGTCGAGCACCTGGACGCCGACGGTACCGCCGGCGAGCGGGATCGACCGCAGCTCGGTCTGGTCCTGGCGGCCGGGCCGGGTGGCGGCCCAGTACAGCCGGTCGGCGACGACCTGCACGTCGTACCCGGAGCCGAAGAACTCGGCATCGCCCACGTCGGCGCTCAGTTGCCGGGACGGGCCGCCGGACCGGGCGGCGGTCCACAGCGTGACGTGTGCGTTGCCGGTGCCGTCGCTGAGGGTGTGCATCCAGTACAGGTCGTCGGCGGTGAAGGCGATGCCGTCGAACGCGCCGCCCTCGGAGACCAGCTGCGTCTGCAGGAGCCGGGGCGGGCCGGTGGCGGGTACCAGGTCGAGGTCGATGTGCTGACCGTCGGCGCGCTGGGTCACCCCGATCGAGGTACCCGGATCGAGGACGGCGCCGGGCGTGTACGCCGACCCGTCCGGAAACGTCGCCGGGATCGGGAACGGTTTCGCCCCCGGCGGCGCGGCGGTCCGCTCGGGTACCGCCGCGACCGGCCGTTTCGGCGCCGGCGACCAGAGCAGTATCCCGATCGCGGCCAGCGCCGCGCAGATCGCCAGCCGGGCGCGGGTCACGACTCGTACTGCCGCGCGGGCGCCGGGATCGGCGTCGACGACTCGACACTGAGGTACGGGATCGGCTCCTGGTTGACCGGATCCCTGTCCTTCCTGGTGGCGTAGCTGCCGGTGACCTGGATCCAGTCGTTGGCCTTGAGCCGGCCGGGCACGGTACCGGTGAGCCCGACCTTGATGGGCTGGGCGTCGGCGGCGCAGCAGGTGATGACCATCCGGGTGAGGTACCACGTGCCGCCGTCGCCGGGCAGCACGAACCCGGACAGCGTCAGGTGCCGGCCGGCGAGCGACCGGCCGTTGTCGTAGACCGCGCGGGAGGCGTAGTCCATCATCGACAGGCGCACCGGGTCGCCCTCCGGCAGCGGCGGCTGGTCCGACGCGGGAGCCGCGCCCAGTGCGGTACCGGACCGGGCCGCGGAGAACGATCCCAGCGCGGGCGGTGCGAGGAGCAGCAGCACCAGCATCGGCAGCAGGAGCAGCCAGGCGACGTCGAAGCGGCTGTGCCGGTGTGCGTGCCCGTCGCCGTCGGCATGGTCACGCCGGTCGCGCCGCTGGAGCGTGGCCGCGGCGATCGCCAGTACCACGACCGCGGCGGCCACCAGCAACGGCCGCACTCCCGGCTTCACGTAACGCGCATAGTCGCCGGTGAATGCGAGCTTGAGCAGGGTACCCCCGACAAGGGTCAGGATCAGCGCGTGCAGTTCCCGCCTCACAGCAGCACCGCCCCGACCGCGACAGCGGCGAGTACCGCGACCACGAACGTGGCCGGCGCGAACCGCACCGCGAACCGCCGCCCGAACGCACCGGCCTGCATCGCGAACAGCTTCGCGTCCACCATCGGCCCCACCACGAGAAACGCCAGGCGCGCGGTCCAGGAGAACTGCGTCAGCGACGCGGCCACGAACGCGTCGGCCTCCGAGCAGATGGACAGCACCACCGCGAGAAACCCCAGCGCCAGCACTGACAGCACCGGCTGGCCGCCGACCGCGTGCAGCAGCTTCTGCGGTACCGCGACGTTGAGCGTGGCCGCGGTGAACCCGCCGATGACGAGGTAACCGCCGGCCTGCACCAGATCGGTCCGGCAGGCGGCGACGAACGCCGCGCCCTTGCCCAGCCCGGCCAGCTCCGGCCGGTCCGGAACCCGCAGCCACTCGGTGCGGCCCAGCCGCAGCCACAGCCAGCCCATGACGACCGACGCGGCCAGGCTCGCGACCAGCCGGGCCACCACCATCTGCGGCCGGCCGGGGAACGCGACGAACGTGGCGACCAGCACAACCGGGTTGATCGCCGGGGCGGACAGCAGGAACGCCAGCGCCGCCGCCGGGGTCACGCCGCGGCGCACGAGGGCACCGGCGATCGGTACCGAGCCGCATTCGCACCCGGGCAGCACCACCCCGGCGACGCCGGCCACCGGTACCGCGAGCACCGGCCGGCGCGGCAGCGCCCGCGCGAAGAACGACGGGGGTACCAGGGCGGCGATCGCCGCGGACACGACGGTACCCAGCACCACGAACGGGGTCGCCTGGATCACGATCGATACGAAGATGGTCAGCCAGGTCTGCACCCGGGCCGAGTTGGTGGCCCCGACCAGCCAGCCCCGCAGGAGTACCGCGACCACCAGCACCCCGACGAACAGCTCGACGGCACCGGGCCGTAGCCGGCGCCGCGCTGGCGCCGGTGTCGCGGTCGGCCTCGTCGCCGGCTCGGTCGTGGTCACCGGGACAGCCTAGAGCCAGCGCGCCCACCGGCCGGGCCGGGCGCGTCGATCTTGGAGTTGTGTCGACGACCAAAGCCGCATGACTCCGCGAGTCGGGCACCACAAGTCCAAGATCGACGCGGAGCGGGGGGCGTCAGATGTGGGTGGACACCGGGCTCGGCGTCGTCGGGGCGCGCTGTTCCTCTCCGCCGTTGCGGCAGTACGGGCACCACGGCTGCAGGCGCTGGTGGGTGACGTAGACCAGCAGGAGGTACCCCAGCGACGCCTCGACCGCCGCCCACAGGTACCGGCCGAGCGGGCTCGCCGACAGCAGCGCCGACCCGGTCAGGACGATGAGGTACCCGAGCACGAACAGCCTGCTCTCGAACAGGTGCGCCACCCGGAACCGGACCCGGTACCGGCTCGCGACCATCGACGCGTCCAGCGGCAGGGCGGCGATGCACCGCTCGCACAGGCGCCGGTTGTGCGCGACCAGCGACACGCCCAGCAGGACCGCGCCGGTCAACAGCGCCAGGGACGCCGGCCACGGGACCAGGTCGGCGGCGGCCGGTACGAGCGTCAGGACGACGAGCGTGGCCACGATGCCGAGCAGGAGCCGGGGCGCGTAGTGGCCGACAATCCTGCCCATCGGTCGCGTGCCCCCTTTGATCTTCGCTCGTGGCGGCCACGGTAGCTCCTGTCCGGCGGCAGCCGCGCCGCCTCAACGTCGCCGTTGGCCGGCCGTTCGGCCATGAGCCGGCGCGGTACGGCCGGTCACGGGTGCCGTAGCAGGCGCGGAAAGGCGGCCGGACTCGGTCGGTACCACCCTTCCTGGCTAGGCTGTCCGCCGTGGTGCTGAGCATTCGCAACCAGTTCGCCGGCCGCGTCATCGCAGTTACGGTCGGCAGTGTGATGAGCACGGTGCGGGTACTCCTGGCCGCCGGCCCGGAGGTCACCGCTGCGATAACCCTGGAGGCGGTCGACGAGCTGGGCCTGGCCGAAGGCGTCGGCGTGGTCGTGCTGTTCAAGTCGACCGAGGTTGCCCTGGCCACCGGAGCGGTACCGCTGATCAGCATCCGCAACCAGATCCCCGGCACGGTGGCCGAGGTCGAGCACGGCGAGGTGATGACCACCGTCAAGGTCGCGGTCCGCGGCGGTGGCACGCTGACGGCCGCGATCACCCGCGACGCCGCCGAGGAGCTGGGACTTGCCGAGGGTACCGACGTCACCGCCCTGGTCAAGGCGACCGAGGTGATCCTCGGGCTCGGGTGAGGTCAGGGCGCGGCCGGATACGCGTGGGTCTCGGCGGCCTTGACCGCCGCCCAGACGTGCTGACCGGGGGCCAGCTGCAGGTGCGCGGCCGCGGCCTGGGTGACGTCGGCGGCCACCGGGATCGGGCCGGTGAGCTGGATGCGCAGGTTGTCGCCGTGCCGCTGGATGCCGGCGATGACGGCCGGCCAGGTGTTGCGCGGGCTGCCGTCCGGCCGCTGCCGGTGCAGCGCGACGGCAGACGGGCGGAAGGCCACGAACGCGTCCCCGGTCAGCGGGTCGGCCGTGGTGAGCGTGACCCCGTCGACCTCGACGCCGTGTCCGGTGGCCTTGCCGCGGTACAGGTTCAGGCCGACCAGCCGGGCCACGTAGTCGGTGCGCGGCTGGGCGGTCACCGTGGCGGCGTCGCCCTCCTGGACGACCCGGCCGTGCTCAATGATGACCAGCCGGTCGGCGAGGACGAGGGCGTCCAGCGGATCGTGGGTGACCAGCAGCGTGGCGCCCGGATGGTCGGTGAGGTGGTGCAGCAGCTCGCCCCGGGTGTCCAGGCGGGTACCGGCGTCGAGCGCGGCGAGCGGCTCGTCGAGCAGCAGCAGCTCCGGCGCGACGGCCAGCGCGCGGGCCAGGGCGACCCGCTGCGCCTGCCCGCCGGACAGGTACCGCGGCTTGCGCCGGGCGTACCCGGACAGCCCGACCCGGTCCAGCCACCGCGCCGCCTGCTCCCGTGCCTCCCGCCGGGGTACCCCGTGCCGGCGCGGCCCGAACGCGACGTTGTCCAGCGCGGTCAGGTGCGGGAAGAGCAGGTACTCCTGGAACACCACACCGATCGACCGGTGCTCCGTCGGCGTCCACAGTGGACGGTCCGGCCGGTCCATTTCCCGCCCGCCCAGCCGCAGGTACCCGGACGTCAGCGGCCGCAACCCGGCCAGCGCCCGCAGCGCCGTGGTCTTGCCCGAGCCGTTCGGGCCGAGCAGCGCGACCACCTCCCCGGCGGCGATGCGCAGCCGGGCATCGAGGCGGAACCCGCCGAGGTCGACGATCAGGTGGGCGTCCAGCAGGGCGGGGCGCTCGGTCATGGGCTGGTGATCCAGCGGTCGCGCAGCGCGGCGAGGACGGCGACCGAGACGGTGAGCAGGATGAGGCTCAGCACGATCGCGGCCTTCATGTCGGTCTCCAGCGCCAGGTAGACGGCCAGCGGCATGGTCTGCGTCCGGCCCGGGAAGTTGCCGGCGAAGGTGATGGTGGCGCCGAACTCGCCGAGCGCCCGGGCCCAGCACAGCACCGCGCCGGCGGTGATGCCGGGCGCGACCAGCGGCAGGGTCACGTGGGTGAAGGTGGTCCAGCGCCGCGCGCCGAGCGTGGCGGCCGCCTCCTCGTACCGGGTGTCCGCCCCGCGCAGCGCCCCCTCGACGGCGATGACGAGGAACGGCATGGCGACGAACGCCTCCGCGAGGACGACGCCGGCGGTGGAGAACGGCAGGGTGATGCCGAAGGTACCGGCCAGCCACCGGCCGACGATGCCGCGCCGGCCGAACACGAGCAGCAGCGCCACGCCACCGACCACGGGCGGCAGTACCAGCGGGACGGTCACCAGTGCCCGCACCACCCGCCGGCCGGGGAACTCGACGCGGGCGAGCAGCCACGCCAGGGGTACCCCCAACAGCAGGCACAGCGCCGTGGCGATGGTGGCGGTCTGCAGCGACAGCCGCAGCGCGGTCAGCACGCCGGGCTGGGCGAGCCGCTGCGGAAGGGTGCTCCACGGCGCCCGCAGCAGCAGCCCGGCCAGCGGCAGCGCCAGGAACGCCAGGCCCAGTACCGCCGGCACGAGCAACCCCAGCGGCACCCGCAGCGTGCCGCGCCGCGGCGCCGCGCTCACGGACACCGGAAGCCTGCCGCGGTCAGCACCGCCCGGCCCTCGCCCGACCGCACGTAGGCGACGAACGCCTGCGCGCCGGCCTTGTTCGGCGCGTTCTTCAGCACCTCGATCGGATAGTCGTTGACCGCCTGTGCGGACTCGGGGAACTGGACACCGTCCACATCGGACGGTGCGGCCGTCACGTCGGTGCGGTAGACCAGTGCCGCGTCGACCTCACCGAGCTTCACCTTGGCCAGGGCCGCCTTCACGTCCTGCTCCTCGGTGGCCGGGGTCAGCTTCACGCCGGCCACGGCGAGCGCCTTCTTCGCCGCCGCGCCGCACGGTACCTGGACGGCGCACACCGCCACCTTGACGCCCGGCCTGGTCAGATCGGCGAGGCCGGCGATGCCTTGCGGGTTTCCCTTCGGTACCGCGATGACAAGCTGGTTGCTCGCGAAGACGACCGGAGTGCCGTCGCCGTTGCCCGCGTCGGTGACGGTCTTCATGTTGGCCGGCGCGGCCGAGGCGAACACGTCGGCCGGCGCGCCCTGGTTGATCTGCGTGGCGAGCGCGGAACTGCCGGCGAAGTTGAAGGTCACCTTCGTGCCCGGGTTGGCCGCCTGGAAGTCCTTGCCGATCCGGGTGAACGACTCGGTGAGCGACGCGGCGGCGAACACGGTCACGGTACCGGTGACGCCGTGGCTCGGCGCCGGACCGTTGGCCTTCGCGCCGCCACCGCACCCGGACAGCGCGGTGAGCGCGAGCGCGACGACGGCGGTGCGGGTCCAGCGTGCGGTCACGAGCCGGTCCTCCCTCTGCTGCCCACGGCGCGGGTGGACCGTTCCACCACCACCGTGGTTGATTTGATCACCGCGACGGCCAGCGAACCGACCTCCAGGTCCAGCTCGTCGGCCGCCTCACGGCTCATCAGCGACACCACCCGGAACGGCCCGGCCTGGATGTCGACCTGCGCCATCACCCTGTCCTTGACGACCGCGGTGACGATGCCGTGCAGCCGGTTGCGCGCCGAGGAGGCATCCGTCCGGCCGTCCGGCTCGGCGCCCAGGGACCGGGCGAACGCCGCCAGGTCGGCGCCGTCGATCACCCGGTGGTCGTGCTCGTCGCGCGCCGCGGACAGCCGGCCGGCGTCGATCCACCGGCGTACCGTGTCCGCGCTCACGGCCAGCAGCTCGGCGGCCTCACCGATCCGGAACACCGTCACTGGATCATCCTATCCGGCGCATCTGCGATGTGCCACTGCTGGTCCTGCTCTCATGAGCAACACCGAAACGCCGATCGCCGTCGCACCTGCGCTGCCCGCGCCGACCTCGACACATGCACGCATATAGTTTCGCTGGTACCCACCGGTACGGCCCTCATCCGCCGCGGACGTTGTCCTGCCGACGCGGGTGGAATGGATCTGCTACCTTCCGCGGCGTGGATCGGATCGAGTGTCAGTGGTGCCGGGTGCAGAACGCGCCGGGTACCGCGTCCTGCGTCAGTTGCGGTGCGCCGCTGGACGGCAAGAACCTGGTCAGCGACTCCGGCTGGCGCGAGGCGCCCCGGTTGCGGGACATGACCGAGTTCCGGTTCGCCAACTCCGTCGCCCAGGTGGAGGGCGAGCTGGTGCCGGTCACCGAGATCGCGCTCGGCCAGGGTGACGCGGTCTACTTCGAGCACCACGTCCTGCTGTGGAAGGACGAGGCGACACCGGTCACCGCGATGCAGACCCAGGGCGGCATGAAGCGCCTGTTCGGCGGCATGCCGTTCGTGCTGACGCTGGCGTACGGGCCCGGCCGGGTGGCGTTCTCCCGCGACTCGCCGGGCGAACTGGTCGTGCTGCCGCTGCACCCGGGCATGGAACTGGACGTGCGCGAGCACGCGTTCCTGTTGGCCAGCCACACCATCGGGTACTCGTTCGTCCGCATCCAGGGTCTGGTGAACCTGCTGCACGGCGGCAACGGCATGTACCTCGACCGGTTCATCACCGCGGGGGCACCGGGGCTGCTGGTGCTGCACGGGTACGGCAACGTCTTCGAGCGGTTGCTCAAGCCGGGCGAGAAGATCATGGTGGAGCCCGGCGGCTTCCTGTACAAGGACGCGTCGGTCACCATGCAGGCGGTGCAGATGCCGGTCAAGACCGGGCTGCTGCGCCGGGGCATGTACCTCGCGGAGATGACCGGGCCGGGCCGGGTGGGCATCCAGTCCATGTACGTCCACCACCACGCGGAGTGAGGCCAGCGATGACCGCCGCACCCGCGCTGCCCGAGGGGCACACGATCTGCCACTACTGCCGGATGGCCCACCCGGCCACCGGTACGTCCTGCCCGAGTTGCGGTGCGCCCCTTGACGTCCGGATGGCGGTGACCCGGTCCGGCTGGGTCGAGCAGCCGCCGATCAAGGACATGGCGCGGATCCAGTTCGGGCAGTCGCGGGTGCAGATCGAGGGCACCTACGTACCCGTCGCCGACTTCACCCTCGCCGGGCCGGAGTGGATCTACTTCTCCCACCACTCTCTACTGTGGACGGAGCCGACCGTCCGGCTGACCAACTCGTCGCTGGCCGGCGGCTGGAACCGGATGCTCGCCGGCCTGCCGCTCATCATGATCCAGGCGCAGGGCCCGGGGCACATCGCGCTGTCCGGCGACCACGCGGGCGAACTGGTGGCGCTGCCGCTGATGCCCGGTCAACAGGTGTGGACCCGGGAGCACCGGTTCCTCACCGCGACCGGGAACGTCAGCTATACGTGGCAGAGCACCGGGATCTGGTACAACACCGGCACCGGGGACGACCGGGAAACGCACTACCCGCTCGGCCAGTTCGGCGACCTGTTCGTGGCGCAACAGATACCGGGACTGCTGCTGCTGCACTCGCCGGGCAACACGTTCCTGCGCGACCTCGCACCGGGCGAGGCGATCCTGGTCCAACCCAGCGCCCTGCTGTACCGCGACGTGTCCGTCTCGATGCACCTGCACCTGGAGTACCCGTACGGGGCGCAGCGCATCTCCTGGCGGTCCTCGTTCAGCCAGCGCACGGTCTGGCTGCGGCTGATCGGCCCCGGACGGGTCGCGGTCGCGTCGGTGTTCGGGCGCACCAGTTCGGATCAGATCACCGGCAACTCCCCGGCGACCACCCGGCAGTGGTGACTCAGCGCGCTTGGTGATTGAGCGCGCTTGGTGGGTCAGCGCGCTTCCAGCACCGCGAGATCGCGCACGGCGTACCGCCGGTGCTCGCACTCCTCGTGCATCACCACCCGCAGGCAGTCGCCGACCGAGCGGACTTTCTCGGGGTACCCGGGCGCCGGTAGCCGGGTGCAGAGGCGGTCGAGCCCGGTGTCGGCCAGACCGTCCACAATGGACCGTACCGTGGCCAGCCGGCCGGCCCGCACCTCAAGCACCTCGGCGTACGACGGCCGCGCCGCCAGGTCGATGCCCAGCGCCGCCGCATCGGCCGGCGGATAGTGGGTGTGCGTGAGGCCGAGCCGGTGGTACGGCATCGGCTCGTCCAGGATCGTGCGGCTGACCCAGGCGTCGGTGGCGAAGACGAGATGGCGCAACGTCTCCACGAAGGACCACTCGTCGTCGACCCGTTCGTGGCGCACCGGCTCGGGTAGCCGCTGCGCGCGCGCCACCGTGTCGGCCCACAGCCGTTCGAGCGTGCCCCACGACGCGCGGAAGTCGTCGGCCGTGCGCATCTGCCGCACCTGTACCCGTTCCGGGTGCCGCCGGTCCAGTTCGGCCGCCACGAAGGCGGTGACGTCGACGTCGTTGACGCGGAAGTTCTCGATCCGCCCCGAGATGTTGACGTCGACCAGCCAGCAGTCGGCGGCCTTCAGCCGGCTCATGTCGCAGTCGTGGAACGTCGCACCGCTGAAGTCGACGCCGGTGAAGCTTCGCACGTCCGGTTCGGCCATACCGGCAGCCTAACGGCAGTGGGCCAGGCTCGTAACAGGTCCGCCCGACCGTCACCGCTGAGATCCGCTGCCGAACGGCGGACTGCCGCGGCCGTTCACGTAGTACCACCGCGACGATCCGCGGATCATCAGCCGACCCGGCGCACCTGCCGCAAGCACGTCCATTCAGCCGGCTACCAGTGGTCCCAGTGCACCACCTCGTCGAGGGATCTGCGGTTCGGCCGGCGCAGCGGCCGCAGCGGCCGGTCGGCCGGGTACCCCAGACCGACCATGAAGGCGGCGAAGTACCCGGCCGGGAACCCGAGTACCCGCTGCGCCTGCGCCTGGTCGCGGACCGCCGAATGGCCCGAGCCGATGCCGAGGTCGGCCGCCGCGAGCATGATGTTCGCCGTCACCTGGCCGAGGTCGTACATCACCAGGTCCCGTTGCCGGGCGTCCTCGGGCTCCTTGACCACGAACGCGACCGTCGCCGCCGACCGCGCGATGTGCCGCCCGCCCATCTCCCACGCCTTGGCGAGCTCCACCAGCGCGGCGCGGTCGGTGACGACCACGAAGTTCCACGGCTGCCAGTTGTTCGCCGACGGTGCCCGCCGCCCGGCGTCGAGGATGCGTTCGAGATCCTCCCGCGTGATCGGCTGGTCGGTGTACTGCCGCACGTTGCGGCGCGCCCGGATGCTGTCCAACGTCTGCGTCCCACAGTCCTACCGCTTGACAGCCGCGACCGGTACCCGCCGCCGCGCCGGCAGCCGGCAGACCATGAGCCGACCGTCCACAATGGACAGTCGGAGCAGGAGGGCGTCGGCGAGCAGTGCCACCGCGCAGAAGTACGCGGTGGTCCCGGTCACGCCCCGCCGAACGTCTCGATCAGGATGCTGCGTTCCCCCTCGGTCAGGTTCGTGGCGATGAGCTTGCTGTTCCAGCCGTGGAACCGCTCACCCAACCGGTCGAGATCCCCCTCCTCGGTGACGAGGAAGAGTCCTGAGGTTCCCTCGGTGATCTCCGTGCGGATCGTCTCCAACTGCTCCTTGGTGATGCCGGTGTTCTCGGTCGCCTTGTGGAGGGCGCCGAGCCCGGCGCCGGCCAGAGCACCGACCACCGGTACCGCCCAGAGCGCGCCGATCAGCAGACCCCAGAAGGCACCCCAGCCGGTCGCATGCCACTTGTCCTCGTGCCCGTGCCGGACGTCCGGCTTGTCGGCACCGACCGGCCAGCGGACGACCGCGTGGTCGACGATCTTCACCAGCCGGTCCCGTTCGGCGAACTTGAGGGTCTCGGCGGCCTGGTCGGCTCCGTCCGGGTCGTCGAACTTCCACACCGTGAAGGCGGCCATGTCTGTACTCCTTGCCTCTCAGTGCTCCTTGCGTCGCGGCGGCGTCATTCGCCCGCAGCATCGCGCCGCCGCGAGCCGGTCGCATCGCCCCTGCGGGGTGACCACCGGCCCGGCGCGCGGTCAAACCCAGCCCGCTGCGGTCAAACCCCAGCCCGCTCCAGGATCTTCATGGCGCGCCGGAACGACGCGGCGACCGGGCGCCCCTTGCTGGCGACGATGAGGAATGTGGCGATCCGCCCGCCGAACGTGGTCGGTGTCCGGTTCCACACGATGTGCACGCGGCTGCCGCCATCCGGCCGGCCGGTGATCGCCGCCGACACGTAGCTGCCCGGTGTGCAGAAGTTGCTCTCCCGCACGGTCCACGTCACCAGCCGCGGGTCGGACCAGTCGTAGTGCTCGACCGCCCACACCGACATGCCCGGCATCCGGCTGCCCTCCTTGACCTCGGCGGTCGTCGCGCCGACCGAGTACACGTGGTACAGGCTCGGCTCGATGCCCGGCCACAACTCCGGCCGCCGGTCGCTGAAGTCCAGTAACGCCGCGCGTACCCGCTCCGGCGCGACCGGCGTCTCAAGGTCCATCTCCACCTTCGGCATTGCTCCGCTCCCTTCGGCTGCCTGCGTGGACCTCAGGGTGCCGGCGCCGCAACGGCCGGGCATGGGGAGTCTTCCCTACTTTTCGAACGGGTCGAGCAGGCCGTGCTGCATGGCGAAGACCGTCGCGGCGGCGCGGGTGGTCACCCCGGCCTTGGTGTAGATGGACTGGATGTGGTTGTCCGCGGTCTTCGGCGCGATGCGCAGGGTCCGGGCGATGTCCCGGGTGGGCACCCCGCGGGCGAGCAGCCGCAGCACCTCGACCTCCCGCGCGGTCAGCCCGCCCGGGTACCCCCTGCGCCGCCCGACCCGGTGCCCGGCGGCGGCCAGTACCGCGTCCACGCCGTCGCGGTCCAGCCGCCCGGCCCGGGCCTCCTTGTCCAGTTCGGCCGCGGCGTGCTCGGCGGTCAGCGCGGCGCGGTGCGGCCGCGGTTCCCGCATCGCGTGGTACGCGTCGGCGGCCGCGAGGATCCGGGCGGCCGGGGTCAGTTGCGGCGCCGCCGCACCGCGGATGTACCCGGAACCGTCGAGCCGCTCGTGGTGCAGCGACGCGATACCGGCGAGCCGGGCGAGGAACGGTGCGCGACCGAGTACCCGCTCCGTCTGGTACGGATGCAGCCGCACGGCCTCCCACTCCCCCGCGGTGAGCGGACCGGCCCGGCCCCAGACGGCGGCCGACACCCCGACCCGGCCGAGGTCGTGCACGAGCGCCGCCCAGCCGACCTCGTCGACCTCGGCGGCCGGCAGCCGCATCCGCTCGGCCGCCGCGCGCGCCAGGTCGGACACCCCGGAGGAGTGCCCGACCAGGTACGGCGACTTGAGATCGGTGAAGTCGGCGACCGCGTGCAGCGCCGCGGTGAGCCGGTCGCCGGTCAGCGGCTGCTCCGGCCGCGGCGCCAGCCGCTGTACCGCCTCCCAGCGCGACGGCGCCGCAAGCAACCCGAGCAGCTCGCCGGCCCGCCCGCGGAACACGTCGACCGCCGCCGGGTCCAACCCGCCACCGGACCGGGCGCCGACCACCTCCTCGATGTCGGCCCGGCCGAGGTCGTGCAGCGCGGCGACGAGGTCGGCCACCTGGGCCAGCCGCACCGGTGCCGGGATCTGCGTGCCGCGCAACCGGTTCGGCATGCCCCTGCCGTCCCAGCGCTCGTACACCGTGCCGACCGCGGCGACCGTGTCGCGGTCGAGCCCGAGCCGCTCGGCCAGGGTACGGGCGACCTCGCAGATGGCCCGCTGCGCGTCGCCGAACCCGCGCAGCCCGGCCACGATCCGCCCGGTCGCCCGCACCTTCGCCAGCACCGGCCGCCCCTCGGTGGCGTACCGGACGAACGCGCCGAGGTACTGCGGCGCGGTACCGCCGGACAGCGGGTTGAGCCGCGCGCTCAGCTCGACCTCGTCGCCGCCGACCAGCTCGGCCAGCCCCTGGTTGTCGGTGGTGCAGCCGATGTGCCGCAGCAGCGCCACGTAGAAGGTCCGGCGCACCTCGTCGGGCGCCAGCCCGGCCAGCTCCGCCAGCCGGGTCGCGACCACGCACGCGCCGAGGCCCTGCTCCAGCGGGTGCCCCATGGCCAGGTCCGTCGCCAGCGCCAGGGACGCCACCAGCTCGGCAAGCGACAGGCCCGACTCCATGGCCCGAGACTAGATCAAATCTCCTCAACCGGGCCGGGTGGGCGGCCGATAGGGCCACGGTGAAGCGGGTCTGGTGGCTGTACGCCGGGGCGGGCTGCCTGCTGCTGGCCGGTTATCCACTGGTACCGCAGCTGTGGCAACAGGTCTGCTATGACCTGATTTCCGCCTCCGTGGTACCCGCGCTCCTGTTCGGGGTACGGCGCCACCGCCCGGCGTCGCGGCTGCCGTGGTACCTGTTCACCGCCGGGCAGGCGTGCTACACCGTCGCCGACGTCGCGTGGAACTTCGTCAACTCGCGGTACGGCAGCGTACCCACGCCGTCGGTCATCGACGCGGCGTATCTCGCCTACTACCCGCTCGTCGCGGTCGGGCTGTGGGTGCTGGTGCGCCGGCGCAACCGTTCCGCGGCCGGGTCGGGTGTGGTCCTCGACGCGCTGGTCGCGGTCAGCGCCGTCGGGATGGTCGTGTGGCTGCTGGTACGCCCGTCGGTGGTGGACTCCGGCGGGTCGGTGGCGGCGAGCCTGGTGAACCTGGCGTACCCGCTGGGCGACCTGGGACTGCTGGTGCTCACGTTGCGGCTGGCGCTGGGCGCGGGCCGGCGGTCCGGCGCGCTGCGGCTGCTCGTGCTGAGCCTGGTCCTCACCACCGCCGCGGACCTCGCGTTCCTGGCCCTGAGCGCGCAGACGAGCTTCGACGGCGGCAGCGCCACCGACCTGCTGTGGCTCAGCGGGTACCTGGCCTTCGGCGCGGCCGGCCTGCACCCGTCGATGCGCGGGCTCGGCGAACCGGGACCGACCGCACCGGCGCGTCTCGGCCGCGGGCGGGTGGTGCTGCTCGGCGCGGCCATGCTGGTCGGGCCGGTCGCCCCGGCGGCCAGCGCGCTCGGCGAGCACTCCGTCGACCTGGTCGCCTTCATGGCCGGCTCGGCCGTGCTGTACCTGCTGGTGCTGGCCCGCATCGTCGGCGTCGTCCGCCAGCACGAGCGCAGCCTGCACCGGGAACAGGACCTGCGGGCCCGCAGCCGCAGCAGCGAGCGGCGGTTCCGCGCGATCGTCGAAGCCTCCTCCGACATCGTCACGGTGTCCGACGCCGATGGCATGATCACCTGGTGCGCGCCGTCGATCCAGCGGCTCACCGGGTACCTGCCGGCCGACCTGATCGGCCGCAGCCCGCGCGAGTTCGTCCATCCCGACGACGCGGCCACCGTCGACTACCTGGCTGAGGCGATCACCACCCGGGGTACCTCGGCGCACGCCGACTGCCGGCTGCGCATGCGCGACGGCACGTACCGCGTCTTCCAGGTCACCGCCCAGAACCTGCTCGCCGACCCGGACGTGGCCGGCGTGGTCCTCACCGGGCTGGACGTCACCGAACGCCGGCAGCTGGCCGACGAGCTGCACCGGCGCGCGTTCTGCGACGAGCTGACCGGCCTGGCCAACCGGGCCCTGTTCGCCGACCGGCTCCAGCACGCGCTGCTGCGCCGCAGCAGTCCGGCCGGTGACGTCGCCGTGCTCTTCGTCGACCTGGACGACTTCAAGACCATCAACGACAGCCTCGGCCACCAGGCCGGCGACGACCTGCTGGTCCAGGTGGCGCGGCGGCTACCGGCGGCGCTGCGCCCGGCCGACACCACCGCGCGCCTGGGCGGCGACGAGTTCGCGGTGCTGCTCGAAGAGACCGACGAGGCGTACGCCGCACAGGTGGCCGGGCGGATCCTCACCGAACTCGCCAACCCGTACCGCGTCGACGGGCGCGACGTGTTCATCGGCGCGAGCATCGGCCTGACCACCGGCCGGCACGGCGGCGACGAACCCGAGGTGCTGCTGCGCAACGCCGACATCGCCATGTACCAGGCCAAGCAGTCCGGCAAGAACCAGCACGCGGTGTACCGGCCGAGCATGCACGCCGCCGCCGTCGCCCGCCTGGAACTGCAGGCGGACCTGCAGCGGGCGCTGGAACGCGGCGAGTTCGTCGTGTACTACCAGCCGGTGACCGACCTGCGCACCGGCCGGCTGGTCAGCGTCGAGGCGCTGCTGCGCTGGCACCATCCGCAGCGCGGTCTGGTCAACCCGGCCGAGTTCGTGCCGCTGGCCGAGGAGTCGGGGCTCATCGAACCGCTCGGCCGCTGGGTGCTGCACGAGGCGTGCCGGCAGTTGCGCGACTGGCAGCGGCGCTTCCCGGCCCGGTTCAACGTCGCGGTCAACGTCTCGGTCCGCCAGCTGGCCGCGGCGGGCTTCACCGGCGACGTCGCCGACGCGCTGCGCCAGACCGGCCTCGATGCCGCGTACCTGATCCTGGAACTGACCGAGACCGCGTTCATGGCCGACGTCGACGCCGCCGAGGGCAAGCTCGCCGCGCTGCGCGACCTGGGTACCCGCATCGCCATCGACGACTTCGGCACCGGGTACTCGTCGCTGAGCTACCTCGACCGGTACCCCATCGACATGATCAAGATCGACCGGTCCTTCGTGGCGGCGCTGCCCCACCCGACCGGCGAGCCCACCCTGATCCAGATCATGCTGGACCTGGCCCGCCGGTTGGACCTGCCGATCGTCGCCGAAGGCATCGAGAACGCCGAGCAGCTCAACACCCTGCGCCGCCTCGGCTGCGCCCTCGGCCAGGGCTTCCTGCTCGCCACCCCGCGGCCGGCCGAGGACATCAGCGCGATGCTCGCCGCGAGCCGGTACCTACACCTCGACCCGACCATGCCGACCGTCGCCGCCGCGTGAGCCGGACCCGCCGCGTGAGCCGGACCCGCTGACGGCACCGTTGCGCCGCAGCGCCCACCAGGTCAGCGGTACCCCGACGCACGCGGGAACCAGCCAGTACAGCAGGTGTGGCAGCCGGTCCCAGACCGGCAGGCGCGCTCCGTTGTCGACATAGAAGCCGGTGAACAGGGCGATGAAGGAGCCGGCCATGGCGCTGCCGTGCCAGGCCATCCACCGGCGTGGCCGGGCCCGCCGGACCACCCATCCGGCCGCGGCCAGCCCGGCCGCCACGGTCGCGATGAGGAACAGGTGCCAGTCCCGCTGCCAGTGCAGCGCCACCAGCACCGTGGCGGTCGCGAACACCACACCGATCGCGTACAGGTACACCGTGCCGGCACGCGGGTGGCGGCCGGCCCGCTTGGGCGCGGTCGTCGCCAGGACACCGGACACCACGGCGGTCAGGCCGGCGACGATATGGACCACGAGCAACATGTAGCTATCCTACCTATCCAGCCCGCCGCGCGGTAGGATAGCTACTCATGAGGTCCGACGCCCAGGCGCTCAAGGGGCACCTCGACGTGCTCCTGCTGGCCACCCTCGAAGACGGCCCCCGGCACGGTTACGCGGTCAAGGAGGCGCTGCGCGAAGGCAGCGGCGGCCGGTTCGACCTGCCGACCGGCACCGTCTATCCGGCACTGCACCGGCTGGCGGACGCCGGTCTCATCGCCGGCACCTGGTCGGTCACCGACGGGCGGCGCCGCCGCAGCTACCGGCTCACCGCCGCGGGAAAGCGCAAGCTGGCCGGCGAGCGGGCCAACTGGCGCGAGTTCGCCGCCGCGGTCACCACTCTTCTCGAAGGGGTACCGTGGCCAGCCACCAGCTGATCGACGCCTACCTCGGCTCGGTCGCGCCCCGGTTGCCCGCCGACACCGTCGACGAACTCGCCGACGGGCTCACCGAGACCTACCGGCGGCACCGGCGGGCCGGCCTCGACGCCGACACCGCGGCCCGGTCGGCGGTCCGCGAGTTCGGCGCACCCGACCTCGTCGTCGCCGCGTTCGTCCGCCAGTCGGCCGGCCGGCGCACCGCCCGCGCGCTGATGTCCACCGGACCGCTCGTCGGCCTGTGCTGGGCCGCCACGCTGGCCGCCGGCCACGCCTGGCGGTGGCCCGTCCCGGTACCGGTGCGGATCGCCACGGCCGCCACGCTGCTGACCGTCATCGCGGCCCTCGCGCTCGCCGCGACCGCCCGCACCTGGCGCCGCACCCGCATCGCCGCGCTCGCCGGCCTCGGCCTGGTCGCCCTCGACGCGACCCTGGTCGCCGCGGTCGTCGCGCTACGCCCCGGTTTCGTGTGGCCGATGGTCCTCGCGGTGCCGGCCAGCCTCGCCCGGCTGGCGTTCACCGCGCGGTTTCTGCTCAGAGCACGCGCGTCATGAACACGCTGTGCGGGTCGAGCCGGTAGTCCGCGAACGGTTCGCAGTAGCCGAACCCGAACTTCTCGTACAGGCTGCGCGCCGGCCGGAAGAACTCCGCCGAGCCGGTCTCCAGGCTCACCCGGGTGTACCCCATCCGCCGCGCCTCGGCGAGGATGTGCTCCAGCAACCGCGACGCGACGCCGCTGCGCTTGCGGCCGGCCTTGGTACACATGGATTTCAGCTCGGCGTGGTACCCGTCCAGTCGCTTGAGCGCGCCGCAGCCGACCAGGGTGTCGCCGTCGAGCACCGACCAGAACGTGATGCCCGGCCCGCGCAGGCCGTCGAGGTCCAGGGCGTGCTTGCTCTCCAATGGCGTGATGGCGCGCATCTCCTGCACGTGCTCGTCGAGGAACTCGGCGATCTGCGGACCGGACAGGTCGTCGACCACGATCTGCACGGGACCTCCTTTCAGTCCATCGTCACGACCACGTTGCCCTGCTTGTGTCCGGCGTCCACCCGCCGGTGCGCGTCGGCGATGCGCGGCAACGGGTACCGCGCCTCGATGACCGGTACCAGTGTCGCCGCTTCGGCGAGTTCCTTGAGGTACCCCAGATCGTGGCGCTTGTCACCGGCGGAGCGCAGGCCGGTGAACGCGACGATCGCCCGGCGTGCCCCGAACCGCCTCGTCCACGCCATCTGGACGAATATCGCCGGGGACGGCGCGGTGGTCAGGTAGGTACCCGTCGGGCTGAGCGCGCGCCGGCAGCGCCGGAACGAACTGGCTGCGGCCACGTCGAAGATGACGTCCCAGGTGCGCCCGGTCCGGGTGAAGTCCTCGGTGGTGTGGTCGACGACGCTCTGCGCGCCGAGCTTGCGGACCAGCTCGGCGTTCGGCCCGCTGCACACCCCGGTGACCGTGGCGCCGTAGTGCTTCGCGAGCTGCACCGCCGCGACCCCGACCGCGCCGGACGCGCCGTTGACGAGCACCGTCTGTCCACTGTGGAGCTTTGCCTTGTCGCGCAGGAAGACCAGCGCCGTCGCGTCGGCGAGCGCGGCCGCCCCGGCGTAGTCCACAGTGGACGGTTTCGATGCCAGCGCGGCCTGTTCGGACAGCAGGACGTACTCGGCATGGGCACCGAACCGCGGTGCCGTGGTGCCGAAGACGTCGTCGCCGACCGCGAACCGGGTGACGTCCGGCCCGACGGCCTCCACCCGCCCCGCGAAGTCGTTGCCCAGCACGGGATTGCGTGGCCGCAGCAGCCCGAAGGCGGTCCGGGCGTACGCCGGGGAACCGCGCCGGGCCAGGCTGTCGACCACCCCGACGACGGCCGCGCGGACGCGGACCAGTACCTCGTCGCCACGCGGTACCGGCGTCGGCAGGTCGGCGACGGTCAGCACGTCCGGGGTACCGAACCGGTGGTGTACGGCGGCTTTCATCGCACCTCTCCTGCACCGTCCGGGTACTGGAACACCTCGTCGAGCGGTACCCGGAACACCCGCGCGATCTGGAAGGCCATCTCCAGCGACGGCGAGTACCGCCCTTGCTCGATGGCGATGACGGTCTGCCGGGTCACCCCGATGCGCTCGGCCAGCTGCGCCTGGGTCATCTCGCCGTTGGCGAACCGCAGCGACCGGATCGCGTTGGTGATCCTCGTCGGCTTGGTCATGAGGTCGGCTGCGTCATGCCGCCGGCTGCAGCCCGCGGCGGTAGGCTGTCGCTGGGCCGCGCGGTCTCCACCGCAAGCTGACCGATCATCGAGGCGACCATGGCCGCCACACAGCTCCACAGCAGCACCGCCGCGTACGGCACGTGGGCCACCGGCGTGTGCCGCACCCGACCCACGATGATCACGAGATACACCAGGTAGGCGGCGGCGCTGGTCACCAGGTACGCCCAGGTGCGTTTCTCCTCGTACGACATGACGCCAATGTAAGCAGACCAGACGCCATGTCAAAAATTCTTTACGCACCTGAGAGTTGCCGGTTCAACGGGCCTGGTAGGCTTCCGGACCCGCACCCAACTCGTTCGTGGAGGCGACGCGTGTCCAGGCAACCAGTTGTCCTCATCACCGGTACGTCCTCCGGCATCGGCCTGGCTGTCGCGGTAGCAGCGGCCCAGGCCGGGTGGCACAGCGTGGCCACGATGCGTGACACCGCCCGCGCCCCGAGGCTCATCGAGGCAGCGCAGGTGGCCGGAGTCGCCGGTCGCATCGAGGTGCGGCAGCTCGACGTCACCGACGCGGGCCAGATCGCCGACTGTTTCGGCGCGGTCGTCACCGACCACGGCCGGCTCGATGCCGTGATCAACAACGCCGGCGCCGGGCATCTGGGCACGGTTGAGCTCGAGCCGGTCGAGGAGATTCGCGCGGCGATGGAGCTCAACTTCTTCGGTGTGGTGCAGGTGACCCGGGCGGCGATGCCGCACCTGCGCGCCTCGGGGGGACGGCTGATGACCGTCACGAGTGTCGGCGGGGTTATCGGGCAGCCGTTCAACGAGGCCTACTGCGCGGCCAAATTCGCGGTAGAGGGGTTCATGGAGGCACTCGCTCCGGTAGCCGCGACGGTCGGTGTCAGCGTGAGCGTCATCGAGCCTGGCGCCGTCGCGAGCGACTTCGTCGCCAACGTCGGAGTCGACCCGCAGACGATGCTTGAGGCTGCCGGCCCTTACGCGGGCGCGCTCAGCGCGTACCTCGCGCGCACCCGCAGCCAGTTCGCCAACGCGGCGCAGAGCGCCGACGAGGCGGCTAACCGGATCGTCGAGGCGCTCACCGCCGACAAGCCCGCCTTCCGGCTGCAGACGTCCGACTCCGCCCAGCAGTTCATCGGCCTGAAGCTGGCTGATCTGGACGGCTCCGCGGTGCAGGGGGCCACCAGCGGCTGGGTCGGGTGAGACCGCGCGCCACGACACCGAACCGCCGCACAGACGTGACGGTCCAGCCTGTGCCGGGTCGGTGCTACGCGATCCCCCTCGGGCCGGTCGTGCCGGTCACCTGCCGGCCGCCGGACTACCGCCGCCGTCGATCGTGCCGAGGGTGATCAGGATGCCGCCGTCCTTGACGTGCGCGCAGCCCTCGGTGACCACGACGCTGTTCCGGTCGGCGACGAACGTCACCCCGGTCAGCTCGTCCGCGATGCGCTGCTGGTCGGCCGGCGCGACGGGGGTACCCCCGCTGGTCCGGTCGAGGACGTGGACGGTGGGGAAGTTCTGCGCGAAGGAGTTCTCCGCCGGGGTACCCAGATACCGGCGCAGGACCTGCACGTAGATGTCGGCGTCGCGGTGCTCCGCGACCGGCGACGGCGACAGCACCGGCGACGGCACCGGTACCGCCGCGGGCGCCGGTTCGCGGGCGCAGCCGGCCGCCAGCAGCACCGTCGCAAGAACGAGCATCATCCGCCGCATCGAAGGCCCCCTGTCCGTCGTCACCGGCTATGACGGCGGCCACCCGGCAACGGTTCCAGAGGGCTTGACCCTGCCCCTGGGGCAGGGTTCGAGCATGGGTGCATGAACGCGGTCTGCGTCACCGGCCTGCGCAAGGCGTACCACGACAACGTCGTCCTCGACGGCGTCGACCTGGACATCGGCGAGGGCGAGGTCTTCGCCCTGCTCGGACCCAACGGCGCCGGAAAGACCACCACCGTGCGGATCCTGTCCACGCTGATCCCGGCCGATGCCGGTACCGCCACGGTCCTCGGGCACGACCTGCGTACCGGGGCCGGTGCGGTGCGCGCCGGCATCGGTGTCACCGGCCAGTTCTCCGCGGTCGACAACCTGCTGACCGGCGCGGAGAACCTGCTTCTCATGGGCCGGCTGCTGCACCTGCCGGCAGCGCAGCGGCGGGCGCGGGCCACCGCGCTGCTGGAGCGCTTCGACCTCGTCGAGGCGGCGCGGCGACTGCCCGCGACCTACTCCGGCGGCATGCGGCGGCGCCTGGACATCGCGATGACGCTGATGGGCCGGCCGCGGCTCATCTTCCTCGACGAGCCCACCACCGGACTGGACCCGCGCAGCCGGCACACCATGTGGCAGCTCATCCGCGACCTCGCCACCGAAGGTGTCACGATCCTGCTGACCACGCAGTACCTGGAGGAGGCCGACCAGCTCGCCGACCGCATCGCGGTGCTGGACCATGGCCGGATCGTCGCCGACGGCACCCCGGCGGAACTCAAGCGGCGCATCCCCGGCGCGCACATCCGGCTGCGGTTCTCCGACGCCGCCTCGCTCGACGCGGCCGCCGGGGCGCTGCCGGACGGTACCCGCGACGACGCGGAACTGGCGCTGCGGGTACCGCACGAGGGCGGCATCGGTTCCCTGCGCGCCATCCTCGCCCGGCTCGGCGACGGGGTCGCCGTGGCGGACCTGTCCATCCACACGCCCGACCTCGACGACGTGTTCTTCGCCCTGACCGCCAAGGAGTCCCGATGACCGCCCTCGCCGACGCGACCACGATGTTCGGTCGCGAGCTGAGGCACACCGTGCGGTACCCGTTGATGCTCATCGCCTCGATCGTGTCGCCGGTCGTGTTCCTGCTGCTGTTCGTCTACGTCCTCGGCGGGCCGATCGGTGGCGGGATCGGCGCCGCGGCACACGGTGCGCCGTACGTCGACTTCCTCGTACCCGGCATCCTCATGATGACCGTCGCCGCGGGTACCTCGACCACGTCCATCAACGTGTGCACCGACATGACCGGCGGCATCATCGACCGGTTCCGCACGATGGCGGTCAGCCGCGGCGCGGTACTGAGCGGGCATGTCGGCGCCAACGTCGCGCGCACGCTGCTCACCACGGCCGCGGTCACCGCGATGGCGCTGCTGGTCGGCTTCCGGCCGGAGGCCACCGCCGCGGGCTGGCTCGGCGTGGCCGGCATCGTCCTCGCGTTCTCCGTCGCGCTGGCCTGGCTGTCGGTCGCCTTCGGTCTCGTCGCGAAGACGGTCGCCGGGGCGAACAGCGCGACCCTGCCGCTGCAGTTCCTGCTGCCGTTCCTGTCCAGCGCCTTCGTACCGGCCGCGGCGATGCCGGCCGGGATCCGCTGGTTCGCCGAGCACCAGCCGTTCACCGCGGTCGTCGAGAGCCTGCGCGCGCTGCTGGCCGGGCGGCCGGCCGGTACCACCGGATACGTCGCGCTGGCGTGGTGCGCCGCGATCGCGCTGGCCGGGTACCTGTGGGCGCGGGCGGCGTTCCGGCGCGGTACCCGGTGAGATGATGAAACGATGATCACCATCGGTCAGCTCGCCAACTACGCGGGCGTGACCATCAAGGCGGTCCGCCACTACCACGAGCGCGGCCTGCTGGCGGAACCGCCGCGCGATGCGTCCGGGTACCGTCGCTACAGCGCGGCCCATGCCGTCGACCTGATCAAGATAAAGACGTTGGCCGAGGCGGGGGTACCGCTGGCCCGCATCAAAGAACTGCTGGCCGCGGACCCGGACCGGTTCGCGGCGGCGGTCGCCGAGATCGACCGGAACCTGCAGGAGCGGGCCGCGGAGCTGCAGCGTACCCGCGAGCGGATCGCCCGGCTCGGCGCGGGCGACCGGCTGTTCGTCTCCCCCGAGGTCGCCGACTTCCTCGACCGGCTGCGCGGGATCGGGGTGAGCGAGCGCGGCGTGCGGATGGAGCGCGACATGTGGATCCTGCTGCAGTCGGTGTCGCCGGAGCAGGCGGCCGACTGGATCGCCGACAAGCGCGAGGCGATCGGGGATCCCGGGTTCCAGGCGCTGTACGTCGAGTACGACGCGGCGTTCGACTGGTCCCCCGACGACCCGCGGCTGTCCGAGCTGGCCGACCGGGCCCGCAGGTGGCTCGCCGGGCGGGGTACCCGGTCGGGACCGGCGCCGGATCCCACCGTCATCCGGCTGGTCGCGACCGCGACCGGCGTCTCGCCCGCCTGGGACCGGCTCGCCGAAATCGCGCGGCGTTAACGGCGCGGGCCGATCGCCCAGGACAGTGCGTCGCCCAGCCGGTCGCGCCAGTTGCCCCAGGTGTGGCCGTCCCAGGCCTCGACGTAGCGCAATTCGGTACCGGTGGAGCGGAACACCGGCAGCATCGCGCGGTTGCGCACGATCAGCGGCTCGTACCGGCCGCAGCTGACGAACAGCCGGTCGGTGACCCGGGCCGGCTCGCGGCGGTACCGGTTGACGAACTCGACGATCGGGTCGAACAGCGGGCCACCGCCGTGGTCGCCGACCCCGTCGGTGAACACCAGCGAGCCGGACAGCAGCGCCAGCGACGAGAACCGGCCCGGTGCGCGGACCGCCGCGGACAGCGCGGCGATCGCGCCGAAGCTGGCACCGAGCAGGCTGCATTCACCGGTCAGCGGGTAGAAGTCGGCGAGCCGGGGCAGCAGTTCGTCGGCGAGGAACCGGGCGTGCTCCGGCGAGTCGGCGTACTCGGTCAGCCGGTCCTTCGGGTGCAGGAACACCGCCACGGTCGGGGCGAGGTCGCCGCGGTGGATGAGGTTGTCCAGCACCGTCTTCGCCGCGGCGTACTGCAGGAAGTCGGGGCCGTCGTGGACCACGAGCAGCGGGTACCGCGCGGCGCCGGAGAACCCCGCCGGCTGGTACACCGTGATCGTGCAGTCCCGGCCCAGCGCCGGGCTGTACCCGATGAGCTCGGTCAGCTCCCCCTGCGGCGCCGCCGGGTCGGGCTGCGTCCAGCCTGGCGTGGTGTAGCCGTGCGCGAAGCACAGCGACGTGGCGCCGAACGGGCTGTACGCGTGGTGCCGGTTCAGCGGGTCGTTGCACCACTCGACGTGGTCGCCGCGGCGGACCTGGAACTGGTACTCCAGCCGGGAACCGTCGGGCACCGACAGCACGAGGTACCACAGGTCGCTGTGCGGCAACCGGTGCAGCGGCAGCAGGCCGGGCAGGCCGACGATCCGCTGCGCCAGGTGCACCTCGTCGGCCTCGCCGCGGTACACGAACGTGCAGGTGCGGCTCTCGACGACGGGTACCTCGTGCTCGGCCAGGAAACGGTCGACATCGATCGGCTGCTCCCGGCGCAGCCGATCGATCGCGAGCTCGTTCACGCGGCATACACGTGCACGGTCCGCCCCACGTCGTCCAGCAGTCCGCGCAGCGTGTCGTAGTCGGGATGGCGCATCCGCACGTAGGCGTTGGCCATGTACCCCGCCTCGACCGGCTGGGTCGGCGTGCCCGGCTCGGGCAGGTGCGCGTCGATCACCCACTCGCCGGAGCGCGCCTGGATGTCGTCGACGCCGGAGTACCCGGTGATGCGCCCGTCCCGCTCCGGGCGCAGCGCGACGATGCCGGCCGCGAACCGCCGCGACGGCCGCGCCCCGATGTGGTGGTGCACGATCGCGTTGGCCCACTCGCGGTACACGTCGAGGTCGTTGCCGGCCGAGTACAGGTCCCACGCGCCGACGCCGGGCGGGCGGCAGCCGATCTCGGAGAACTTCAGCCCCTTGGGCCCGAAGAACCATTCCATGTGCGTGGCGCTGGTGCCGATGCCCAGCGCCGCGTTGACCTGGGCGCCGAGCTCGCGCAGCTGCCCGTAGTCGGCGGCCGAGTCGACCCGGTTGGTCGCGATGAACTGCGGCGAGATCCACCGGGTGCGCATCGCGTCGAGCACGTTCGGGAAGTAGTGCGACACGAAGTCCAGCGACGGCTGCCCGTCGATGGAGACCGTGTCGTAGAAGCCCTCGTGGCCCTCGACGAACTCTTCGACCGCGATCGATTCGATGCCCTGCCCGCCGAACCGGCCGAGGGCGGCGTCCAGCTCACCGGGGTTGTCGACCCGGGTGGTGTCCAGCGCGCCCGCTCCGGTGCGCGGCTTGAGAATCAGCGGGTACCCGATCGCGTCGGCGAACGCCCGCACCTCGGCGGCGGTGTGCGCGGCGGTCGAGGCGGCCGTGGGTACCCCGGCGGCGCGCAGCGCCTCCTTCATCGACGGCTTGTCCCGGCACAGCCAGGCGGTGCGCACCGAGGTACCCGGAATGGTGCAGTTCTCCCGGACCTGCGCGGCGGCCAGGGTGTGCGCCTCGATCGTGGCTTCGAGCCGGTCCACCCAGACCTTGTCCTGGATCCACCGGACCGCGTCGGTCATGACGCCCACATCGACCACCGTCGGTACCTGGTGGTAGTGCGTCATCCAGCTCCTGAGCTGGTCGTCGAGCGCATCCTGATGACGCTCGCCGATCCCTATCACGGTCGCCCCGACCTCCGCCAGCGCACGTACGAAGTGCCGCTGCGTCGGTGGGAACGCCGGCTCGACGAATACTATGTTCACATCGACATGCTAGCCGGGGGCGGTACCGTCTTCCTGTGGTCGTTGCTGCATTCGTCGCCCCGTTCCTGTTGGAAGCCACCACGCGCTTCGTCGCGACCGCGGCCCGGGTGCCCGGTGTCCGGCTGGCCGTCATCACCTCGACCCCGGCTGAGCAGCTGCCGCCGGTGCTCAAGGAGCACCTCGACGGGCACTGGCGGGTCGACGACGCGCTCGACCCGCGGCAGATCGCCGAGGCGGTCGCCGGGCTCAGCCGCCAGATGGGCCGGGTGGAGCGGCTCATCGGCGCGCTGGAACAGCTTCAGGTGCCGCTGGCGCAGGTCCGCGAGGCGCTGGGCATCGAAGGGATGGACGTGCAGACCGCCCGCAACGTCCGCGACAAGGCGCGGATGAAGACGGTGCTGCGGGAGGCGGGGGTACCGTGCGCGCGTCACCAGCTGGTGTCCAGCGCGCACGAGGCGCTGGGGTTCGCCGAGGCGGTCGGTTTCCCGCTCGTCGCGAAGCCGCCGGCCGGTGCCGGTGCGCTGGCGACGTACCGCCTGGACGACATCGGTGCGCTGCGCGCCTGGCTCGACGCGATCCCGCCGCGCGCCGACGCGCCCGGCCTGCTGGAGGAGTTCCTCGTCGGCGAGGAACACACGTTCGACAGCGTCACGGTCGGCGGCGACACGGTGTTCTCGTCGGTGTCGGACTACCTGCCGCCGCCGCTGGAGGTGCTGCGCACCCCGTGGATCCAGTGGACCGTGCTGCTGCCGCGGGAGATGGACGATCCGCGCTACGACGGGATCCGGCAGGTCGGTCCGGCGGCGTTGCGGGCGCTCGGGGTACGGGACGCGTTGACGCACATGGAGTGGTTCCGCCGGCCGGACGGGTCGGTCGCGGTGTCCGAGGTCGGTGCCCGGCCGCCCGGCGCGCAGATCACCGCGATGCTCGGGTACGTGCATGACGTGGACTTCTACCAGGTCTGGTGCGACCTGGTGCTGCGCGGCTCGTTCACCCCGCTGGAACGGAAGTACGCCGCGGGTACGGCCTACCTGCGCGGCATGGGGCGCGGTCGGGTGCGCGCGGTGCACGGGGTGGAGGAACTGCAACGCGACCTCGGTCACCTCGTGGTGGAGGCGAAGCTGCCGCAGCCGGGGCAGCCGGCCTCGTCCAGTTACGAGGGCGAGGGGTACGTGATCGTCCGTGACCCGCGCACCGACGTGGTACGGGAGGCGCTGCGCCGCATCGTGAGCGGGATCCGCATCGAACTTGTGGAGGCGCAGTGAGCGTAGTGAGGCGCGGCGGCGCCTGGACCGAGGAGCGCAGCGACGAGGGAAGGCGGCGCACCAAAGCGCCTCACGGAGCGAACCGGGGTTCGAGATGACAACGGTCGTCATGCTGTCGCCGGGGTATCCGGCCGAGATGGCGTACTTCACCCGGGGCCTCGCCGCCGCCGGGGCGCGGGTGATCGGGGTCGGCGACCAGCCGCCGTCCGCGCTGCCGGCCGCGGCACGCGAGGCGCTGGCCCACTACGAGCACGTGTCGCTCAGCGACGAGGGCGCGGTGCTCGCGGCGCTGCACGGGCTGCGCCAGCACGCCCAGATTGACCAGGTCGAATGCCTGTGGGAGCCGTACATGATCCTCGCGGCGCGCATCCGCGAGGTGTTCGGCCTTCCCGGGCTCACCGTGGCGCAGACGGTACCGTTCCGCGACAAGGAACGCATGAAGCAGGCCATCGACGCGGCCGGTATCCGTACCCCGCGGCACGCCAGCACGACGACCGTGGCCGGTGTGTGGGAGGCGGCCGAGCGGATCGGGTACCCGCTGATCGTCAAGCCGATCGCCGGAGCCGGCTCGGCCGACACCTACCGGGTCGACTCGGCAACCGAGCTGGCCGAGGTGCTCCCGTTCCTGCGCCACGTCCCGGAGGTCAGCGTCGAGGAGTTCGTCGACGGCGAGGAGTTCACCTACGACACCGTCTGCGCGGGCGGCGAGGTGCTGTTCGAGAACATGCTGTGGTACCGGCCGCGCCCGCTGCAGATGAAGATGCACGAGTGGATCAGCCCGGTGTCCATCGCGCTGCGCGACATCTCCGTGCCGCACCTGGCGGCCGGGCGCACGATGGGCCGGGAAGTCATTGCGGCGCTTGGCTTCCAGACCGGCTTCACGCACATGGAGTGGTACCGCAAGGCCGACGGCGAGGCGGTCTTCGGCGAGATCGGCGCACGGGTCGCCGGGGCGCGGATCGCCGACCTCATCAACTACGCCACCGACGGCGACGTGTACGCCGGATGGGCCGAAGCGGTGGTGCACGGCCGGATGTCGCGGCCGCTGGAACGGCGGTACAACGCGGGCATCGTCTTCAAGCGCGCGCAGGGCGCCGGCCGGATCACCCACGTCGAGGGCCTGCAGAAGCTGCTCGGCGAGTACGGCGACCACGTGGTCGTGGTCGACCTGCTGCCGGTCGGCGCACCGCGGCGCGACTGGCGGGCCACGCTCATCAGCGACGGCACCATCGTCGTGCGCCACCCCGAACTCCAGCCGCTCATCGAGATGACCGACCGGTGACGGACCTGGCCTCCCTGGTCCGGATCCCGTCGGTGTCCGCGGACGAGTCCGCCGCCGACGCGATGGACCGCAGCGCGGCCGCGGTCGCCGCGCTGTTCGCCGACACCTGCCTCACCGAGGTCGAGGTGGTCCGCGCCGACGACGGCCTGCCGGCGGTGCTCGGCCACCGGCCGGCGCCGGCCGGCGCGCCGACCGTGCTGCTGTACGCGCACCACGACGTGCAGCCGGCGGGCGAGCGCGCGGACTGGGACACCGACCCGTTCGAACCGGTCGAGCGCGACGGCCGGCTGTTCGGCCGCGGCGCCGCCGACGACAAGGCCGGCATCGCGCTGCATCTGGCCGCGTTGCGGGCGCTGGGCGACGATCCCGGCGTCGGCGTAACGGTGCTCATCGACGGCGAGGAGGAGATCGGGTCGCCGACGCTTGCGGCGCTCCTCGACCGGTACGGCGACCGGCTCGCCGCCGACGTGTTCGTGCTCGCCGACTCGACGAACTGGCGGATCGGGGTACCGGCGCTGACGACCTCGTTGCGCGGCGGCGTGAACGTCGTGGTGGACGTGCTGACGCTGGAACATGCGGTACACAACGGGGTGTACGGCGGCGTGGTACCCGACGCGCTGACCGCCCTCGCCCGGTTGCTCGCCACGCTGCACGACGAGAACGGTGACGTGGCGGTCGACGGGCTCGTCCGCGGGCCGGCCGACCCGCTCGACCTCACCGAGGAGCAACTGCGTACCGACGCCGGACTGCTCTACGGGGTACAGCTGATCGGCACCGGGCCGCTCACCGCGCGGATGTGGACCCGGCCGGCGATCTCGGTGATCGGCATCGACGCGCCGGCGGTCGACGGCGCCGCGATGACGCTGGTACCCCGGGCGAGCGCGAAGCTCACCCTACGGGTCGCGCCCGGCGACGACGCGGACGCCGCGGCCGAGGCGCTGGTCGAGCACCTGCACGAGAACGCGCCGTGGGGCGCCGTGGTGGTGACCGACGTCGGTAAGTCGGTTCAGCCGGTCCGGGTACGCACCGACGGTCCGGCGTACGCGGCGGCGCGGGCGGCGCTGCGCGAGGCGTGGGGCACCGCCCCGGTCGACACCGGCGTCGGCGGATCGATCGACTTCGTCCGGGTACTGGCGCAGCGGTTCCCCGACGCCGAGATCCTCATCACCGGCGTCGAGGACCCGGACACCCGGGCACACAGCGCGAACGAGAGCCTGCACCTGGCCGAGTTCGAGCGCGCCTGCCTGGCCGAAGCGCTACTGCTGCGGAGCCTCGCGCCATGAGTGAGCAGAGCCGCTTCACCCCGGACGAGTGGCAGACGCTGCAGTTCGCGCCGTTCTGGATTTTCAGCGCGGTGCTCGGCTCCTACCGCAACTACGACCCGCTGGACCACGCCGCGTTCTCGCGTTCGCTGCAGACCGCCGCCGCGAGCCCGGGCCGGCTGGTGCGGGAGGTCCTCGACTCGGTGACCACCGAGCACGACCGGATCAGCGAGAGCTTCGCGGCCGACGACCGTACCATCGGCCGCGGCCTGTGCGCCGTGGCGACCGTGCTGAACCGGGCGCCGCGTGACGAGGCGGAACTGTTCAAGGAGATGCTCATCTCGGGTGTCGGGGCCGGTGTCGCGCGCGCCAGGGGACGGTACGGCATTGTGATGAGCGAGGACGACAGCAAGACCCTGGAACTGGTCGCGCAGTTCCTCACCTGACTACCGGCCCAGGCGGTTGACCGGCAGCTTCGGGGTGCGAGGATCAGCGGGTGCCGGGTAAGGCGCTTCGGGAGTACCGGGTGCGCCTCGCCCTGTCCCAGGAGGAGCTGGCCCGTGCCGCCGGCCTGGATGTGCCAGACCATCAACAACATCGAGGCCGGCCGGACCCGGCCGCGGGCGTCGACGATGGGCCTTGCTCGCCCGCGCGCTGGGCCTGCGCGAGGACGAGCTACGGTGCGTGGCCGTCGAGGGTACCGGTGCCTCCGCCCGGCCCGGGCGGCCGACCGGTACCGGCGCAGTTGCCGGTGGACGTGCCGAGCTTTGTCGGGCGCGCCGACCACCTCGCCCGGCTCGACGCGGTACTCGCCGGGCCGGCCTCGACCGGGGTCGTCATCACGGTGCTGTCGGGTACCGCCGGCGTGGGCAAGCCCAACCCGGGGTTGTGGCACACCACCTCGGACCCGCTCAAGAGCACGAGTACACCGCCGAGTGCCGGCTAGCCGAGCCGAAAGCCTTGCCGCGTACGAGATCCGTCCACGGTCGACCTCATTGTTGGCCTGGTGAGGGTCCGATTCTGCGGTACGCAAGGGTGTCCACTATGGACAGGCGGCTGGGTCAATGGGGGCGCTGGGAGCGGACAGTTGCTGTGGGAGGTGATCGTGGGCACTTCCACCAGCCCCGATCACGTGGTGATCGGGGCTGGTGCCCTGGAGGGACCGACAAGGGTGAGTGTTGTGTTGTGTCGCGGCCAGGTAGGCCAGTCACCCTTCGCTGTCGGGGTGGTGTGAGTCGGGTGACCTGCGCTGTCAGCGGGTCGGGGGTCGGACCCTCACGCCGGTACTCACGTCTGGAGAGGTCCCGGGGAGTACCCGGGTGAAGGTCTGAGTCAACGCCGAACCCAACCGGCCGGGTGTGAGACTCGGCCAACAGCCAAGATCGGCTCGGTGCGGACCGCCTTCGACCGGCCCACACACGGGCCGGGCGGAGGGGTGTCAGCGATCGCGCCAGGCAAGCGGAGACAGCCTGACCGCCGCCTCGGCGATCCGCTGACCGGTCCCGGTTTTGAGGCTCTTGCGCGCTGAGTCAATCCAACCGTCCACCCGGTGAACGCCGATGTCGCGGTACTCGACGGCTTGGAGAAGCATCTCCAGCTTGTCGGCATCCCTTGCGCACAGCGCCTCGGCGGTCTGCTGCGACTCGTACTCATCGACCGCTCCACGGATCATCTCGCGGGACCGTTCGGGCAGCTTCGCCGTCTGGTCGGCGGTGATTTTTCGCGGCTCAGGCTTGGTCAGGTATTCGCTGACGGTGTGCGGCAGGTCGCCGGTCCGGGTCTCCTGGCTGTCGTGCCACAGCGCAAGGAACGAGGCTCGGGCAGGGTCGGCCCCCTCCTCGGCAGCGATGATCGCGGCCAACTGAGCAACCCGCACGCTGTGCTCGGCAACCGACTCGGGGTCGCGCACGCCAGCATGCCACCAACCGGCGCGTCGGATGCGTTTGAGCACTCCGAGTTCGTAGCCGAAGGCGGCGAGAGCTGCGGCGTCATCCGGCACGGTGTGTCTCCTCTAGCGGTCGGCGATGCGCAGCGCGTACTGAAGCCCTGCGAGCTGATCACGTCCGGTCCGGTTCAGCCGGTCGGTGGACGCGAGCTTGGCGAGCACCTCGGCGAGCGACGCGCGAACGGCAGGTCGCCCACTCAGGAGCGATGGTCGAGAGGCGATCAGCGCATGCAGCGTATGGAGGTTCAGCGGAAGGTGGGGTGAGTCGGGCTCCAGCCGATTCGTGAGGTGGTGTAACAATCGGACGCCCATCCACGATCGCGTGTCACTCTCCACCATGAACGCATCGCTGGTCTGCTCGTCGTTCAGTTCGCTGATCCAGTGCGCCCAGTAGTTCAGGTTCGCCACGTCGGCGCGCGTGTCTTTCATGTGATCTACGAAGTCGTGAAGGTGGGTAGCGTCACCGGCGGAGGCAAGAGCGACTGATGCGGAGCGCGCCTCCAATAGGCCCGTGATATCTCCGTGCTTCACCGGTCGACGTCCGGCACGTTTCCACTCGACACGAAGCCAGTCGACCACGTGCGGCCGGCCATCGAAACCGAGCAGGTACACGGCCTGTCGGCGCAAGAGTGCCTCGTCGGCGTGCGTACTGCGTTCCGCGATCGTCAGCAAGTGATCAAGGAAGCGCGTCCGCTCGTCAGCGCCTAGTGACGGGTAGGTCGGTGTGGGTCCACGCCGAGACACCTTGGAGGTGAACTGGTGTAGGTGCTGCGGCATCTTCCCGGTGATCGGCCACGTGATCAGGTTCGTGATCGTCCAGCGATGAACGCTGGCAGCCAACGGATGGGTGTCCGCGTCAACCCATGTGGTCCCCGCCGTGATGCCGGTCGACAAGACCTGATCGGCTTCAATTGCCTCGCGGAGATAACGCCCGGTCGACGCGGGCGCACCGAGCCGGGACAACCGCCCGCTCAGCCGCAAGAATTCACCCGCGTTCATGGCTGCGAGCGGCCGACGACCCGACTCCCACCCCTGAACAGTGGTCACGTCAACGCCCAGTACCTCGGCGAGCTTCTCTTGCGTCAGTGCTGCGGACTGCCGGGCGATCTTCAGCACGAACCCGGACACAACACCGATGGCCCGCGAACCCTGACCGCTAGTCAGCGTTGCCGGTCCGCCACCCATGGACTCTCCCGCGTTCCTGCACTTGCCGTGTCACCGCAGTCGCACCGACGGTCAGTTCTGCAGCCTGCTACCTGATCGTAGCGTCATGTCGCGGGAGCGTGAGTACGTCGTTGGCCAGGCGAAAACGAGCGGAGACAGGTCCCGCCAATCAGATCCCCGAGTCCGCGCGGCGCGAGTAGCGCGCGACTCGCCGAGAGTTCGAGCACATGGCGGCAGGGAGGACACGATGTGGTGGCATCGGCGCAAAGCTGTTGAACCGAGCCGACCGGCCTTGTCGGGGTACTCGACGGGCAACCCCTGCGCGGGTCGCCACCGGTTGCGCGACCGGGACAGCGCGCCCGCGCTCGACTCCTGGCGGCAATGGCCGGAGTGGGCGACGCAGCGAACGCGGCTCCTTCCCACCGTCGATACGCAGATCGTCCGGCCCTACGTTCTCAACTCCGACGCATGGCGGCGAGAGTCGTGGCTGCGATGATCGCCGCCCTGTGCTTGATGGTCGGTGTCGCAGCGGGCGCCGCGCTCGGCTGGGCTTCGCGTCCGCACGCGCACTGGTGCCCCCAGTGCGGTGGTCACTTGACCTGCCCTACCTGCAATCCGGTCACGCCGAGCGTATCGGGGAAGCGATGACCGCCGACCCGGCCCGGTCCGGAGTAACGGTGTGGTTGCGCGGACACCGTTGGGTGGTACTGATCGTCGCCGCGCTGTTCCTCATGGGCGCGGAGTGCGAGGACGGCGGCGGCCAAGCACCACAAGGCACCTGTCAACCCCGTGCCGACCTACCCCACAAGTCGACCACGGCGGAGCGCCAAGGCGCGAATCTGATCGTGGGGAAGGGCTGGTTCACCTGTACGGGTGGTGTCCCGGAATCGGTGACGCTCCTGGTGAAGTTGGAGGTGAGCAAGGCCGGGTCGTGGGTGGTCGCAGCCGGACCGACGCGAAACACCTTCCGGCAGCCCCAAGAGGGCCGGAAGTACGGCAACGACCAAGCCAACCCGCCGCCCGCACTACCATGTCAGCATGGCATATTCCGCACCGGCGCGCAGATAAGCGGCGCCAACGACGTTGGTGAGCGGCAAGAATCAGCCTGGACATTCAGCGGCCCGGTCGCAGACCCATGCCAACCGAAGAAATGAGTTCCGACCATGCCGATACGATTCGTCGCGCCGCCACAGCAACCGAGCGATCCACCACCCAGGCCGGCCGACTGGGCCGGCCCCGAGGAGTGGAACGCCGTGTGTAGACGACTGGAACAGGAAGCTGTCCAGCGAGGTGGCTCATACCTGCGAGAGCCGGGTTGGCTGAGTCTGATACCCCCGGGCGAGACTCGCGCTGATCAAGGCGATCCTGTCACGGTCA
Organism: Actinomycetota bacterium; assembly: GCA_005885555.1. Lineage (GTDB taxonomy): Bacteria > Actinomycetota > Actinomycetes > Mycobacteriales > Micromonosporaceae > AC-43. The sequence goes on from VAWN01000094.1 coordinate 81,812, forward strand.
CGTACCGTGATGACGGAAACGTCCGCATCGACGCTGGGATCTTCGGCAATTTCCACGCCGGCTGTGGTCCCTCGACCGTCGGGTCGATCGTTGTCGCCATCATGAACGGCGACATGACAGAGACCGTCGAAGTCACCGAGGACGGAATTTGGCTAAGCGCCACGGCGCAGGTATTCCACGGCGGCGAGCCGTTTGAAGTCCGACGGGAGAACTGGGCCGCCGAACCCGGCAAGCCGCACGTGACGATCACCTGGCGAGTCGCTGGCTGGGGCACAACCCGGCCCCGGTAGCGTGCGTACTTTGCATACAAGCTGAGTTAGTGTGTCACAATCCGGGGTCTGGGAAGACCACCCTCGCCGTGCACTGGGCGCACCGGGTGGCGGACCGGTTCCCGGACTGCCAGCTGCACGTGAACCTGCGCCGCTTCGATCCGGGCGGCCGGCAACTGTCCCCGGCCGACGCGGTACGCGGGTTCCTCGACGCACTCGACACGCCGCCGGAACGGGTACCGCCCGGCCTCGACGCCCAGGTCGGCCTGTACCGCAGTCTGGTCGCGGGCCGGCGGGATGCTGGTACCGCTGGACAACGCCCGAGACGCCGACCAGGTGCGGCCGCTGCTGCCCGGTACCCCGACCTGCCTGGCGGTGGTGACCAGCCGCAGCCGGCTGGCCGGCCTCGCCACCACCGACCCGACCCACCCGCTTCCGCTGGACACACTGTGCACAACAACCTCGCCTACCTGCACGGCCGCCGGGAAGAGCTCGGCAGGCCCCGCACCACGCGCAGCAGGCGCTGGCCCAGTACGAGCTCGCGCACGCGTTGAACAACGTCGGCTGGTACCACGCCCGGCTGGGCAACCATGAACAGATGCTCACCTCCTGCCGGCGGGCGGTGGCGGTGCACCGGGAGACCGGCGACCGCAGCGCGGAGGCGACCGCGCTGGACAGCCTCGGCTACGCGTACCACGGCCTGGCAACGGGTCATGGACCTGCTGGCCGGGCTCGACCCGTCCGACGCCGAAGTGGTCCTACAAAAGCTGCGGACCCTGGGAAGTCTGCGGGCAGAATCTGCGGTGTGAAGGTTTACGTATCCGTGGACATGGAGGGCGTGGCCGGCATCGCCGACTGGGAGCAGTGCCTGCCCGGCGGTGACGACTACGCGCTGGGCCGGGAACTGGTGCTGGGCGAGCTGAACGCGGCGATCGACGGTGCGCTGTCGGCGGGCGCCGCCGAGATACACGTCAACGACTCGCATTCGCTGATGCGCAACCTGCCGCCCGGCGCGCTGCACGGGCGGGCGCGGTACCTGTCCGGGCGCTTCAAGCCGCGGTACATGATGCAGGGGCTCGACGAGACGTTCGAGGCGTGCGTGTTTCTCGGGTACCACGCGGCGATCGCCACGCCCGGTGTGCTGTCGCACACCTACAACCCGCGGGCGATCACCGGCGCCCGGCTGGGCGGCATCACGACCGGCGAAGCGGGGCTCAACGCGCTGGTCGCCCAGCACTACGGGGTACCGGTCGCGGTCATCACCGGCGACCAGTACGTGGGACCCGAGGCGGCGCCGTTCTGCCCCGGGATCGTGCACGTGCCGGTCAAGGAGTCGGTGAGCCGGTACGCCGCCCTGCACCTGCATCCCGACGACGCGCGCGACGCGATCGGCGACGCCGTCTACGATGCACTGTCCAATGTGGACACGCTGCGCCCGCCCGGCATCGCGTTGCCGGCGACGCTGGAGGTCGACCTCGCCAGCCCCGACATGGCCGAGCAGGCGACGTGGCTGCGCGGAGTGTCCAGAGTGGACAGTCGGACGGTGACGGTCACCGACGACGACCCGCTGCGGCTGTTCGGCACCTTCATCACGCTGGTGTACCTCACCCGCTCGCTCGTCGAGTCGCGCTGAGCCGGGTCGCGCTCAGTTCCTGCGTGAACACGGTGACCCGGCCCGCGCGCGAGGGCACGGGTGTGCGCGGCGGCCAGCAGGTCCCGGTCACCTGATGGCGGTCAGGCCTGCCAGCGTGTCTAGGACGAACCTCGGCGGTCTTGTATGTTCTTGGCATGGCCACACGGCCGGCGGGTGAGCACGTCAGCGCGTGGCGACCGGTCGTACCCGGCGTCGCCGAGGTCTGCCACGCCCACGTCGCCGCGAGCGTCGGGTTCTCCGACCAGTCCCACCTGACCCGGCAGTTCAAGCGCCACCTCGGGGTCAGCCCGGGCCGGTATGCAGGCAGCGCCGATGCACGATGACCGCGTCCTGGTCGAGCGCCGCCTCGACCGGATCCTCGCCGAACGGGTACGGCCGGCGAAGTACGCCGCGACGGTGCCGCTGGAGCTGGCCGTGTGGCACGTACCCGACGAGCCGGTACCGGTGACCGACGCGCTCGCCGCCACCTACGAACCGGTCCGTATCGGCGAGCCGTGGGGCCGGCCGTGGTCGACGAGCTGGCTGCGGGCCACCGGTACCGTGCCGGCGGAGTGGGCCGGGCGGCGCGTGGAGGCGGTGTTCGACCTCGGGTTCACCGGCGGGGCACCGGGCGGGCAGGCGGAGGCCCTGGTGTACGACCGCACCGGCCGGCCGCTCAAGGGCATCGCGCCGGGCAACCGGTACGTGCCGGTCGCCGGTGGAGACGTGCACCTCTATCTTGAGGCGGCGGCCAACCCGGACATCCTCGCTGCCGGGTTCCGCCCGAACCCGTTGGGCGACAAGGCAACCGCGGGCGACCGGCCGCTGTACGCGTGGGTTGCCGCGGACCTCGCGGTACTGGACGAGCAGGCATGGCAGCTGGCGCTGGACATGACGGTGCTCAGCGAGCTGATGCGCGAACTGGCGGTCACCGACCCGCGCCGGCACGAGATCCTGCGCGCACTGGAACGGGCGCTGGACGCGCTGGACATCGACGACGTGTCCGGCACCGCCGCCGCTGCCCGGGTGCACCTCGCCGACGTGTTGAGCCGGCCGGCCCACCCGAGCGCGCACGTCCTGTCCGCGGTCGGCCACGCGCACATCGACACCGCATGGCTGTGGCCGTTGCGCGAGACGGTGCGCAAGGCGGCCCGCACCTTCGCCAACGTCACCGCGCTCGCCGCCGAGTACCCGGACCTCGTGTTCGCCGGACCGCAGGCGCAGCAGTACGCCTGGGTCCGCGACCGGTACCCGGAGATCTTCCAGCGGGTCCGCGACGCGGTCAAGGACGGCCACTGGGTACCGGTCGGTGGCATGTGGGTCGAGGCCGACGGCAACCTGCCCGGCGGTGAGGCACTGGCCCGGCAACTGGTGCACGGCAAGCGTTTCTTCCTCGACGAGTTCGGCGTGGAGTGCACCGGCGTCTGGCTGCCCGACTCGTTCGGCTACACCGCGGCCTACCCGCAACTGGCACGGCTGGCCGGCATGCGCTGGTTCCTGACCCAGAAGCTGTCCTGGAACGACACCAACCGCCTGCCCCACCACACGTTCTGGTGGGAGGGCATCGACGGCAGCCGGGTGTTCACCCACTTCCCGCCGATGGACACCTACAACGCGGTGTTCTCCGGTGCCCAGGTGGCGCATGCGGTGCGCAACTTCGCCGAGAAGGGCCGGGCCACGCGGTCGCTGGCGCCGTTCGGGTACGGCGACGGTGGCGGCGGACCCACGCGGGAGATGCTGGAACGCGCCCGGCGGCTGGCCGACCTGGAGGGCTCCGCGCGCGTGGTCATCGAGGACCCGGACACGTTCTTCCGCGCCGCGCAGGCGGAGTACCCGGACGCGCCGGTGTGGTCCGGCGAGCTGTACCTGGAACTGCACCGGGCGACCTACACGACGCAGGCGCGCACCAAGGCCGGCAACCGGCGCAGCGAGCACCTGCTGCGCGAAGCCGAACTGTGGGCGGCCACCGCCGCGGTGTACACCGCCTTCGGGTACCCGTACGAGGACCTCGACCGGCTCTGGAAGACGGTGCTGCTCAACCAGTTCCACGACATCCTGCCGGGCACCTCGATCGCCTGGGTGCACCGGGAGGCCGAGGCCGCCTACGCGTCGGTGCGCGCCGAACTGGAGGGCATCGTCGCCGCGGCGACGCGGGCGCTCGGCAGCGATCCGGTCGTGTTCAACGCCGGACCGCGACCGCGCGAAGAGGTCGTCGCGGTACCCGGCGGCGGGCCGGCCTTCGTCCGGGTACCGGCCGGTGGTGCCGCGCGACTGTCCACAGTGGACCGACCGGCGGCGGTCTCGATCGGCGAACGGGTACTCGACAACGGCCTCGTCCGCGTCGAGCTTGACGACAACGGGCTGCTGCGGTCGGTGCGCGACCTCGCCGCCGACCGGGAGGTGCTCGCCGGCCCCGGCAACCTGCTCCAGTTGCACACCGACCTGCCCACCGTCTGGGACGCGTGGGACGTCGACCGGCACTACCGGTACCAGTACGTGGATCTGACCGCGGTCGACGCGATCCGGCCGGTGGCGGCCGGCCCGCTCGTCGGATCGATCGCCGTCGAGCGCTCGTTCGGCGGGTCGCGCATCGTGCAGACGGTGACGGTACGCGCCGGCAGCCGCCGCATCGACGTGTCGACCGAACTCGACTGGCAGGAGCGGGAGAAGTTCCTCAAGGCGGCGTTCCCGCTCGACGTGCACGCCGACCGGACCGCCGCGGAAATCCAGTTCGGCCACGTGTTCCGGCCCACGCACACCAACACGAGCTGGGACGCGGCGCGCTTCGAAACCTTTGCGCACCGGTGGATCCACGCCGGCGAAGCGGGCTACGGCGTCGCACTGCTGACCGACTCGACCTACGGGTACGACGCGGTGCGGGCAGGTAGCGTCACGACCGTTCGGCTGAGCCTGGTGCGCGCGCCGACGTCACCCGACCCGCACGCCGACCGGGGCCGGCACCGGTTCGGGTACGCGCTGCTGCCCGGCGCCACGATCGCCGACGCGGTCGCCGAAGGGTACGCGGTCAACCTGCCGCTGCGGGTGGGTACCGGCGGTGTGTTCCCGCCACTGGTGACGCTCGACGGTGACGGGGGCGCCCGAGCCGGCGCTGACGCGGCCACGATCGAGGCGGTGAAGCTCGCCGACGACGGCTCCGGCGACGTGGTCGTGCGGCTGTACGAGTCGCTCGGCGGTCGCGCCGACACCCGGCTGCGCACCGGCTTTCCGCTCGGCCGGGCGGAAGTGACCGACCTGCTGGAGCGACCGCAGGCCGGCGGCGCGCTGCCGGTCGGGCCGGACGGCACGGTACCCCTTACGCTGCGCCCGTTCCAGATCCTGACCGTGCGCCTCACCCGCGCCGGCTAGCGGGTCGAGGTCAGCCAGTCCCACGCACGCCGCAGCGCCGCCTGCAGCGGCCCGTCCACCGGACCCTCGTCCGGTCGCCGCGGGGCGTCCGGCCGCGGCTCGGGATCGTGCAGGTCGTCGCGGCCGCCGGTGACCACCACGCCCCCCTCGCGCATCTGCGCGATCTGGTCGGCGTCGGCGTACAGGTGCCGGCCGGGCAACGGCGACGTGTGCACGATCAGGCCGTGGAAGATGTCGGTCGGCTCGTCGGCCAGCACGTGCTCCACCACACCGATGCGCTGCCCCTGCCGGTCGTAGACCGGGGTACCTTCCTTGAGCGCGAGATACGCCACCGGTTCGCCCAGCTCCTCCACGAGGCCGACGTTACGCCGCGACCGGCGGTGCCGCTCGGCGGGCCGGCACCGGCCACCGTACGATCCGGTTAGAGCCGAGCCTGTAGGAGGGGCCATGTCCGTGCATCCGCGCGCCGGTACGCCCGCCGATTCCCGGGACCTCATCAACGTTCCCCGGGTCGTGCTCTCCTACTACACCGGGCATCCCGATCCGGCGGTGGCGGCGCAGCGGGTCTCCTTCGGCACCTCGGGGCACCGCGGTTCGAGCCTGCGCGAGGCCTTCAACGAGGACCACATCGTCGCGACGACGCAGGCGATCTGCGAGTACCGGCGGCAGCAGGGCGTCGACGGGCCGGTGTTCCTCGGGTACGACCCGCATGCGCTGTCCGAGCCGGCGACGGTCAGCGCGCTGGAGGTGCTCGCCGCCAACGAGGTCACCGTGCTCATCGACAGCAGGGACGGGTACACCCCGACGCCCTCGCTGTCGCACGCGATCCTGACCCACAACCGGGGCCGGAAGTCCGGGCTCGCCGACGGGATCGTGGTGACGCCGTCGCACAACCCGCCGGACGACGGCGGCTTCAAGTACAACCCGCCCAACGGCGGGCCGGCCGACACCGACGCCACGCGGTGGATCCAGGACCGCGCCAACGCGCTCATCGCCGCCGGGCTCAAGGAGGTGCGCCGCATCCCGTACGCGCGGGCGCGCGCGGCGGGCACCACGCAGCGGTACGACTTCCTGGCCGGATACGTCGACGACCTGCCGGCGGTGCTGGACATCGACGCGATCCGCGACGCCGGGGTACGCATCGGCGCCGACCCGCTCGGCGGCGCCAGCGTCGCCTACTGGGCCGCGATCGCGGAACGGCACTCGCTGGACCTGACCGTCGTCAACGCGGCCGTCGACCCCACGTTCCGGTTCATGACGCTGGACTGGGACGGGAAGATCCGGATGGACTGCTCGTCGCCGTACGCGATGGCGTCGCTGATCTCCCGCAAGGCCGAGTTCCAGATCGCCACCGGCAACGACGCCGACGCCGACCGGCACGGCATCGTCACCCCGGACGCGGGCCTGATGAACCCCAACCACTACCTCGCGGTGGCGATCTCGTACCTGTTCCGGGCCCGCGGCGACTGGCCCCGCGACGCGGCCGTGGGCAAGACGCTCGTGTCCTCCTCGATGATCGACCGGGTGGCTGAGGATCTGGGCCGCCGCCTGGTCGAGGTTCCCGTGGGCTTCAAATGGTTCGTACCGGGACTGCTCGACGGTTCCATCGGCTTCGGTGGCGAAGAGAGCGCCGGTGCCTCGTTCCTGCGCCGCGACGGCGGTGCGTGGAGCACCGACAAGGACGGCATCCTGCTCTGCCTGCTCGCCTCCGAGATCCTCGCCACCACCGGGCGTACCCCCAGCGAGCACTACGCCGACCTGACCGCGCGCTTCGGCGACCCGGCGTACGCGCGCATCGACGCACCGGCGACCCCGCAGGAGAAGGCGGTGCTCGGCAAGCTGTCCCCGGAACAGGTGACGGCCACCGAACTGGCCGGTGAGCCGATCACCGCGACGCTGACCTCCGCACCCGGAAACGGCTTTGCGATCGGCGGGCTGAAGGTCGTCACCAACTCCGGTTGGTTCGCCGCCCGGCCGTCGGGTACCGAGGACGTCTACAAGATCTATGCCGAGTCGTTCAAGGGACCGGAGCACCTCGCCCGGATCCAGGAGGAGGCCCGGGCCGTGGTGTCCGCGGCGCTGAAGGGCTGAACCGTGGATGTTCAGGCCGTTGAGGCCGGGCCCGCGGCCGTAGCAGTGGGTTCAGGTCGACGCAATGGTCGGGATGTCCGTGACTGACGAACACCGCATCGACCTCGTCGGCGTTGAGCTGTTCCAGCAGTCGCGGCAGCGTCGCGTAACCGGGGTCGACGAGCAGCCGGAACCCGTCGTGCTCGACGAGGTACCCGCTGCACGCCTGGCCCGCCGCCGGCCACGCGCCGCACCCGCCGAGAACCGTCAGCCGCATCCGGGCACCCTACTGCGCGCCGCGGTTGCGTCGTCGCCAGCGGACGGCCAGCCAGGCGAACACTGCCGCACCGAGCGCCGAGTACGCCACGTTGACCGCGACGCCGAACTCGGGTCGTATGCCGAGCCGACGCAGTTCGTCGGCCTTGGCCGCCGGTACCCCGGCGTACAGCTGCCATGCCGCGGCGAGGGCGATGACCGGCTGGGCCGCCAGCCCCGCGACGGCGATCGGCACCGCCCAACGGGCGGCCCGCAGCACCCCGACGGCCAGGGCCGTGCCCGCCACGGCCACCGCGACGAACGTCATCCCGGACCAGATGCCCAGACGAGTGAAGGCGGGCCCGGCCGTCGCTGCCGCCAGCGCCACGCCGATCCCGGCCATGCCGGCGATCGCCCGCCGCAGTGGAGGATGGATCGTGGGCGCACGGCCCGGCCGTTCGTCGCTCTGCACCGGTCGCCTCCCGCCATGTCGGCCAGCATTCGCTTTGCCGACCAGGCTTCCCGGCACCCCGGCACAGGCTAACGCATCGGCGCCACCACCAGCGGACCCGTTAGAGTACCCAAGCGTGGATGAGGCCTTCGGACGTTTCCTCAACGTCGTCGACGTCGAGGCGACCTGTTGGGCCGACGGCCCGCCGCCCGGTGAGTCCAGCGAGATCATCGAGATCGGGGTCTGCGTGGTCGACACCGACGACTGGCGACGGGTCGAGCGGCGGGGCATCCTGGTCCGGCCACGGCGGTCGCGCGTCAGCGCCTTCTGCAGCGAGCTGACCGGGCTCACCCAGGCCGACGTGGACGGCGGGGTGGACTTCGCCGCCGCCTGCGCGCAGGTGCGCGACGAGTTGCGGGGCCGCTTCCGGACCTGGGCAAGCTGGGGTGAGTACGACCGGCGCCAGTTCGAACGCCAGTGCGTGGACGGCGTCGGGTACCCGTTCGGCAGCCGCCACATCAACGTCAAGGAACGGTTCGCCACCGCGTTCGGCCTACGCCGCGGGGTGGGCATGAGCCGCGCGCTCGCCCACGTCGGCCTGCCACTGGAGGGACGACACCACCGCGGCGACGACGACGCCTGGAACATCGCCGCGATCGTCGCCGAGCTTGCCCGGCTGGGGCAGCCGATCACCGGGTGAGCAGTGCACGGGGCGGACCCGAAGCAATGCCTGCGCGCCGGTTCCCGTGGCTGGCCTGAACCGGTGCTTCCACCGGGTGGCAACGGGCCCGACGGCACGGCCCACATGTCGAACCATGGCACCACGAGGAGGTGCGCGCCATGGGAGACATGAGCGGTCAGGTCGCACTCGTCACCGGCGGGGTACGCGGCATCGGGCTGGCGATCTGCGAACGGCTGGCGGGCCGCGGAGTCACCGTGGCGGGCGGGTACTCGCGTGACAAGGAGGCGGCACAACGGTTCCTGGCCCGCTTCGGTGAGGAGAAGGCGTCCATCCACCAGGGCAACATCGGCTCCAACGACGACTGTGCCCGGGTGGTACAGGAGGTGCGCGACCAGCACGGAAAGCTCGACATCCTGGTGAACAACGCGGGCATCACCGTGGACAAGACGGTGCGCCGGATGACGCCGGAGGAATGGGACCGGGTCATCCACGTGAACCTGTCCGGCGCGTTCTACCTGAGCCGCGCGGTGCTGGAACAGATGCTCGGGCGCGGGTACGGCCGGATCGTGAACATCAGTTCGGTCATCGGCTCGGCCGGCGGTTTCGGCCAGGCGAACTACGCCGCCGCGAAGTCCGGCATGTTCGGGCTGACGATGAGTCTCGCGCTGGAGACCGCCGGCAAAGGCATCACCGTCAACACGGTCACGCCCGGCTTCATCACCACCGACATGACCGCCGCGGTACCGGCCGCCGCGATGGAGAAGGTCGTCGCCCGCATCCCCATCGGCCGGCTCGGCGAGCCCGACGAGGTGGCCCGCGTCGTGGAGTTCCTGGCCGATCCCGACTCCGCCTACATCACCGGTCAGGTCTACGCCGTCAACGGCGGCCTCTACATGTGAACAGGAGGCGCGTGATGAACGAGCCGCGCGACGTCGTGGTGCTGAGCGGGGTACGGACCGCGATCGGCCGGTACGGCGGCAGCCTGAAGGACTCTGCGCCCACCGACCTCGCCGCGGCGGTGACCCGCGAGGCGGTCAACCGGGCCGGGGTCGCGCCGGCCGACGTCGGGCACGTGGTGTTCGGCAACGTCATCCACACCGACGTGCACGACATGTACCTGGCGCGGGTCGCCGCGGTCAACGCCGGACTACCCGTGCAGACGCCGGCGTTCACGCTGAACCGCTTGTGTGGCAGCGGTTTGCAGGCGATCGTGTCGGCGGCCCAGCTCGTCATGCTCGGCGACGCGGACGTGGCGGTCGCGGGCGGTGCGGAGTCGATGAGCCGCGGCCAGTACTGGATTCCGGCCAACCGCTGGGGGCAGCGGATGGGCGACGGGACGACCGTCGACGCGGTGGTCGGCGCGCTGACCGACCCGTTCGACGACTGCCACATGGGCACCACGGCGGAGAACGTCGCGGCGAAGTGGGGCGTCACCCGCGACGATCAGGACGCGCTCGCGGTGGAGAGTCACCGGCGGGCGGCGAAAGCCACCTCCGAAGGCTGGTTCAAGGAACAGATCCTGCCGCTTTCGGTACCCGCCGGGAGGAAGACCGTCGTCTTCGACACCGACGAGCACATCCGCCACGAGATCGACGCCGACGCGATGGCGAAGCTGCGCCCGGCGTTCGACCGCAACGGTACCGTCACCGCCGGCAACGCGGCCGGTGTCAACGACGCGGCCGCCGCGGTGGTACTCATGGACCGCGGCACGGCCGAACAGCAAGGTCGGCAACCGCTGGGCCGGCTGGTCGCCTACAGCCACGCCGGGGTCGAGCCGAGATACATGGGCGTCGGTCCGGTACCGGCGGTGCGCGCGGTGCTCGACCGCGCCGGCCTGAAGGTCGACGACCTCGACGTGATCGAGCTCAACGAGGCGTTCGCCGCACAGGCCCTCGCGGTCATGCGCGACCTGGGCCTGCCGCCGGAGAAGACCAACCCGCTCGGCAGCGGCATCTCCCTCGGCCATCCGATCGGCGCGACCGGCTGCATCCTCGCCGTGAAGGCGCTCTACGAGCTGCGCCGTACCGGCGGCCGGTACGCCCTGGTTACCATGTGCATCGGCGGCGGGCAGGGAATCGCGGCGGTATTTGAACGGATGTGAGCCGGTGTATGAGCCGGCTGCCCGCCGTGGTGTCCACAATGGAGGGACAGCTACGGCGAGCCGATTCCCCCATTAGGGGACAATTCGGCCATAATGGTCAGCCGCCCCGTGCCGGCCCCGGTCCAGCGCATGCAGCAGAGCCATCAGCGTGGTGGACAGCCGCTCGGTCTCCGACCCGTACCAGTTGCAGTCGGCGATCGCCTTCTTGGCCAGCCGGTCCTGCGACACCTCGATGTCCTGGTTGACGCTGCCGGCGAAGACCTCCCGACGCCGCCGGTACCGGGCCTTGGCGGCGCGGTAGTTGGTGGAGGCTTCTAACAACTCGGGCAGCAACATGCGCACCTCGTCGGTGAGACGCTGGCGGATATCACTCGTGTCAGCCATCGTTGTCCCCTTGGCGCGTTTGCGGGCCAGAGACTGAGCTTGCCAGGTGACGTCGCCGCCCGCTAGGAACGAGTTTTCCGCGAACCCCCAACGGGTGGTTCATTCCTGCGGGGGGATACCCGGTACCCGGCACCCGTCCTTTCCTGACCACGGGCGGTCTACGAAGGACGGTGGACATGGACACGCAGCGTGCTTCCGGCGGGCAGTGGATCACCTGGGGCGGTATCGCCGCCGCGCTGGTCGTCGGCGGCGTGGTCGGCGGGGCGCTCGTCGCGGCGAACAGGTCCTCCGCGCAGAACCCGGAACCGGCCAGCGCGAGCGTCTGCTCGGCGACCGACGTCGCCAACAAGAGCCTGCCGTCCGTGGTGACGATCACCGCGACCAAAGGCGACACCGGCGGTACCGGATCCGGCGAGGTCATCCGCAGCAACGGGTACATCCTGACCAACAACCACGTGGTCTCCATCGCCGCCGACGGCGGGCAGGTGGAGGTGCTGTTCAACGACGGCCACACCACGCCGGCGACCATCACCGGTCGCGACCCGAAGGCGGACCTCGCCGTCATCAAGGTCGACGGGCAGCCGTCACTGCCGGTGATCCCGTTCGGCTCCTCCAAGGACGTCGTGGTGGGCCAACCGGTGGTCGCGCTCGGTGCCCCGCTCGGGCTGTCGAACACGGTCACCTCCGGGATCGTCAGCGCACTGGACCGCACCATCGAGGTACCCGGCGACAACGGCCAGACCGCGCTGCTGGTGTCCGCGCTGCAGACCGATGCCGCGATCAACCCGGGCAACAGCGGCGGCGCGCTGGTCAACTGCAACGCCCAGCTCATCGGGGTACCGTCAGCCGGCGCGACCGTGCCGAACCCGGGCCCCGGCACCAGCGGTGGCGGCAGCATCGGGCTCGGGTTCGCCATCCCGGTGGACCTCGCGAAGTCCATCTCGGACGAGATCATCGCCACGGGTACGGTCACCCATGCGTACTTCGGGCTCAGCGTCGTCACGGTACCCCCGGCGGTGGCTTCGTCGAGCGGGCACCAGGGCGGCGTCTACGTCGCGACGGTGGTGCCCGGTTCACCCGCCGCCCAGGCCGGCCTCAAGGAGGGCGACGTCATCACCGCGATCGACGGTAAGCCGGCCACCACGACCGACGACCTGGCCGCGGTGACGCTGACCAGGAACCCGGGCGACACGGTCACCGTCGAGTACATCCGGGACGGCCGGCCGGAGCAGACGAAGGTGACCCTCGGCGCGCAGCCGTGACCGCCAGCCCGGTCGCCTGCTGGTAGCTTGGGCGTCGGTTCAACCGGCCGACCATTCGCGGACGCGCGCTGCTGGACGCGCGGCGGGACCGGCCACGCCGGACCGGGTCGTCGCCCGGCCACCCAACGTCGTGAACATTGTGATGCACTCGCGATGATCATGTAACAATCCGTTCATGGCCGATCGCGCGGGGGCGGTCCGGGTCCTCGTCAGGGTATTGCGCCGGGTGCTGGTCCTGCGCCGGGTGCTGGTCTTTGCCAGCCTGACGATCGCGGCCCTGCTCGGCGCGCTGCTGTCGACGGCCGCGCACGCTGCCGGCCCGGTGCCGCCGGTCGTCGCCATCCCCGTCCCGGCCCGGGTGGGGTCGGTGACCGGCACGGTGACCGACGCGGTGGTGCGTACCGGTACGGCGACCGTCCGGCAGGCCGTGGTCACGGCCCGGGTTCCGGTTCCGGTCCCGGTCCCGGCCGAGTCCGCGGTCGCTCCGCGGGAGGTGCCGGTCCGGGCGGTGGAACCCGCGCCAACGGCACCCGCTGTCGCGGGGCACCGCACCGGTGCGCGCACCCGGTCGGCCACCGGGTCCTCAGCCGCGGGCGGTCGGCGGCCGGTGGCACCGGTACCCGCCCGTCCGAACCCCGCCGCGGCGGACTCGGGCGCGTCGGCGGGTACCCGAGGGTCGCGCGCACCCGACCGTAGCCCGGCAACGGCCGGGGTGCTGACGACACCCGACCCGCTTCAGCTTCTCGGCGTCGTCGCCGGGGTACCTCGACATCCGCCACGCGTGGCGGCCATCCGCCCCACGGTGCGCCGGGACTGACACCTGCCGCCGGTCGACACCTCGTTCACCTCTCCCATAGGACTTGGCAGGTAACACATGCACAGATGGATCCTCCGTGGCCTGGTCACGGCGGGCTTCGCGGGCGGCGTATGGCTGCTCGGCACCGCCCAGGCCCAGGCACACGACAGCAACCCGACCACTATTCACGTGCCGCTGCGGATCGCCGTGGCGGTACCGACGTCATCGATTGACGTCAATGCGGCCGTTACCGCGCGCGTAGCCGGCTGCCACCACGCGGCCCGCAAGCGGACCGGAACCGGCGGTCCGGCCGGCACCGCCCAGGGCGGCGGCGCGCAGGCGGAAGGCGTCACCACGGCGGACAGTGCCAGCACCGTGGACAACGCCGCCACCGCGGACAACGCCGCCAACCCGGACAGCGGCGCCAACCCGGCACCGCCGGCCGCCACCGGCGCTGCCGCCGCGGCCGCCGGAACCGGTGCCGCGGCCGGTAACCGCCACGGCTCACATCCGGCACGGGCCGGCACCGCCGCCGGTACCGCCAGCGGCGGCAGGGCGCGCGGGGTCTGCACCAGCCTGGCCGCACTCAACCAGCCACTGAACGGCTGGCCGGCCGCGCTGCTCACCGGCCTCCTTGTCGCCGGGGCGGCCGTGGTACTGCGTCATCGGCGAAGGCCACAGCTGAGCCGGACCGGCTGAAGCCCGACCACGCGGGGGCCCCGGTGCAGCGCCGGGACCCCCGCTACCTGATGAGGTTGACCAGCGTCGGTGGCCGGACCACGACCCGGCGGGGCGGGCGGCCGTTCAGCTCATCGACGATCCGGTCGGCCGCGAGCGCACGCGACCGCAGTTCTTCCGCGCCGATGTCGACCGGTACCGCCAGCCGGGCCCGTACCTTGCCGTCGACCTGTACCACACAGGTGACCTCCGCGACCGCCAGCAGCGCCGGATCGACCTCGGGCCAGCCGGCCTCGACGACGGATTGCTCGTTGCCCAACGCCGCCCAGGCGTCCTCGGCGCTGAACGGCGCGACACAAGACAGCATCCGGCACAGTGCCTCGACGCCTTCGCGGACGACGCGGTCCGCTACCCCGCCCGCGTGGTCGAGTTCCCGGCGCAGCAAGGTGGTCAGCTCCATCATCCGGGCGATGGCCACGTTGAACCGTCGCTGGTCCATGAGCCGGTCGATGCCGTCGACGAGCCGGTGTACCGCCGACCGCGCGGCCACCGACCCGACCCCGGCGCCGTCAGGCCCGGCGCCGTCGGATCGGGCGAGCCCCACCTCGCCGGCCAGCCGCCTGACCCGGGCCAGCCACTTGACCGCCCCGGCCGGCGACACGGTGGCCCAGTCGATGTCGTCCTCGGGCGGGCCGGCGAACAGCATCGTCACGCGTACCGCGTCGGGCCCGAACCGCGCGATCTGGTCTTGCAGGTCCACCAGGTTGCCCAGCGATTTGCTCATCGACTTTCCGGCCATGATCACCTGGCCCTGGTTCGTCAGCCGGCGGAACGGCTCGTCGAAAGGCAGCATCCCGAGGTCGTGCAGCACCTTGGTGATGAACCGCGCATACAGCAGGTGCAGGATCGCGTGTTCCTTGCCGCCGATGTAGTCGTCGACGGGCAGCCAGCGCGCGATGCCTTCCGGGTTGAACGGCCCGCGGTCGTAGGCCGGGTCGGGGTACCGCAGGAAATACCACGACGAGTCGACGAACGTGTCCATCGTGTCGACGTCCCGGCGCGCCGGCCCGCCGCACCGGGGACACGGCACGCTGACCCAGTCCCGCGCGGTCGCCAGCGGCGGTTCACCTGAGCCCGGTCGCAGCTCGAACCCGGACTCCGGAAGGGTGACCGGCAGCTGGTCCTCCGGTACCGGTACCACGCCGCACGCCGGGCAGTGCACCATCGGGATCGGGGTGCCCCAGTACCGCTGCCGGGAGATCAGCCAGTCGCGCAGCCGGTAGATGACCGCCGCGGTACCCGATCCGGTGCGCTCCAGGTCGCGCACCACCGCGTCCCGCGCCTGCGCGACGGTGCGCCCGGTCAGCGGGCCGCAGTCCACCGGCCGGCCACCGGTGTCGATGCTGGCGCCGGTGCCGTAGTCGCTCACGACGTGGTCGGCCGCGTGCACCGGGATCCGTTCGCCGTTCACCGGGTTGACCGCGGCGCGGCCGGCCAGTTCGGTGTCGGCGACGACGAGGAACGTGGCGCCGTACAAGGTTTCCGGGCGGGTGGTGAACACGCGCACGGTCTGGCCGGTACCCTCGATCGGGAAGTCGACGTAGGCGCCGGCGGACCGGCCGATCCAGTTGCGTTGCATGGTGAGCACGTCCTCGGGCCACCCACCCAGCTGGTCCATGTCGTCGAGCAGGCGCTGCGCATACCGCGTGATGCGGAAGAACCACTGCGTCAGGTCGCGCTGCCCGACGACCGCGCCGCACCGTTCGCACCGGCCCTGGACCACCTGCTCGTTGGCGAGCACCGTGCGGTCGTTCGGGCACCAGTTGACCGGGGCGGTGGCGCGGTAGGCGAGGCCGCGCTCGTACAGCTTCAGGAACAGCCACTGGTTCCAGCGGTAGTACTCCGGGTCCGAGGTGTGCAGCCGGGTGCGCCAGTCGAACGACATGCCGAGCCGGCGGAAGCCCTCCGCCTGTACCTCGATGTTGTCGTAGGTCCAGTCGCGGGGGCTGAGGTTGCGCTTGAAAGCGGCATTCTCGGCGGGCAGGCCGAAGGAGTCCCAGCCGATGGCCGCGAGGACGTTGTGTCCCTTCAGGCGAAGGTAGCGCGCTATCGCGTCGCTGATCGAGTATGCCTCGGCGTGCCCCATGTGCAGGTCGCCGGACGGGTACGGGAACATGCTCACGACGTAGCGGTTGTTCGAGCGCGGTTGCGCGGAGGGCGGGAAGCCGGGCAGCCCGTCGGCCTCGAACGGCCGCCGGACGGTCTTCGCCAGGACCAGTTCCCGGCCCCGGCCGTCGGGCAGCGGGTCGCCCGGCTCGCCCGTGTCGACGAAGCCGTGGCGCCGGTACAGCGCCAGCGCCGCGCCGTTGTCCGGCATGACCGACAGCCGCACCGTTGCCGACCCGCGCGCGGCGGCCCACCGCTCGACCTCGCGGATCAGGCGGTCACCCACGCCGCGACCGCGCACCGCCGGGCTGACCCACATGGAGATCAGCTCGACACTGTCCGGCCGCTCGACACTGTCCGGCTGCTGTGCCGGTACGCCGCTGGCCATGGCGACCGCTCGGCCGTCGACGACCGCGACGACGTTGTGCGACCCCGGGATCGCCAGGCGCGCGCGCCAGCGTTCCTCCGCCTGGTCCTGCCACTGCGCCAGGGTCGAGCCGAAGGCGTACGGCGCCTCGGCGAGAGCGGCCAGCCGCAGGTCACGCCAGATTGTCCAGTCGTCCGGGCGCACGGTACGCAGCTCAATCCCGTCCACATTGGACACGGTAAGGGGCGGGCGCTCTTTACCGCGGCCGGATTTTCGTCTAGATTCATAGACCATCATCGCTTGATAACGTTGTCATACCCGGGGAGGGCATATGGGAACGCACCGGCGCGCTGCGCGGCCCACCAGACGGACAGTCCTTCTCACGCTCGCCGCGGCGGGCGGGCTGGCCGCCGCCGGCGGTACCGGCATCGCCCAGGCCGCAACGCACGCCGCCGGTTCCGGGCCGGCCGACCAGCCGAAGGCCGACGCGGTACGCAACGAGTTCCTGCGCGCGTGGAACGGGTACAAGCGGTTCGCCTTCGGGCGCGACGAGGTGCATCCGGTGTCCGGTACCGCGAGCGAGTTCTTCGCGACCGGCCACCCGGTCGGCCTGACGATGATCGAGGCGCTGGACACCCTCTACGTGATGGAACTGGACAGCGAACTGTCGCTGGCGACCAACTGGATACAGAAGAACCTGTCGTTCGACATCAACGCCAACTTCCACGTGTTCGAAGCGATCATCCGGCTGGTCGGCGGCCTGCTGTCCGGGTTCCTGTGCACCAAGCAGCCGTTCCTGCTGACCAAGGCCCGCGACATCGCCGACCGGCTGCTGCCGGCGTTCACCAAGTCGCCGACCGGCATCCCGTTCACCCAGGTCAACCTGCGCACCGGCGCGGTGTCCGGGCGCACGCCACCGCTGGCCGAGGTCGGCACCAACATCCTCGAGTTCGGCGTGCTGTCCAACCTCACCGGCGACCGCAAGTACTTCAACGCGGCGAAGAAGGCCTACCAGGCGACGATCGACCGGCGCTCGTCGCTCAACCTGCTCGGTACCACGATCGACGTCAACGGGAACTGGCGCGACGGCACCGACACCGCGCCCAACCCACCGGTCGACTCGTTCTACGAGTACCTGTGGGGCGGCTTCGCGCTGCTCGGCGACCAGGATCTGCGCAACTGGTACAACATGCTCGTCGGCGCCATCAACAACCGCATGATCGACCGGGTGAACGGCCAGGTCTGGTACAAGCAGGTCGACTTCCGCAGCGGCGCGACGGTCGGCACCGAGCAGTCGGAGCTGGCCGCGTTCTGGGCCGGCCTGCTCGGCAAGGCGGGCAACGTGTCGCTGGGCCGGTCGTACTTCAACTCGTGGACCGCGGTGATCCAGAAGTACGGGCTCATCCCGGACAACGTCCACTACCCCACGCTGACCGGCAGTGGCGGCAACGCGTTGCGGCCGGAGTACGCGAACTCGGCGTTCGACCTGTACGTGCTGACCCAGAGCCAGACCTTCCGCAACGCCGCGTGGAACTACTTCCGCGCGATGCGGGCCAACCAGCGGGTCACCAACGGGTACACGGTCGTCAACGACGCCACCACGAGCCCGATGCCCAAGGGCGACTACACGCCGGCGTACTGGTTCGCGGAGAACATGAAGTACCTGTACCTGACCTTCGCCAACGCACCGCGGTACGACTACAGCACCGGGCTCCTGTCGACCGAGGGGAAGATCCTGCGCGGGGCCCGCTGACCGGGTGGACGGGTGCGCCACGGGCTGACACGCTGAGCGTGGACCGGTGCTCAGCGAGGAGGCCCGATGGCGCAGTCGCGGGAATGGACCTATGACGGGCGGCACGGCAAGCTCGTCGCCCGGACGTGGCGCGGGCCGGACCGCCCAACGCACGTCGTGGTCGTCGCCCACGGCTACGGGGAGCACGTCGGCCGGTACGAGCGGCTCGCCGACGCGTTCGTCGGCAACGGCGCGGTCGTCTACGGCGTCGACCACGTCGGCCACGGCCGCAGCGGGGGCGAGCGGGTTCTCGTCGAGGACTTCGAGGACCTCGTCGCCGACCTGCACACGCTCGACGAGACGGCGCGACGCGAGCACCCGGACCTACCCGTCGTCCTGCTCGGCCACTCGATGGGCGGGCTGATCGCCGCGCGGTACGCCCAGCGCTACCGCGGTACTCTCGCCGCGCTCGTCCTGTCCAGTCCGGTGATCGGCCGCTGGGACGCGGTGCCGCAACTGCTCGCCTTCGACGAGATCCCCGACATACCGCTCGACATCACCACCCTGTCGCGCGATCCGGCGGTCGGCGAGACCTATGCGGCCGACCCGCTGGTCTGGCACGGGCCGTTCAAGCGGGCGACGCTGGAGGCCCTGCAGCGCGGACTGGAGACGATCGCCGCCGGACCGGGCCTCGGCGACCTGCCGCTGATGTGGATCCACGGCGAGGACGACCAGTTGGTACCGATCGAGGCGACGCGCGCCGGGATAGCGCACCTGCGCGGTGCCCGGCTCGTCGAGCGGACCTACCCCGGCGCCCGCCACGAACTGTTCAACGAACTCAATGCCGACGACGTCATCGGCGAGGTCACCGGGTTCATCCACGCACAGCTCGCGACCGACTGAGCCGCCTGCGCGGCACGCCGCCGGCGAGGAGTTCCGCGTCCCCGTCTTCTTCCTCATGGGCGACTTTCTGGCCCGGTGCGGCCGCACGCCGCATCGGTACCGATTCGCGCCTTCCCGCGCCAGCCGCACCAGGGACATCGAGGCTGTTGATTGTGGCGTGGCCACGCACGAGATTCGGCGCAGCGGCCGGCCCGATCCGATCGACGGTCAGCCATGCCTGGGATCACGGGTGTGCCGGCGCCGACGGCAGGGAGGCCCGCCATGGCGGAGGAACGGTGCGAGCGCGGCGGTCACCCGGTGAGCCGCCGCCGGTTCATCCGCGGCGTCGGGCTCGCCGGTGCGGCCGGACTGGTCGCGACCGAGGTGGCCGGCGTGGGCTCGCACGGCATGGCGGCGGTCACCCGGTCGCCGCAACGCTTCGGCCGCATGTTCGGCTCGCTGCCGGCGTTCTGCCCCGCCACCGACAAGATGCGCAGCGCGCTGCTGATGTTGGGTGCGCCGGGCGGCATTCTCGACGCGAACGACAACCTGGCGGCCGGACCGGTCAAGCTCATCACCGACCCGTCGCTGAGCCCGAACAACCTGGACAACCCGACGCAGACCGCGGGTACCACGTTCCTCGGCCAGTTCCTCGACCACGACATGACCTTCGATGCGTCCTCGGCCCTCGGCCAGACCGCCGACCCGGAGGCGACGACGAACCAGCGGACGCCGTCGTTCGACCTCGACTCGCTGTACGGCGGCGGCCCGGCCGCGGATCCGCAACTGTACGACGACACCGACCGGGCCAAGATGAAGGTCGGCTTCGGCGGCAGGTTCGAGGACCTGCCGCGCGACGCGTCCGGCCGGGCGATCATCGCCGACCGGCGCAACGACGACAACCTGATGGTCGCCGGCCTGCACGCGGCGTTCCTGTTGTTCCACAACCGGGTCGTCGACCTGGTCCGGGACCAGCAGCCCGGCATCTCGCCGGCGGCCGCGCTCGCGGCGGCCCGCCAGACCGTGACCTGGCACTACCACTGGATGATCCTGCACGAGTTCCTGCCGCTGATCGTCGGCCCGGCGATGGTGAACGACATCCTCTCGGGCGGCCGGCGGTACTACCTGCCGCCGGTCGGCCAGGCGTTCATGCCGATCGAGTTCGCCGCCGCCGCGTACCGCTTCGGACACAGCATGGTCCGCCCGTCCTACCGGGCCAACCTCGCCGGCAACGCCGACGGCAGCGCGTTCTTCGGGTTCATCTTCGATCCCGGTCAGGAGGGTGTGGCCGATCCGGCCGACCTGCGCGGCGGGGCCCGCGCCCCGCGCCGGTTCATCGGCTGGCAGACCTTCTACGACTTCGGCGACGGCCAGGTGCGGCACAACAAGCGCACCGACACCCGCATCTCCACAGCGCTGTTCCACCTGCCGCTGGGCGCGATCGCGACCGGCGACCCGCCGACCGCGCTGCCGCAACGCAACCTGCTGCGCCAGATGACGTGGTCCATGCCGGCCGGTCAGGACGTGGCCCACGCGATGGGCGCACAGGTGTTGAAGGAGCAGGACTTCACCGAGCTCAAGCAGTTCCACTCGGACATGCAGGCGCGCACGCCGCTGTGGTACTACGTGCTCAAGGAGGCTGAGCTCATCAACGACGGGCTGCACCTCGGGCCGGTCGGCGGCCGCATCGTCGGCGAGGTCATCATCGGCCTGCTGCAACAGGACCCGGCCGGGTACCTGCAACGTCAGCCGTCCTGGCAGCCGACGCTGCCGGCGGCGACCCCGGGTACCTGGAAGGTCGTCGACCTGCTCCGGTTCGCGAAAGTGGACCCGGCCAGCCGGGGACAGTGAACGGGAAACGCTGAGGGCGCCCTGCGGGAAGGACGCCCTCATGTCTGTGCCCGGCGCTACGGGCGACGGGTACCCATCTGGGCGAGCGCGATGATCCAGCCGGTGATCAGGCCGTACGCCGCACCGCCGAGGGCCCACACCAGCGCGGTGTAGAGCCCGGCGTGCACCGACAGGAACGCGGTGAGGAAACCGGCCAGGGCGGCGGCGAAGATGACCGCACCCCAGCCACTGAACAGGTCGGCGAGCGTGCCGCGCGCCCGCGACAGTTCCGCCCCGGCGAGCATGGTGAGGAACACGGCGACGAACACGATGAACAGGATCGCCTTCAGATCCTGTGCCAGCAGGTCGCGCACCGGCATATCCGAGTTGAACGACCACGCCGGCCATGCCAGCGTCCGAAGGAACAGTCCGCCAGCGGTATCGGGTCTGGTGTTGTGGTTGACCCAGTCGACGAAGATGGGACTACCGAACACCAGAACCAGCAGAAAAGCTACGAGCGTGCCCACGCCCGTCGCGCTACGACGACGCGTTCTGGTGACAGCCATGGATGCCAGGTGCCCGGACGTCGACGTTTTCAAACCATTGTCGCCCCCGCCCGCCATGGCGATCTTCAGGAACCGGGCTTCGAGTGTCAGCGTCTCGGCGATCTCCGCGCCGGGCGCGTGGGTGGCGCGGGACAGCGGTACGACGGTGTGCGGGTGCCCGGCGGCGAGCAGCGCCGCGGACAGCCGGATGGTGTGTGCCGGATGGACGTTGTCGTCGAGCAGCCCGTGGATGAGCATGAGCGGCCGGCGCACATCCGGTGCCTCGTCCAGCAGTGAACTGCGGTCGTACGCTTGCGGCACCTTGTCCGGGTGGCCCAGATACCGCTCCTGCCAATGGGTGTCGTAGAGCCGCTGGTCGGTCACTGGCGCACCGGCCAGCGCCGCGAGGTACCCGCCGTAGGACCAGCCGCGGATGCCGACCCGGGACAGGTCGAGGTCGGGGTACCGTCGGGCGGCCTCATGCAGCGCGACGATCTGGTCCTCCAGCGGCAGGTCGCCGCGGTTGCCGTGCACCGTGCGCTCCCAACGCGGCCCGCGGCCCGGGGTTGGGAGACAAGGAAAGCGGACTGCGCCGCGAGGACCCGCTGCCCGCCCGGCCCGCCGTACGGGTCCATGAGTACCGGCAGCGGCCCGTCCCCGGGCCGGTGTCCGGTGGGGAAGAGCACGGCGGTGCGCAGCCGATCGGCACCGGCGTCGAACAGTTCGACCTGCGCAGTGACCTCCGGTGTCTCGGCCACACAAGGGATCTCGCCGCCGGACACGGTCACCCGGGTACCGGCGTACGCCAGACTCTTGCTCGTGATGACCGTGGTCCCCCCGGCCCGCCTCCCGTCGTGCACGCCAGCCTCGTCGCTGACCCGTACCGTCCCCGCGCGGCGCGACCACGTCCACAGCTGTGTCCGCACCGGGTCGTCGGAGCCGAGGAACAGCACCGTGTCGTCGTCGACGTCGAGTACCTCGCGCACCTGCAGCCCTTGCGGGGTAACGGTTTCGCCGTCCACCACGAGGTGCCGCGTGGCGCCGGTGTCGGCGGTCCACACCAGGGCACCGTCGCCGGTGCGGGCCGGTACCCCGGGCACGATCGTCACCCAGGCCGGGTCCACGTCCTCACGCAGCACCCGCGTCCGGCCGGTGTCGGGGTCGACATCGAGGATGCGCATCCGGTCCTGCGCGCGGCTCTGCACGACCACCAGCAACCCGAAGGCGTCCCACCGCACCGCGGTCACATACTCGAACTCGCGCCGGTCCCGGTCGATCCCGACCCGGGTGCCGTCCAGGCCGACGATCCACAGGGTCACGTCGGCGTTGGCGGTGCCCGCCGCCGGGTACCGCAGCGCGGTCGGCGGCGCGGTCGGCTCGGCCGGGTCCGCCAGGTACCACACCTGCACCGGGCTCACGTCGACCCGGGCGACCACGAGCCGCCGGCCGTCCGGCGCCCACCAGTACCCGCGCATGCGGTGCATCGACTCGGCCGCCACATGCTCGGGGAGTCCGTACCCGACGAGCGGCGCCTCCGGTTCGGCCAGCGCCCGGTCGCCGTCGCCGTCGCCGACCCGTAGCGCACCACCGGACACGTAAGCGATCGCGGTGCCGTCGCCGCTGAGCCGCGGATCGATCGCCGCGCCCGCGACGGGTACCGCCGTCACCGCACCGGACCGCAGGTCGACCCGCCAGAGCTTGCCGGACAAGGAGAACACCGCCGACTCCACCGCGGCGTCGGTGGCGTACCCGGTGATACCCGTGCCCCGCTCCCGCGCGCGTTCCCGGCGGATGCGCTCCTCCCGCGGTACCGGCGCAGCCGGATCGCCGAGCGCGGACGGGTCGACCAGCAACCGCTCCGACCGGCCCGCCACGTCGTACGTCCACAGGCAGCCGACCGGATCCGAACCGTTGCGGCTGCGGCAGAACACCACCCGGGTGCCGTCCGGACTCACCGTGAACCGACCGGGTACGCCCAGCGTGAACCGCCGGGTCCGCGCGTACTGCCGAGGAAATGTCATCGCGGTCCATTGTGCCCGGCGGACAGGCGGGTGCCGCGCCTGGCTATCGTTACCGGCGGGCCTCGACGCGCGCCCCGCCACGATCGCGACGCCGGTGGTCCGGCCGACGTGCTGGCCGCCAAGGCCGCCCTGCGCGAGGAGGTGTGGGCGGCGCTCACCGCCGCCCGGGTCGCCCGCTTCCCCGGCGCCGCCGGGAGAATACCCAACTTCGTCGGCGCCGAGGCCGCCGCGCAACGGTTGCGGTCCGCGCGCGAATGGAAATCCGCCGGTACCGTCAAAGCCAACCCCGACTCGGCGCAGTTACCGGTGCGCCAGCGGGCCCTCGAAGACGGCAAGATCGTCTACATGGCGGTACCGCGGCTGGCCGAACCGGAACCGTTCTTCCTCCTCGACCCCGATCATCTCGCGGACAGACCCCGTACCGCGGCGTCGATCCGCGGCGCCACCCGCTCGGCGCGCCGCATCGCGGTCGCCGACCTCGCACCGGTCGACCTCGTCGTCACCGGATGCGTGGCCGTCGGTGCGGACGGCGCCCGGCTCGGCAAGGGCGGTGGGTTCGCCGATCTGGAGTTCGCCCTCGCCAGCGCGGCCGGTCTCATCGGTACCGGCACGATGGTGGCCACCACCGTCCACGAACTGCAGGTGCGCCCGGCCGGTTCGATCCCCACGACGGATCACGACGTACCGGTCGACCTTGTCGTGACGCCCGACCGCGTCATCGACTGTCGAAACCGGCGCGGACCCCGCCCGGCGGACGGGATCCGTTGGCCGGAGCTGACCGACGAGAAGATCGACGCGATCCCGTTGCTGCGCTCGCTCCGTGGGCGTGGGTGAGCACCGGTCAGGACGGCCAGTCGTCGCCGGCGTCAAGGCGCAGCCGCAGCAGTTCCGCCAACGGGATCCGCTCGCCGTCCCGGGCCCCCTCGCCGATCACCAGCCGCGGCTCCTCCGGGCGCGGGGAGACGCCGGTGAACCGGGCGCGGACCGACGCCGGGACGGTCAGCACATAGAACTCGCCATCCTCGCCGACCGCGAGAACGCCGTCCGGGCGCAGGTACCAGCCGCGCAGACCGGTGCGGTACCGGGCGCGGCCACGGTACGGGCGGGCGGTGAGCCGGCTCGTCCGCAGCCCGCGCTCGCGTGCCTGCGCGGCGAACCGGGCGACCAGTTCCCGTGCCCGGGCGATCTCAGCAGCGGTCTGCCGCTCCAGCGCGGCGCCCCGTGCGGCCACCGCCCGGTCCCGTTCCCGCCGCCACCGACTCTCGTCCACCGCGCCCATTGTGCCCCGCGGGAGTTGGCCGTGGCGGCGCAACCGGTCACGCGGATGACGAGGCGCCGGCCGGTTGCTGCCGGCGAGTGCCGTAGATAGGTCGTGAACCCGACACCGGGCGGTCGGATACACCACCGGTCGTGAAAGCATGTGTGGTGAAGCGATGATTTGCCGGCGTACCGACTGATGTATGTACCGGCCGGTCCGCTCGGCGGTCACTCCACAGCGGCAAAATCACCAAGGGAGTGGATCGTGACACAGAAACTCGCTGAGCGCAGCAGTATCCGGGCCTTCCGCGCGGGGCCGTACGTGCTCATCATCGCCGAGGGCAAGTTGCCCAGCCCCGGGCACGAGGTCGACATCGTGCAGAGCCGGCTGCGGATCTACCCGCCGCAGTACGACCTGGTGGCCCGGTCGTTGCCGGGTGTCTACCCGCAGGTCGTCACGCCGTACCTCTACGGCGAGACCGTCCGGTTCCCGGCGGACCAGCCGGTGGTGACCGTACACCACGCCGAAGGCTCCGATCAGGTGGAGATCAAGGACAGTGGCGCCGAGCTGTCCGCTTACCTGCAGGCCGTCTCCGGGGGTACCGCCGGGCAGGCCGACGAGGCGACGGGCTTCTCCAAGAACCTCAGCTTCGACGAGGCCTTCGCCAGCGCGTTGGAGTCACTACCCGCCACAACCACGAAGACCGCGGACGCGATGGACCGGGTGCAGGTCGTCGAGATCGGCGGACTGTTCGGCGGCATCGCCGGGTTCCACGACATGTACGTCCGGATCCGGCGCACGTCCGACACATGAGATCGGGAGGTTGTCGCCATGACCGACAGCACCGTCGTCCACAAGGAACTCGTCAGCGGCCTGGACACGTTCCAGGCCGCGCAGGGGGAGGTACTGGCGCTGCGGCTCACCGGTCGGGCCGATCCTGACCGCGTCCAGGTCATCACCTACCAGGACGGCGAGTTCACGCTGGGCCTGCGCGCGGCACGGCCGGGCGTGGTCGTTCCCGCCGTGCTCGTCGTCCTCGACGACGACGCGCTTTCCGCACTCCTGGCCGCGCTGCGCCGTCAGGTCGACAGTCCGCCCGCCGACCTGGCGCCGGACCTGCCGGCGTTGCGCGCCGCCGTCGACGTGCTGGAGCAACGACTCGGTGAGGTGGGCGCGTTTCCCTTCGAACACGCGCGCTTCGCCGACGTCATCCGAGACGCCTGCGGCGGCATCGTCGCTCATCTCGGGCTCGGCATCGACACGGCGGGTACCGTGCACGACACGGCCGGGGCGGTGAGCTTCAGCACCCACGTCGTGCCGTTGCCGCCGGGCCCGTTCCGTCCGCTGTCGCGGGCCGAACGCCACACCCTCGCCCGTGCGTTGACCGCGTTCCTCGACGCGACACCGCGCGCCGACCGTCTCTGGCAGGAACTGCTGAACGATCTGCGTCGCACAGCCGGCGCCTGACCTGGGCGAGCCGCAGCGCACCTGAAGCAGGGATGTGGCGACGAATCGGGCTGATAAACCGGCCGGTGACCGATCACGGACACCGGGCGGTCGAGGCGCGCACGATGAGTTCGGTCGCCAGCTCCACGTGGTGTGATTCGAGCTTCTCGCCGGCGGCCAGGCGGATCGCGGTGCGCAACGCGACACCACCCATCTGGCGCAGCGGCTGCCGCACGGTGGTGAGTGGTGGTGACGCCAGCTGGGCCACGTGGGTGTCGTCGAAGCCGACGACGCTCAGATCGTCGGGTACCCGTAGCCCGCGGGCGCGCACCGCCTCGATGACTCCGGCGGCGGTCTCGTCGTTACCGGCGAAGACCGCCGTCGGGGGCTGCGGCAGGTTGAGCAGCACCGCCCCCTCGTCGACCCCGTTGCGGTACCGGAACTGGCCGTTGCGCAGGTATGCCTTGGGTACCCGGGCGCCGGCGGCCTCCATGGCGGCCCGGTACCCGTGCATCCGCGCCTGGTTGCATGCGGCGGTGACCGGACCGCCGATGTAGGCGATCCGCCGGTGCCCCAACGACAGCAGGTGCTGGGTCGCCGCGAGACCACCGGCGAAGTTCGTGGACCCGACACTGGTGACTCTGGCCCGGGGCAGGTTCAGCGGGTCGATGACGACCAGCGGCAGCCCGGCCCGGGACAGCGCGGCCAGTTCCACGGCCGTCAGCTCGTTCACCACGGCGACCACCGCCTGGCGGCCGGCCGAAGCAAGGTCGCGGGCCCACGCGGCGGTGTGCTCGCGGGGGCTGCGTTCGCCGCGTTCCCGCGCGCTGACCGCAACCGTGACGCCCGCCTCGACCCCGGCGTCCAGCACTCCCTGGAGAATCTCCATGCAGTACGCGGTGAGCGGGCCGTGGAAGATCAGTTCCACGATCGAGCGCGCCCCCGCGGTACCGCGTCCGGGCGCATCGGCCCGGCGGGCGACGTACTCGTGCTCGTCGAGCAGGCTCTCGATGAGCGCGCGGGTGGCCGGCGCGACGTCGTTACGGCCATTGAGGACCTTCGAGACGGTCGCGACGGACACGCCGGCGGACGCGGCGACCGTGGCCAGCGTTGCCCGTCCGTCCTTGGCCGGCACGGCGTCCTCCTCCTGTCCGTCGCGGAAGCCTGGCAGTCAGCTGACTTCGACCGGGGTGACCAGCCGGCGGTCGTGCCCCACGAGGCGCAGCGGCCCGGTCAGCCGCACTCTACCGTGGCACGGCAGGTCGGCCGCTGACCTGCCGACGAGCACGTCCAGCTCACCGGGCTCGACGACGCGGCGCAGGTCCCGGCCGGTGAAGGCGGTCCGGTCGGCGTGCACCCGGAACCGTACCCGGGCCGTCGCGCCGGGTTCGAGGTGCACGCGGGCGAAGCCGGTCAGCTGCCGTACCGGCCGGGTCACCTGGGCCACCACGTCGTGCAGGTACAGCTGGACGACCTCGGTGCCGGCCCGCGGACCGGTGTTGCGGACGCGGACGGACACCGTGAACTCGCCGTCGGTGGGTATCTCGGTGTCGCTGATGTGCAACGCGTCCAACGCGAACGTCGTGTACGAGCCGCCGTAGCCGAACGGGAACAGGGGCGTCGGGTCGACGGTACTGATGCCGATGTTGTCGGCGCCGAGCGCCGGCTGCAGGTACGTGCCGGGCTGGCCACCGGAAAGTTTCGGGATCTGTACCGGCAGCCGGCCGCTGGGCTGGATCCGGCCGGACAGCACACCGGCGATCGCCGCGGCGCCCTCCTCCCCCGGCAGGAACGCCTGCACCAGGCCGGCGGCCCGCCCGGCCACGTCACCGAGGGCGTACGGGCGGCCGGACACGACGACCACGACCACCGGGGTACCGGTGCCCAGCAGTTCGGCCAGCAGTTCCGCCTGTACCCCCGGCAGCCGCAGGTCGAGCGCGTCGCAGCCCTCGCCGGACGAGCCGCGCCCGAACAGCCCGGCGAGGTCTCCGACGAGCGCGACGCACAGGTCGGCGTCGCGTGCGGCGGCCACCGCCGCCGGGAAGCCGGACCGGTCGTCGCCGAGTACCGCACAGCCCTGCGCGTAGGTCACCTCGACGCCCGGCAGTTCCGCGCGCAGCGCGTCAACCGCGGTCGGCACCTCGACGCCCGGCCCGAGTTCCGGGTACCGGGGCAGCACGTGGTTGGGAAAGGCGTAACAGCCCATGAAGGTGTGCGGGTCGGCGGCGCACGGCCCGACGACGGCCACCGTGCGCAGTTGCGGAACCAGCGGCAGCGCGGAGCCCGCGTCGAGGAGGATCACCGACCGCTCGGCCATTTCCCTTGCCAGCGCACGGTTCGCGGGCGCGTCGAGGTCGGTGGTGGACGCGGCGGCCACCGAAGCCTCCGGCGTCCAGTCCGGGTCGAGCAGTCCCAGCCGGGCCTTCTGCAGCAGTACCGCGCGGGCGGCGCGGTCGACCGCGGTCTCGGGTACCTCCCCGCGCCGTACCCGTTCGGCCAGCCCAGCGAAGAGTTCGACGTCGATGCCGGCGGTGAGCGCCTGAACCGCGGCGTCGCCGAAGTCCGCCGCCACGTGCTGGGTCAGCACGAGGAACGCCACGGCCCAGTAGTCGGACACGACCGTGCCGGTGAATCCCCACCGCCCGCGCAGCAGATCGGTGAGCAGCCAGGGGTCGGCCGCGGCGGGTACGCCGTCGACGTCGGAGTACGAGTTCATCACCGATCCGGCAGCCGCGAGCGCGACGGCGGCCTCGAACGGCGGCAGGACGACATCCATCAGCTCACGCCGGCCCATCGACACCGGTGCGTGGTTGCGGCCGGCGCGGGCGGCCGGGTACCCGGCGAAGTGCTTGAGGGTGGCGATGACACCAGCGTTCTGCATGCCCCGCACGTAGGCGGCGCCGAGCATCGCGACGAGGTACGGGTCCTCGCCCATGGTCTCCTCGACCCGGCCCCAGCGGTAGTCGCGGACGACGTCCAGTACCGGTGACAGCCCCTGGTGCACGCCGACCGCGGCCATGTCCCGGCCGACCGCGGTGGCCATCCGCTGCACGAGTTCGGGGTCGAAGGTGGCCGCCCAGGCCAGCGGCGTCGGGTACACCGTGGCGCCGAACGTCGCGAACCCGGTGAGGCACTCCTCGTGGACCAGCGCCGGGACGCCCAGGCGCGAGGCGCCGACGACGGCGCGCTGCTGGCGGACCAGTTCGGCCGCGCCTTCGGCGACGGTCACCGGCCGGCTGCCGTAGACCCGGGTGAGGTGGCCCAGCCCGTACCGGCTCGACTCCTCCAGTGGCGGCGCCCCCGCGCCCGCGAAGACCTTCTGCATCGGGGCGACGTCGGCGGGTGCGTCGGCGTTGCCGGCGTCGCGCATGTCGTTGCCGATCCAGCGGCTGCCGAGCTGGCCGACCTTCTCCTCGACGGTCATCTGCGCGAGAAGAAGGTCGACCCGGGTGGCGTACGGGAGCGTCGTGTCCTGCCACGCCTGCCCGGCCCGCTCGGTGGTCGGGGTCGGGGTCGGGTTCGGGTTCGGGTTCGATGTCGTCACGGCGCCTCCCGTTGTAGCAACGTACCCCCAGAGTTTCCGAAATTTTCGGGGTCTCCTCAACCCATGCAGCATCGCTTTCTTCCCCGCCAGCCGTTGGCCAGGCCTGTTCCGGAGATCGTCCGCAACCCCGCTTCCACTGAGTGGCAAACGCATTACCCTTCTTGACACCCTAGCCACACGACCATACTTTGGATCGAAATCCACTCGAAACTTTTCTGGTCATTTCCGAACCGGAGGATGCGGAGTTACGGGGGACCTGCGGCTGTCCGGCGACGACCGTACGGAGGTCAGCGTGGAACGCAGAACGATATCCCGGCGGAACTTCCTCAACCTGGCCGTGGGTACCACCGCGGGGGCGACCCTGGCCGCCTGCGGCACCTCCGGCCCGAGCGGCGGAGGCAGCGGAGGCGGCGGCACCGGTGCCGGTGCGGCGACGTACTGGTTCCTGACCGGCCAGCCGCAGCAGGGCATCCGCGAGGACACGGTCAAGCGCTTCAACCAGGCCAACGCCAACTCTAAGATCACGTTCACCGAGTTCCAGAACGACGCGTACAAGACGAAGATCAAGACGGCGATCGGCGCCGGGCAGGGTCCGACGATCATCTGGGGCTGGGGCGGCGGCGGGCTCAAGAGCTACGTCGAGGCCGGCCAGGTCGAAGACCTCACCTCGTGGTTCGCGCAGAACTCCGCGGTCAAGTCCCGCCTCTTCCCGTCCGCGTTCGGTGCGGCCACGGTCAACGGCAAGATCTATGCGATGCCGGCAGAGCAGGTCCAGCCGATCGTCATGTTCTACAACAAGACCGTCCTGGACAAGGTCGGCATCCAGCCGCCGCAGTCGTGGGGCGACATCATGGCCGCGGTACCGAAAATCAACGCCAAGGGCATCGCCCCGTTCTCCCTCGGCGGGCAGTCCCGGTGGACCAACATGATGTGGCTGGAGTTCCTCCTCGACCGCATCGGCGGTCCCGAAGTGTTCCAGGCGGTGTTCGAGGGCCAGAAGAACGCGTGGTCGCAGCCGGCCGTCATGGACATGCTCACCAAGACGCAGGACCTGGTGAAGGCCAACGGGTTCATCAAGGGGTTCTCCTCGATCACCGCGGACTCCAACGCCGACCAGGCGCTGCTCGTCACCGGTAAGGCGACCTGGACGTACGGCACGATGAAGCAGACCGGCGGCGACCTCGTCACCGGCGGGCACCTCGGGTACATGAACTTCCCGCCGGTCGAAGGCGGTAAGGGCGATCCGAGCGACACCGTCGGCAACCCGGGCCAGTACCTGTCGATCTCGTCGAAGGCCACCGACGCGCAGAAGGAGACGGCGAAGAAGTTCTTCTCCACCGCCGTCCTCGACAGCGCCGAAGTCAAGCAGTGGATCGACACCGGCGGGGTACCGATCGTCAGCGGTACGGAGAGCCAGCTGGCCTCCTCGAAGGACGCCGACTTCCTCAAGTTCGTGTACGGCGTCTCCAGCAAGGCCAAGGTGTTCGCGCAGTCCTGGGACCAGGCCATGTCCCCGACCGCCGCCGAGGCGTTGCTGGACAACATCGCCAAGCTCTTCCAGTTGTCGATCACACCGCAGCAGTGGATCGACAACATGAACCAGGTCATCGGCCAATGACCACGCTCGCCCCACCGGTCGTCGAGGCGCCGGTCGCCGGCGCGCGCGGCGGGCGTACCGGCGCGGTCGCCTGGATGTCGCTGCCGGCGCTGGCCGTCTTCCTCGGGTTCGGCGTCATCCCCCTCATCGGCGTGCTGGCGCTCAGCTTCACGTCATGGGACGGCATCGGCGCGATCCACCCGGCGGGCTTCGCGAGCTGGCGGACGGTACTGACCGATCCCGGCCTGCTGCACGCCCTGTGGGTCACGTTCCTCGTGATGGCGTTGTCGTGGGCGGTACAGACGCCGCTGTCCATAATCATCGGCGTGTTCCTCGCCGGGCAGCAGCGGTACCGCGAACTGCTGGCGGTGCTGTTCTTCATCCCGCTGCTGCTCAGCTCCGCGGCCATCGCCATCACCTACAAGGCACTGCTCGACCCGAACTTCGGCCTCGGCGCCGGACTGCACCTCCCGCTGCTCGCCCAGGACTGGCTCGGCAAGGGCCCGCTCGCCCTCGGCGTGGTCATCTTCGTGGTGTCCTGGCAGTTCATCCCGTTCCACTCGCTCATCTACCAGGGCGCGGTACGGCAGATCCCGCGCACCATGTACGAGGCGGCCCAGATCGACGGGGCCGGGCGGATGCGCTCGTTCTTCAGCATCACCCTCCCCCAGTTGAAGTACACCATCGTCACCTCGTCGACGCTGATGGTCGTCGGGTCGCTGACGTTCTTCGATCTCATCTTCGTGCTCACCGCCGGCGGACCGGGCGACGCCACCCGGGTACTCGCGCTCGACATGTACAAGCGCGGCTTCCAGGCCAACCTCATGGGGCCGGCCAGCGTGATCGCGGTCATCCTGGTCCTCGTCGGCCTCATCCTCGCGCTGCTGCTGCGCCGGCTCGGTGGCGGCGGTACCAGCGAAAGCCAACTGGAAGGAGCGTGACGTGGCGACCACGGTGACCACCGGCACCGACCGGGTGACGCGGGTGCCCGCGCACCGGCGGCCCGCCCGACGCCGGCGCACCCGCCAGCACAACTGGCTGGGCGGGTCGGCCGGCTGGCTCTGGCTCGTGGTCGTCCTGCTGCCCATCTACTGGATAGTCATCACCAGCTTCAAGACGCAGAGCAACTACTTCACGATGAACCCGTTGGCCCCGCCGTCGCATCCGACGCTGGAGAACTACCGGCTCGTCGTCCAGTCCGACTTTCCCCGGTACTTCGCCAACAGCGTCATCGTGACCGTGGGCGCGGTCGTGCCGGCGGTACTCGTCTCGTTCATGGCCGGGTACGCCATCGTCCGGGCCGGCGGGCGGTGGTTCCTGCGGTCGGTCAACTGGCTGTTCATCATGGGGCTGGCGATCCCGCTCCAGGCCGCCATCATCCCGATCTATCTCATCATCATCCGGCTGCACCTGTACGACACGCTGCTGGCCATCATCCTGCCCTCGATCGCTTTCGCGGTACCGCTTTCCGTGCTCGTGCTGTCGAACTTCATCCGTGACGTACCGAAGGAACTGTTCGAGTCGATGCGGATGGACGGCGCCACCGAGTGGGGAACCTTGTGGCACCTGGCTTTCCCGCTCACCCGGCCGGCCCTGGTCACCGTGACCATCTACAACGGCCTGGCGATCTGGAACGGGTTCCTGCTGCCGCTGATCCTCACCCAGAACCCGGCCCGGCGTACCCTGCCGCTCGGGCTGTGGACGTTCCAGGGGCAGTACAGCGTCAACGTGCCCGCGGTGCTCGCCTCCGTCATGCTGACCACGCTGCCGATCCTCATCCTGTACGCGCTGGGCCGCCGCCAGCTCCTCAGTGGACTGACCGCCGGCTTCGGCAAGTGAGCGGAGACGCCATGGACCTCACCCCGACCCGCGACGACAAGTTCTCCTTCGGGCTGTGGACGGTGGGCTGGCCGGCCCGGGATCCCTTCGGTGACCCCACCCGGCCACCGCTGGACCCGGTGGAGACGGTGCACCGGCTGGCCGAACTCGGTGCCTACGGGGTGACGTTCCACGACGACGACCTGGTGCCGTTCGGCAGCGACGACAGCACGCGGGAGAAGACGATCGCCCGCTTCCGGCAGGCGCTTTCGGAAACGGGTCTGGTGGTACCGATGGCGACCACCAACACGTTCACCCACCCCGTCTTCAAGGACGGCGCGTTCACCAGCAACGACCGGTCGGTGCGCCGCTACGCGATCCGCAAGATAATCCGCAACATCGACCTCGCCGCCGAACTCGGCGCGGCGACCTACGTGTTCTGGGGCGGGCGGGAAGGCTCGGAAACCGATGCGGGCAAGGACATCCGGGCCGCGCTCGAACGGTACCGCGAAGGGCTGGACCTGGTCGCGCAGTACGTCGTCGACCACGGGTACCGGCTGCGGTTCGCCATCGAGCCCAAGCCCAACGAGCCGCGCGGCGACATCCTGCTGCCCACGGTGGGACACGCGCTCGCGTTCATCTCCACCCTGGAGCACGCCGACATGGTCGGGGTGAACCCGGAGACCGGCCACGAGCAGATGTCCAACCTCAACTACACGCATGGCATCGCGCAGGCGTTGTGGCAGAACAAGTTGTTCCACATCGACCTCAACGGCCAGAACGGTCCCAAGTTCGACCAGGACCTCGTGTTCGGCCACGGCAACCTGCTCAACGCATTCTCCACTGTGGACCTTCTCGAACACGGTGCCCCCGGCGGCGGGCCGGCCTACGACGGGCCGCGCCACTTCGACTACAAGCCGCTGCGCACCGAGAACATCGACGGGGTATGGGAGTCCGCGGCGGCGAACATGCGCACGTACCTGATCCTCCGGCAGCGGGTGGCGCAGTTCCGCGCCGATCCGCAGGTGCGGGAGGCACTCGAAGCGGCCCGGGTCGCCGAACTGTGGCAGCCCACCCTGGCACCCGGCGAGACGTACCAGGACCTGCTCGCCGACCGGTCGGCGTTCGAGGACTACGACGTGGACGCGGCCGGCGGGCAGGGGTACGGGTTCGTCCGGCTCAACCAGCTCGCGGTCGAGCATCTCCTCGGCGCCCGATGACGGCGGCCGGCTCCTTCGGCGAGGCGGTGCGCGCCGTCCGGTGCGGGGCCGACCCCGACGCGGCCGCCGGCGCGCTGCTGGCGCGGATGACCGAGGCGGAACGGCTCGGTATCCTCGACGGTGACGAGCCGTTCTGGCCGGGGATGGCGGAGATGATGGGCAAGGGGTACAACCTCGAACCCATCGTCGCCGGCGCGGTACCCCGGCTCGGCGTGCCCGGCATCCGGTTCAGCGACGGGCCGCGGGGCGCGGTCATCGGCCGGTCCACGGCGTTCCCGGTACCGATGGCCCGCGGCGCCACCTGGGATCCGGCGCTGGAGGAACGGGTCGGCGCGGCGATCGGCGCGGAGATCCGGGCGCAGGGCGGCAACCTGTTCGGCGGCGTGTGCGTCAACCTGCTCCGGCATCCCGCGTGGGGCCGGGCACAGGAGACGTACGGCGAGGAACCGGTGCTGCTCGGTGCGTTGGGCTCGGCCCTGGCCCGCGGCGCGCAGCGGCACGTCATGGCGTGCGTGAAGCACTTCGCCTGCAACAGCATGGAGAACGCGCGGTTCACCGTCGACGTGCGCATCGACGAGCAGACCCTGCACGAGGTGTACCTGCCGCACTTCCGCGCCGTCGTCGAGGCCGGTGTCGCGAGCGTGATGAGCGCGTACAACTCGGTCAACGGGCAGTGGTGCGGGCAGAACCGCACGCTGCTCACCGACATCCTCCGCACGGAGTGGGGCTTCGCCGGCCTCGTCATGTCCGACTTCATCTGGGGGCTGCGCGACCCGGCCGGGTCACTGGCCGCCGGCCTGGACGTGGAGATGCCGTTCGCGCAACAGCGCGCCGTGGCCCTTGCGCCGGCGCTCGCCGCGGGTACCGTCCTGCCGCTGCAGGCGCGGCAATTGACCCGGGTGGCGGTGGTCGGGCGGCTCGCCGACGTGCCGAACAGCGGCGACCACGGCTCGTCCGACGTCCGCGCGCCCTCGGTCGTCACGCCGCTCGCGGGCCTGCGGGAGGCGCTGCCCGGAGTAGAGGTGTCGCAGGTGGACGGTGCCGGCGACACGGCCGGCTTCGACGTCGCGGTGGTGATCGTCGGGTACACCGCCGAGGACGAGGGCGAGTATGTCGGGTCGTACGACCCGGCACTGGCGACGCTGTACCCGCCACCGGACGAACCCGGCGCGCACGACGAGCTCGCCCGGGCGGTCGCCGCCGCCAATTCCCGTACCGTGGTTGTCGTGATGGCCGGCGCCGCGGTGACGATGGAAGAGTGGCGCGACCGGGTACCGGCGATCCTCCTGGCGTGGTACCCCGGCATGGAAGGCGGCGCGGCGCTCGCCGACGTCCTGCCCGGTAGGAGCGAACCCGGCGGGCGCCTGCCGTTCGCGATCCCCCGCGACGAAGCGGACCTGCCGCCCTTCGAGCGGAACGCCACCACCGTCACCTACGACCGGTGGCACGGGCAGCGGCTGCTGGACCGGGACGCTGAACCGGCGGCGTACCCGCTCGGCTTCGGCCTGTCATACACCACGTTCACCATCGGCAACGTGGATCTCGACGTGCAACGCGGCGGCCACGTCGTCCAGGTCTACGCCACCCGTCCCGGGCCGGAGCCGGAACGGTTCCTCGTCGGCTTCGCCCGCGGCGCCCACGCAAGCGATCCCGGCTCGGTGCCGGTCGCCCTCGCCCTCCCGATCGAGAAGGTCGACGATGACGCAACACGATGACTATTCGGCGCTCGTCGCAACGCTTTCCCTGCGGGACAAGGTGACGCTGCTGACCGGTGCCTCGGGGTTCACGCTGGCGCCGTGCGACCGGATCGGGCTGGGCGAGGTGCGGCTGTCCGACGGGCCGACCGGGGTGCGCGGGCTGAAGTTCTTCGGCGGCCGTACCGTCGCGTTGTTCCCCAACGCCACACTGCTCGCCTCGGCCTGGAACGAGGAGTCCGCGTACGAGGTCGGCCGGTTGCTCGCCGAAGAGGCGATGGCGCAACAGATCCACGTGGTCCTCGGCCCGACCGTCAACCTGCACCGCTCGCTGCTGGGCGGGCGGCTGTTCGAGTCGTACTCCGAGGACCCGTTGCTCACCGGCAGGCTGGCCGCCGCGTACGTGCGCGGGCTGCAGGACAGCGGCGTCGGCGCCTGCCTCAAACACCTGGTGGCCAACGAATCGGAGACCGAGCGCAACACGATGGACAGTGTGGTCGACGAGGCGACCCTGCGCGAGCTGTACCTGCTGCCGTTCGAGATCGCCGTCGCCGAGTCGGACGCCTGGTCGGTCATGGCGGCGTACAACAACATCAACGGGGTACCCGCGACCGAGCACCAACATGTCACCAACGACATCGTCAAAGGCGAGTGGGCATACCCCGGCCTCGTCATGTCGGACTGGTTCGCCACCCGGAGCACCGCACCGGCCGCCAACGCCGGGCTGGACCTGGTGATGCCCGGACCCGACGGACCCTGGGGCGCGGCGCTGGTCGCCGCCGTGGCGGCCGGAGCGGTGGCCGAGCCGGTCATCGACGAGCACCTGCGCCGGCTGCTGCGCCTCGCCGACCGGGTCGGTGCGCTGGGCCGGCCCCGGCAGTATCCGGCCGACCTGCCCGCACCGGACAGCGCACCACGCAGGGAGCAGCTGCGGCGGTTGGCCGCCGAGGGCATGACCGTGCTGACGAACCGGGATACGACACTGCCGTTGCAGCGCGGACGGACGGTGGCGCTGATCGGCCGGCACGCGATCGACACCGTCGACATGGGCGGCGGTTCGGCAGGGGTCAACCCGCCGTACCAGAGCAGCGTGGCGGAGGGACTCACCGCGCTGCTCGGCGACGCGGTGACTGTCGTCGACGGCGTCGAGGTACGCACCCGACCGGTACCGGCCCGGGGCGGGTTCCTGACCGACCCGGAAAACGGCCGTCCAGGTGTGCGGTTCACCCTGCTGGCCGCCGACGGATCCGTCATCAAGGAACGGCACGGCGCCGGTGCGGCAACGATGGTCGGCACGGACGACGAGTTCGACGAAACCGTTGCCGGGATCCGGTTCCGGGCCCGGATCAACGGCACCGGCCGGGTCGAGGTCGGCGCCATCGGCGTCGGCCGGTGGCAGCTGACCGTGGGCGGGCGGGCGGTGCGGTACGACCTGAAAGTCACCGGTCACGGCTTCGCCGAAGAGGTGCTGACACCGCCGGCCGAAGTCACCGAGGTGGAGGTGACCGGCGGCGAACTCGTCGACGGTACCGTCGTCCTGCCCTCCGGTGGCGGTGGACCCCTTGCCGGCGCGGGGTTGTACGGCATCGTCGCCCGTGCCGCACCGCGCGGCGCCGACGAGGTCATCGCCGAAGCGGTGGCCGCGGCCGCGCGTGCTGATGTCGCCGTCGTGGTGGTGGGTCTGACCGAGGCGCAGGAGACCGAGGCGCTCGACAAAACCACCCTGCACCTGCCGGGGCGCCAGGACGACCTGGTCGCCGCGGTCGCGGCCGCGGCGCGCGCGACGGTGGTCGTGGTCAACGCGGCGACGCCGGTCATCATGCCGTGGCGTGCCGACGTCGACGCCGTGCTGTGGGCCGGGCTGCCCGGGCAGGAGGGCGGGTACGCCGTCGCCGCGGCGCTGCTCGGCGATCTCGAACCGGCCGGCCGGCTGGTGGACACGTTCCCGGTCGACGACGCCCGGACACCGGCGTGGTCGGTGACTCCCGTCGACGGCCGGCTGGAATACACCGAGGGCACCTTCATCGGGTACCGCGGCCACTGGGCCGGAAAGGCACCGGCGCCGGCGTTCTGGTTCGGTCACGGGCTGGGATACGCCACCTGGGAGTATGGCGAGCCGGAACTCTCCCGTGATGATGACTGCGCCACGGTCACGGTGACTGTCACCAACACCGGCACGCGCGGCAGCCGCGAGGTCGTCCAGGTGTATTTCGAACCGGCCGAGCCCGACCAGCCGGTCCGCCTGGTCGGCTGGCGGAACGTGTCGGCCGCGCCGGGCGAGTCGGTACCGGTACAGGTGCGCACCGACCCCCGGCTGTGGCGCCGGTGGGACAGCGGCGCCGGCGCGTGGGCGCGACTGAGCGGTGCCGGACAGCTCCTCGTCGCCCGCGGACTCGGCGACGTCCGGTGCACCATCAAGCTGAACCCGTAGGTACCTACTCGGTGCGCACGCCTGCGTGGACGTTGTCGTCGTCGAAGGTCCGGTCCGGATCGCGGGTCAGGTTGTCCCCGGTGGCCGCGTCGAACACGTGCATGCGCTCCGGGTCGAACCACAGCTCGGCCTTGGTGCCCGAACGGATCCGGCTGGCCGGGTCGAGGGCCACGACGAGCTGGGTGCGCATCTGCTCGCTGTCCAGTTCCCGTTCCAGCTCGCCGAGCTGGCGGGTGACCTCCTCCGGTGCCTCGTACGGCACGTACGCGTAGAGCTCGTTGCCCAGCCACTCGGTGACGTCCACGTCGACGGTGAAGGTGTGGCCGCGCGTCCGGGCACCGGCGGGTACCAGCGAGTAGTCCTCGAAGTACTCCGGGCGGAACCCGAGAATCACCAGGTCCCGGTCGCCGATCCGGGTGATCCGCTCGCTGGTCGGCGCCACGGTGCCGAACGGCGTCTCGATGCGGCCGTCCGCGATCCGCCCGGGTACGAAGTTCATCGGTGGCGACCCGATGAACCCGGCGACGAACAGGTTCGCCGGCTCCTCGTAGAGCTGGTGCGCCGAACCCACCTGCTGCAGGACTCCCTTGCGCAGCACCGCGATGCGGTCGCCCAGCGTCATCGCCTCGGTCTGGTCGTGGGTGACGTACACGGTCGTGGTACCGAGCCGCCGTTGCATGCGGGCGATCTCCGTGCGCATCTGGCCGCGCAGTTTGGCGTCGAGGTTCGACAGCGGCTCGTCGAACAGGAATGCATCCGCCTTGCGGACGATGGCCCGGCCCATCGCCACCCGCTGGCGCTGGCCGCCGGAGAGGTTCGCCGGCCGGCGGCCGAGGTGCTCGGTGAGTTCGAGCATCTCCGCCGCCTCGTTGACCCGTTGGCGTACCTCGCTTTCCGGCGCCTTTCTCAGCCGCAGCGGGAACGCGATGTTCTCGAAGACGGTCAGGTGCGGGTAGAGCGCGTAGTTCTGGAACACCATGGCGAGGTTGCGGTCGCGGGGCGCCTTCTTGTTGACCCGTACCCCACCGATCATCATGTCGCCGGACGTGATGTCCTCCAGCCCGACGATCATCCGCAGCAGGGTCGACTTCCCGCAACCCGACGGGCCTACCAGAATCATGAACTCGCCGTCGGCGATGTCCAGACTGACGTCGTTGACCGCCTGGAACCCGTCGCCGTAGCGCTTCACGATGTTCTTCATGGTGATCTCGGCCATTGGTCGGTGTCCTCCTCGACTCTCAGCCCTTGACGGCGCCGGCCGTCAGACCGGCCATGATCCGACGTTGGAAGGCCAGCACCAGCAGTACGACGGGAATCGTGACGACCACGGAGGCCGCCATGATGGCCGTGATCGGCGACTGGAACTGCGAGGCGCCGGTGAAGAACGACAGCGCCGCCGGTACCGTGCGCGCCCGGTTCGTCGACGTCAGCGAGATGGCCAGCAGGAACTCGTTCCAGCAGAAGAAGAACGTCAGGATGGCGGTGGTGAACACGCCGGGAGCGGCCAGCGGGACGATGACCCGGCGGAACGCCTGCCACGCGGTGGCGCCGTCGACCTGGGCCGCCTGCTCCATCTCCCACGGGATCTGCCGGAAGAACGCCGACATCGTCCAGATCGACAGCGGCAGCGCGAACGTGAGGTCCGGGATGATGAGGCCGATCCAGGTGTCGTAGATGCCGAGACTGCGCCACATGTTGAACAGCGGGCCGACGAGCGCGGCCTGCGGGAACATCGCGATCGCCAGCGCCATGGACAACAGGAACTTCTTACCCGGGTAGTCCATCCGGGCGATCGCGTACGCGGCGAACATCGCGATGACGACCGAGAGAAGGGTGGCGATCAGGGAGATGCCGATGGAGTTGCGCAGCGCGCTGGTGAACAGCGCGTCGCTGAACACCGTCTGGTAGTTCGTCCACACCCACTTGCTCGGGAAGAACGTCGGCGTCTGGCTGCGGAACGTGTTGGGGTCCTTGAACGACAGCGACACCATCCACAGCAACGGGAACAGCGCCCAGACCAGGATCAGCAGGCCCCCGGTCGTCCACCATCGACTTGCCCGTTGGCCGACCATCACCGATCACCCCGCACCTGCGAAAGATCTGTCCGGAAGCCCTTGACGAAGATGAACGCGATCACCACGACGGTCAGGAAGAGCAGCACGGAGATCGCCGACCCGGCGCCGAGGTTCACCAGGGTCACGTTCTGCCGGTACGCGAGGAAGGACAGCGTCTCGGTCTTGTTCGCGCCCGCGGTCATCACGAACGGGTTGTCGAAGATGCGCCAGGCGTCCAGCGTCCGGAACAGCAGCGCCACCATGATGGCGGCCTTCATGTTGGGCAGCGTCACCCGCCGCAGCCGCTGCGCCGCCGTGGCACCGTCCACCCGGGCCGCCTCCTGCAGCTCCTCCGGAATCTGTACCAGACCGGCCAGCAGGAGAAGCGAGATGAACGGGGTGGTCTTCCAGATCTCCGAGAGGATGATGACGAACAGCGACGACCAGCGCTGACCGAACCAGTTGAAGTCGCCGAGCCCGAGCCACTGGTTCACGAACCCGGAGTCGAGCTGGAACGCGTACCGCCAGATGAACGCCGAGGCGACGGTGATGATGCCGTACGGGATGAGGATTCCGGTGCGGACCAGGGAACGGCCGGCGAGCACCCGGTACATCACGAAGGCGAAGCCGAAGCCGAGCACCAGCTCGACCGCCACGCTGACCACGGTGATGACGAGTGTGGTGGCGAAGTCGCTCCACCAGACCGGGTCGGTCAGCACCGTGGCGTAGTTGCCGAACCCGACGAAGCTCTTGCCCGCCGGGTCGGTCAGCCGGTAGTTGTACAGCGACAGGACCACCGCGTAGACCAGCGGGTACGCGGTCACGAACACCATGACGATGAAGGCCGGCGCGGACAGGGTCAGGCCCAGCCGCCGTTCATGCCGGGCCCGGTCGGTGACTTCGGCCGGTTGCGGTGCCGGCTGGTCCACCCGGGTTTCGGTGAGGGTCACGCGATACTCCTCTCCGTGCGACCGTCGACCGTCTCACAGGAGCCGCTTGCCCTGCAGGACGTCGGCCATGAACGTCGAAGTCTGCTCAGGCGTGTCCGGCGTGTGCACCGAGCTCGCGGGGTGCCAGGTGACCTGCACCGACGTCGATACGTCGTTGTAGTACGGCGTGACCGGCCGCGGCCCGGCGTCGTTGATGGACTGGCGGATCAGCGCCGCCATCGGGAACGCCTGCTGCACCTTCGGGTCGTCGTATGCGGCAGCCTTCGCCGCCGGGTTCCCCGCGTCGAGCATGTACTCGACGTTGCTCTCCAACGAGGTGGCGCACTTGACCAGATCCAGCGCCTGGTTCGGGTACGTCGTGTAGGCGCCGATGGCGAGGTTGATCCCGCCCAGCGGCGGCTTGCTCGGCTCGCCGGCCCGGACCTCCGGGTACCTGGCCCAGGCGATGTCGTCGAGGACCGACTTGGAAAGTGCCCCGCTGTCGACTTCGCCCTTCGCCGCGCCGTAGACGTAGGGCCAGTTGACCATGAAGCCTCCGGAGCTGCTCTGGAAGGCCGAGCGCGCCTCCTCCTCGCCGGCCGTGGACATCGCCGGCGGGGCGGCCGCCGACCGCGCGAGGTCACCGATGATCCGGGCCGCGTCGTCGCCCGCCGCAGAGTTGATCGTGGGAGTGGCGTTCTTGCCGGCCTCGACGTTGGTGATGATCTGGCCGCCCGCGGACACCACGAGCGCGTTGATCCAGACCATGTAGCCCTCGTACCGGTTGGCCTGTACCCCGATCACCTTCTTCTGGCTCTCCGCAGCCTTGATCATCTGGTCCCAGGTGAAGTCCGGCGCGGCCGGGTCGACGCCGGCGGCCTGGGCGACGGACTTGCGGTACCAGAGCAGTTGCGTGTTGGCCCAGAACGGCGCGGCGACGAGCTTGCCCTTCCAGTCCGCGGTCTTCAGCGGCCCTTGCAGGACACCGTTCTTGAAGGTCGCCTCGTCCTCGGGGGCGAACGGGTGCAGGAAGCCGGCGTTGGCGAACTCGGCGACGAACGGCGGGTCGAGGCTCATGACGTCGATCGAGCTGTCCTTCGCCGCGAGCCGCCGCACGAGTTGCTCGCGCTGCTGCGAAGCGTCGTTCGGCAGGGTCTGGACCTGGACCTGGTAAGCGCCGTTCGAGGCCGCCGCGCATTTCTGCGCCAGCCGGCTCTGGCCCCCGTTGTCCGGGTTGATGTACCAGTTGAGGACCGGTGTGCTGCTCCCGCTTCCACACGCCGAGAGCAACGCGGCCGACATGGCCAGTACCGTCGCCGAAGCGCCGAGCCGGCCGGGATGCAAGCTGCTCACAAGCCTGAATGTCGCCCAGAAGCGCGGGCCGGGCGTCATCCTCGCGGGATGAGGCCGGGGTACCGCGACGATCGCATACGTAGCGTGATCACCCGACTCGGATTAGTAACCGAGCGGAGCAACGCGGTTGCCGGCCGGTGGCAACTCAGGTGCAGGTGCTGACACACCAGGCCGAACCGGGGCAAGCTGGCTTCATTCCCCTTGGAACGGGTCCCCGGTGGAGGAGTTGTGGTGAGGCACCTACAGAACACGAGTGGCCGGCTGCGTGGTGCGGTGGCGCTGGCCGCTGCCGCCGGGCTGGCCCTGCCGCCGGCCGGCGTGGTCGCCGGGACGGCCGGGTCGCTGCTGGACACCGGCTGGCAGGCCGGCGGATGGCAGGGCGCCAACGGCACGACCGGCGGCCTGTCGATGACCGACGTGGCCAAGGCGATCGGCGCCTACGGCGACGGACTCGACGGTACCGGCGTCGGCGTGGCCCTGATCGACACGGGCGTGTCGCAGATACCCGGGCTGCCGTCGGCGCACGTGGTCAACGGGCCGGACCTGTCGTTCGAGTCGCAGGGCGCCACGGTGCGGTACCGGGACACCTACGGGCACGGTACCCACATGGCCGGCATCATCATCGGCAACGACTCGGCGACCGGCTTCAAGGGCCTGGCTCCCGGCGCGAAACTGACCTCGGTCAAGGTGAGTTCCGCGGCCGGGTCGGTCGACGTCTCCCAGGTCATCGCCGGCATCGACTGGGTCGTGCAGCACCGCAACGACGACGCGTCCTACCCGATCCGGGTGCTCAACCTGTCCTACGGCACCCCGGGTACCCAACCGGCGTGGTCCGACCCGCTCACCTTCGCGGTCGAGAACGCGTGGAAGCACGGCGTCGTCGTGGTGGTCGCCGGCGGCAACGGCAGCAACAGCGCCGGGCAGCTGACCAACCCGGGGTACGACCCGGCCGTGCTCGCCGTCGGGTCCGCCGCGACGAACCCGACGCCGTCCCTGCCCGGCGTGGCGCTGTCCACGTTCACCGACACGTCCGCCAGCCGCAACATCGACCTCACCGCCCCCGGCGAGTCGATCGTCTCGCTGCGCGACCCGAAGTCCAACATCGACACCAGCTTCTCCGCTGCCGAGGTCGGTACCAACCAGTTCCGCGGCAGCGGTACCTCACAGGCCGCGGCGGTCGTCTCCGGGGCGGTGGCCCTGCTGCTGCAGAAGCGGCCGACGCTGACGCCCGACCAGGTGAAGGCGGTGCTCAAGGCAACCGCCAAGCCGCTGACCTCGGGCACCGGCGCCACCCAGAAACTGGGCTTCCTCAACGTCGCCGCCGCGCTGACCGCCACGGTACCGGCGGTGCAGACGATCCCGGCCGCATACGGCACCGGGTCGCTGGAGAACGCCCGCGGCAACATCCACGTCATCCACGACAACGTCGCGCTGCAGGGCGAGTTCATCGCGCAGGGTGCGTTCTCGCCAGCCAACTGGGCCCAGCAGACCGTCAACCTCACCGCCTGGCAGGGTGGCACCTGGATGGGGTACCCGTTGACCGGCAGCGGCTGGACCGGTACCTCCTGGGCGTCCAAGACCTGGGCCAGCACGACCTGGACGTCCACCGCCTGGTACGGCGGCACCACCTGGACCGACAGCACCTGGGCCCAGAACAGCTGGACCAACGGCGCCTGGAGCGGCCACTACTGGACCGGCCACTACTGGTCCAGCGACGGCTGGTCCACCGCCTCCTGGAGCTGACCCGTTCGGTCGATGGCGGTGTCGACATCGCGGTTGATGGTGGCCGGGAGGGTGGCGGCGTGATACTCGCCTGGTCATAGGCGGGCGCGTCGTCACCGGCCCGGCCATCCGCCGCAGCTGCGGACGAGGCGCACTCGAAACCGGAGGCGTCGCGATGACACCCGACAGCAGAACCTGGAGGCCGGCCCTCTGGGTCGGGTCCTTCGCAGCCGCGG
This sequence comes from Actinomycetota bacterium, assembly GCA_005885555.1. Taxonomy (GTDB): domain Bacteria; phylum Actinomycetota; class Actinomycetes; order Mycobacteriales; family Micromonosporaceae; genus AC-43. The sequence goes on from VAWN01000094.1 coordinate 126,604, forward strand.
TACTTTTCGCCCTGGCGGCACCCGCGGCGGCAGCCACCATCACCCTCACGTTGGTGAGCAGCGATCCCTACACCAACACATCGAGCCAGCACGCGACCGAGGTGGAACCGGACACGTTCGCCAACGGTTCGACCGTCATCGCGGCCTTCCAGGTCGGCCGCTTCTTCAACGGCGGCGCCACCAACATCGGCTTCGCCCGGTCCGGCGACGGCGGCACGACCTGGTCGCACGGCTTCCTGACCGGGCTGACCGCCACCTCGGGTACCGGCGGTCGGACCGGCGCCCCGTTTGAGCGGGTCAGTGACCCGAGCGTGGCCTTCGACGCCAGGCACGGCGTCTGGCTCATCTCGTCGATCCCGCTGCTGCCTTCGCGGGTCGTCCCGGTCGTCTTCGTCAGCCGGTCGACCAACGGCGGCGCGCGGTGGAGCGCCCCGGTGTCGATCCCGCAGCCGCCGGTACCGCACGTGAACCTCGACAAGAACTGGACGGCCTGCGACAACACGCCGACGAGCCCGTTCTACGGCAACTGCTACACCGAGTTCGACAACTTCGCGGAGAACGACCTGGAGTACATGAGCACCTCCAGCGACGGCGGCCGCACGTGGTCGGTACCGGTGAGCCCGGCCGGAAACCCGCGCGGACTCGGCGGCCAG
>VAWN01000149.1:0-2955 GCA_005885555.1 Actinomycetota bacterium
CGGCGCTGTAGCAGTTCCACGCCCCGGGCGACAGACCGGCGACGATCTGGTCGACGCGCTGCGGCCCGATGGCTGGGCATGTGGTGACCCGGTGGCTTTTCGCCACGGCCAGCACGTAGCCCATGCCACGGGCCTGCAGATCCCGGCGCAGCCCGCGGTCACCACCGTAGAACTCGTCCGCAGTGGCCCAGGCCGCCGGGACACCGGCATCCGCGGCCCGGGTCAGCATCCGCCGGGCCAAGGCGATCTTCGTAGCGAACCGCACCTGCTCGGGCACCCCCGCGGCGGCACAGCGCGCCGGGTCGTCGGTCCAGCAGCGGGGCAGGTAGATCTCCCGGTCGATCAGCGCGTACCCGTGGCAGGAGGCGTAGGCCAAGAACACCGCCACCTGCGCGTTCTCGATCCGCCCCGCCGTGCCGGTGTACTGCCTCTGCGTGCCGACACTGTGCACACCCTTCTTGAGGTCACCGGTGTCATCGAGAATCAGCACCGCCGCCGGGTCGCCCAACTCGTCGACCACATAGCCGCACACGTCGTCGCGTACCGCATCGGCGTCCCACACCGCCTCACCCAACAGACGCTGCATCCGGTGCGGCGAAGCGTCTCCGGCCTGCTCGGCCAACTGCCAACACGAGCGGGTGTCCACATCAGACAACAAGCCGAGCAGGAAGGCCCGCGCCTGCCGGCGCGGCTCCACCCGCCCGAACCGACCCGCGATCCGGGCGAACGCCGAGTCGAACTCGGCCAGCCATCCCTCGGCGTCTACGCTGTCGCCAGCGGCCACCGCAAAATATTCGGTTGTCTCCACAAGCAACGCCGTTGAGTTATCGGTGTGACCTCGCTGTCAAGCCATCTTCTATGATCATGACTTGGGTGTTGAGGGTATACCGCTGGGTGGTTTGCGGGAACTTGCCGGCGTTCGGGCTGTATTTGCTGGTCGGGTTCTTGCGGCTGCGCGCTTTGATCCGCTGACGGATGGCGGGTAGGAGGGTGCCCAGCACAGCGCGGCCGATCGCGCTGATCAGGCTGACGGGAGTTGCTGGGAGGATCCCGGTCGCGGCGGTGACTTGGTCACGGGCGGCCTCGATCGCGGCGGTGAAACTGATCCGGTCCGGATCGGCGTCCGCGTGTGAGGTGAGCGCGTCGACAGCGATCCGCACGATTGCCTGGTAGACCGTCAGCAGTGCGTAGACCTCCTGGTCGATGTCTGCGGGCCGGTCTGAACGCAGGACCCGTCCGTCGAGGATGGTGCATTTGATCGAGAAGTAGGTGGTCTCCACCTGCCAGCGTCGGTGATACAACGCGACGAGTTCACCGGCGGGATATCGGGTGTGGTCGAGCAGGCTGGTGAGCAGACGCCACTGTTCGGCATGTACCGAGCCGTCGGCGTAGGTCACGGTGATCCACGCCTCCACGATCCGGACCTTGAGCTTGCCGTATCCCAGGACAGACAGATAGGAGCCGTCGGGCAGAGCCCGCAGGATCAGCGGGGTGCGCCGGGCTCCGGAGCGGCACAGGTACTGCGCGCCGGTGGCGGCGACCTCGGCCAGCAGCCGCCAGCTGTCATAGCCGGCATCGGCCAGCAACAGCATCCCGGCGCCCAGCTTGTGCAGCAGCCGCTGGGCGTGGACGGTCTCACCGTCGGCCTCCGGCCCGAACACCGCACCGATCAACGCCCGGGTCCCGCACTCGACCAGGACGCTGAGGCGCAGCAATGGATAGCCGAAGGTCAGCCTGTCGCCGCTGCGCTTGCGGTAGCCCGCGCCGATACGCGCCGAGTCCGGCACATGCAGGCTGGTGGCGTCGATCGCGGTGAGCCGAAGCCCGCGCCAGAAGACCCCCGGTGTCGATGGCCGGGCCACCGGCCCGCTCACCGCATCGAACAGCGCCCGCAGCGGTTTGGGGCCGACCCGCCGGCGCGCCCGCGTCAACGCCGACACGCTCGGCCAGGCCAACACGACGCCGTCCAAGCCAGCCACCAGCTTGCCCCACACCTGCCGGTAGGCGGACTTCTCAAACAGCGCCAACGCCAACACGAAGAAGACCACCACACGCGTCGGTAACAGCCGGACCCGCTTCTGCACCGTCGCAGTCTCCTGCGCGACCGCGTCGACCAACGCGAAATCCAGCACCTGCGTCAACTCACCCAGATGCCCGGGCGCGAACACCCCTCCCGCTACCGTGATCTTTCGGGTGATGACACACTGGTCCTCCAACGGGACTCCTCATGATCAGATTCTTGGCGAAGCTGACCATATTGAGGAGTCCCGTTGCCGTACCAGCACCAAGCTCTTGACACGCCGACCAACGCGCTAACTCAACGGCGTTGTCTCCACACGCCATCGATGATCATGCGGTGGCCGCACCCACCGCTCCAGGCTCGCCGACCGCGCCGGTGAGTACGCCGCAACCACCCCGGACCGCCGATGACCGATCCTCAGCTCTCAAGCAGGGCACCGATCCTCCGCTACCTGGAGAACTGGTACGCCGACCACCACGAGGAACTGACCGCAGCCGGGTTCACAGCCGCGCTCCACCGGTCCCCGCCCCGACCGCACCAAGACAAGCGTCTGGCTGGACATGGACTCCCCACAGCGCATGACCGAGCTGATCATCTGGGACACCGGCGAAGCCGAACTGGAGTTCGCCGACATCAACACCGGGCGAGCCACGCCCCAACACCACCAGATCGCCGAGCCCAGCGACGTTGACGACCTCCTCGCACGACAACTCGCCTGGCTCGGCTACACAACCGATAGCCAGCCATCAACATAACGATCCCGGGCTGCCGTACCAGTGAGGCTTCGCCTCGGACCGCCCAGTCGGGTGACTTGCCTGGCGGTGGTCGTTGCGGTGGTCGCATGCTCGCGTCCATAGCGGCAGGGGCGGGAGTCGGTCATGGGCGGGCGTGTGGTGACGGTCAACGAGGTCCTCGACGGGCACGTTGCGTTGGAT
>VAWN01000149.1:2991-3381 GCA_005885555.1 Actinomycetota bacterium
CTACCTCAACGCGTACGTGATGAGGCTGCAGACCAGCGCGCAGGTGGTGGCGTTCCTGTCCGGGCATCTGGGTTATCCGTTCCCCTCGCCGGCGTTGTTCACCAAGATCGGTGACCGGTTCCGTCGGGCGGTGGCCTCCTACGCCGAGGCCAATGACATCCCGTGGATCAAGTTCGGCAAGGACGACGACAAGCTGGCCACCATGGCCCCGCACCTACGCCGCCAGGCCGCCACCGGGTGTTCTGGGGTGGCCGCGATCGGGGTGGCGCAGGAGTTTCAACGGGTCTGGTCGGCCACCGAGGGCAGGACGTCCACGGGCACGCCGCGGTGGTCGTTCTACAAGGCCGACCGGCGCGTCACCGTGTACTACTTCTATCTCTGGGACGAAGA
>VAWN01000095.1 GCA_005885555.1 Actinomycetota bacterium
TACCGTGCCGGCGCAGCGCCGCAACGCCGCGCAGGATCTGCGGGTATGCCGGGCGGCCGCCGCGGTTGACCCGCTGGGCGGTCAGGTCCTCCGGACCGTCGATGGACAGCCCGACCTTGACCCCGCGCTCGGCGAGGAACGCGCACCACTCGTCGTCGACCAGCGTGGCGTTGGTCTGGATGTGGTGCTCGACGCCGTGGAACGCGGCCATCAGCGCGGCCAGGTGGTCCCGGCCGGCCGCCAGCGGCTCGCCGCCGTGCCACACCACCGAGAACCGGGGTACCGCCTGCGCCCACTCGTTGACCGAGGCCGCCACGGCACCGGCCACCTCGACCGGCATCCGCCTGTCGTGCGCGCGCAACGGCAGGTAGCAGTACCGGCAGTCCAGGTTGCACAGCGTCGTGGGCTGCATGATGACGTACGACGGCACCGTCGCGATCCCACGCATACCCGTCCAGGCGGCTGGGGACATGTCAGCCGCGCGTGTACGAACCCAGCATCTGGACCACGCCGGTGCCCTCGATGATCTCCCCGGCCTGCCACGCGTCCACCTTGCGTGCCGCCAGGAAGGCCAGCGCCCGGTCGGCGTCCTGCGGAGCGACCACGGCCAGCATGCCGACGCCCATGTTGAACGTGCTCTCCATCTCCGACCCCTCGATCCGGCCCTTGGTCTGCACCAGGTCGAAGATCGGCTGCGGCCGCCAGGTCGACCGGTCGACCACCGCGTCGGCGTCCTCGGGCAGCACCCGGGACAGGTTACCGGGAATGCCGCCGCCGGTGACGTGCGCGAACGTGCGTACCTCGCACTCGCGGATCAGCGCGAGGCAGTCCTTCGCGTAGATCCGGGTCGGGGTCAGCAGCTCCTCGCCGAGCGTGCGCTGGGTACCCAGCTCGTCCAGTACCGTGTCCAGCCGCATCCGGGCGGTGCCGCCGAGCAGGACGTGCCGGATCAGCGAGTACCCGTTGGAGTGCAACCCCGACGAGCGCATCGCGATGACCACGTCGCCCACCTCGACCCGGTCGCGACCGAGGATCTGTTCGGCGTCGACGATGCCCACCCCGGTACCGGCGATGTCGTACTCGTGCGCGCCCATCATCCCCGGGTGCTCGGCGGTCTCCCCGCCGAGCAGCGCGCAGCCGGCCGCCCGGCAGCCGTCGGCGATGCCGGCGCCGATCTCGGCGACCTTCTCGGGTACCACCTCGCCGCAGGCGATGTAGTCGAGCAGGAACAGCGGCTCGGCGCCGGAGGCGACGAGGTCGTCGACCACCATCGCGACCAGGTCGATGCCCACGGTGTCGTGGATGTCCAGTTGCTGCGCGACGTAGAGCTTGGTGCCCACGCCGTCGGTCGAGGAGGCCAGGACCGGATTCTTGTACTTCGTCAGGTCAAGGCGGAACAGTCCCGCGAAGCCGCCGATGTCGCCGATCACCTCCGGCCGGGAGGTGCGCTGTACCTTCGCCTTGAGCAGCTCCACCGCCTGCTCGCCGGCGTGGATGGAGACGCCCGCGTCGGCATACGTGACGGTCCGTCGGCGGGTGGTCCGACCGCTGCCTGCGCTCCACGGCTTCTGTTCGGGTTCGGCGCGCTCGGTCACGTGGGTCACTGTTCTTCCCTTCCTGCGACGGTTCCGCCCCGGTCAGGCGTACCCGCCTCGCCAGCCGGCTGTCCGGCCGACTCACCTGCTCTGAGTTACGGGCGCAACAGGGCGTCCGCGCCGCCGGGCCCCGCGTGTGCGCGGACCCCTGCGGTGGAGCCGGCCCGGCCAGGGGTCTGGCCCAGCGGCTCGGTGTCGGCGTCCACCCGCCGGCCGACACCCTCCAGTACGTGCTTGCCGATGAGGTTGTCACTGGGCAGCTCGATCGGGTACTCCCCGTCGAAGCAGGCCCGGCACAATCGGGTTCTCGGCTGTTCGGTCGCGCTGACCAGCCCCGCCAGCGAGACGTAGCCGAGGGTGTCGGCGCCGATGGAGCGGCGGATCCCCTCGGTGTCCAGCCCGTTGGCGATCAGTTCGGCCCGGGTGGCGAAGTCGATGCCGTAGAAGCACGGCCACTTCACCGGTGGGGAGGAGATGCGGATGTGCACCTCCAGCGCGCCGGACTCGCGCAGCATCCGGACGATGGCGCGCTGGGTGTTGCCGCGCACGATCGAGTCGTCGACGACCACGATCCGCTTGCCGCGCACGTTGTCCCGTAATGGGTTCAGCTTCAGCCGGATGCCGAGCTGGCGGATCGTCTGCGACGGCTGGATGAAGGTGCGCCCGACGTAGGCGTTGCGGACCAGGCCGGAACCGTACGGTATGCCGGACTCCTGCGCGTATCCGACCGCGGCCGGGATGCCGGACTCCGGTACCGGGATCACCAGGTCTGCCTCGACGGGGTGCTCGCCGGCCAGCCGGCGACCGATCTCCACCCGGGTCGCGTAGACGTTGCGGCCGCTGATGGTGGTGTCCGGCCGGGCCAGGTAGACGTACTCGAAGAGGCAGCCCTTCGGGTCGGGCGAGGCGAAGCGCTGGGAACGCAGCCCGTCCTCGTCGACCGCGATCAGCTCGCCCGGCTCGATCTCGCGCACCACGCTGGCACCGACGATGTCCAGCGCCGCGGTCTCGCTGGCGACCACCCAGCCGCGCGCGAGCCGGCCCAGCACGAGCGGGCGGACGCCGTTTGCGTCACGGGCCGCGTACAGCGTGTCTTCGTCCATGAACACCAGGCTGAAGGCGCCGCGCAGGGTCGGCAGTACCCGCATCGCGGCTTCCTCGACGGACAGGTCGGGGTACCCGGCGAGCATCGCGGTGACCAGCGCGGTGTCGCTCGTGGAGCCGTCCTTGCTGGCGACCTGGGCGGCCAGGTCGGCGGTGTTGACCAGGTTTCCGTTGTGCGCCAGGGCGATCGTGGTGCCGCTGTCGCTGGCCTGGATCGTCGGCTGCGCGTTCTCCCACGTCGAGCCGCCGGTCGTCGAATACCGCGCGTGGCCGATCGCGAGGTGGCCGCGCAGGCTCGCCAGGGTCGGCTCGTCGAAGACCTGCGCCACCAGGCCGAGGTCCTTGTAGACGACCACGCCGGAACCGTCGCTGACGGCGATGCCGGCGGCTTCCTGGCCGCGGTGCTGAAGGGCGTACAGCCCGAAGTAGGTGAGCTTCGCGACCTCTTCCCCTGGAGCCCACACGCCGAAGACGCCGCACGCGTCCTGCGGGCCGGGCCGTTGGGGGTCGAGGTCCTGGCTCAACCGGCCGTCGCCTCGGGGCACCTGCCGCTCCTTTAGCCGTTGTATTCGCGGGATCGGCTGTCCGGGACAGTGTACGCGAGCCGACAGTTCTCGCGGACAGCCATGTGGCCGCTGCGCAACGTCAGGAAAGATCCAACGGAAACAGGTCGGAGATGTCGGTACGGATGCCACTGGCACTGACCTTGCCAGTGGCGCGGGCCTCGGCCCAGGACAGCCGCCCGGTGGCCAGCCGGATCCAGGTCAGCGGGTCGGTCTCGACGACGTTCGGCGGGGTACCCCGGGTGTGCCGGGGGCCGGCCACGCACTGGACCGCACCGTACGGCGGTACCCGCACCTCGACGGAGCGGCCCGGCGCGCGCCGCGCCAGTGCCGTGAGCAGCGCCCGCACCGCGTCCCGCACCACATCACGGTGCGGTACCACCCCCAGGTCGAGTTCGCGGACCGCGGTGGCGACCGCGTCGGAATTAGGGTGCGCAGAGGACACGACGGGACGATACGACGCGGTACCAGGTCACCCTGACAGACCCTGCCTTCCGTGCAATCGGCAGACAAGGCATAGTTGCCCACGGTGCATGTGCACGGGGGTGATCGAGACCGGAAGGGCGGTGGACGTGACTGCGCACCGACGAGCCTGGATGCTACGCGCAGGTGTGGTGGCGATAGTGGCAGCCGGGGCCGTGATCGGACCGGTCGTCCCCGCCTTGGCGGACGTCAGCTCGGCGACGATCGACCCCATCGGCGACTTCCACCCTGGCGACAAGCAGTCGCTCAAGGTCCACGCGCAAGGTAACGGCAACGGCAGGGTCGACGTGACCGGCCTCACCGGCGACTTCGACATCGGCCTGGCTTCCGCGAAACCCAGCGGCTGCAACAGGCAGTCGCCGTCGAGCTGCAGCTTCACCTTCGACGACACCGGTAGCGAAGAGGTCGTCTTCACGATCACCGCGCACCAGAACGTCAGCGTGGCCGCCGGGCAGAGCGCGACCGTCCAGATCAGCGTCGCGGGGGGCGCCGCCACCGCGAGCTTCAAGCTGTTCGGGCCGAGCGCGACCCAGGGACCGGCGACCGTCGCGCAGGTCAGCGGCAGCGTCAAGGACATCGACACCAGCCAGCCGGTCGCCGGCGCGGTGGTCGGGCTGCAGGACTCCGCCAGCCCGCCGCACAACTACAGCACCACGACCGACAACCAGGGCCGGTACACGTTCAAGGGCAGCGCGGCCAGCCCGATCACGCCCGGTATCGTCGCGGTCGACGCGGTCAAGGACGGGTACAAGTCGGCGACCAAGAACGCGAACCTCACGGCCGGCCAGTCGTTCAGCTTCACCGCTTTCACGTTGCAGTCCACCGCCTCGTCGGCGCCGGCCGCACCGCCGACCGACGCGGGCGCACCCACGCCCGGCGACTCCGGAGCCGCGGCGGCACCCGCCGCGGAGCCTGCGGCCAAGACTCCCAGCAGCGGGTTCTCGACGCTGCTCATCGTGCTCGGCGCGGTACTCGTGCTGCTCGGCATCGGCGCGATCGTGTTCATCCTGGTACGGCGGCGGCGTGACGACGGCGAGGAGCCGGAGGAGTTCGACGACCAGGGGGCACGTCGCGGCCCCGCGCCGGTACCGGCGGGCCACGGTACCTATCGCGGCGGCGCCGATCCGACCGCGGTCGTGCGCAGCGGCGGGTACGGCGAGCCGACCATGGCCGGGACGGGCAGCGCGATGTCCGACGCGCCCACGATGATGCACAGCCGGCCGCCGGTCGACGAGTACCGCGACCCGTACGGCGCGCCGACGACGGTACGCAGCCCGCAGCCGGGGTACGACGACGCCGGGTACGGCAGCGGCGGGTACGACGACCGGGCCGGCGGATACGGCGGCGGGTACGACGACCGGGGCGGTTACCCGCAGCCGGGCGGATACGAGCAGCCGGGCGGGTACGAGCAGCCGCGCGGCGGGTACGACGGGCGCGGCGGGTACGGGCAGCCGGAGCCGGTCCGCGGCTACGAACCGCCGGGCGGGTACGACAACCCGGCCGGCGGGTACGGCGGCGGCGGGTACGGGCAGGAGCCACCGGCCCGGGGCGGCTACGACGACCGGGGCGGCTACCCGCAGCCAGGCGGATACGAGCAGCCAGGCGGATACGAGCAGCCCCGCGGCGGGTACGGGCAGGAGCCACCGGCCCGGGGCGGCTACGACGACCGGGGCGGCTACCCGCAGCCGGGCGGATACGAGCAGCCGGGCGGGTACGAGCAGCCGCGCGGCGGGTACGACGGGCGCGGCGGATACGGGCAGCCGGAGCCGCAGCACGGGTACGACGAGCGCGACCGGGGCAGGTACGAGTCGCGCGGCAACCAGCCGCCGCCGGACTCCCGGCAGCAGCTCAACTGGCTGGACGACTAGCTCGACCCGTCGGCCGGCGGTTCCTGGACCGGCGGTTCCCCGGCCGGGGCCGGCTCTTCGGCGGGCTCGCCGTCCGGCGCGGCTTCAGCAACCGGCGCGGCTTCAGCAACCGGCTCCGCGGCCGCCGGCGGCTCGTCCACGACCTCGATCTCCAGCTCGACCGACGAAGCGGCCGGTTCCACCGAGCCCGCCGGCTCCGATGAGGCCGCCGCTTCCACCAAGCCCGCCGGTCCCGGTGAGCCGAACAGCGCCGGCAGCGTACCGGTCCACACCCGGCGCAGCTCGTCCAGCGGGATGCTGAACTGGTCGCGCACCTCCAGCGCGGTGCCCCCGACCACACCGATCGGCGTGCACGGCACCCCGTGCTCCTCGACGGTCGCGAGGAACGCCTTCTCCTGGCCGCGCGGTACCGCGACCAGTGCCCGGCCGGCCGACTCGGAGAACAGCGCCACGAACGGGTCCACGTCGTCGGCGAACGCGACGACCGCACCGATGCCGTACCGCAGCGTGCACTCGACCAGCGCCTGCGCGAGGCCGCCGTCGGACAGGTCGTGCGCGGCACTCAGGTGCCCGACCCTCGCCGCGGCCGCGAGCACACCGGCCAGCGCCTTCTCCCGGGCGAGGTCCGCCTCCGGCGGGCGGCCGCCGAGATGCCGGTGGATCACGTGCGCCCACTCCGACCCGGACAGCTCGGCGCGCGTCTCGCCGAGGAGGAACAGCACGTCCTTCTCGTGGCGCAGGCCCAGCGGTACCCGTTCGGCGACGTTGTCCAGCACGCCGAGCACGCCGACGACCGGGGTCGGGTTGATGGCGACCGCGCCGGTCTGGTTGTAGAAGCTCACGTTGCCGCCGGTGACCGGGATGCCCAGGGCGAGGCAGCCGTCGGCCAGGCCGCGTACCGCCTCGGCGAACTGCCACATCACCTGCGGGTCCTCGGGCGAGCCGAAGTTGAGGCAGTTGGTCACCGCGACCGGGGTCGCGCCGGTGACCGCCACGTTGCGGTATGCCTCGGCGAGGGCGAGCTGCGCGCCACGGTACGGGTCCAGCCGGGTGTACCGGCCATTGCCGTCCACGGACAGCGCGACGCCGAGGCCGGTCTGCTCGTCCAGCCGCAGTACCCCGGCGTCCTCCGGCTGGGCGAGCACGGTGTTGCCCAGCACGTACCGGTCGTACTGCTCGGTGACCCAGGTCTTGTCGCACAGGTTCGGGCTGCCGGCCAGGCGCAGCAGGGTCTCCCGCAGCTCGGCGCCGGAGGCCGGGCGGGGCAGCGTCTCGGCCCGGTCGGCGTGTAGCAGCGGCAGGTCGCTGGGCTCGCGCATCGGCCGCGCGTACACCGGCCCCTCGTCGGCGAGCGAAGCCGGCGGTACGTCGACGACGGTCTCGTCGCGCCAGGTCACCACGAGCCGGCCGGAGTTCGTGACCTCGCCGATCACGGTGGCGAGCAGGCCCCACCGCGCCGCGATCGACAGCACCAGCGACGCCTTCTGCGGCTCGACGATCAGCAGCATCCGCTCCTGGGACTCGCTGACCAGGATCTCGTGCGGCGCCATGGACGGCTCCCGCAGCGGTACCTCGTCCAGCGTCACCCGCATGCCGGTGCCGGCCGCCGCGGCGGTCTCGGACAGCGCGCAGGTCAGCCCGGCGCCGCCGAGGTCCTGGATCCCGACGACCAGATCGGCCGCGTAGATCTCCATGCACGCCTCGATGAGCAGCTTCTCGGTGAACGGGTCACCGACCTGCACGCTCGGCCGGCGGGCCGAGCTGTCCGCGCCGAAGGTGGCACTGGCCAGTACCGAGACTCCGCCGATCCCGTCCCGCCCGGTCTTCGCGCCGAGCAGGATCACCGCGTTGCCCGGTCCGGCCGCGGCCTTGTTGCGCAGGCCACCCACCGGCAGTACCCCGACGCACAGCGCGTTGAGCAGCGGGTTGCCCTGGTAACACGGGTCGAAGACCAGCTCGCCGCCGATGTTGGGCAGGCCGAGGCAGTTGCCGTACCCGCCGACGCCGCCGACGATCCCGGGCAGTACCCGGGCCGTGTCCGGGTGCTCCGGGTCGCCGAAACGCAGCGGATCCATCACCGCGAGCGGCCGGGCGCCCATCGCGATGATGTCGCGCACGATGCCGCCGACACCGGTCGCCGCGCCCTGGTACGGCTCGACGAAGCTGGGATGGTTGTGCGACTCGACCTTGAAGGTGACCGCGACGTACTCGTTGACCTTGACGACGCCGGCGTTCTCCCCGATGCCGGCGAGCAGCCGGTCGGACTTCGGCGCCTTCTCGGCGAACTGCCGCAGGTGCACCTTGCTGGACTTGTACGAGCAGTGCTCGCTCCACATGACCGAGTACATGGCGAGCTCCGACTCGGTGGGCCGGCGGCCCAGCAGCTTGCGGATCTTCTCGTACTCGTCTTCCTGCAGCCCCAGCTCGGCGTACGGCTGCGTCACGTCGGGCGTGCGCCCGGCCTGCCCGACGGTGTCAAAGTCGGCCACCGCGGCCATCGGCGGCTCCTCGACTGTGGTCATGTTGTCGCTCCCGCGGACAGGTGAGCCAGTACCGAGGTGAAGAAGCCGGCGCCGTCGGTGGACGGTCCGGTCAGCGCCTCGACCGCGTGCTCCGGATGCGGCATGATGCCCACGACGTTGCCCGCCTCGTTGCGGATCGCCGCGATGTCGCGCTGGGAGCCGTTGGGGTTTCCGTTCAGGTACCGCGCCACGATCCGGCCGCCGGCTTCCAGCTCGTCCAGCGTCGCCTGGTCGGCCACGTAGCGGCCCTCGCCGTTCTTGACCGGGATCAGCAGCTCCTGGCCGACGCTGAACCGCGACGTCCACGCACTGTCGGTGGACTCGACGCGCAGCAGCTGGTCGCGGTTGCGGAAGTGCAGGTGCGCGTTGCGGACCAGCGCGCCGGGCAGCAGGTGCGCCTCGCAGAGGATCTGGAAGCCGTTGCAGATGCCGAGGACCGGCAGTCCGGTGCCGGCGGCGGCCACGATCGAGCGCATCACCGGGGAGAACCGGGCGATCGCACCGCAGCGCAGGTAGTCGCCGTAGGAGAAGCCGCCGGGCAGGATCACCGCGTCGACCCGGCGCAGGTCGGGATCGTTGTGCCAGAGCGCCACGTCTTCGCCGCCGCAGCGACGGACCGCGCGCCGGGCGTCGCCGTCGTCCAGCGACCCCGGGAAGGTGACGACCCCGATCCTCACGCCCGGCCGTCCTCGACGTGCAGCGTGAAGTCTTCGATCACGGGGTTGGCCAGGAGCTTGTCGGCGATCTCCCGGGCCCGGTCGAGGTCGGCGTCGCCGGCGAACTCGATCTCCACCCGTTTGCCGATCCGTACCGATTCCACGCCGGTCAGGCCCAGGGTCGGCAGCGCGTTCGCGACCGCCTGGCCCGCGGGATCGAGGATTTCGGGCTTGAGCATGACATCGACGACGACGCGCGCCACGGCGTACTCCTGAATCATCCAAGCAGCCAATTCGTGCGCGCCCAGCCTACCGGTCGCGCGCCGGGCTCAGATCACCGCCGGTCAGGTGAAGGCTCCGTAGAGGGTCATCACGGCCAGAGCCGCGCACACCGCCGCGCCGACGTACTGCACCATGGTCAGGCTGACGTACCGCAGCAGCACCCGGCCGAGCAGCACCGCGGCGGCGGAGATCACGGCGAGCCCGACCCAGGAGCCGGCGAACACGCCGACCGGGTGCCGTCCCTGCGCGACCAGCCCGGCGGTCAGCAGCTGGGAAAGGCCGCCCCACTCGGCGAGGAACAGCACGCCGAAGCTGGTCGCCGCCGCCCGCATCCCGGACACCCGGCCGAATCCGATCTTGCTGTCGAACTCCTTCTCGCGTTCCTTCTCCTCCTCCGTCGCCCGCCCGGCCGAACGCAGCAGCACCACCGCACCGAGCGCGAACAGCCCGGCGGTGACGAGGTGGACGGGACGCTCCGGCAGCAGCGAGACCAACCGGCCGGCGACCACCGCCACCAGGCACTGCACGCCGAACGCGGTGGTCACGCCGAACCAGACCGGAGCCGGCCGGTACCGGGTGGCGAGCACGAGGGTGGCCACGAACGTCTTGTCCGGCAGCTCCACCGGTACCACCAGCAGTAACGCCGTTGCGAACGCGACCAGGAACGCCATAGTTCCTCACCGTGGAGGCGACCCGGGGCCGACTCCCCTGCCGCTGCCCACGATCCTACCGGCCGCGGCCCACCGGTTCAGCGGTCGACGCGGATGCGTGCGTTGTGGCGCAGCGCGACCGCGAGCAGCACCATGCCGACCAGTACCGTGCCCACGCCGGCCCAGATCCACCAGGTCAGCCGGGCGACCACCCGGTGTACCCCGGAGTCGGCGGCCACCTGGTGGGCGGCCGGGGTGAGCGCACCCTCAACGATGCCGGTCGATGCCGCCCCGTTGTCGGTGGCATCCAGGTCGGGGTCGCCGGAGCTGGCGAAGCCGGTGTCGGTGATCGTGTCGCCGGCCACCGACGGGCTGACCGTACCCGTCACCGTCATCGTGACGCTGGTGTCCACCGGCAGCGCGGCGCTGAGGGTACAGGTGTGCAGCTGGCCGGCGGCGGTGCAGGTACCGCCGGGCACCGTCGCGGTACCTGCGGAGATCTCGGCCGGCAGCCGGTCGGTCACGGTGACCCCGGCCGCGGTACCGGGGCCGAAGTTGTGCACGGTGAGCTGGTAGCTGACCGGTTCGCCGGCGTTGAGCGTCCCCTCGGTGCGGCTCGTGTTCAGCGCGAGGTTGGCCTGGCGGACGATCGCCAGCGGCAGGTACCCGGTCCGGTTGCTGTCGTCCGGGTCGTGCGGCGTGCCGACCGCGATCTGGACCGGCACCACCACCGCACCGGGCGCCTGCCCGGGGTCGACCGCGAGCGTCACGACCAGCGCCGCCGACTGGCCGACCGGCAGTGACGGGATGGGCGGGCAGGTCACCGTCTGGCCGGTGACGGTGCAGCCGTTGGCCGAGGAGTCCAGGTGCAGGCCGGTCGGCAGGGTCGCCGTCGTGCGCACCCCGGCGGCCACCGCCGGGCCGTGGTTGGTCACCGTCCAGGTCACCGAAGCCGTGGTACCGGCGGCAACCGCATCGGTCGGCCCCGCCGCGGTGACTCCGACGTCGGCGTCGGTGACCACCGGGCTGGCCAGGGTGGCCTTGTTGTTGTCCGCGTCCGGGTCGGTGACTCCGGCGGGTACCTGCGCGGCGACCGCGTACGGGAGCGGGCCGGCCGGCACCGGGGTACCCCGGACGGACAGCGTGACGGCGCTTCCCGTGCCGACGCCGAGCGGCTTGGCCAGCGTGCAGGTGACCACGCGGGCGGCCGCGGTGCAGCCGGGTGAGCTGCCGGCGGCGGCGAAGCCGACCGGCGCCGGCAGCGTGACCGTCGCCCTGGTACCGGCCGGCACTGTGCCCGGCCCCAGGTCGGTCAGCTGCACCGAGATGACCGGCGCGCCGCCCAGCAGCGGGTCGAGGGCGGAGACGGCACCGGTCAGCCACAGGTCGGCGACCGGGTGCAGGGTGGCGGTCGCGGCGGCGGTGTTGTCGGCGGTACCGGTGTCCGGGGTGGCCGCCTCGATGATCGCGCTGGTCGCCGGCGCCTCGGTCCGGTCGGCCGACAGCGACTGCCCGACGGTGACCGTCACGGTCGCGTCGATGTCCAGCTCGCCGAGGTCGCAGGCGACGGTACCGGGCGGCTGCACCGTGCACGGGCCGACCGTCGATACCGCCGAGACGACCGTCTCGCCCGGCCCGACCGGGACCGTCTGGGTCAGCGTGACGTTCTCCGCGGCGGCCGGTCCGTGGTTGGTGGCGGTGACCGTCCAGGTCAGCGGCTGGCCGGGGATGGCGGGGCCGCCCGCGACCGCGGTCACGGCGAGGTCGGCCGTCCCTTCCGGCGCGGCGATGGCGGGTACCCCCGCGATCAGGCTCGCCAGCAGGGCCAGGACGGCAGCCCCCCGGACCAGCACGCAATACTCCCTAATACCGGCTAGCTGGACAATAAGCCTATAACATTCCTACGGTCATGAGGCGCTGGCGCGGCTTGCTGGGGATCGGTGCGGCGGTGGCGGTCATCGCGCTGGTACTGGCGCTGCCCGCGGCCCGGCGGCACGCACCGGCCGCCTCCCGGGGCGCGGGCGGGCCGGCGACGCTCGCGACCGTCTGGCCGGGCGCCCGGTCGTTCCCGATCCCGGGTACCTTCCCGGACGGCGCCACGTACACCCCGGTACTCGTGCTCGACGCGGGCACGTCGATCGGCATGATCGCCGGTGCGGACGGGGAGCAGAGCGACCTCGCCCTGGTACCCGCGACCGGCCCGCCGCGGATCCTGCAGGCGCAGGCGGTGGCCGACGCCGGCTCGCTCGACGGGATCACCGCATCCGCCACGGACGTGTACTGGATGCACACCAGCACCGACGCCGACGGGCGCGCGACGACCACGCTGTGGACGGCACCCCGGGCGGGCGGGCCGGCCCGGCAGCTCACCGCCGACGTCGGCGCGCCGGGCTTCTCCGGATCCGGGTACGACGTCCAGGTGGTCGGCGACCGGCTGGTGTGGGCCGGTACCCGCGCAGGAGCCGCGGAGCAGACCGAACTGCGCTCGATCCCGCTGGCCGGTGGCCCGGTGACGGTCCGGGTGGTACCCGGTGCCTGGGCGCTGTCCGCCTGGCCCTGGCTGGTCACCGCACCGGGCGCGGGCGACCAGCCGGCCCGGTTGCGCAACGCCGAGACGGGCGCGGAGAAGGCCGTCCGGGTACCGCCGGACAAGCAGGTCACCTGCAGCCCCACCTGGTGCCGGACGATCCCGAACAACGCCGCCCAGGCGACCGAGACCGATCTGGTCCGGCCGGACGGTTCCGACCGGCGGGTGATCGGCCGGGCCACCGACGCGGCCATCGCCTGCGACGTCGCGCTGCGGGACCGCTTCGAGGTGCTGATGACCTCGACAGACCCGAGCGGGCGGGCGGCGGTGTCCCGGCTGGCACTGTACGACATCGCGAAGCAGCGCACGGTACAGGTGGAGGCGGCGGCGACCAACGCCGGCGCGCGCGGCGACTTCCTCTGGTGGTCCACCGGCGACCACGAGACCCTGACCTGGCACGGCCTCGACCTGCGCACCCTCACCTGAGCCGGTTCACCGCACCACCGGTGGCCCGGGGTACTACAGGATCGGCGCCGGGGTGTAGGTACCCGCGCCGGGGTGTGCGGCGACCACCGCGGCCACCCGCTCGGCGACGGCCCGGACCTGCGCGGACGCCGCCCCGGTGAAGGCCGCGCGGTCGGCGACCAGCACGTCGATCTCGGCTCGGGACAGCCCGAGGCGGGGGTCGAGGGCGAGCCGGTCGAAGAGGTCGTTGCCGGTCGCCCCCTTCTCCCGCATGGCCAGCGCGACGGCGACGGCGTGCTCCTTGATGGCCTCGTGGGCGACCTCCCGGCCGACACCGCGCTGCACCGCCGCGACGAGGATCTTCGTGGTGGCCAGGAACGGCAGGTACCGGTCCAGCTCGCGGGCGATCACCGCCGGGTACGCGCCGAAGTCGTCGAGCACCGTCAGGAACGTCTGGAAGAGCCCGTCCAGGGCGAAGAACGCGTCCGGCAGCGCCACCCGGCGGACCACCGAACAGGACACGTCGCCCTCGTTCCACTGGTCGCCGGCCAGCTCGCCGACCATCGACAGGTACCCGCGCACGACCACCGCCAGGCCGTTGATCCGCTCGCAGGACCGGGTGTTCATCTTGTGCGGCATCGCGCTGGAGCCGACCTGGCCGGGCCGGAAGCCCTCGGTCGCCAGTTCCTGGCCGGCCATCAGCCGGATCGTCGTGGCGAGGCTGGACGGCGCGGCGGCGGCCTGGGCGAGCGCGGCGACCACGTCGAGGTCCAGCGAGCGGGGGTACACCTGGCCGACGCTGGCGAGCACCCGGTCGAACCCGAGGTGCGCGGCGACGGCCTGTTCCAGCGCGGCCAGGCCCGAGCCGACCAGGCCGGAGCCGACCAGGTCGAGCTGGTCGGCCGCGGTGCCGACCGGGCCCTTGATGCCCCGCAGCGGGTACCGCCGGATCAGCTCGTCCAGCCGTTCGTAGCCGAGCAGCAGCTCCTCGGCGGCGGAGGCGAAGCGCTTGCCGAGCGTGGTGGCCTGGGCCGGCACGTTGTGGGTGCGGCCGACCAGGACCGTCTCGTCGTACTCCACGGCGCGCGCGGCGAGCCGGGCCAGCACGGCGGCGGTCCGCTCCCGGATCAGCCGCAGCGAGTCGCGGATCTGTACCTGCTCCACGTTCTCGGTCAGGTCGCGCGAGGTCATCCCCTTGTGGATGTGCTCGTACCCGGCCAGCGCGTTGAACTCCTCGATCCGCGCCTTGACGTCGTGCCGGGTCACCCGTTCCCGGGCGGCGATGCCGGCCAGGTCGACGCGGTCCACGACGGCCTCGTACGCCTCGACGACCCCGTCGGGTACCGCGACGCCGAGGTCGCGCTGGGCCCGCAGGACGGCCAGCCACAGCCGCCGTTCCGCGCGCACCTTCTCCTCGGGCGACCAGATCCGCACCAGTTCCGCGGAGGCGTACCGGCCGGCGAGCACGTTGGGGATCACGGGCCCATTCTTCCGCGCCGACCCGGCCGGCCGTGACCGGCCCGCGCGCCCGGCCCCCCGCGCGGCGGCCCCCGGCGCCGGGATCTTGGACGCGGGTGCCCCTTGCAGGGGGTAGCCGCGTCCAAGATCTCAGAGGCCGGCTTCGAGGATCGCCACCACTCCCTGGCCGCCGGCCGCGCAGATGGAGATCAGGCCGCGGCCGGTACCCCGCCCGGCGAGCAGCTTCGCCAACGTCGCGGTGATCCGGCCGCCGGTGGCCGCGAACGGGTGCCCGACCGCCAGCGACGATCCGACCACGTTGAGCCGCGCCCGGTCCACCGTGCCGAGCGCCCCGGGCAGGCCGAGCCGCTTCTTGCCGAAGTCGTCGTCCGCCCAGGCGGCCAGCGTGGCCAGTACCTGCGACGCGAACGCCTCGTGGATCTCGTAGAAGTCGAAGTCCCCGAGGCCCAGCCCGTGCCGGGCCAGCAGCCGGGGTACCGCGTACACCGGCGCGGTCAGCAGCCCCTCGCCGCCGTGCACGAAGTCGACCGCGGCGGTCTCGCAGCCGGTGAGGTACGCCAGCACGGGCAGCCGGTGCGCCTGCGCCCACTCCTCGGTCGCCAGCAGCACCAGGGCGGCACCGTCGGACAGCGGCGAGGAGTTGCCAGCGGTCATCGTGTCGCCGAAGACCGGCGGCAGCGCCGCGAGCTTGTCCAGCGAGGTGTCCTCGCGCAGGTTCTGGTCGCGGGACAGCCCGAGGTAGGGGGTCACCAGGTCGTCGAAGAACCCGCGCCGGTACCCGTCGGCCAGCCGCCGGTGCGAGGCCAGTGCCAGCTCGTCCTGCTCGGTCCGGCCGATGCCCCACTCCTTCGCGGTCAGCGCCGCGTGCTCGCCCATGGACAGGCCGGTACGCGGTTCCGCGTTGCGCGGGATCTCCGGCCGGAACGGCTGGCTCGGCCGCAGCCGGGCAGCCGCCCGGAGCCGGTCCCGCGCGGAACGCGCCCGGTTCAGCGCGAGCAGCGCGGCCCGGAAGTCCTCGTTGACCGCCAGCGGCGCGTCGCTCGCGGAGTCCACCCCGCCGGCGATGCCGACGTCGAGCTGACCGAGCGCGATCTTGTTCGCGACCAGGATCACCGCTTCCAGCCCGGTGCCGCAGGCCTGCGCGATGTCATAGGCCGGCGTCGCCGGGTCGAGGCGAGATCCCAGCACGCATTCACGAGTGAGGTTATAGTCGCGGCTGTGCTTGAGCACCGCGCCCGCGACGACTTCGCCGACGCGCTGCCCGGAAAGGCCGAACCGGGCGACCAGTCCGTCAAGTGTGGCTGTCAGGAGATCCTGGTTGGACGCCGCGGAGTAGGGCCCGGGCGACCGGGCGAACGGGGTACGGTTGCCGCCGAGTATCGCCACTCGTCGAACTCTCGACGCCATCCGCGCCTCCCGACCGAGAATCGTTGCACCTAACCTACTTACCAGTAGGCTGTCCGGCGAGCCTGGAGGAGAATGGGTCACATGAGCGACATCGGTCGCTTCGCCGTCTCCGGGCCGGGCCGTGCGCTGATGCGTGCGCTCGGGCTGCCGGTACCGTCGCGGCTGCGCCGGTTCGCCGCGGGCGAGCCGCTGGTACCGGGGCCGGTCCTCGTCGGCGGAGACGGGCGGCTCGGCGCCAGCCTGGACAAGGTGCTCGCCGCGATGGGCGTCGAGCTGCGGGACCCGGCCGCCACCGGTACCGCCGGCAACGCCGTACTGATCTTCGACGCCACCGGCGTCACCGACACCGACAAGCTCGGCCAGCTCTACGAGTTCTTCCACCCGCAAATGCGCGACCTGCACCCGTCCGGCCGCATCGTGGTGCTCGGCACCCGGCCCGCCGAGTGCACCAGTACCGCCGAGAGCGTCGCCCAGCGCGCGCTGGAGGGGTTCGTCCGCTCCATCGGCAAGGAGCTGACCCGCGGCGCCACCACGAACCTCGTCTACGCCTCCGGCGACGCCGACCTGGAGTCCGTGCTGCGGTTCCTGCTGTCGGCGAAGTCGGCGTACGTGTGCGGCCAGGTACTGCAGGTCGGGCCGGCGCCGGGTGGCGTGCGCACCGACTGGACCAAGCCGCTGGAGGAGAAGGTCGCCCTGGTCACCGGCGCCGCCCAGGGCATCGGCGCGGCGATCGCGGCGACCCTGGCACGCGACGGCGCGCACGTCGTCTGCCTCGACCTGCCCGCCGCCGGGCAAGCGCTTTCCGATGTGGCGAACGACGCCGACGGTACGGCGTACCAGCTGGACATCACCGCCCCGGACGCGCCGTACCGGCTCGCCGAGTTCCTCGAAGCCCGGCACGGCGGCGTGGACGTCGTCGTGCACAACGCCGGCATCACCCGCGATCGCACGCTGGCCCGGATGAACCGCCCGGAGTGGGACCAGGTGCTCGACGTCAACCTCGCCAGCCAGGAGCGGATCAACCGCGAACTGCTGGACGGCAACCTGATCCCGGCCGGCGGCCGGATCGTCGCGGTCGCCTCGGTGACCGGTATCGCCGGCAACCGCGGACAGACCAACTACGCGACCGCCAAGGCCGGCGTGATCGGCCTGGTCACCGCCATGGCCGGGGAGCTGGCCTCGCGCGGTATCACGATCAACGCGGTCGCGCCGGGGTTCATCGAGACCGCGATGACCGCCCGGATGCCGATGTTCCTGCGCGAGGCGGGGCGCCGGATGAATACCCTGGCGCAGGGCGGGCTGCCGATCGACGTCGCCGAGGCGGTCGCGTTCTTCGCGAGCCCCGGCTCGACGGGGGTGACCGGCAACGTCCTACGGGTCTGCGGCCAGTCGCTGATCGGTGCCTGACGTCGTCGAACTGGCCAGCCCGCCGGCCCTCGGCGGGCTGTACCGCCGCGCCCTGCTGACCCGGCACGCCGGTACCGGTGACCTGCCCGGCACCACGCTGGTCCTGCGCAACGTCGCCGTGGACCGCGACCGGCTCGCGCGATACTCGAAGACCTGCGGCTACCGCTTGTCCGGCGTCCTCCCGCCGACGTACCCGCACGTGCTCGCCTTCCCGATGGCGCTGGCCCTGCTGACCCGGCGGGACTTCCCGTTCCCGGTCGTCGGCCTCGTGCACGTGGCGAACCGGATCGAAGTGCTGCGCCCGGTCGACGCGGGCGAGCGGCTGGAGCTGACGGTACGGGCGGCGGACCTGCGCGGGCACCCGCGCGGGCGGGCCTTCGACGTGCGGGCCACCGCCTCGGTCGGCGACGAGGTCGTCTGGCGCGGCGTGTCGACGTACCTGCGCAAGGACCGCACGAGCGGCGGCGGCCCGCGCAGGGAACCGGCCGAGGTCCACGCCGCCACGGAACCGGCCGAGGTCCACGCCGCCACGGAACCGGCCGAGGTCCACGCCGCCACGGAACCGGCCGCCGGCACCGTCTGGCGGGTCGGTCGCGAGGTGGGTACCGCCTACGCCCGCGTCTCCGGCGACCGCAACCCGATCCACACCTCCCGGCTGGCCGCGCGCGCGTTCGGGTACCCCGGCCCGATCGCGCACGGCATGTGGAGCGCCGCCCGCAGCCTGGCCGCGCTGGAGGGCCGGCTGCCCGGCGGGTACGCCGTCGAGGTCGCCTTCCGCCGCCCGATCGTGCTGCCGGCGCGCGTGTGCTTCACCGGTACCCCCGACGGGTCGCGGTGGACGGTGACCGACCCGCGGACCGGCACCACCCACCTGACCGGCGAGGTCACTCCGGCGTGACCGGCGGGCGCCAGGTGGCGCCGCGCAGCAGCTCACCGGCGCCGAGCCAGACGAAGTTCATCAGCCGGGTCGCGGTCGTCTCCGGCGGCTCGCTCGGGTGGTCGACCACCCAGTCGGCCAGCGACTCGCCGGCGCCGACCAGCGCGTAGGCCATCGGGGTCAGCTCGGCCGGGCGGGGCCGCCGGCCGCCGGCGGCGATCACCCGGGCGAGCAGCCCGGCCACCACCTCGACCATCCGGGCGCGCATCTCGGCCAGCTCCGCGGCGAACCGCTCCTGGCCGCGGGCCTGCCGGTAGAGCACCGCCCAGCCGTCGCGGTGGTCGCCGACGAAGGTGAAGAAGGCGCGCAGGCCGCGCCACAGCTGCTCATCCGGGGGTACCTGCAGCGCCGTGGCCGCGACGATCGCCTCCATCAGGCGGGTACCCTCGCGGTGCACGCAGGCGATGAACAGCTCCTCCTTGGTACCCAGGTAGGCGTACACCATGGGCTTGGAGATGCCGGCCCGCTCGGCGATGTCGTCCATCGACGCGGCGTGGTACCCGGCGGCGGAGAACACGCCGACCGCGGCGTCCAGCATCTGCTCGACGCGGATCGACCGGGGCACGCGGGGCACCTTGCGAGCATACCTACCCGTGCGTAATGTTACGCGCGAGTAGGCGCCTGCCCTATCGGAAGGGAATCCCATGCCCGAGTTCGACCCGGCCGACCTGTCGTCGGTGGACCCGCAACACTTCCACCAGCTCGTCAAGGACACGCCGGCCGACCAGCTCAAGGCCGCCCTGCAGGGCGAGCACCGCACGACGATCCTCGACGAGGTCTTCGGCCGGATGCCCACCACGTTCCGCGCCGACCGGGCCGGCAACACCAACGCGGTCATCCACTGGAACGTCGGCGACCGGCCGGACGGCGGCGTCGACACCTACGAGGTGGTGATCGCCAACGGCACCTGCACGCTGTCGCCCAAGCCCGAGCACGACCCGAAGCTGGCGCTGACCCTCGGCGCTGTCGACTTCCTCAAGGTGGTCTCCGGCAACGGCAACCCGGTGATGCTGTTCATGACCGGCAAGCTGAAGGCAAAGGGCGACCTGGGTCTGGCCGCCAACATCGCGAACCTCTTCGACATCCCGAAGGGCTGAGGGCGGAGGCGGCATAGTGGCTGAGTTCTCGCTCGATCTCACGGACGGGCAGCGGGAACTGCGCGACTGGGTGCACGGCTTCGCCGCCGGGGCCGTGCGCCCGGCCGGCGCCGAGTGGGACGCGCGCGAGGAGACGCCCTGGCCGCTCATCCAGGAGGCGGCGAAGATCGGGCTGTACGGGTTCGAGTTCCTCGCCACCTGCTGGGCCGACCCGAGCGGCCTGTCCCTGCCGATCGCCAGCGAGGAGCTGTTCTGGGGCGACGCCGGGATCGCGATGTCGATCCTGGGCACCGGGCTCGCGGTCGCCGCGATCTACGGGTCGGGTACCCCGGAGCAACTGCTGGAGTGGGTACCGCTGTGCTTCGGCGACGTCGACGAGCCGACCGTGGCGGCGTTCTGCTCGACCGAGCCCGGCGCCGGGTCGGACGTGGCGGCGATCAGCACGCGGGCCCGGTACGACGAGGCGCGCGACGAGTGGGTGCTGTCCGGGCAGAAGGCGTTCGCGACCAACGGCGGGATCGCCGCGGTACACGTGGTGACCGCCTCGGTCGACCCGGCGCTGGGTGCCCGTGGACAGGCCGCGTTCGTGGTACCGCCGGGGACACCGGGCCTGGTCGCCGGGCCGAAGCTGCGCAAGCTCGGACTGCGCGCCTCCCATACGGCCGACGTGTTCCTCGACGAGGTGCGGGTACCGGGGCGGTGCCTGCTCGGTGGCCGCGAGGCGCTGCAGGAGCGGCTGGCGCGGGCGCGCGCCGCGCTGGCCCAGGCGGGCTCCGGGCTGGCGCAGGCGGGCTCCGGGGCCGGCGCGACCGGTGGGCAGGCGGCGCTGCGCACGTTCGAGCTGACCCGCCCGACCGTCGGCGCGCAGGCGCTGGGCATCGCGCGGGCGGCGTACGAGTACGCGCTGGCCTACGCCAAGGAGCGGGTGCAGTTCGGCAAGCCGATCGTCGAGCACCAGGCGGTGGCGTTCGCACTGGCCGACATGTGCACCGAGATCGACGCGGCCCGGCTGCTGGTGTGGCGGGCGGCGTGGATGGGTCGCAACAACCGCACCTTCGCCGCCGGGGAGGGCTCGATGAGCAAGCTCAAGGCCGGTGAGGTGGCCGTCGCGGTGACCGAGAAGGCGGTACAGCTGCTCGGCGGCGCCGGGTACGTGCGCGACCATCCGGTGGAACGCTGGTACCGCGACGCCAAGATCTACACGATCTTCGAAGGCACCTCCGAGATCCAGCGGCTGGTCGTGGCCCGCGCGATCTCCGGCGCCCGGCTGCGGTGAGGTCGCTGGGTTGCCCGCCTCAGCGGGGTATGCGTCAGCGCGGAATGCGGATGCGACCCTCGACGGCGGCGAGCGCGATGTCGGTGCGGTGCTGCGAACCGGCCAGCCGCACGCCGTCGACCAGCGCGTACGCCGCCGCGCGGGCGTCGGGCAGGGTCGGGCCGGTGGCGGTACAGGCGAGCACCCGGCCGCCGGAGCTGACCAGCGCGCCGTCCACCGCGCGGGTACCGCAGTGCAGGACTCCGGCGAGGTCGGCGCCGCTGATCGGGTCGCCGGTGCGCGGGGTACCGGGATATCCGGCCGCGGCCACCACGACCGTGACCGCCGCCCCGGGCCGCCAGCGCAGCGGCGGGTGGTCGGCCAGCCGCCCGGTCGCCGCGGCGTGCAGCAGCCCGGCCAGCGGCGTCTCCAGCAGCGGCAGCACGACCTCGGTCTCCGGGTCGCCGAAGCGGCAGTTGAACTCGATGACCTTCGGCCCGTCGGCGGTGATCGCGAGGCCGACGTAGAGCAGGCCGGCGAACGGGGTACCCAGCCGGCGCAGCTCGCCGAGCGTCGGCCGGACAACGGTGGCGAGCACGTCGTCGACCAGCGACGGCGGCGCCCACGGCAGCGGCGCGTAGGCGCCCATGCCGCCGGTGTTCGGGCCGGTGTCGCCGTCGCCGATGCGCTTGAAGTCCTGGGCCGGCGGCAGCGGTACCGCCGTCGTACCGTCGGTGACCACGAACAGCGACATCTCCGGCCCGGCGAGGTACTCCTCGACCACCACCCGGCCGCATTCGGCCGCGTGCCGCAGCGCGGTCACCCGTTCGGTGCTGACCACGACGCCCTTGCCGGCGGCCAGCCCGTCGTTCTTCACCACGTAGGGCGGGCCGAACTCGTCGAGCGCCGCCGCCACCTCGGCCGGTTCGGTGCAGGTCCGCGACCTGGCCGTGGGTACCCCGGCCGCCGCCATCACCGACTTCGCGAAGTCCTTCGAACCCTCCAGCCGCGCCGCCGCCTTCGACGGCCCGAACACCGCGATCCCCTTGGCGCGCAGGACGTCGGCCACCCCGGCGACCAGCGGTACCTCCGGCCCGACCACGACCAGGTCCGCCGTCACCTCGACCGCCAGCGACGCCAGCCCGTCGAGGTCACCCAGGTCGGCGGGATGCAACCGGGCAACCGCCCCGATCCCCGGATTCCCGGGCGCGCAGTGCAGTTCAGTGACGGCGGGATCGGCAGCGAGCGCCGTGGCGAGCGCATGTTCCCGCCCGCCCGACCCGATCAGTAGGACACGCACCCGCCGATGCTAGCCGCCGGGTGGTCGGGCCGGCGCAGCTGGTCAAGCCGGTGCCGCCACGGTCTCCTTCTCCGGCTGTGCGGACGGCCGCGTGTGGGGCAGGTGGCGGGTGGAGGCGAGCGAGATGAGCGAGAAGATCGCCGTGGCCAGGAAGCCGCCCCGCAGCGCTTGGAGCTGGGCCTGCTGGTAGTCGTCGACGATCGCCTCGGTCGTGGGTGCGTCCAGTCCGGCCTTCGTCGCCGCCGCCCTGACCTCGTCGGTGGCGACGAAGCTCAGGCCCGCCCCGACCGCGACGCTGACCTGGCCGGCGACCGCCTGGTTGATCCGCGCGTCGCTCTGGATCTTGGACACGAACGCGCCGGCGAGCCCGGCCAGCACGATCGCGCCGATCAGCGCGACGCCGAGCGAGGAACCCAACTGCTGCCCGGTGTACTGGAGGCCACCGGCCTCGCCACGGCCGGAGCTGTCGACCGAGGACTGCACGACGTTGCCGAGCTGCGAAACGATCAGGCCCATGCCGACGCCCAGTACCGCCATGGCGATCCCGAAGGCGGCGTTGCCCAGCTCCGGCTTGACGGTGGCGAACAGGGCGACGACAGCGAGGGTCGTGATGATCAGCCCGGCCCGGACGATCGACCGCACCGGGTACCGCGTCGACAACCGGGACCCGAGGAACGAGGCGAGGAACATCGTGATCGAGACGGGCAGCATCTTCAGGCCGGTCTCCAACGCGTTGAGCCCCTGTACGAGCTGGAGGTACAGCGGGACGACGAAGAAGACGCCCATGAGCACCAGGTTCTGCGTGAACATGCCGGCCAGACCCGAGCGCAACGGCGGGATCCGCAGCAGGCTCAGGTGTACCAGGGGGTCGGTCCCGGCCGCCTCGCGGCGGCGCTCCCAGCGCCCGAAAGCCCACAGCAGGATGCCGCCGAGCATGATCACATAGATCGTCAGGGAGAACCCGAACGGCGCGAACGGCGGGTTCTTCGGCTGCACCAGGCCCCAGGTGCTGGACTGGAGGATGCCCAGCACGACCGCGCCCAGCCCCACCGCGGACAGCACACCGCCGATCAGGTCGAGGCGGGGGGACGGCCCGCTGCGCGGTGCGTCCTGGACGAGCCGGACCATGAGGATGATGAACAGCACCAGGACCACCTCGCCGAGGAACACCACCCGCCAGGTGAGTTCGGTGGTCGCCCAGCCGCCGAGGATCGGGCCGACCGCGATACCGGCGCCGGCCACCCCGCCGATCACCGCGTAGGCGACCTTCCGCTCCCGCGCGTCGTCGTAGTTGCCGGCGATCAGCGCCGCCAGCGCCGGGAGTACCAGCGCCGCGCCGATGCCCTCCAGCACCGACCAGCCGATCGCCAGTACCGCGACGGTCGGCGCGACCGCCGTCAGAGCGGAACCGCACCCGTAGATGACCAGACCGACCACGAAGGCCCGACGCCGGCCGATGATGTCGCCGACCTTTCCGCCGGTGAGCATGAGCATCGCCATGACCAGGCAGTAGAGGGTGATCACCGCCTGGATCACGGTCACTGTGGTGTGGAAGTCGGCGACGAGCTGGCTGATCGACACGTTCATCACGGACTGGTCAAGGACCATGACAAACTGGGCAGCCGCCAGCGCGACGAGGGGCCACCAACGCTTCATTCCGTCCACGCTGCCCGCCGGGCCGGAGGTCACCATCCTCCCGCCGGGATGGTCATCGAGATCTTGGACGCCGGTACCCCTTGCAGGGGCGACAAACGTCCAAGATCGCGCCACCGGGGCAGGCGCGGGGCGCCGACGAAGCGTCAGACCAGCGGGTGCCGGACCACGTTCTCCTCACGCCCCGGGCCGACCCCGACCACGCTCACCCGGGCCCCGCACAGCGACTCGATCCGCTCCACGTAGCGCTGCGCGTTCAGCGGCAGGTCGGCAAACGAGCGCGCCTTCGCCACGTCCTCCCACCACCCGTCCAGCTCTTCATAGACGGGCGTCGCGTGGTGGAACGCGGTCTGCGTCATCGGCATCTCGTCGACCCGCTGCCCGTCCACCTCGTACCCCACGCAGATGGGTACCTTCGGCAGCCCGCTGAGCACGTCGAGCTTGGTGACGACCAGGTCGCTGATGCCGTTCACCCGCACGGCGTACCGGCCGACCACCGCGTCGAACCAGCCGACCCGGCGGGGCCGGCCGGTCGTGGTACCGAACTCGACGCCCACCTTCGCCAGGTGCGTGCCGTTGTCGTCGAACAGCTCGGTCGGGAACGGTCCCGCCCCGACCCGCGTCGTGTACGCCTTGATGACGCCGATCACCTGGGAGATCCGGGTCGGCGGGATGCCCGACCCGACGCACGCGCCGCCGGCCGTCGGGCTGGACGAGGTGACGAACGGGTACGTGCCGTGGTCCACATCGAGCAGGGTGGCCTGGGCGCCCTCCAGCAGTACCGTCTCGCCGTTCTCCAGCGCCCGGCCCAGCACCAGCCGGGTGTCGGCGATGTACGGGCGCAGCCGCTCGGCGTACGCCAGGTACTCCTCGACCACGGCGCCGACGTCGATCGCCTTGCGGTTGTAGACCTTGACGAGTACCTGGTTCTTCTCCCGGAGCACCATCTCCAGCTTCTTGCGCAGGATGCCCGGATCGAGCAGGTCCTGCACGCGGATGCCGACCCGGGCCACCTTGTCCCCGTACGCCGGGCCGATGCCCCGCCCGGTGGTACCGATCCGGGCCGACCCCAGGTACCGCTCGACGACCCGGTCCAGCGCCCGGTGATGCGGCATGATCAGGTGCGCGTCGGCCGAGATGAGCAGCCGCTCGCAGGACAGGCCCCGCTCGGCGAGACCGTCGATCTCGGCGATCAGCACCTTCGGGTCGATCACCACGCCGTTGCCGATCACCGGGGTGCAGCCCGGCGTCAGTACTCCCGAAGGCAGCAGGTGCAGCGCGTACTTCTGGCCATCCGGGGTGATCACGGTGTGCCCCGCGTTGTTGCCGCCCTGGTACCGGACGACGTACCCGACCTGCCCGCCGAGCAGGTCGGTAACCTTGCCTTTGCCTTCGTCGCCCCACTGGGCGCCGATCAGCACGATCGCTGGCATCTCCATCACCCCGGGGTGCCAGGTTACAAGGCTGTTGCAGCCAGGGATGGAGCCGGCGTGCGCCAGGTGGTACTGCTCTCGCTCGCCGACGGCTGCCTCGGCGCACCGGTACTGGCCTGCCGTGACGCCCTGGTCGCCGAGGGTGCCGACGTGACGACGGCGACGCCCGCGTCGGACCGGGAGCTCGACGAGCTGATCGCCGCGGTCGACGGCCCGCCGCGGCCCGACGGGCTGACCTGGCCCGCGGCCGAGGGGCCGACAATCGTCGTCGCGGCCACGGCGATCGGGCAGGTGCGGGCCGTGGTGCGCCGGCTGGTCCGGCGGTACGCGCCGCCGCCCTCGCGCCGTCCGAGCGACCTCGCCGCCCACCGGACGGTACCCGACCTGCCGCCGGTCGGCGTCCTGCCGCTCTATGGCGAGAACGTGTTCGACCTGCCCGCCGACCCGGGCGAGGTGGCCAAGGCGGTGCTGCACGGTACCCCGGCCCGGCTGGACCTGCTGCGCACCGACGCCGGGTCGGTGACGCTGGACGGGGCGCTCATCGGGGGTACCGCGCCGTGGTCGGCCCGGATCGAATGCGACGATGCGGTACTGGCCGAGCCGGGCGAGACGATCGCCGCCTGCGCGGTCGGCAACGGGGCCGGGTATGCGACGGTGGACGGGCTGCCGCTGGTACCCCGGGCGGATCCGGCCGACGGGGCGATCGACGTCGCCGTCGCGGTACCGGTCCGGACGCGCCGCTGGGGCCGCACCCGCGTGACGGTCGAGGTGCGCCGCGCCCGGGGCCGCGCGGTGTCGGTGAACCCGGCCGCCGAGGTGCCCTTCCGCGACGACGGGGTGTCCGGCACGCTGACCGGCAAGCGGAGCTGGTGGGTCGAGCGCG
Source organism: Actinomycetota bacterium (assembly GCA_005885555.1). Taxonomy (GTDB): domain Bacteria; phylum Actinomycetota; class Actinomycetes; order Mycobacteriales; family Micromonosporaceae; genus AC-43. The sequence goes on from VAWN01000095.1 coordinate 25,567, forward strand.
GCGCCTGGGCGGTACTGCGGCCGTAACATTGCGGGCTGTGCGGCGTTTGTGACGGAGGTGGGAGACGTGGAGCAGGCCGAGCAGGAGCCGGTGTGGCCGCCGGACGAGATCGTGGCCAGTCCCCAGGGCTCGCCGCCGGAGCGCGGCGCCTGGCCGGACGGGCCGGTACCGTCCGAGCAGACCCAGCCGGTACCGCGGGAAGCCGCGCACCACCCCACCGTCGCGATCCCGGCCTCGCCGTGGGCGCAGCCGCCGCAGCGCACCGAGCAGGTACCCCCGCCCGGGCCGGCGCACCCACCGCCCCATGCGCCGATGCGGCAGCAGCCACCGGCCAACGGCGCCCGGCCGTACCCCGGCCCACCGCCCCAAGCCCAACCGCCGCAGCAGGCCGCGCCACCACCGCCCGGTCCGCCACCCCCCGGCCCGCCGCCGACCCAGGCGCCGCCACCCCCGCCGCCCATCCAGGGCCCACCGCCGCCCATCCAGGGCCCACCGCCGCCCATCCAGGGCCCACCCCCGCCGCCTCCGCCGGTCCAAGGCCCGCCGCCGCAGGCCGCGCCGCCACAGCACGCCGCGCCGCAGCAGCAGCCGGCGCCACCGCAGCACGCCATGCCGCCGCACCCGCCCCAGCACGCCTACCCGGCGCCGCCCGTACCGACCCCACCCCCGCCACCGGCCGAGCACTGGCAGGGCGACCCGTCGATCCCGACGGCGGACGAGTTCGCCCGGCGCCGGGCGATGCGCCCGGCCGATCCGGTCGCCCTGACCGGTGTCCGCGGCGCCGTCCGCAAGGCCACGTTCGGCCTGGCCAAGGTGCCACCGAGCCAGCACGAGCGGGAGATGACGCAGGACGTCGAGATGGTCCGGCGCAACTTCGGCGGGCTGCGGCAGGTGACCGTGGTCAACCCGAAGGGTGGCGCCGGCAAGACGGTCGCCTGTCTGCTGCTCGCGATGACGTTCGGGCAGAAGCGCGGCGGGTACGTGCTGGCCTGGGACAACAACGAGACCCAGGGCACCCTGGGCATGCGCGCGCAGCAGGACTTCCACTCCCGTACCGTGCGCGACCTGCTGCGCGACCTGGAGCATTTCCGGGGCGCGCGGGGACGGGTCGGCGACCTGTCGCAGTACGTGCGGGCGCAGGCCGAGGGCATGTTCGACGTCCTGGCCAGCGACGAGTCGGCAACGGCCGGCGAGATGCTGACCGCGGCCGCGTTCGCCGACATCCGCGAGGTGGTCAGCCGGTTCTACAAGTTGATCTTCGTGGACACCGGTAACAACGTGCGCGCCGCGAACTGGCAGGCCGCGATCGACGCGACCGACCAGCTCGTGCTCACCATGTCCGCCCGCAACGACTCCGCGGAGACGGCCGCGCGGATGCTCGACCACCTGGAGCAGTCGGGCCGGCACCGGTTGGTACGCCAGGCGGTGACCGTGGTGTCGATGCCGCCCAGCCGCAAGGACATCGACCTGCCGGCCATCCAGCGGCACTTCGCCGCGCGTACCCGGGCGGTGCTGCTCGCGCCCTACGAGCGCTTGATCGACTCGGGTGAGCCGATCCGGTACAACCTGCTGTCGGCGGCCAGTCGCGAGGCGTGGCTGCGGGTGGCGGCGGCGGTCGCCGAAGGCCTGTAGCCGATCAGCCGGGCCGGTCAGCGATCAGCCAGGCCGGTCAGCGATCAGCCGGTCAGCGCGTCCGCCGCCGACGGGTCGCAGTCGCGCAGGAACTGGGCGCAGCGGGCCGCCTCGTCGTCCTCCCCGATCGCGTCCGCCGCCTTGCCGAGCAGGTGCAGCGAGCGCAGGAAGCCCTGGTTCGGCTCGTGCGACCACGGTACCGGCCCGGAACCGCGCCAACCGGCCTTGCGCAGCTGGTCAAGCCCCCGGTGGTACCCGGTGCGCGCGTACGCGTACGCCGCCACCGGATCGCCGGCATCCAGGGACCGGCGGGCCAGTGCCGCCCAGGCGTCACTGCTGGCCGGGAAGCGGGCCGCCACTGCGGCCTCCTGACCAGGGGGTACCGCAGCGAGCGCGGCGGCCGCCGACTCATCCAAGGGCAGGAGCGTGGCCGGCGGTTCGGGTAGCAGGTTGCGCATGCCGCTCATTGAACAACGCCGTTCGGCAGTGCCGTTACCCAAATGGCTGAGTCGTTGCTCACGCGACCGGGGGTGTTTCACTACTCGTTACCGGAGTAAAAATAAAAGTCCGGAGCCTCCCCAGGACCCGGTAAGGAGAGCCCGGTGGCTGCCGCCGCCGGGCTCTCGTCTGTGCCGCTCTGCTCTGTGCCGGTCTACTCTGTGCCGCAGTCGGCCGGCACCAGTCCGGCCGCCCACCGGATCGCGCCCTGCAGGTGCGCCCGCAACGCCGGCTCGGCGAACGCCGCGACGGGGTGCCCGAGGGCGGTGTAGAACGACCGGCCCGAACCCACCACATGGCACCAGGCGAGCGGGTGGTCGGCATCCAGGCGCAGCAGGACGTGCGCCTGCGGCCGGCTCCGGAAGCTGTACCACTCGTCCGTGCGCGTCCACGTCGCGCCCAGCTGCGCCGTGGCGGGATGGCGCCGGTCCACGACCTCGATGCGACCCGGCTCGACCGCGCCGTGCGACGCGAACCAGGCGCCGACCAGTTGCCCGTAGAACGGCCAGCCGTACTCGGCGTCGGCCGCCGCGTGTACCCCGACGAAACCGCCGCCGCCCTCCACGTAACCCTCCAGCGCCTGCTGCTGCGCGCTGTCCAGCAGGTCACCGGTGGTGCTGAGAAAGACCACGGCACGGTACCGGCGCAGGTTCGCGGTACCGATCGCGCCGGCGTCGTCGGTCGCATCGACCTGGTACCCACCGGTCGTGCCCAGGTCCCGGATCGCGGCGACCCCGGCGGGGATGGAGTCATGCCGGAATCCGGCGGTTCGGGTGAAAACCAGCACGCGGACCGGCGCCGGTGCCGGCACCGGCCCGCTACAGCCGATGAGTACCAACAAACTCATCACTGCGAAGAACAGCCGCACCACCCGATGGTGCAGGATGTCTGCGTGTCGACGCCATCACCTCTCGCCCCCGTCATCCCCCACGACGACACCCCCGAGGAGATCGAGTCCCGGGCGGAACTGGACCTCCACCTGGCCACCGGCACCCTCAGCGGGCTGGCCGTGCAGGGCCTGGCCCTGGACACGGACCCGCCGGACCTGTCCGGGGTCAACGTGTTCGGGACCCTGTTCGTCGGCTGCCGGCTGCCCTCGGCGCAGTTCGCCGCCGACCTGGTACGGCGCGGTGCCCACGTGATCCCCCGCTTCGTCGAGGTGCCGTACCCGACGATGCCCTCCCGCCTGTACAACGCCGAAGACCTCGCGGCCGGGTTCGCCGACGGCGGCTTCGACGGCATGTACGACACCGTCGTCCACGACCACTTCAAGGCGCACGGCGGCGCGATGCCCGACATCCGCGAGGCGCTCGCCCAGCGGCTGCACGACAGCGGCATCGACAACGCGCTCGTCGAGGCGACGGCCGACTGGATCCGCCGGCACGGCCACGCGTCGATCGTCGGCGTCATGGGCGGGCACGCGGAACTGCGCGGCTCGCTGGCGTACCGGCTGGCTGCCACGCTGGGCTGGCGCCTGGCCCGGGCCGGCCGGCTGGTGATCACCGGTGGCGGGCCGGGCGTGATGGAGGCCGCGAACCTCGGGGCGTACCTTGCCGCCGACGACGCGGACACGCTGACCGCGGCGATCGACGTGCTGGCGACCGCGCCCGACTTCCGCGACCACGAGCCCTACACGGCGGCGGCGCTGGAGGTACGGACGAAGTATCCGCGCGACGGTGCCGGCGGGCTGTCGATCCCGACGTGGCTGTACGGCCACGAGCCGGCCAACCTGTTCGCCGGCCAGATCGCCAAGTACTTCTCCAACGCCATCCGCGAGGACACCATCCTGCGGTTGGCGCGCGGCGGCGTGGTGTTCGCGGCCGGGCGGGCCGGTACCGTCCAGGAGATCTTCCAGGCCGCGACCAAGACGTTCTACCTGACCGACGGCGGCAGCGGCCCGTACATCTTCCTGGACGCCCGGTTCTGGGGCGGCGCGATCCCCGGACTGCTGCGCGACCTGCTGGCCGCCTCGCCGTCCGGGGACCAGTCCGGCCTCGTCCACGTCACCGACGACGTGGCCGAGGCGGTGCGGCTACTTACCCAGGGTGGTACCGGTTGACCGCAGGTCCTCGCACGCCTGCCGTACCCGGGTGGCCATGCCGGCCTCGGCGAGCTTGCCCCAGGTGCGCGGGTCGTACGCCTTCTTGTTGCCCACCTCGCCGTCGACCTTGAGTACGCCGTCGTAGTTGGTGAACATGTGCCCGGCGGTCGGCCGGGTGAAGGCGTACTGCGTGTCGGTGTCCACGTTCATCTTCACCACGCCGTAGTCCAGCGCCTCGCGGATCTCCGACAGCAGCGAACCGGACCCGCCGTGGAACACCAGGTCCAGCGGCTTGTCCTTGCCGTACCTGGCGCCGACCGCGTCCTGGATGTTCTTGAGGATCTCCGGGCGCAGCTTGACGTTGCCCGGCTTGTACACGCCGTGGACGTTGCCGAAGGTCAGTGCGGCGAGGTACCGGCCCTTCTCGCCCAGGCCGAGCGCGGCGGCGGTGGCCAGCCCGTCCTCGGGCGTCGAGTAGAGCTTCTCGTTGATTTCGTTGGCGACGCCGTCCTCCTCGCCGCCGACGACGCCGACCTCGATCTCCAGGATCACGTGGGCGGCGGCGCACTCGGCGAGCAGCTCCTCGGCGATCTGCAGGTTCTCCGGCAGCGGTACCGCCGACCCGTCCCACATGTGCGACTGGAACAGCGGCGGCTCGCCGTTGGCCACCCGCTGCCGGGAGATGGCCAGCAGCGGCCGGACGTAGCCGTCCAGCTTGTCCTTGGGGCAGTGGTCGGTGTGCAGGGCGATGTTGACGTGGTACTTCCTGGCGACCTCGTGCGCGAACGCGGCCAGGGCGACCGCACCGGTGACCATGTCCTTGACGGTCGGGCCGGACAGGTACTCCGCGCCGCCGGTGGAGACCTGGACGATGCCGTCGCTCTCCGCCTCAGCGAACCCGCGGATCGCCGCGTTCAGGGTCTGGGACGACGTGACGTTGATGGCCGGGTAGGCGAACGCGCCGGCCTTGGCGCGGTCGATCATCTCGGCGTAGACCTCAGGAGAAGCGATAGGCATCGGGCACTCCTTCGTGCGTGACGGCGCTGGTCCTCCCTCCGGGAGTATTCCGCACCCGGTACCGTGGACGGTGAAGGGGGCCGACGATGACCGATCCTGAGTTCTCCGACAGTGGGGCGAGCCTCGACCCGGATGAGCGGGATATCGAGGCACCCGACGCAGACGCACTGGAACAGCGGATACCGACCGATCCCGCCGAGGAGCAGCCGCCGCAGCCGAGCCGCCGGCTCGAAGTCAACGACTGGGACGCCCTGGAGCAGGCCCAGGTGGTCGAACTGGACGAGGACTACTGATCCAGCGGGTCCGCGGCCGCCGTCAGTGGAACGAGAACGCCGCGTACCCGACGACGCGTCCCGGGTCGCCACCGGTCTTCGCCGAGGTGCACCGGTCCAGCAGCCGCGCCCGCAGGCCCTGGTGGCGGGCCCAGCCGACCAGCCCGCGCAGCGCGAACACCCCGCACGCGTCGCGCGGGCCGATCCGTTCGGCGGCGAGGTCGAGTACCGCCTGGGTGGTTCGTGAGTCCTGTGCGTTCGCGGCCGGCTCGGGCAGGTAGTGCGACAGGTCGGTGCTGCACAACAGGATCGTGTCCGGACCGGCCGCCTCGGCGAGCGCGCTCAGCGTCACCACCAGATCGTCCACTGTGGACTGTCCAACGAGGACAGGCAGGATCCGCAACCCGGCCGGCCGGACCCGTTGCAGGAACGGAAGCTGCACCTCCAGCGAGTGCTCGGGTGCGAACGGCCGGTCGTCGACGCTGACGTGCCCGTCCCGGACCAGGGTCCGCACCAGGTCGACGTCGATCGGCACCTCACCGAGCGGGGTGAGCCAGCCCACGGTCGCCGGTACCGCACATCCCTGCACCGGCAGGTAGTGCGCCGGCCCGACGAGCGCCACGGTACCGGCGCCGGACCCGCGCAGCCGGGCGTACACGTGCGCCGCGGTCGGCCCGGAGTACCGCAGCGCCGCGTGCGGCGTCACGTAAGCCGGCCCGGGCCGGTCGCCCGCTTCGGCGTCGACCGACGCGGCCACCGAGTCGAGCAGCCGGTCGACGAGCGTGGTCAGCTCACGGGCATCGGCCGGGTAGAACCGGCCGGCGACGGCGGGCGCGCGCATGTGGTGGTCCGGTGGCCAGGGCGGCCGGCGATGGCTCTCGGGCATCAGCGACCCGTTCTGCGATCATGCACGGTGATCGGTCTATCACACACAGCACTAGGCGCGATACATCTGTACCGGCATCCGCCGCCGTCCCCACGTGCCGACCGCGCCGTCATAGACGCCGGACACCTGGTGTCCACAGTGGACACATCGCCCGGACCCGGTCAGTTCGTACCGCTGGATGTCGTACCAGTCCCGCACCACCACACCGGCACCGCAGCCCGGACACTGCGTGGTACCGCCACCGGGATCGTGGACGTTGCCGGTGTACACGTACCGCAGCCCGCGCTCGCGCGCGATCCGCCGGGCCATCCGCAGCGTTTCCGGCGGCGTGGGCGGTACGTCGCGCATCTTGAAGTCCGGGTGGAACGCGGTGAAATGCAGCGGCACGTCGGGCCCGAGATGCTCGGCGAACCAGTCGCACTCCTGCGCTATCTCGTCGGGCGCGTCGTTGTGCCCGGGGATCAGCAGTGTGGTGACCTCGAACCAGACATCGGTACCGCGCAGGTACTCCAGCGTCTCCAGCACCATCGGCAGCTTCGCGAACGTGATCTTCTGGTAGAAGCTGTCGGTGAACGCCTTCAGGTCGATGTTGGCCGCGTCGATGTGCCGGTAGAACTCCTCGCGCGGTGCGGCGTTCATGTAGCCGGCGCTGACCGCGATCGCCTTGATGCCCCGGGCGTGGCAGGCGTCCGCGACGTCCATCGCGTACTCCATGAAGATGACCGGGTCGTTGTAGGTGAACGCGACACTGCGGCAGCCCAGCCGCTCCGCCTCCACGGCCAGCGCCTCGGGCGAGGCCGCGGAGGAGAGGGTGTCGATCTCCCGGGACTTGGAGATGTCCCAGTTCTGGCAGAACCGGCAGGCCAGGTTGCAGCCCGCGGTCCCGAAGGACAGGACGGCGGTACCGGGAAGGAAGTGGTTCAGCGGCTTCTTCTCCACCGGATCGACGCAGAACCCGGAGGAGCGCCCGTACGAGGCGAGCACCACCTGGTTGTCGATCCGGCCGCGGACGAAGCACAACCCGCGCTGCCCCTCGTGCAGCCGGCAGTTGCGCGGGCATATGTCGCACTGGATCCGCCCGTCCGGCAGCTCGTGCCAGTACTTCGTCGGTACGGTGTGCGGATCCGCAAGGCTCAACGTGTCCATCGGTTTACCCCGAGCTCCACGCTACGCCGGGCTTGGCGCCCACCGGTACCGTCAGCGCCATGGACTGGAACCTGCGCACCTGCGGCCGCAGGGGGCACATCACCTACGCCCCGGACGAGGAGCAGCTGCGGGCCCGGTTGCATGCCCGGACGCCGCTCGGCGAGGCCTGGCGGTGCCTGCGCTGCGGCGACTACGTCCTCGGCCGGCCGCGCGGCAGCGGACCCGCGGACAACGCCCCCGAGGTGATGCGCGGCCGGGCGCTGCGCGACGCGGTGATCCTGCGGCTGCTGGCCGTCGAGCGGATCGCCCGCGCGCTGCTGATCCTGGCCGCCGCCTACCTGATCTGGCGGTTCCGGGCACACCACGACGCGATCCAGCGCGGGTTCAACGAAGACCTTCCGCTGCTGCGGCCACTGGCCGAGAAGCTGCACTACAACCTCGACCAGTCGTCGATCGTGCACACCCTGCGCACGGTGATCGAGGCCCGCACCGCCACGCTGGCCGCCGTCGCCCTCGGCCTGCTGGTGTACGGCATCCTGCAGATCGTCGAAGGTGTCGGGCTGTGGATGCTCAAGCGCTGGGGTGAGTACTTCGCGGTGGTCGCCACGTCGCTCGGGCTGCCGATCGAGATCTACGAGCTGACCGAGAAGATCACCGTGTTCCGGGTCGGCGCACTGATCATCAACATCGCCGCGGTGCTGTACCTGCTGCTGACCAAGCGGCTGTTCGGGCTGCGCGGCGGTAAGGCCGCCTACGAGGCGGAGCGGCACGAGGCCAGCCTGCTGGAGGTCGAGGCGGCCGGCACGGTGCCGCCGGGCCGTCCACAGCGCCAGCCGGTACCCTGATCCGTCGTGGGTAACCTGCTCAATGCTACGGAGCTCATCCGCACGGTCGGGCTGGTCGGGATCTGGGCGATCATCTTCGCCGAGACCGGCCTGCTGATCGGCTTCTTCTTCCCCGGTGACTCGCTGCTCTTCCTGGCCGGCGTGGCCGCCTCGCGGGTCGCCGACCACATTCCGGGGCTCGGCGGCAAGCATCTGCCCATCGTCGCGTTGCTGGTCGTCACGCCGGTCTGTGCGATCGTCGGCGCCCAGCTCGGCCACTGGTACGGGCACCGCTTCGGGCCGTCGCCCGGCCGGACTCGCGGCTGTTCAAACAGGAGTACGTGGACAAGGCCGAGCACGTGTTCAACCGGTTCGGGCCGGCGAAGGCGATCGTGCTCGCCCGGTTCATCCCGATCGTGCGGACGTTCCTCAACCCGGTGGCCGGGGTGCTGCGGGTACCGGCCGGGAGGTTCTTCCTCTGGAACATCGTCGGCGCGATCCTCTGGACCGACGGCATCCTGCTCGCCGGGTACTACCTGGCCGACCAGATCATCAAGCTGATCCCGCCGGAGAAGATCGACCTGTACATCCTGCCGGCGATCGTGGTGATCGTGCTGCTCTCGCTGATCCCGATCATCATCGAGGTGTACCGCACCCGCCGGGAGACCCGCCGGCACGCCGCGGCCGGGACGCCGCCGGCACCGGTCGCCTCAGGCCGAGAGGATTGACCGGTCCGGGCATTCGGGCAGCTTGTCCAGCACCCCGGCGGCCAGCGCGGCATAGGTGAGCCGGGCGGCTTCTTCGAGGTACACGGCCCGTTTGTGGGCGATCTCGACCGATTCGCCGAGCACGGAGCAGCCGTGGTGGGCGAGCAGGATGCAGTTGGCACCGTCGGCGGCCGCAGCGGCGGCGACCCCGGCCAGTTCGGCGCTGCCCGGTGGCCGGAACGGTGTGGTCACGATCCGGCGCAGGTAGACGGCGTGGTCGGTGCTGACCAGGCGGATCCGCTCGCCGAGCGCGTCGAGCAGCAGGGCGGTCTGCGGATGCAGGTGCACGATGGCGCGCACGTCCGGGCGTACCCGGTACGTGGCAAGGTGCAGAGCAAGCTCGGTGCTCGGCGGTACCCCGTCGCGCGGTACCCTGCCGCCCGCCGGCCCGCCGTCAGCCAGCCCGACCTCGGCGAAGTCAGACCGGTTGAGCCGGTCCAGCCAGGTACCGGCGCCGGTCACCCAACAGGTGTCGGCGTCCGGTACCCGGGCGGACAGGTTGCCGCCGGAGCCCACCACGAGGCCGGCGGAGACCATGGAGTAACCCGCGTGCGCGAGCTGATCCCGGAGATCACCGGCGACGTAGTTGGGCACCCGTCAGCGGGCGGCCTTCTTGGTGGCCCGCTTGCGGGGCGGCGTGAGCAGGTCCGCGATCGCGCCGATCGCGGAGGGCACCAGGCGGTAGTACGCCCAGACGCCCCTCTTCTCCCGCTCCAGCAGCCCGGCTTCGGTCAGGATGCGAAGATGGTGGCTCACGGTCGGCTGGGACAGGCCGAGCGGTGCGGTAAGGTCGCACACGCACGCCTCGCCCTCGGGCGCCGACTGGATGAGACTGAGCAGCCGGAGTCGGGCCGGGTCCGCGAGTGCCTTCAGCACTCCGGCCAGGCGCTCGGCGTCCGCGCGCTCAATCGGCTCGCCGTGCAACGGCGAGATCGCAGGCAAACTTGTTTCGGCCAACGCTGTTCCCACGTCTTCCATCCTTCCACCAACAGCATTGATTCGCCTGCATATCTGCAGGTCCGAACCGGCAATTTTTTCAGACCGCGAGGCCGAGGTCGGTCAGCGAATAGGCGGATCTGTACTCCAACCCTGCGGACCTGACGGCGTCCCCCGCACCGCGATCGACGATAACCGCAACCCCGATGACCTCGGCGGCGGCATCCCGTAACGCGTCCACTGCTGTCAGTACACTCACCCCCGTTGTGGACGTGTCCTCGACGGCGACCACCCGCCGTCCGGCCACGTCCGGCCCCTCGATCCGCCGCTGCAGGCCGTGTGTCTTCTCTGACTTCCGGACCACAAAGGCGTCTAGATCACGGCCCTGGGCAGCCGCGACGTGCAGCATTGCGCCGGCCACCGGATCGGCGCCCAAGGTGAGACCGCCGACCGCGGTGAAGTCCCAGTCCGCGGTCACGTCGAGCATCACCCGTCCGATGAGTGGCGCAGCCGCATGGTGCAATGTGACACGACGCAGGTCGATGTAGTAGTCAGCTTCCCGACCTGACGACAGAATCACCCGACCGGGTACCACAGCGAGCTCGGTGATGAGTTTGCATAGGTCGTCACGGTCGGTCATGAGTCGAGGGTACTTGGGTCATTCCATTGACGAACCGGCGGCCCGGCCCCGGGGAGAAGTACCGGTTCGCCGCCGGCACCAGTACCAGAACGCCGATCGCGATCGCCAGCCCCAGCTTCGCCAGGCCGAGCAACAGGTCGACCCACATCCATCCGCGCGGGCCGAACGTGCCGACCAGCCGCGAACTCAGCCCGATGGATGCCGCCCCGCCGGTCACCTGACAAAGGCTGACCAGCGCAAACACGCCCATCAGGCTGGCCAGGATGATCCGGGCGGCGTTCGCGCCACGGCTGGTGAGGATCGCGGTGACCACTGCTCCGGCGCCCGGGATCAACCAGTTCAGCACGACGCTGATGATGATTCCGATCATGACGGTGGTCTGCAGCTGCGACGAGGGCAGCGGGCCGGTACCCGACAGTCCGGTCAACGACTGCCGTACCTGCCAGCTCACCACCGCCCCGATCAGTACCTGCAACGCGGCGACCACGACACCGACATAGGTCAGGATCACCGCGAGATTCACCACGGCGGGACGGGGCGGCCGGGGTACCAGGTACACCGGCTCGTACCCGGGCGGCACGGCCAGTCCCCACTGGGCCGGGTCGCCGCGCTGGCCGTAGCCCGGGGGTACCTGCCAGCCGGCCGGGTCGGTCATCGGGCCCGCCGCTGGATGAGCCCGCGCGGGCCGTACCGCAGCCCGAACACCGCCGTCCGGTACCGCCAGTCCGGCACGCTGACCAGCCGCCCCCGGCGCAGGTCGCGCAGCCCGTCACGGACCACCTTGTCGGCCGACAGCCACAACCAGCGAGGTACCCCGCCGCGGTCGATGCCGGCCCGCTGCTGGAATTCCGTCCGGGTGAATCCGGGGCAGAGCGCCATCACCCGTACCCCCCGCTTGCGGACGGCGAGCCCGACCGACTCGCTGAAATTCGTGACCCAGGCCTTGCTCGCCGCGTAGGTCGAGCCACGCATCGCCATGAACCCGGCCACCGATGAGACGTTGACCACATCGCCCCGACCGCGCTCGATCATTCCCGGCAACGCCGCCCTGGTCAGCCGCTGTACCGCCCCGATGTTCAGCGCCAGCAACTGGTCGAGATCCTCGGGCGTGGACCGGAGGAACGACTGGTTCAGCGCCATGCCGGCGTTGTTGACCAGCAGATCAACCGGCGTCGCCGGGTCGGCCAGCCGCTGCTCGACCACCGCGCGGCCGTCCGCCGTCGTGAGGTCGGCCGGCAGCGGGGTCACCGTCACGCCGTGCTTCGCCGCCAGTTCCCCGCCGTGCTCGGCCAGCCGCTGGCTGTCGCGGGCCACCACCACGAGGTCGTACCCCTCGGCAGCCAGCGCACGGGCGAAGGCCGCTCCGATTCCCGAGCTCGCGCCGGTGACCAGCGCGAGGCTCATGACCCCTCGGTCGGCGGACCGGCCGGTGGCGGACCGGCCGGCGGCTGTGGCCCGGCCGGCGGCGCAGGCGGCTGCCCGGTCGACCCGGCGGCAGGCGGCCCAGCCGGTGGCGGGTAGCCCGGCACCGGCGGGTAGCCCGGGTAAGCCAGGTCGGCCTCTGGCGCACCCCGCCCACGGCGGAAGAACTCGTTGGCCGCCGGCAGGGCGAGCAGGACGATGACCAGGATCGACGCCAGCAGGTTGATGATGACGATCGTCACGGCTATGGGCGCGACCCAGGCCGGGACGGCCTCCTGGATCCGCCGGGTCGCCTCCTGCACGTTGACCCCGTTGGCACTACCGCGTTGCAGGTTGGCCAGCGCCGAACCGCCGGCCTGCCCCAGCGCGCCGCAGCCGAAACACAGTACGCCGATGCCGCCCAGTACCCAGCTCACGATCCGGGCCGCGTTGCTGCCACGCAGGTCGAACAGCGCCACGATCACGAAACCGGCGGCGAGCAGCAGGCCCAGGACGCCGCTCACGATGCCGCCGATCCGCGCGATGGCGACCATGGTGTCCACCGTGGGCGATGCGGAGTATGCCCGCTGGGTCGCGTCGACGACCTTGCTCAGCACGGAGAAGTTGACGATGACGTTCCCGAGCTCCAGCACCCCGACGAGGATCATGAGGTACGCAGCCGCTGTGACAATGCCGGGCCGGCGGCCTTCCTGGGGCTGCCGCACGCTGTAGGACACCGTTATCCCCTTTCGGAGTGACTCGCGCACACGCTAGCGGGCCACGGTATCCACCGCGACCCGCCGCGCTCGGCTGATCTCCCTTGACAGCTCAGCCGGCTACCCGCCGGTGACGCTCAACCCGGCTTTGCCGGGGTCCAGGTCGACGGCCACCCGGTCGCCGTCGCGCACCTGCCCGGCCAGCAACGCCCGGGCCAGTTGGTCGCCGATGGCCGTCTGCACCAGCCGGCGCAGTGGGCGGGCACCGTAGATCGGGTCGTACCCGTGGCTGGCCAGCCAGTCCCGCGCCGGGTCGGCGACCTCCAGGGTCAGCCGCCGATCGGCCAGCCGCTTGGCCAGTTGGGTGAGCTGAATGTCCACAATGGACTTGAGGTCGAGGGTGGTCAGCGAGTGGAACACCACGATGTCGTCGAGCCGGTTGAGGAACTCCGGCTTGAAGTGGCTGCGTACCGTCGCCATTACCGCGTCGCGACGCTGCTCCTCGCTCAGGGTCGGGTCGGCGATCACCTGGGTACCCAGGTTGGAGGTGAGGATCAGGATCGCGTTGCGGAAGTCGACCGTGCGCCCCTGCCCGTCGGTGAGCCGGCCGTCGTCGAGTACCTGCAACAGCACGTCGAACACGTCCGGATGGGCCTTCTCCACCTCGTCGAGCAGGATCACCGAGTAGGGCCGGCGGCGTACCGCCTCGGTCAGCTGGCCACCCTCCTCGTACCCGACGTACCCGGGCGGCGCGCCGACCAGCCGGGCGACCGAGTGCTTCTCGCCGTACTCGCTCATGTCGATGCGTACCATCGCCCGTTCGTCGTCGAACAGGAACTCGGCCAGCGCCTTGGCCAGCTCCGTCTTGCCGACACCGGTGGGGCCGAGGAACAGGAACGAGCCGGTCGGCCGGTCCGGGTCGGCGATCCCGGCCCGCGCCCGGCGTACCGCGTCGGCGACCGCCCGTACCGCCTCGGCCTGCCCGATGACCCGGGACTGCAGCGACTCGTCCATCCGCAGCAGCTTGGCGGTCTCGCCCTCCATCATCCGGCCGGCCGGGATGCCGGTCCAGGAGGAGATGACCGCGGCGATGTCGTCGACGCCGACCTCCTCCTTGACCATCGGCTCGGACTCCTCGGCCGTGGCGGACGCGTCGGCCAACTCCCTCTCCAGTGCCGGAATCTGCCCGTACAGCAGCTCCGACGCCTTGCCCAGGTCGCCCTCGCGCTGGGCCCGCTCGGCCTGGCTGCGCAGGTCGTCCAGCTTCTGCTTGAGCTCGCCGACCCGGTTGAGTCCGGAGCGCTCCTTGTCCCACTGGGCGGTCAGCGCGGACAGCTCCTCCTGCCGGTCGGCAAGGTCGCGGCGCAACCGCTCCAGGCGCTGCGCGGACGCCGGGTCGGACTCCTTGCTGAGTGCCATCTCCTCCATCTTCAGCCGGTCGACCGCGCGCTGCTTCTCGTCGATCTCCACCGGACGCGAGTCGATCTCCATGCGCAGCCGCGAGGCGGACTCGTCGATGAGGTCGATCGCCTTGTCCGGCAGGAACCGGTCGGAGATGTACCGGTGTGACAGCGTGGCGGCGGCGACCAGCGCGGCGTCGGTGATGCGTACCCGGTGATGCGCCTCGTAACGCTCCTTGAGCCCGCGCAGGATGCCGATGGTGTCCTCGACCGACGGTTCGCCGACGAAGACCGGCTGGAACCGCCGCTCCAGCGCCGGGTCCTTCTCGATGTGCTCGCGGTACTCGTCGAGCGTGGTCGCGCCGACCATCCGCAGCTCGCCGCGGGCGAGCATCGGCTTGAGCATGTTGCCGGCGTCCATCGAGCCCTCGGCCTTGCCGGCGCCGACCACGGTGTGCAGCTCGTCGAGGAACGTGATGATCTGGCCGTTGCTGGACTTGATCTCCTCCAGCACACTCTTGAGCCGCTCCTCGAACTGTCCGCGGAACTGCGCTCCGGCCACCATGCCGCCGAGATCGAGCGAGACCAGGCGCTTGTCGCGCAGGGACTCCGGTACGTCGCCGGCGACGATCCGCTGCGCCAGGCCCTCGACGATCGCGGTCTTGCCGACGCCGGGCTCGCCGATGAGTACCGGATTGTTCTTGGTGCGGCGGGACAGCACCTGGATCACCCGGCGGATCTCGGCGTCCCGGCCGATCACCGGGTCGACCTTGCCCTCGCGCGCCCGCGCGGTGAGGTCGACGCTGTACTTCTCCAGCGCCTGGTACTGCTGCTCCGGGTCGGGGCTGGTGACCCGCCGGTCCCCGCCCCGGATCTGCGGGAACGCGGCGACCAGCGCGTCCTCCGTCGCACCGGCGCTCTTCAGCGCCTGCGCCACCGCCCCGCCGACCTGGGCGAGCCCGGCCAGCAGGTGTTCGGTGGAGACGTACTCGTCGCCGAGCGGCCGGGCGATCTGCTCGGCGGCGTTGATCGCGTTGGCGAACTCGCGCGAGATGTTCGGCTCCGCCACCGACGCCCCCCGCGCGGCGGGCAGGTTCTCCACCGCCCGTACCGCGGCCCGGCGCAGGTCGGCCGGGTTGGCGCCGACCGCGCGCAGCAGTCCGGTGGCCGTCGACCCGCCGGTGTCCAGCAGCGCGAGCAGCATGTGCCACGGCTCGACGGTGGCGTGGCCGCGCTGGGTCGCGCTGGCGACGGCGGAGGTGATCACCTCACGGCTCTTGGTGGTCAGGCGCTCGGCGTTCATCGGCTCCCCTGGCTCTTAGATGTGACCGGGTTGAGTCTACTGCGCTCAAGTCTGTCCGACGACCCCGCCGGCCCGGGTTACCACCGCGAATCCTGCGGGTTACCACCGCAAATGACCGGGCGAACTCTTCCGCTCGCGGCTTCCCGCGAGCTACGGTGGCGCCAAAATTCCGCGGGGAGGCCGTCCGTGAATGAGCGCAGGACATGAGCGTGCAGGTTTTCCGCGGGTTCGCCAACCCGGTCGACCCCACCCCCAACGAGCTGCGGGCCTGGGCATACCACCCGGACACCATCCCGCTGTCCAACATGCCGGCCGACTGGGACCTGCTGGTCTCCGGCGACCACCTGATCCCCACCCTGTTCGAGCTGTCGCTCGACCG
>VAWN01000019.1 GCA_005885555.1 Actinomycetota bacterium
CCAGGCCGGTCGCCGACCCTGTCCGCGACCTACGACGGCAGCGGCTGCGCGTGCATGCGGTCCAGAATCTGCTTCAGGATCGTGACTTCACCCTGCTGGTTGCCCTTCATCGTGGTCGCCAGGTCGACGACCGGCTGGTCGTGCGACAGCGAGATGATCGCGTCGGCCATGTGGATGCCACCGAGGTGGTGCCGGAGCATCAGTTGGCAGAACAGTACGTCCACTTTGGACCCGGTGGCGCTCTCCAACTGTTGGAGTTCGGCGTCGGAGGCCATGCCCGGCATCCGGCCGTCGGGGAGCAGTTCCTTGGTGCCGTTCGGCATCCACGCCATCTTCGGCCGGCTGCCGGTCGGCGACAGATGCCAGGTGACGAGCCAGTTCTGCATGGTGCCGATCTGGTTCTCCTGGACGGTCGCGATGTCGTAGGCGATCTGCCGTACCTCGGGGTCGCTCGCGGTGTGCCAGGCGACCATGGCGGGGGAGTTGTCACCAGGCGCGGTGAAGCGCGGTTCGAGCAGGCCGCCGAGGTACCCGACGACGAGCGCGAACACCGCGACCAGCGCGCCGAGCAGCAGGGCCCGCCGCCGTACGACGAACGAGCCCAGCCCGCCCGCCCCCGACGACGCCGGGGCGACGGGCTCGTCGACCGCGACGGTGCCGGTCTTCGCCATCACGATGCGCTGGGCGCCGGACTGCCGAGGTCGTGCGGCGTGGTACCCGTGCTGGTGATGTAGTTGCCGGAAGCCGTGGAGCAGGCGGCACCCGGTTCCTGGGTGGCGTTCTGCCGCAGCGCCTTGATGAAGGCGTCGATGCGCGAGTCATTGGCGTTCTCGACCTTGAGCTGGTACCCCCACGCCTGCAGCGAGATCGGCTTGTCCAGCCCCGGGTACGGGCTCATGAACATGAAGTCGTTGCCGCGCACCTTGCTGGCCAGCTTCTCCACCTGGTCCTTGGGCAGGTCCGGCCGGTAGGTGATCCACACGGCGCCGTGCTCCAGCGCGTGTACCGCGTGCTCGTTCGCGATCTGGGCCGGGTAGACGTCACCCTGGCAGCGTTGCCAGTTGTAGTTGTGCGGGCCGGCCACCGGCGGGGACTGCTTGTAGTCGATGTGCCCGTACTGGTGCTGGCCGCTCTTCACCAGCGCCGGGTCGGTCTTGTTGTAGTTGACGATGCCCGAGATCGCGTTGGCCTGGTCCTTCCAGGTCTCGCTGCTCTTGAGAACCTCGTAGATGCCGAAGCCGACGATGCCGATCGCGACCAGCGCGACGATCGCACTCAGGCCGATCGATCCCCAGTTACGTCCCTGACGTACCTTCACCGGCGTGATCGGCGGTCGGCCGCCGCCGCCCTTGCCGGCTGCGGGCGTCGCCTTCTTCGCGGCCGCTCCGGAACCGGCCTTCTTCGCGCCGGCCGCGGGCCGGGTGGACGGGCGGCGGCTGCCGCCGGTCTGCGGGCTGCTGATGCTCACGCCGGATCCTCAGCGCTCTTGGCAGCCAAGCGCTGCGGTCCGGCGTGAGGCTCACACGCGCTGCAATTCAGATTCCTGATCCTCACGGGAGGAGCGGCTTCGCCGCGCTTGCTCAGTGGTCGCTCGCTCATGGGTCCTCGTCGCGATCGGTACGGTCAGTGTCCCGGGGTCGGGCAACGTCCCGCATTGTGACCGGCACGTCGGGTCGCCACCAAGTCCCGAAGTGTACCCCCGCTAGCATTGATCGGTGACTCCCGCGCAGCTCTCCGACGCCGTCCTCGCCGCGGCCCGTGCCGTATTGACCGATGAGAATATAGACACCGCGATCCTGCCCGGTGTCACGAGCGTGGAGCGCCCCCGCAATCCCGACCATGGTGACTACGCCTCGACTCTAGCGCTCCAACTTTCCAAGAAAGCTGGAAAGCCGGCCCGGGAGCTGGCCGGGAAGATTGCGGTACAACTGCGTCGAATGTCCGGAATCCAGGACGTCGACATCGCCGGTCCGGGCTTCCTGAACATCCGGCTGGACGCCGGCGCGACCGGCGCACTCGTGCACGACGTGGTACAGCAGGGCGCGGCGTACGGCCGCGGCACCGCGATGGCCGGGCAGAAGGTCAACCTGGAGTTCGTCTCGGCCAACCCGACCGGGCCGATCCACCTCGCGCACACCCGGTGGGCCGCGGTGGGCGACGCGCTGCACCGGATCTTCGTGGCGGCCGGGGCCGAGGTCGCCAGCGAGCACTACATCAACGACGCCGGCAGCCAGCTCGACCGGTTCGGCCGGTCGCTGCTCGCCGCCGCGCGCGGCGAGCCCACCCCGGAGGGCGGCTACGCGGGGGAGTACATCCAGGACGTGGCCGAGGCCGTGGTCAAGGACAATCCGGGGGTACTCGACCAGGAAGATCCTCTGGCGATCTTCCGTGCCGAGGGCGAGCGGCTGATGCTCGACGAGATGCGCACCAGCCTGGAGCGCTTCGGCGTGCACTTCGACGTGTGGTTCTCCGAGCGGACGCTGCACGAGTCCGGAGCGGTCGAGCACGCGCTGGACGAGTTGCGCGCGCACGGTCACGTGTTCGAGGCCGACGGCGCGGTCTGGCTGCGGACCACCGACTTCAGCGACGACCGCGACCGGGTGCTCATCCGCGGCAACGGCGAGAAGACCTACTTCGCGGCCGACGCGGCATATTACGTCAACAAGCGCGAACGCGGCTTTGACAAGTGCTTCTACCTGCTCGGCGCCGACCACCACGGCTACGTCAACCGGCTGCGCGCGCTGGCCGCGTGTGCCGGCGACGACCCGGACTTCAACGTCGAGGTGCTCATCGGGCAGATGGTGACGCTGCTGCGCGGCGGGGTACCGGTGCGGCTGTCCAAGCGGGCCGGCACGATCATCACGCTGGATGAGCTGGTCGACGCCGTCGGGGTGGACGCGGCGCGGTACTCGCTGGCGCGCTCCTCGACCGATTCGCCGCTGACGCTGGACATCGAGGTGATCACCCGGCAGGCGAACGACAACCCGGTCTACTACGTGCAGTACGCCCACGCGCGCATCGCGAGCCTGCTGCGCAACGCGGCCGACCTCGGCGTCGCGCGGAAGGTCGACTACGACCCGGCGCTGCTGTCGCACGAGCGGGAGGCCGACCTGATCAAGGCGCTCGGCGAGTTCCCGTCGATCGTGGCCACCGCCGCCGAGCTGCGCGAACCGCACCGGATCGCGCGGTACCTGGAGGAGCTGGCCGGTACCTACCACCGGTTCTACGACGCCTGCCGGGTACTCCCGCAGGGTGACGAGCCGGCGACCGACCTGACGAACGCCCGGCTCTGGCTCGTCGAGGCGGCGCGCATCGTGTTCGCCAACGGCCTGGCCCTGCTGGGCGTGTCGGCCCCGGAGCGTATGTAACGTGAGTGAGCGTCAGCGAATGAACCATGAGCAGGAGACGGCGTGAGAGCGCACGAGGCCGGCGCGCTGCACGCCGAGGTGGGCCAGCGGGGGCCGGCCTGGCTCGGTACCCCCGCTGATGTCAACGCCCTCATGCCGCAACTGTGGCCGCAGACCGTGACCCGCGGCCCGGCCGGCGCCCTGAGCGTCGGCGGCCGTGACGTGCGCGACCTGGCCGCGGAGTTCGGCACGCCGGCATACCTGCTGGACGAGGCCGACTTCCGGGCCCGCTGCCGGGCCTTCGCCGAGGCGTTCCACGACGCCGACGTGTACTACGCCGGCAAGGCCTTCCTCTGTAAGGCGGTCGTGCGGATGATCGCCGAGGAGGGCCTGGCGCTGGACGTGTGCACCGGCGGCGAGCTCGCGGTCGCGCTCGCGGCCGGGATGCCGCCGGAGCGGATCGGCGTGCACGGCAACAACAAGTCCGAAGACGAGCTGCGCTGCGCGGTGGCCGCCGGGGTGGGCCGGATCGTGCTCGACTCCCATCAGGAGATCGACCGGCTGACCCGGATCGCCCGGGAGACCGGTACCCAGCCACGCGTCATGGTCCGGGTGACCGTCGGGGTCGAGGCGCACACGCACGAGTACATCGCCACCGCACACGAGGACCAGAAGTTCGGCTTCTCGCTGGCCGGCGGCGCGGCGCGGGCGGCCGTCGAGCGGATCCTCGCCGACGGGGTGCTCGACCTGCGCGGGCTGCACTCGCACATCGGCTCGCAGATCTTCGACACGGACGCCTTCGACGTGTCCGCCCGCCGGGTCCTCGGGTTGGCGGCCGCGCTGCGCGACGCGCACGGCCGGGAGTTCCCCGAGCTCGACCTCGGTGGCGGCTTCGGCATCGCATACACCAGCCAGGACGATCCGCGCCGGCCGGCCGAGCTGGCCGAGGGGCTGCGCCGGATCGTGAAGGAGGACTGCGACGCGCTGGGGCTGCCGGTACCCCGGCTGTCCGTCGAACCGGGCCGGGCCATCGTCGGGCCGGCGGTGTTCACCCTGTACCAGGTCGGCACCGTCAAGGACGTCGACGGCATCCGTACCTACGTCAGCGTCGATGGCGGCATGAGCGACAACGTCCGCACGGCGCTGTACGACGCGTCGTACTCGGCGACGGTCGCCGGCCGGGCCAGCGCCGCCCCGCCGATCCTGGCTCGGGTCGTGGGAAAGCATTGCGAGGCCGGGGACATCGTCGTCAAGGATGAGTTCCTGCCCGCTGACGTGCAGCCCGGAGATCTTCTCGCGGTACCCGGCACCGGCGCATACTGCCGCAGCATGGCCAGCAACTACAACCACGTGCCGCGCCCGCCGGTGGTGGCCGTGCGCGACGGGCAGGCCCGGCTGATCGTGCGGCGGGAGACCGAAGCCGACCTGATGGCATTGGACGTGGGGTGATGGTGGTCAAGGTTGCGCTGTTGGGGTGCGGCACCGTCGGTAGCGAGGTGGTCCGCCTCCTGCACGAGCAGGCCGAGGACCTGACCGCCCGGATCGGCGCGCCGCTGGAGCTGGTCGGCATCGCGGTCCGCCGGCCCGGTCGCGACCGGGGACCGCTGCCGGTCGACCCCGGGCTGTTCACGACCGACGCGCTCGGGCTGGTCAAGCGCGACGACGTCGACGTGGTCATCGAGGTCGTCGGCGGTCTCGAACCGGCCCGGACCTGGCTGGTGGAGGCGCTGCGTACCGGCAAGAGCGTGATCACCGCGAACAAGGCGCTGCTCGCCGAGGACGGCGGTACCCTGCACGACGCGGCCGCGGACGGCGGTGCCGACCTGTACTTCGAGGCCGCCGTCGCCGGTGCCATCCCGCTGCTGCGGCCGCTGCGCGAGTCGCTGCACGGCGACCGGATCGTCCGGGTCACCGGCATCGTCAACGGCACCACCAACTTCATCCTGTCGTCGATGTACGCGTCCGGGGCCGGGTTCACCGAGGCGCTGGAGGAGGCGACCGCGCTCGGGTACGCCGAGCCCGACCCGACCGCCGACATCGAGGGCTTCGACGCGGCGGCGAAGGCGGCGATCCTCGCGTCGCTGGCGTTCCACACCCGGGTACGGGCCGGCGACGTGTACCGCGAAGGGATCACCGAGGTCAGCGCCGCCGACATGGCGTCGGCCAGGGGGATGGGCTGCACGATCAAGCTGCTGTGCCTGGCCGAGCGCAACGACGGCGCGGTCAGCGTGCGGGTACACCCGGCGATGATCCCGCTGAGCCACCCGCTGGCCGCGGTCGGCGACGCGTTCAACGCGGTGTTCGTCGAGGCGGAGGCGGCCGGGCAGCTCATGTTCTACGGGCGCGGCGCGGGCGGCGCGCCGACGGCGAGCGCGGTGCTCGGTGACCTGGTGGCCGTCGCGCGCAACCGGCTGTCCGGCAGCCGGGCGGTGTCCGAGTCCGCCTACGCCGACCTGCGGATCCGGCCGATGGGGGAGGCGCTCACCCGGTACCACATCAGCCTCGACGTCGCCGACCGCGCGGGCGTGCTGGCGGCGGTGGCGGGGGTCTTCGCCCGGCACGACGTCTCGATCGCCACGGTCCGCCAGTCCGGCCGCGGCGCCGATGCGATCCTGGTCATCGTGACCCACATGGCGCCCGACGCGGCCCTCGCGGCCACTGTCGACGAGCTGCGCGGCCTGGATATCGTGCGGTCGATCGCCAGCGTGCTGCGGGTCGAGGGGGACTAGATGGAGACGTGGCGCGGCCTCATCGAGGCCTACCGGAACCGCTTACCGGTCACCCCGGCCACCCCGGTGGTCACCCTGCACGAGGGAAACACCCCGTTGGTACCGGCACCGGCGCTGTCCTCCCGGATCCGTTGCGACGTGTACCTGAAGGTCGAGGGTGCCAACCCGACCGGCTCGTTCAAGGACCGCGGGATGACCGTGGCCGTGTCCCGGGCGGTCGAGCAGGGCAACAAGGCGATCATCTGCGCGTCCACCGGCAACACCAGCGCGTCGGCCGCCGCCTACGCCGCGCGTGCCGGACTGGTGTGCGCCGTCCTGGTACCGCAGGGCAAGATCGCGCTGGGCAAGCTGGCCCAGGCACTCGTGCACGGGGCCCGGCTGCTGCAGGTCAACGGCAACTTCGACGACTGCCTGGAGCTGGCCTCCAAGCTCTCCCAGGACTACCCGGTCGCGCTGGTCAACTCGGTCAACCCCGACCGCCTGCACGGCCAGAAGACGGCCGCCTTCGAGATCGTCGAGGCGCTCGGCGACGCCCCGGACATCCACTGCCTGCCGGTCGGCAACGCCGGCAACATCACCGCGTACTGGATGGGCTACACCGAGGAGCTGGCCGCCGGGCACGCCACGCACAGCCCGAGGATGTACGGCTTCCAGGCCTCCGGTGCCGCCCCGATCGTCACCGGTCAGGTGGTTCGCGAGCCGACCACGATCGCGACCGCGATCCGCATCGGCAATCCGGCCTCGTGGACGAAGGCGCTCGACGCCCGCGACGCGTCCGGCGGCCTGATCCACGCGGTCACCGACCGCGACATCCTCCAGGCGTACCGGCTGCTCGCCCGCCAGGTCGGCGTGTTCGTCGAGCTGGCCAGCGCCGCCAGCGTGGCCGGGCTGCTGCAGAGCGCCGAGGCCGGCCTGGTACCGCCGGGTTCCACGGTCGTCTGCACGGTGACCGGACACGGCCTGAAGGACCCGGAGTGGGCGATCTCGACCGCCCCGAAACCGACCACCATCCCGGTCGACGCGCTGGCCGCCGCCCGTACCCTCGACCTGGCGTGACACCGGCCCGGGACGACGGGCCGCTGCGCGTCCTCGCCCGGAACCGGGACTTCCGTTGGCTGTTCGCCGCCGAGCTGGTCATCTTCGGCGGCGACTGGTTCGTGCTGATCCCGCTGCTCGGGCTGCTCGGCCGGCTCACCGGCGGCGGCCTGGCCGGCGGGCTGGCGCTCGCGATCGACACCGGGGTCAACGCGCTCCTGCTGCCCTACACCGGTACCGTCGCCGACCGGATCGACCGGCGGAAGATCCTGGTCATCGCGAACCTGTCCGCGGTCGCCGGTGTCGCCCTGCTGTTCACCGTGCACAGCGCGGCGACCGCGTGGCTCGGGCTGCTCGGCGTCGCAGTCGTGGCGGTCGCCAAGGCGTTCGCCTCGCCGGCCGCGTCGGCGGCGATCCCGAACCTGGTCGAGCCGGCCGACCTGTCCGCGGCGGTGGCGGTCACCGGGGCGGCCTGGGGCACCATGAGCGTGGTCGGCGCGTCGCTGGGCGGGGTACTGGCCGCGGCGCTGTCGCCGTACGCCTGCTTCGTCATCGCCGCCATCGCACTGGTCCTGGCGACCGGGCTGTGTGCCGGGGTGCGCCGGCCGATGCAGGTACCCCGGGACCGCGCGGTACCGCATCCGCCGGTACTGGCGGCGATCCGCGAGGCGATGCGGTACCTGGGCGGCCATCCGCGGGTACGGGCGCTGGTCACCGTCAAGTCAGCGGTCGGGCTCGGCAACGGGGTACTGGTCGTCTATCCGGTGCTGGCCATGCTGATGCACACGGGCAGCGCCGGTACCGGACTGCTGTTCGCCGCCCGCGGCCTCGGCGCGCTGCTCGGCCCGCTGATCGTGCGCCGGTTCTACGTGCGCCGCCCGGACCGGCTGTTCCCCGGCCTCGCCGTCGCGATGCTCGTCTACGGCGTGTCGTACCTGGCGATCGCGACCTTCCTCTGGCTGCCGGCCGTGGTCGGGCTGATCCTGCTCGCGCACGGCGCCGGGGCGAGCAACTGGTCGATGTCCAGCGCGGCGATGCAGGCGCTGATCCCGGACGAGCTACGCGGCCGGGTCCTGTCGGTGGACCTCATGATCATGACGCTGGTCATGGCGACGAGCCAGATCGCGGTCGGGCTGCTCGTCGACCACACGCCGCCGCGGGTACTGGTGGCGGCCTGCGGGAGCGTGACGATCCTGTACGCGCTCGTCTGGCGGCTGTTGACCCGGCGCGCTATCGTCGTGATATCACCCTGATACCGAGGAGATGTCATGGAGCGCCGCGCCTTCCGGCTACCCGGCTTTCCGATGCTGCTGGTCGCCATCGTCCAACCGATCGCGACCGTGGCCTGGTTGAGGTACCTCGACGCGCAGCAGGAGCACCTGGCGTCCACACTGGTCGTCATCTTCGGCTCGCTGGTCCTGCTGGCGCTGTGGACCGGGTTCCTGGTGCTGAGCCCGAACGAGTCCCGGGTCGTGCTGTTCTTCGGCTGGTACGCCGGCACCGTGCGCCGGCCGGGCTTCCACTGGACGGTGCCGTTCAGCCGCAAGCGGAAGATCTCGCTGCGGGTACGCAACTTCGAGTCGGCGGTGCTGAAGGTCGCCGACGCCGACGGGAACCCGGTGCAGATCGGCGCGGTCGTGGTCTGGCGGGTCTTCGACACCGCGAAGGCGGCGTTCGCGGTCAGCGACCACGTGCAGTACGTCGCGGTCCAGGCCGAGGCGGCGGTCCGGCACCTGGCCACGCTGCACCCGTACGAGTCGCACGAGAGCGGTACCCCGAGCCTGCGCGACGCCGCCGTGGTCAGCGCCGAGCTGACCGACGAGCTGCGCGACCGGGTGGCGCTGGCCGGGATCGAGGTGCTCGAATCGCGGATCACCCATCTGGCGTACGCGCCGGAGATCGCCCAGGCGATGCTCGCCCGGCAGCAGGCCAACGCGATCGTGGCCGCCCGGTTCAAGATCGTGGAAGGCGCCGTCGGCATGGTCGAGCTGGCTCTGGGGCGGCTGCGGGAGCGGGAGATCGTCGAGCTCGACGAGGAGCGCAAGGCGCAGATGGTGGCAAACCTGCTGGTCGTGCTCTGCGGCGACCGGGCCGCCCAGCCCGTCGTCAACGCCGGCACGCTGTACTAGCCGATGGCGGAACGCAAGAAGCTGCTGCTCCGGCTCGATCCGGAGGTCTACGCGGCGCTGGCCCGCTGGGCGGCCGACGACCTGCGCAGCATCAACGCGCAGATCGAGTACGCCCTGCGGCAGGCGCTGCGGCAGGCCGGCCGGACGCCCAAGTAGGATCATCGGCGTGCCGCGTTTCGTGACCGGGCCGGTCCGCGTCCGGGTACCGGCGACCAGCGCCAACCTCGGCCCCGGCTTCGACTCCTTCGGCCTGGCGCTGTGCCTGTACGACGAGGTGCGCGCGCGGGTCTCGGGTACCGGCGTTCGGGTGATCGTGCGCGGCGAGGGCGCCGGCGAGCTGGCGACCGACGAGTCCCACCTGGTGGTACGGGCGATGCTGGCCACGTTCGAGCGGCTCGGCGCCACCCGGCCCGCCGGGCTGGAGCTGGCCTGCGTCAACGCCATCCCGCAGGCGCGCGGCCTCGGCTCCTCGTCGGCCGCGATCGTCGCCGGGATCCTGGCCGCGCGGGCACTCGTCGAGGGCGGCGCGGCGATGCTGGACGACGCCGGGGTACTGGAACTGGCCAGCGAGCTGGAGGGGCACCCGGACAACGTCGCGCCGTGCCTGCTCGGCGGTTTCACCATCGCCTGGCTCGCTCCCGGGGCACGGGCGGTGCGGCTGGCGCCGGCGGACCGGGTACACCCGATAGTCCTTGTTCCGACAGAGCGCGGGCTGACCGCGCAGGCCCGGGCCGCGTTGCCGGCCACGGTGCCGCACGCGGACGCCGCGCGCAACGCCGGGCGTGCGGCCCTTTTTGTGCACGCACTGACGGCGGACCCGGGGCTGCTGCTGCCGGCGACCGAGGACTGGCTGCACCAGCGGTACCGTGCATCCGCGGCCCCGGCGACGTATGCGCTGGTCAGCGACCTGCGCGCGGCGGGGATTGCGGCCGTGGTGTCCGGTGCCGGCCCGAGCGTCCTGGTCTTCGGCCCGGCTGAGATCCCGATCACAGAGAGTTGGCGATTACTGGACGTGGGGGTCGATGCGCAGGGGGCGGTCGTCGAGGTAGACTCGCAACACGCCGAGCGGGGTCCTGTTGCCGCAGGTCGAGCTAGTTGACTACGCTCTAACCGAGCAACAGCCGCGAAGCGCGCGATCTGTGCGGGGCGGCGCACCCCCGAACCTTCCGTGGCACCCGGCCGAGACGGCTCGTCGTACCGCAGCTTCCGCGGATCGCCGTAGTCGGCGCGGCCCGGACACTGATGTCGGGTGCACCGGTCGTCGCCGCGCTGCTGTCAAACAGACCACCCTTCGTGCCTTGGCCGGCGGGTGGGCGTACCGGAGGCCGCCCGGCCACCATTCGAGACCCGGGTGCCCCCGCCCCATCTAGGGAAGGAATCCATTGAGCGACACCACCGACGTGACGTCGGATGTCTCCAGCATCCAGGCGTCGGAGGAGGCGACGGGTCCGACCCGGCGCCGGCGCCCTGGCAGCGGCCTTGCCGCGATGCTGCTTCCCGAGCTGCAGAGCATGGCCTCGTCGCTCGGCATCTCCGGCACCGGCCGGATGCGCAAGGGCGAACTGATCGCCGCGATTCAGGAGCGCCAGGCCGGCGAGGGACGGGTACCGGGTCCCCGCGAGGTACCCGCGCGGGTCGAAACGCCCCGCGAGGAGGTACGGGAGACCGTCGGCCGCCCGGCACCGGCGGGCGAGTCCAACGGTGGACCCGCCACGACCGCCGGACCTGCCACGGGCGCCGGACCTGCTACGGGCGCCGGACCTGCCACGGGCGCCGGACCTGCTACGGGCGCTGGGCCTGCTACGGGCGCTGGGCCTGCTACGGGCGACGGCCGCGGAGCGCGGCGCGCCACCCGGCCGGCCGGCCCGCCGGAATCCCGCGCCGACGCGCGCGCCGAGATCGACGAGCGCCCGGCCCGCGATGATCGGCCGGCCCGCGATGATCGGCCGGCCCGCGATGACCGGCCCGCCCGTGACGACCGGCCCGCCCGCGACGAGCGCGCGGTCCGCACCGACAACGGGCGCGCCGACACGGCCGAGCGGGACAACCGCCGGGACAACCGGCCCGACCAGCGCAACGACCGCGGCGACCGGGCCGAGCAGCGCGGCGGCGACCAGCGCAACGAGCGCAGCGACCGGGACGGCGACGACGACGACGGCGGCAGCCGGCGCGGTCGGCGCAGCCGGTTCCGCGACCGGCGGCGGGGCCGCGGCGACTCCGGCGGCGAGCGGACCGAGCGGTCCGGCGGCGGTGGCGGCGAGCCACAGGTCA
>VAWN01000020.1 GCA_005885555.1 Actinomycetota bacterium
GGCAGTATCCGCAGCGCCCGGCACAGCAGGTCCTCGATCTCGTCGACCGACGGTACCCGCGGCGAGTGGATGTCGTACACGCCCGGCCCGAGCCCCCGGCCCGAACCGCCCGACCGCCGGCTCGTCGAGGATCCGCGCTCCGGACCGGGCCGACTCGATCGTGGTGACGTCGGCGTCGAGGGCGTCGATCGCGGCGAGGATCTGGTCGGCGTCGGAGTAGCAGAGATGGGTGTGGATCTGGGTACCGTCGCCCGCGCCGGCGGTCGCCCGGCGGTACGCGTCCACCGCCCAGGCGAGGTACCGGTCCTGTCCGGCCCGCCGCAACGGAAGCAGCTCGCGCAGCGCCGGTTCGTCCACCTGGATGACACCGATGCCGGCCGCTTCGAGGTCGCGCACAGCTGTCGACGGCGGGTAAGGCGCTGCTGCCGTACGCGGACGCGGTGCTCGACGCCGCGGCCGCGTTCGGCACCGAGGCCGCGCGGCTGGCGGTACCGGCCCCGCCATCGATCCGGCTGGCTTATGCCCCCTTGGTCGGCGTGCTCGCCGCGCGGGTGGCCCGCCGGCTCGCCACGCGGGCGGTACCCGTCGACGTCGAACTGTGGCCGGCCGGCTGGAGCAGCGCCACCGCGAGCCTGGCCGCCGGCGAGGTACCGGCGGCGATCCTCAGCGCGCCGTTCCCGCCGGGGTTCACCACGACCGCCCGGTTCCAGGTGACCGTCGGGCATCTGGCGGTACCGGCCGGCGACCCGCTCGCCACCGTCGCCCGGATCCGGCCGGAGAACCTGTCCCGGCACGGGATCCTGCTGCCCCGCAACCGACCGCCCGGCAGCATGTGGGCACGGCTGGCCGAACGGCTGCGCGGCCGGTACCGGGAACTGACCGACGACATCGACGACTTCGCCGCGGTGCTGGACCTCGTGTCGGCCGGCGCCGGCCTGCTGCCCGCGCCGCACCTGCTCGTCGACACGATCCGCCGGCACGACATCAGGTTCGTGCCGCTCGACGGCGCCGGCCTGCGCCTGATGTACGGGCTGAGCTGGTCACCTGAGCGCACCTCAGCGGAGTTGATGACCCTGGTGCAGACTGTCCACGAGGTGCTACGCACCCGGTAACCTCCCCCCGGAAGGAGAACCCCATATGCGGAGGAGTACCCGGTCACTGCTCGGATGCGCGGCGGTGGCCACGCTGGCTCTGTTCGCCGTCGGTACCCCGGCGCACGCACAGCCGGCACCGCACGACATGTCGGTCCGCTCCGGCCACCCGGCCGCCCCGGCCGCCGGTTCGCTGCTCCAGTACGGTGGCGGACCGGTCGTCACCGCCCCGGCCGTCTTCATCGTCTACTGGGGATCCCAGTGGGGTAGCGGCTCCATCACCAACGACCCGGCCGGCGAGGCGCCGTTGCAGCTGTCGTTCCTCGGCGCGCTGGCCGGTAGCGGCGACACCTGGTCGACCTCGACGACGCAGTACTGCCAGGGCGTACCGGTCGGCACGACGCAGTGCGGCGGCTCCGGTACCCACGTCGGGCACCCGTCGTCGAACCCGGTCCGCGGCACCTGGTTGGACAGCGGGGTGACCGCGCCGCGTCGGCCCAACGCCAGCCAGATCGCGTCGGAGGCGGTACGGGCGGCGCAGCACTTCGGCGTCTCCGGCGACAACGTACAGATCGTCGTCGATGCGCCACACGGGGTGACGCCGCGCGGCTTCGGTACCCAGTACTGCGCGTACCACGACCAGACCACCGTCAACGGCGCACCGCTGCCGTTCACCAACATGCCGTACGTCGCCGACGCCGGCGCCTCCTGCGGCGCCAACTTCGTCGCCACCGGCGGCAGCGGGGTCAACGGCGCGAGTGAAGGCGTGACCATCGTCGGCGGGCACGAGTACGCCGAGACGCTCACCGACCCGGCCGCCAGCAACGGCTGGCTGACCAGTGGCGGAGCCGAGAACGGCGACCTGTGCGCCTG
Organism: Actinomycetota bacterium; assembly: GCA_005885555.1. GTDB lineage: Bacteria > Actinomycetota > Actinomycetes > Mycobacteriales > Micromonosporaceae > AC-43. Next base: position 1,965 of record VAWN01000020.1, read on the forward strand.
GATCTCCAGCGGCCAGGGCGCGTCGGCGATCGTCTCCGTCGGTGGCCGCAACTACGCCGTACAGTCCTTGTTCAGCAACAACTTCAACAACAACAGCGGTGGTTGCGTCACGTTCTACTCCAGCGCGACCAACCAGCACTGACCGTCGTGGTCCGGGGCCGTCTCGCTGTCGTCCTGCTGGCCGGGTGCCTCGTGGTACCCGGCTGCGGTGGCGGCGGGACGGCCCCGGCCGCGTGCCGGTCACCGTCCGAGGCGGTGATGCCGGGCGCCGCCGGTACCCTCGACGAAAGCGCGACGGGCAGCTACTGCCTCGCGGTCGGCCAGGTCATTGACGTCTTCCTGCACGCGCCGACGCCGGCCCAGCCGTGGTCGCCGATCGCGTCGTCGCACCCGGAAATCCTTGCGCCGCAACGCACCGGCGTGCTGACCGCGCCGGTCGGCGTGACGCCGGGCATCTTCGCCGCGCGCCGCGCCGGTACCGCGGAACTGTCCAGCACGCGGCCCGGCGGCCCGTCCTGGTCGGTGACCATCGTGGTGAGTTAGCACAACCCGGCGTCTTTGGCGAGCTTCACCGCGAGCCCCAGCCCGCCGAGCGCGATGAGCAGGCGCAGCGGGCCGGCCGGCACCCGGCGGACCACCGACGGACCGAGCCAGCCACCGACGAGCGAACCGGCGGCGAGCGCGACGGCAGCCGCCCAGCGCACCGGGCCGGTCGTCACGAACACGACGGAGGCGGCGGTGTTGGCTGCGCCGATCGCGACGTTCTTCACCGCGTTCGTGCGCGCCAGCGAACGGCCGGGCAGCATGAGCGTCAGCACTGCGAGCATGAGCACCCCCGCGGCCGCGCCGAAGTAACCGCCGTACAGCCCGACCGGCGCGACGGCGAGGTACCCGCCGCGGTGCGGCCGCTCGGCGGCGTGTTCGGCCGCGGACCGGCGCGGCCGCTCCGCGGCGAACCAGCGCGGCCGCTCCGCGGCGGAACGGCGCAGCAGCGGACCGAGGAGCAGCAGTACCGACGCGCCCGCGATCAGGCCCGGCACGACCACCTCGAACAGGTGCGCCGGGGTGTGCAGGAGCAGCAGGGCGCCGGCCGCGCCGCCGAGCGCGGTCACCGCGCACACCCGGGCGACCAGCCGGCCCTGTCCGGCCAGCTCCGTCCGGGAACCGGCCGCCGCACCGAGGCCGGTGGCCACCAGCGCGACGGTGTTCGTCACGTTGGCCGCCACCGGAGGCAGCCCGGCCAGCAACAGCGCCGGGTACGACACCAGCGACGCGAGCCCGACGACGGTACTCAGCACGCCGGCCACCACACCGGCACCGGAGAGCAACAGGAAGTGCAGCATCACCGACAAGTCTGCGGCCCCCCAGAACCTCATCGGCGTTCTGCTGCTGGTGCCGCTGGTGGTCGGTGTGCTGGCGCTGGTTCAGGAGCGCTCGTCCGGCATCAAGGTACCGTGGCGGGACTGAAGACTCCCGCGGGTACGTTCGATGATCGGCCGGTCGGCCGGCGGCGCCGGTACGCCGTGTGTGCGGCGCAGCTCGTCGGCGCTGGCCAGCAGTTCCCGCGCCTCGTCCGGGGCGACCGCCACCCGCACGGCGGCCAGCCGCTCCAGCGTCCGCGCCACCTCGGGCGGCCCGCCGCCGTGGGACAGGCTCTCCCGGTACAGCGACTCGGCCGCCCGGCCGTCGCCGGTGGCGCGGGCGATGTCGCCGAGCCGGGTCAGCGCGAGCCCGATGGTCGCCTCGTGGCCGACCTGCCGGCTGATGGCCAGCGCCTCGGTCGCCCCCGTCCGCGCCTCGTCGTACCGGCCGAGCCCGCACTCCGCCTCGGCCAGCAGGGTCAGGCCGAACGCGAGCCGGTGCTGCTCGCCACCGGCGCGCAGCGTGGTGACCGCCTGGCCGACCTCGGCGCGTGCCTCGGCGAAGCGGCCCACGTCGCCCGCGACCGCGGCGAGGTTCATCAGGGTCACCGCGACGCCGTGCTCGTCGCCGAGCCGGCGTTTGACCGCGAGGCTCTCCCGGTAGTACCCCAGCGCCCGGTCGTACTCGGCCCGGTCGTGGGCGAGCGTGCCGAGGTTGTTCAGCGCGACGGTGATCCCGCGCAGATACCCGGCCGCCCGCGCGAGGTCGAGGCTGGTGCGGTGGGCCGCCTCGGCCCGGCCGGTGTCGCCGAGCACCTTGTGGGCGTTACCGGACAGGGCCAGCGCGGCGCACCGTCCGGGTACGTCGTCGAGCTTCTCGAACAGGTCGGCGGCGCGCTGCGCCATCGCGATGGCCGCCTCGTGGTCGCCGGTCTCGTTGGCGCCGATGCCCGCGCCACGCAACGCCTGCGCCCGTACCGCGTCGTCGCCCGACGCCTGCGCGACCGCGGACAGGATCCGGCGCGCCTCACCGAACCGGCTGCGCATCAGGCAGTACCGGCTGAACGCCTCCACGTCGGCGGCGACGATCAGGCCGGGTTCGCTGGCCATGGCCCACGCGAGTCCCGCCCGGACGTTGTCCAGTTCGGCGTCGATGCGGCCGAGGTCGTCGGCCACGCTGCCGCGCAGCAGCGCGAGGACGGTCGCCGCGTGGGCACGCCGGACCCCGGTCGCGGTACCGGAGGCGGCCAGCATGTCGGCGGCCACGTCGCGGATGGTGTCGAGCATGGTGATGCGCGGGGCACCGGCCCGGTCCTCCACGGTGAGCAGACTCGTCGCCGCGAGCACCGACACCGCCGCGTCCAGCTCGCCCGGATCCAGGCCGGCCCGGTCGAGCACCTGCCGGGCGAGCCCTGGTGCGGTACCCCCGGCGAACACGCTCAGCACGGTCAGCATCCGCCGCGCCGGGGTACCCAGCCGGGCCACGCTCCACTCCACAGTGGACCGCAGCGTGTGCTGCCGGTCGGGCAGGTCGATCGTCTCCGCCCGCAGCGTCGTGCGGTGCCCGTCGAGCTGGGCCAGCAGGTCGGCCGGATCAAGGGTGCGCAACTGGGCCGCGGCGAGCTCGATGGCCAGCGGCAGCCCGTCCAGTCGCCGGCACAGCCGGGCCAGTACCGGTGCGTTGTGCGCGGCCAGCCGGAACCCCGGCCGCACCGCGCGGGCCCGCTCCACCAGCAGCGCGACCGCGGGGTAGTCGGACACGTCCGGCGCGTCGGCCGCGGGTACCGGTAGCGGCGCGAGCGGCCACAGGTGCTCGCCGCGCAGGCGCAGCGGCGACCGGCTGGTGACCAGCAGCCGCAACCGCGGGCACCGGCCGAGCAGCCGGGCGGTGCCGAGCGCGGCGTCGGCGACGTGTTCGAAGCTGTCCAGTACCAGCAGCCACGGCCGGTCGCCGATCAGCAGGGCGACCGCCTGCGCCGGATCCACCGGTGCGATCGGGGCGCCCAGTGCCGCGGCGAGCGCGGCGGGTACGTCGTCGGCGCTGGCCAGCGGGCCGAGGTCGACGCCGTCGACGCGGTCGAAGGTGGCCGCGACCTGCCAGGCGACCTCGGCCGCGAGCCGGGTCTTGCCGACCCCGCCCGGTCCGGTGACGGTGACCAGGCGGGTACCCGGACCGCGCAGCAGCCGCCCGAGTGCGGCCACGTCCGGTTCCCGGCCGATGATGGAGCTGGTCGGCGCCGGGAGGCCGACCCGCGGGGTACCCCTGGCGCGCGCCTTCGGCCGCGTGGCGGCGGACTCCTCGAACGACGCGCGTTCCGGTCCGGCCAGCCGCAGCCCGTCGGCGAGCGCCTGCACCGTCTGCCGGTGCGCTCGCCGCGTGATGCCCCGCTCCAGGTCGCTGATCGCCCGGACGCTGACCGCGGCGGACTCCGCAAGCTCCTCCTGTGACATGCCTTTGGCGGTGCGCAGTTCGATCAGGAGGTCGGCGAAGGACACGGCCTACGATAACCGTGCCCGTCGACCGGGACTCGGGCCAGCCGGCGCCCGCCGGCGCGGATCAGCCGGCGCGGATCAGCCGGCGCGGATCAGCCGGCCCGGGATGGTCAGGCCGCCGCGGTACCGCATTCGGCGCAGAACACCGCACTCAGGCCGAGCGCCGTACCGCAGTTGCGGCAGGCCCGGCCGCCGGCACCCGCGGCCGCCGCCAGCGCGGTACCGCAGTGCTGGCAGAACTTTCCGCCGCCGGTCTCCCCCTGGCACGCCGGGCAGCGCGCGACCCCGGCGTCCCGGTAGTTCACCTCTTTCGTCCAGTCGACCTGCTGGATCTTCTGGTTGAGCTGGTTGACCTGCGCGGCCGCCTGCATCCCGGCGATCTCCTGGTCCAGCCGCGGCGCGCAGGTGGCGCACATGCCGCGCTCGGCGTTCCAGCAGACCGCGTCGCACACCCACTGCCCGCAGCGGTGGCACTGCAGGAAGTGCGCGGCCATCTCCCCGACGGCCTTCGCGAGCGCCTTGTCCCGGGTCGAGCCGCGGTTGCCGTCGCGCAGCCACTGCGCGTCCCAGCCCAGCTGCGCCGCCTTCTGCCCGACCTCGCCGCCGAGCAGGTCACCGCCGAGCCGCAGCAGCCGCCCGCCGAACCCGGTGACCGAGTGCTGGAAGCTGGACGAGTACCCGTTTCCGCAGCGCTGGCAGAAGAACTCGAACTGGTACCCCTCCCGGGTCGAGCGGTCGCTGTAGTTGTTGGTGAAAGGCACCATCGTCGCCATTGTGGGTAGACCGCTCCTCTGCCGACCTGACCGGTTCGACGGCATTGAAGCACCGGTTCGCGGTACCGGACAACGCGCTGGCGGCCGCGGTGCCGGCGAACGGCGAATGTCGCCGGTGTTTCTGCCGGTGGTTCCGCCGGTTGCGCATGGGCCGGGGCCGGCGCCGTCCGTAGCGTCGTCAGCCGGACGCGCGAGGAGGGGCGATGCGGACGCGAGCGGTGCTGGCCGGGGTACTGGCATTGGCGCTCACCGGGGGGATGGGCGGCTGTGGAGCGGGGGCCCGTCACGGGGCGGCGTCGCCGTCGCCGGGCGCGCGGTCGGCGTGGCAGTTGACCCTCGACCGGGTCGGCGAGGACGGCCGGGTGGACCTGCCCACCGCGCTGTCCGCGTTCGCCCAGGCGATCGGTCCGGTACCCGGTGGCGTGCCGGTACCCGGACCGGCCGGCGACATCCCGTCCGGCACGATCGCGGTGATCTGGGTGTTCGGCCACTGGGGCGAGCTGACCGCCGACCAGCGGGCTGCGGTGCTGCACGACCTCGACGCGCCGACCAGCCAGGCCACCCCGGCCGGCCTGGCGCTCCCGGCCGACAAGCTCACCCCGGCCGGCCCGGTGCTCCCGGCCGGCCTGGGGCTGCACGCGCCGAAGGCGCCGGCCCAGGACCCGAACATCGCCTGCCTGTCCGCCGACTCGGCCGGTGCCGAGCCGTACCGTGCCCAGGTGGCCGACATCGAGTCGGAGCTGACCGGGCACCTGCAGCCGTTCCCGTACCCGAAGACCGTGTTCATGTCGCTCAACACCCGCAACATCGTGGCGAAGGCGGCGGCGTACACGGTGGCCTGCGGGCCGACCGGGCACGGTACCTTCACCGGCTGCACGATCCACATCAACCCGGCCGCGACCAAGCCGCCGTACGCCGACCGGATGCGCGACTACCTCGTCCACGAGCTGACGCACTGCTACCTCTACGGCCGGTTCGGCACGGCATACGACGCGATGCCGCAGTGGTACATCGAGGGCACCCCGAACTGGGTCGAGGAACAGCTCGGCACCCGGCAGGCCCTGGGCACCGCCTGGACGGACTACCTCGACACGCCGACCTGGCCGCTGTACCGGCGCACGTACAGCGGGTTCGGCTTCTACGTCCACCTCGCGGAGACGGGTACCGACCCCTGGAAGGTCATCGACCCGATCGGTACCGCGATGCGGCCGCTGTCCGCGGGCGGCCCGATAGCCGAGACCCGGGCCGGCTGGACCGCCGCCGGCGTCACCCCGGCCTTCCTCGACTCGTGGGGCAGCGGCTACCTGCACGGCCGGTACCCGGGCCGGCCGTGGACGACCGGCCCGGGCCTGCCCGAGTACCGGCCGGCACTGGGCAACGCGCGGCTCGGTACCGGCACGGTCACCTTGTCCGCCAGGGAGTTCGGCGTGACGGTCGACCAGCTCGACATCGACGCGCAGGTCGTCACCGTGACGCCCGGCGCCGGTACCGCGGGGCGGCTGTCGCTGGGCGACGGCAAGGACGCGGTCCTCGGTACCGGCGGCCCCTACTGCACGATCGCCGGCTGCGCCTGCCCGGCGGGCAGCCCCGGCGCCGGTACCCACTTCGACGAGCTGGTGCCCGGCCAGCAGTACCTCGGCTTCACCGGTGGCGACAAGGCCGGCTCGGTGACCCTGCTCGGGCAGAACCTGACCGACTACTGCGCCAAGCCCGGCCGCAACTGCCTGGTCGGCCAGTGGACCGCCACGAGCATGCAGGCCAGCGGCAAGGTCTTCAGCGAGCAGGGCGGGGCGGGCGTGCGGGTGCACGTGGACCCGCAGGGCAGGACGACCACCGTGTTCGACGGCATGGCGCCGGTCACCTTCACCGGTACCGGCAGCACGAAGTTCACCGGCCACTTCACCTACCGCGGCACGGTCACCGAGACCCTCGTCCTGCCGCCCCCGACGGTCACCTCGGGAACGACGATCGGGATCAGGAACGCCGACGCCACCCGGCTGTCCGTGACCATCCACATCGACAGCCCCTTCGCCACGACCGTCGGCCCGCTGAGCCTGAGCCAGCTCGCCGCCGCGGGCGGTGCCGCGCCGGCGGTCGGCGCCAAGCCGTACCTGTCCAGCTCGTGGCAGTGCATCGGTACCGACACGCTGGTCACCGGCGGTGCCGCGGACAGTTTCAGCGGCTCGTGGACGTTCACCCGCACCGGTCCCGGATGAGCACCGCCGGCGCCGCCCCTGAGCTGCCCGGCGCCGGCTGTCCGGAACCGCCCCGCCGTTCGTCACGGTGGTATGTCTGACCGGGATCATGTGCCGTCGTAAGGTGAGCTTTGCGAGCACCGATGACTTTCGCCGCCCGGCCCGGTCTACCCCGTCGGACGAGTGTGTGCGGGCCGCGGCCCGGGAAAGGAGTACGGCATGAGTGGAGTACGGGTACTGGTCGGCACGCGTAAGGGTGCGTTCGTCCTGACCGCCGACGGTACGCGCCGGGACTGGCAGGTGGCCGGCCCACACTTCGGCGGCTGGGAGATGTACCACGTCGCCGGTTCGCCGGCCGACCCCGACCGGCTCTACGCCTCGCAGTCGTCGGGCTGGTTCGGCCAGCTGATCCAGCGCTCGAACGACGGCGGGAAGACCTGGGAGCCGGTCGACAACGACTTCAGCTACGAGGGCGAGGCCGGCGAGCACCTGTGGTACGACGGGACGCCGCGACCGTTCGAGTTCAAGCGGATCTGGCACCTGGAGCCGTCGCCGGACGACCCGGACCTGGTCTACGCCGGCGCCGAGGACGCGGCGATCTTCCGCTCGTCGGACGGCGGTCGCAGCTGGCAGGAACTGCCCGCGCTGCGTACCCACGGGTCCGCGCCCCGCTGGCAGCCGGGCGCCGGCGGCATGTGCCTGCACACGATCATCCTCGACCCGGCCAACCGGGAGCGGATGTATGTGGCGATCTCCGCGGCCGGCGCCTTCCGCACCGACGACGGCGGCAAGACCTGGCAGCCGATCAACCGGGGGCTGCGCTCCGGACAGCTCCCGGACGAGGACGCCGAGGTCGGCCACTGCGTGCACCGCCTGGCCATGCACCCGTCCCGGCCGCAGACGCTGTTCATGCAGAAGCACTGGGACGTCATGCGCACCGACGACGCCGGCGGCCAGTGGCGCGAGGTCAGCGGCGACCTGCCGACCGACTTCGGGTTCCCGATCGCGGTGCACGCGCACGAGCCGGAGACCGTCTACGTGGTACCCATCAAGAGCGACTCCGAGCACTACCCGCCGGAGGGCCGGCTGCGCGTGTACCGCAGCCGCACCGGCGGTACCGACTGGGAGCCGCTGACCACCGGCCTGCCCCAGGCCGACTGCTACGTCAATGTGTTGCGCGACGCGATGGCCGTGGACACGCTCGACCCGTGCGGCGTCTACTTCGGTACGACCGGCGGCCAGGTCTACGGCTCGGCCGACGGCGGCGACACCTGGGCACCGATCGTCCGCGACCTGCCCGCGGTGCTCTCCGTGGAAGTCCAGGTGCTGCCGTGATCCGGGTGGTCCTGCCGGCGCACCTGAAGACCCTGGCCAAGGTCGGCAGCGAGGTGCGGCTGGAGGTGGGCGGTCCGGTCACCCAGCGCGGTGTGCTGGACGCGCTCGAAGCACGGTACCCGATGCTGTGCGGCACGATCCGTGACCGCCACACCGGGCAGCGCCGGCCGTTCGTCCGCTTCTACGCCTGCGAGGAGGACCTGTCCAACGAGTCACCGGACGCGCCGCTGCCCGACCGGGTGGTCGACGGCGAGGAACCGTTCCTCGTGATCGGCGCGATGGCCGGCGGGTAGACCGCGGCGTTGACAGCGGCCCGGGGCCGGACGGCGGATGCCGTCCGGCCCCGGCGCTGTTGCGCGGGTATGCCGGCGGGGCTGACGGATAGAACAACGGACATCCAGTACCTGCGCCGGCGTGACCGGGGCATCTCGGCGGAGGAGTCCGACCGGCTGGCCGACCTGATCGGCGACCTGCCGATGGCGCTGGAGATCCTGGCCACCCTCCCGGACACCGGGATGCCCCGGGCTGAACTGCTGGCCGCCTTCGACGAGACGGCCCTGGAGGAGGCGGCCGGCAACCATTCGCCGAACTACCCGGTCATCATGACCGCCTCCCTGCGGGTCGCGCTGGAACGCCTGCGTGGCGAGTCCCCCGACGCCGCCGACCTGTTCGAGCTGTTCGCCTATCTGGGTACCGAACCGGTGTCGCTCACCCTGCTGCGCAGCGGCCGGGACGGGCAGATCTCCACCTCGCTCGCGCAGGCGCTGCGCGATCCGGTGCGGATCAACCGCGCGGTCGCCACGCTCAACCGGTACGGGCTGGCCAAGGTGTACCTGAACAGCCAGCGGATCCAGGTACCCCGGCTGATCCGCATCGGGCTGCGCAGCCTGCTGCCCGACGATGTCCGCCAGCGGGTCCGCGCCGACGTGCACGGCCTGCTCGCCGCCGCGAACCCCGGCCCGCCCGACGACCTGCCCAACTGGGAGCTGCACGACCTGCTCGCCCCGCATGTGCTGCCGGCCGGGCTGATCCAGGCCGACGAGGTGTCCGCCCGGCGGGTCGTCCTCGACCAGATCCGGTACCTGTACCTGACCGGCGACTACGAGAGCTGCCGCAGCCTCGGCGAGCGGGCGGTCAACGCGTGGAGCCGGCCACCGGAGGACGGCGGTCTCGGCCCCGACCACGAGCTGACCCTGCTGGCCACCCTGGAACTGGCCAACGGGCTGCGCTCGCTCGGCGAGTACGAGCGGTCCCGCCGGCTGACCCACGCGGCTGGAACGCAGCCCGTGGTACGGGCCGGACCACCCCTACACGCTGTTGATGGCCATCAGCGTCGGCGCCGACCTGCGCATCGCCGGGCAGTACCGGCAGGCGTTGCAGGTCGACCGGCGCAACCAGGAACGGCACCAGGCCCGGTACGGTCCCGACCACCCCAGCACCGTCTTCATGCTCAGCAACCTCGCCGTCAACATGCGGATGACCGGCGACTTCGAGCAGGCGTACCAGCTCGACGAGCAGGTCCTCGACAAGCGCCGGGAAATGTTCGGCGACAGCCACGCGCTGACCCTGCTGTCGGTCAGCAACCTCGCCCGCGACCTGTACGGCCTGGGCCACTACCGGGAGGCGCTGGACCTGCAGAGCGACTTCTGGGCGGCGTACCGGGAACGGCTCGGCTCGCGGCACAGCGAGGTGCTGCTGGCCGCCCGGACGATCGTCATCGCGCGGCGCAAATGCGGCGAGTACGCCGACGCGCTCGCCCTCGCCGAACAGAACTACCACGACTACCACGCCCGGGTCGGCGCCGACCACGAGCACACGCTCGCCGCGGTGATGAGCTACGCCAACGCGCTGCGCGCGACCGGCCGGCTGACCGAGGCACGCGACCTCGCCGTCACCGGCGGCGCTTCGGCGGCCGCAACCCGCTGACCCTCGCCGCCGAGGAGAACCTCGCGGTGATCCTGCGCGCCATCGGCGACCGGCGCCGCGCCCGGCAGGCCGACGAGCAGTCCCTCACCGCGCTGCGCGAGGTGCTCGGCGACGAGCACCCGTACACCCTGTGCGCGGCCACCAACCTGGCCACCGACCTGGCGCTGGACCACGACACCACGGCCGCCCGGTCACTGTCCGAGCGCACCCTCATCCGCCTGCGCCTGGTCCGCGGCGAGGAACACCCGGAGACCCTGGCCGCGGCCGGCAACCTCGCGCTGGACCTGCAGGCCGCGGGCGAGGTCGACGCCGCCCAGGAGCTGATCGACGAGACGCTCGCGACGCTGCGGCGGGTGCTCGGCACCAGCCATCCGGCGGTGCTCGACGCGGCCGGCGGCCGGCGCGCCGAGTGCGACATCGAACCGTCGCCGACCTGACCTACACGGGTACCGCGGCGAGGGACTGCACCTCCGCGACCAGGGCGGCGACGACCGCGGGATCGAAGTGGGTACCCGCACAGCGGCGTACCTCGTCGATCGCCTGGGCCACCGTACGCGGGATGTGGTACGGCCGGTCGGAGGTCATCGCGGAGAAGGCGTCGGCCACGGCGACGATGCGGGCGTCCAGCGGGATCTCGTCGCCGGCCAGCCGGTCCGGGTACCCGGTGCCGTCGAACCGCTCGTGGTGGTGGCGCACCGCCGCGCAGGCCGGGGCGAGCTCCGGGAAGTGCCGCAGCAGGTCCGCACCGACGGCCGGATGGGTACGCATGGTGTGCCACTCGCCGTCGCCGAGCGGGCCGGGCTTGGTGAGGATCGCGTCCGGTACCGCCATCTTCCCGACGTCGTGCAGCCAGCCGCCGAGCTGCACCCGCAGTACCTGGTCCGCGGGCAGGCCGAGGCGGCGGGCGACCGCGGCGGACAGCTCGGCGACCTGCTTGCTGTGTGCGGCCAGGTTGCCCTCCCGCAGGTCGCTGCTGAGCGCGAGCGCCTCGGCGATGTGCAGGCACTCGGGCTGCTCGGCGCGGATGTCGGCGGTGTCCAGCTCGGAGAAGCGGCGCAGCCGGTTGCGGCCGTGGCGCTTGGCCGCGTACAGCGCGCGGTCGGCGAAGTCCAGGGCGTGCTCGGCCGAGCCGTCGCCGGGCGCGACGAGGGCGGCGCCGACCGAGATGGTCACCGGTACCGCGGCGTCGCGGGGCAGCACGATCGGCCGCTCGGCCACCGCGATGCGCAGCCGCTCGCCGAGCGCCGCGACGGCCGCCTCGGAGTCCAGGCCGGGGGTGATCACGCAGAACTCCTCGCCGCCGATGCGGGCGACGATGTCCCAGTCCCGCACGCCGGCACGCAGCCGCTCGGCGACCTCGACGAGTACCGCGTCCCCGCCGCTGTGGCCGTGCCGGTCGTTGATCCGCTTGAAGTGGTCGACGTCGAACATGAGCACCCCGACGCCCGGCCCCTGCGATCCGCGGGCCAGCTCCTGTTCGATCGTCTCCATCGTGTGGCGGCGGTTGAACAGCCCGGTCAGCCCGTCGACCCGGGAGCGCTGCTCGGCCTCGGCCCGCGCCTGCTGTTCGGCGGCCAGTTCCTGCGCGGCGGCCGTCCTGGCGCGGCGGAAGCCGACCATGGCCACCGCGAACGCCAGCAGTGCCAGCGCGAGGATCGTCGCCTGCGCGGGTTGCACCGCCAGGCCCAGCGCGGACTGCGGCCGCCCCGCGGCGACCACGTACCAGTCGGTGGCCTGCGGGACCGGGCGCACCGCGTACCGCCAGCGGTCCGTGCCGGACAGCCCGCTCGTGAGGCGGCCGGCGGGTGTGGTGAACTGCGGGCCGGCGCCGGCGACCGCGGTACCCGTGCCGGTGACCACCTGCAGCCCGAGCCGGGGGTCGCGGTCGGCCTCCAGTACCCGGTCCAGCGCGGCGGTGGCGAGCTCAAGTTCGACGTAGGCGCGGACCCGCCCGTCCACGGCCACCGGTACCGTCGCGGCGACCACCGGTACGTGCGCGGTCGGCGAGGTGAACGGCGCGCTGATCGTCGCGCTACCCTCCGGCGTGTTCACGCCCTGCCGGTACGACGGCCAGGTGCGCACGTCGTGCATCAGCTGATCGACGGGTACCGGCCGGCCGTTGACCACCCGGGCGTTCTCCGCCCCGTCGACGTCGACGTAGCCGACCTCGACCAGCCGGTCGGGGTACAGCTGCCACAGGTAGGTCAGCGCCTCGTTGATCTCCCGACCGGGTCCGGCGACCGCGGCGATCGCCGCCGCCTGGCTACCCTCGTCGGCGTACAGCTCCGAGAACGGTGGGATCCGTGAGGTCACCAGCGCGAGCGCCTGGACGCGCTGCAGCTCGGTGTCGATGAGCGCCGCCTTCTCCCCGGCCGCGGTGGACAGGCTGCGGTCCAGCTGGGCCCGCTCCGTCGAGGCGCGGGAGGCCACGATGGCGGTACCGAGCACGGCAAGCAGCACCCCCAGCGCCGCGAGGGCGAAGGACACCCGCAGGAATGCCGCACGTCTCATGGGGATCCCTATCGGCCGCCAGCTACCGAGACCTGAGCACTTCGCCGGCTCACCACACCGGTCGCGGTGACCATGGTGCACGAGTTTCAGCATTCGAAGCTGTGGGCCCCCTGGCGCACCGACCCACGCCCGCTTGGCGGTCTGCTGCAGGGCGTGTACGCGTTCCTTGGCGTCGCCGACACCTGGCGGGCGCTCGCTGCGAGGCCGGCGCTCGGTGACCTGGCGATGCGCGAGTTCGCCGAGGCGCGCGAGCAGGTCGACGTCGCGCTCGGCGAGCTGACCGGCGCCGGCGCGCTGACCCCGGCCGGCGAGGTGTTCGTAGACGGGCTGCGTACCGCGGCTGACGCGCTGCTCGCCGAGCCGTTGCCGAAACCCGGTGGTGCGGGAAGCCCGGACCACCATGGACCGTAACCGGAAACAATGGCAGCACCACAACCACGCCCGCCCGAAGGTCACATCATCGACACTGTTCCGACGACGGGCCATTAGCCCGAGCGTTGGTACCTAATATTGCCGCCGTCCGAACCCATAGGTGGAGGGCGCGACCATGGAAGACCCGCGGCACCAGCTCGGGACAGGGGACCCCGCCGTCAGGTTCCTGCCCAGCGGACCGCTTAACCGCCGGGTGGCCGGCGGGAGTCTCACCCGCCGGCTCCCACAGTTCCGTGCGTGAACCTCTCGATTCACACGGCTCCTACCATCCAGTCGGAAGGACCCGCGTTGTCCACTGCCAGTGCGCGAACAGGTTCGGGGCGCGCTTGACGACCCGGTCCCACCACGCCTTGAGGCGTTTGAACCCTCGCAGCCGCTTGTACTTCAGACGAGCCCAGCGCATCAGGTAGGTGTTGATGCGTTGTAGGAGGGTGAACATCTCGGACCGGTAGAAGTGGCCCCAGTAGTTCATCCAACCCCGCACGATCGGGTTGATCGTTTCCGCGAGGTCGACCAGAGTTTCAGTGGTGCGCCGGTCCAGCCGCCACCGGTGTACCTGCCGACCCTTGTCGATCAGCTTCTCCCGACTCATCGCCGGCAGGAACGACGTATCCATCCGCCCCAGTCGGTTCTTCGTCTTCCGCGGACGGAACGTATACCCCAGGAACGTGAACGAGATGACCTCGTGGTCACCCCGCCGACTACGGTCCCGGCAGTACACGACCTTCGTCTTGGTCGGGTGCAATGCCAGTCCGACCTCGCTCATCCGCGCGCTGATCGCGGCCAGCATGTGGTACGCCTGCCGCTTGCTGACGCAGTGCACCACCGCGTCGTCCACGTACCGCTCGAACCGGATGGATGGGAACTCCCGCGCCATCCACATGTCGAACGCGTAGTGGAGGAACAGGTTAGCCAACACCGGCGAAACCGCAGACCCCTGTGGGGTTCCTCGGTCCCTTGCCTGCAAGGTGCCATCCGGTGTCGCCAGCGGCGCGGTCAGCCACCGCTGCACGTACAACACCACCCATGCCTGGTCGGTGTTCGACGCTACCGCCTTGACGATCAGCTCGTGCGGACAGGTGTCGAAGAACTTCTGGATATCCAAATCGATCACCCAGTCGTACCTCCAACACCGTTGCCGGCACTTGGCCACCGCATCGATCGCCGAACGCCCCACCCGGTAGCCGTCGGAGTCAGTGTGGAAGATGCGCTCCACCCTCGGCTCCAACCGTGCGGCCACCACGGTCTGCGCGATGCGATCGGCCACGGTGGGTACTCCCAAGATCCGGACCGCTCGGCCGCCGTCTTTCGGTATCGGCACCGCCTTGACCGGCGGCGGGAAGTAGCTACCCGAGGACATCCTGTTCCAGACCTTGTACAGGTTGCCCTGCAGATCCTTCTCGAACGCCTCGATGGTCACCCCGTCCACCCCGGCCGCACCCTTGTTGGCCTTGACCTTCTGGTACGCCTCCCACACCTCCCGCTTGGAGATCTCGAACGGCTTGTCCTTCGACTTCGGCTTGTCCACCCGGTTCCTCCCGAGAACATCGGTTGACCCAACGAACAACCCCGGATAGTCCTGCCCCTTCGCTCCACCCCCATTACAGGAGCTTCAGCACTACTACGAGCAGGTCCGCCAGCAGGCCCACGCGACGGTACTCAGCGCCTCACGGCGTCGGCCGCTTGTACGCGCTCCCTCTCGCCACCGGCACTCCTGCCAGCAGCCGTGTCGGGGCCTGCCTTCCCACGTTCCGCATAACAGCCGCAGACCGGGCTCGCGTCGCCTGTATGCCGGGCACCACCTGGCCAGTAAGCGGGTATCCGCCAGGCTCATCCTGGGACCTCTTGTCCGCCCCAGTTTCGATGCCATCTATCGAAGTTTCGACACGTCAACAGCGAAGAGCGTGCGCTCGCCTTCCCAGTCCCCGCCTGACGCACTCTCCGTGCGCCTTTTCCTCGTCGCTCACCACCCCCGGCATTCAGCCAGACGCAGCACGAGGCGGCTTGAAGCCTCCCCCACGCAGGGCGACTCCGGAGGGCCAACAATCCCCCATCTGCCACACAGCACCGCAGCAAGCAAGGTCTCCTACCTCATCAACCTTCCTTCCCGCGCTCGTGGCGCAAACACGATCTTCGCCAGCGACATCGCCGGCTCTGCGGATCGCCGTCGTACCGACGACGACCATCGCCTCATGCGCGAGCATCTCTACCGGATCCTGCAAGGGGCCTTTGCCGCAGCAGGGATCCCTTGGTCCGCGTGCATACATCAGGACCACGGTGACGGTGTCCGCACTGCCGCACCACCGAACATTCCCAGTGTCTGTCTGGTCGACCCGCTTCTCGCCCACCTGGCCGGCCGCCTCCGGAAACACAACCTCTGGGCGGAACCGGCGACCCAGATCCGACTGCGGGTCGCGATCAACATAGGTCCTGTCGCGCGGGACGCCAACGGGCTGACCGGACAAGCGTTGATACAGGTCCGCCAAACCTCCGGTCCGATCAATCCGGAGGCCTACCGCCGGATTCGAGCCAGGGTGAAGGAGTCCAGGATCACCGGCTGGGTCTACCTCGCCGGACCCGTTCCGGCGATCGTCCACAGTAGACGTAGCGCGCAGACGCGGTCGTCCCGGCGTAGCCGGACAGGCAGGTCCGGGAGGCCGTCCACCTGACGAGCCGCAGCCCACCCGACGCAGACACGCACCCGGCTCAGGTCGGTGGCGGCTCGATGTCGCTTGCCATGCGCAGGTACCGCTGCGCGTCGAGCACCTCGGGATGCTCGGCACCGAGCGCCTCGCCCAGCGGTACCAATGCCTCGTCGAGGAGCCGGCGGCCGCCCTCGGCGTCGCCGCTCGCCTGCCGGTCGATGGCCGCGTTGACCGCGCACGCCAGCGTGTACGGGTGCGCGTCGCCGCGGACCCGCCGCGACGCCGCCAGCGTGCGTTCGGCCAGGCTCCGGGCGGCCGCCGCGTCGCCCAGCGCCGCCAGGTCGTTGGCGAGGTTGCTCTGCACGCAGAGGGTGTACGGGTGCTCCGGGCCGAGCACGTCGGTCATCGCGTCGAGCGTGTGCTCGTTCAGCGCCCGCGCCTGCGCCGTCATGCCGGACGCGCGCAGGATGATCGCGACGTTGGCCGCCGCCACCAGGGTCAGCGGGTGCCGCACGCCGAAGTTGCCGCGGTACCGGTCCAGCGCGTCCACCGCCACCCCCCGCGCCTCGGCGGTCTGCCCCACGGTGCGCGGCCGGGATCCACCAGACCAGGTCGTACGCGTCGACGTGCCGGTACACGTACTCGACGACGAGCTGCGTCTTGCCCACGCCGCCGAGGCCGTGCACCGTCTGCGGCAGTACCGACGCCTTCGGGCTGGTCCGCAGCGCGGTGCTCATGTCGTGCAGCAGTCCGGTGCGGCCGGTGAAGTCCGGGTTGCGGATCGGCACCCCGCCCCAGATCTGGCGCAGGCCCTCCGGCGGCGCGGCCGGCTCCGCGACGACGGTGCGCGGCGGCTGCGGTTCGGCCGCGCGTCCCCCGTCGTGCCGGCGGGCCCGGTGCAGGCGGCGCCGTGCCGGGCGGTCCACGCCCAGCCCGCCGGCCACGGTGTCGATCCAGTCGTACAGCTCCTCGGCCCGGGTGCCGCCGACCGCCTCGGCGAGCCGGCTGACGAACGCCAGCAGGTGCGGTACCCCGTCGACCGAGCCGGGTACCTGTTCCAGCCGGCGCAGCAGGGCCGGTACGTCGCGCCAATAGGACGTCGCCGCCGGCTCACCCGGCTCGACCAGGTCGGTCACCGCCTCGGCGACCTGTGGCGCCGGGACGACGGACAGCAGGCGGGTGAGCGCCCGGGCGGATGAGGTATCGCGACAATATGCGAGCAGCAGTTGGCCCAATACGCCATCATCGATGACTGTCAAGGCCGGTAAGGAAACGTAAGAAGACGTCGACTGTCTTCACTCTTCGAACGCCCGCGTCAAGCCGGGGTACCGCGCCCTGAGACTGGATTTGTGCCAGAGGGAGCCATCGCGGTCGGGGAGCGCCGCGAACGCATCGTCGAGATCCTGCGCTGCCCCGTGTGCGCCGACTTCGGCGTCATCACGTCCGGCCACGTCTACGACACCGTCGTGCGCCAGACGCCGGGCACCATCGACCCGGCCGCCTACCGCCCGGTGCGCGCCCGGGTGAAGGAGTCGACGCTCACCGGCTGGGTCTACCTCGCGGGTGGGTCAGCCGGTGGGTCAGAACGTCACCGCGATACCGACCAGCGGCCGGCGCGGTATGTGCAGGATCCCGGTGAGCCAGTTACCCAGCCGGGACATGAGGTACTTGCGGGCCAGCAGCGTCCGCGCGGCCTGCGTGCCGGCGTCGTCGAGCAGCCGGGCGGTACCCTCGGCGCTCGGCGCGTCCGGCGCGGTGTGGCCACGGAAGTCGCAGACGGTGACCACCACGCGGCTGTTGTTCCGGATCCGCTTGACCTTCCCGGTGGCGACTTCGGTGACCACGAACAGTTCGGCGCCGTCGCGCACGTGCCAGACCGGGGTGGCGACCGGCGTGCCGTTCCTGCGGTACGTGGTGAGACTGACGTACCGGCTGCGGCCGATCTCGTCGAGGACCGTCATGGGAGCACCCTACCGACGAACCGCGCCGTACCGGCCGCCCGCCCGCCCGTAACCATGTCGAGACCTTCGACGTAGTCGGGTTCTAGTGAGCTGGTGGCGGGCCGCGGCCTGTCGACCAACACGACTACCGGGAGACGTGCCGACAATGCCGACAGGGCAGCAGAGTGTGCACCTCGTAGCAGCCAGTGTGGGTTTCCTCTCCCTGATCCTGCTGTGGCTGACCGTGGTCTGGGGAACCCTGTTACGCGTCGGGTGGGGCCTGACCCGCGTCCGCCACCAGACTCTCTACGGGGTGCACCAGACGCTGACCCTGGTCGGCCTGACGCTGGGCGTGGTGCACGCGCTGGCGCAGCTCGCCGTACCGGCCGGCACGGTGCGGCTGGTCGACGAGTGGCTGCCGTTCACCAACGGGCGGGACCCGTTCGGTATCGGGGTCGGGGTCATCTCGCTGGAGCTGCTGATCTCGCTGGCGGTCTCGGTGCTCGTCCAGCGCATCCTCGGGTACCACCGGTGGCGGATGCTGCACATCACCGCGTACTTCGCCTTCACCCTGCTCTGCGCACACGTGCTTATCTCCGGGTCGGACACGAGGTCGACGCTGGTACGGGCGGTGGTCGCGGTCGGGTGGCTGTCGGTGCTCCTGCTCCGCGTCGCCACCACGTACCGCGCCGCCTCGGTACCCCGGCGCGCGGCGGAACGGGTCGCGGCGCGGCTGAGCGGGCGGCAGGTGACGGTCAACGTCGATCCCAGCCGGTGCGTGCGGTTCGGCTTCTGTGAGCACGAGGCACCGGAGATCTTCCAGCTGCGCGGCGACGGGCGGCTGACGTACCGGCCGGCGGTACCGGCCCGGCAGCTCGACCAGGTGATCCAGGCCGCCCGGGTGTGCCCGGCGCGGGCCATCGTGCTCAGCCGCGCCGCCACCACGATGGTGATGCCCGCCGAACGGATGGAGAGCCGATGACCGCCGTATCCATGACCGCGCCGACGGCTTTCGGCTGGCGCGACCGGATCGTCGTGGTGGGCGCCGGACCGGCCGGCCTGGCCGCCGCCGACGAGCTGCGCCGCCTGGGCTTCACCGGCGACCTGACGGTACTGGGCGACGAGCGGCCCTACGACCGGCCGGCCTGCTCCAAGGGGCTGCTCTCCGGACACCAGAAGCCGTCCGACGTCGCGCTGCGGATGCCCGAGGCACCGATGGAGCTGCGGCTGGGCCGGCGGGCGGTGCTGCTGGACACCGACAACCAGGTCGTGATCACCGATGACGACGAGGTGTACCGGTACGACGGCCTGGTCATCGCGACCGGTGCCGCACCGGTCGTACCGCGCGGCTGGCCGGTCGGTGAACCCGGCCTGCACACGCTGCACACGCTGTCCGACGCCTGGGCGGTGCGCAGCGAGCTGTACCACGCCGAGCGGGTCGCCATCGTCGGTGGCGGCCTGACCGGCTGTGAGGCCGCCTGTGCCGTACGGGGGCTGGCCCGCCGCGCGGTCATCATCGACTCCAAGCCCTGCCTGATGTACCGCGCCATCGGCGAACCCATCGGCAGTCTGGTCACCGCGGCCCATCGCGCGGCCGGTATCGAGACCAGGCTGGGCCGGCGGGTCGCCGAGGTGGAACGCCGCCGCAACCGGTGGCGGCTGACCCTCGACGACGGCGAGTACATCGTGGCCGACGTCGTACTCGTCACCGCCGGGGAACGCCCGGACACCCAGTGGCTCGCCAGTGCCGGGTTCGACCTGAGCGACGGGGTGCGGTGCGACGAGAACCTGCGGGTACGCGGCGCCTACGGCGTCGTCGCGGCCGGCGTCATCGCCCGCTGGCCCAACCTGCGCTTCAGTACCAGGGAAACCCGCTGCGGGCAGTGGATCGCGGCGATGGAACAGGGCCGGGCCGCGGCCGCCAGCCTGCTCGCCGGCGACCGGCCCGTTCCCCCGGTGACGCTGCTGCCCCGCTTCTGGTCGCAGCAGGCCGACCTGCGCATCCAGGCATGTGGACTCATCGATCCGAATGCCGAGGTCGCGGTTGGCCACGTTCTACCGCGACGGCACGATGTGCGGCCTGGTCGCGGTCAACGCTCCGCACGCGTTCACCGGTACCACGCGGGTGCTCCTGCACGACGTGCCGCACGACGTCATCCACCAGCGCGCCGCCGAGTACGCCACCGGCGAGCACGCCTACGTGTCGGCCTAGGGCTGTACCGGTGCCTGGGCGTGGCGATGGCCCGGCGCGGTGGCCGACACGGGCCTACCCGGTCACGGAACCCTGCCGAAACGGCCGTTGACTTTCAGTGGCCAGAGGAATACTTGTTGTATGACGTCTCGTGTGTACCCAGACCGGTCGGTCGGATCATCAACACTCATCACCAGCGGTACGCCCGCAATGCATGGCGCAGCCGTCACCCCTGGAGGGGAACATGATCGGTCTACCTCGTCGA
>VAWN01000148.1 GCA_005885555.1 Actinomycetota bacterium
GGGTACCGGATTCGGCCAGACCACGATGTCACCGATCATCGACTTGGGATATCCCGACTACTGGTCCCGAGCAGGCCGGCCCGCCGCGCTTTCGTTTGGTCGGACCGGCCTGCTTAACCCTCAATGCACAGCCGGGCATCTGTCACGCTCAGCCTAGAGATCTGGGATTGACTCAACGGATAGAGAAGATCGATATCGGCACCTCGTGCCACTGATACGGATTCCGTTGTCGGCGGCCAGCGATCCTCGGGACATCATCCACATCCCGGTGCGTGTCATCGATTACCTGTGGGGCTCGAGAACTCGGTGCGGGCCGTGAGGTGCGGTTTTCTACGGTCCGCAAGCGAGACGGTTCGATGATCAGGCCATGAGTGCCTCGCTGGTTTACCTCCTACTGCGTCAGGTCCTGCAGATGTTGACCCAACTCGCCCGCGACGGCGCCGCCAAGGACGTCGAGCTTCTGGTTCTGCGCCACGAGGTCGCGGTCCTGCGTCGCCAGGTTCACCGCCCCGATCTGCAACCCGCCGACCGGGTCGTACTGGCCGCCCTGTCCCGCCTACTCCCCCGCCACCGCTGGGCGGCGCTCTTCGTCACCCCGGCCACGCTGCTGCGCTGGCACCGCCAACTGATCGCACGACATTGGACCTTCGCACATGCTCGACCCGGCCGACCGCCGATCGACCCGAACCTGCGTGCGCTGGTCCTGCGCCTAGCCGCCGAGAACCCGACGTGGGGACATCGCCGCGTGCACGGCGAACTGATCCGGCTCGGCTACCACATCGCGGCCAGTACCGTATGGAAGATCCTGCACCGCGCGGGTGTCGACCCAGCACCCCGCCGGGCTGGCCCGACCTAGAAGCAGTTCCTCACCACCCAAGCCCGCACGATCGTGGCGTGCGACTTCTTCACTGTCGACACGGTGTTCTTCCAACGACTCTACGTACTATTCTTCCTGGAGCTCGCAACCCGCCAAGTCCACGTCGTGGGCGTCACCGCCCACCCCACCGGCGCCTGGGTCACCCAACAAGCCCGCAATCTACTGATGACACTCGACGATCGCGCCGGCCACCTGCGATTTCTACAGCATGACCGGGACACGAAGTTCACCGCGGCGTTCGACGCGGTCTTCACCGCCGCCGGGCTGGATATCCTTCGCACTCCGCCGCAGGCGCCCCGGGGCGAACGCCCAGGCCGAGCGCTGGGTGGGCACCGTCCGACGCGAGTGCACCGACCGGATGCTCATCCTCGGCCGACGACATCTGACCGCCGTCCTGGCCGAATACACGCGGCACTATAACGATCATCGTCCCCACCGCGCCTTGGCCCAGCAGCCGCCCCACCCGGCCCGACCAACACCAAGCCAACCCGCCGTGAAGATCCAACGCCGACCGGTCCTCAACGGCTTGATCAATGAATACGCGCAGGCCGCATAGCCCGAGCCCGGTTTGCGAGCCCCACAGGATGAGCGGGCCTGCGCGGCGGCGTTGGACCGGGCCGAGCGGGCCTTCGACAAGGCTGACCGCCCCTGCGACCCGCACTGGATCGGCTACTTTGACTCCGCAACAGGCACGCATTCTCGGCCGGCACCTACTTCGAGCTGGCCAGGAAGCCACCGCCGCCGGCCTGGAACGCCAACGGTGACAGCTATGGAACGCGCGTTCCCACGGACCGCTGGGTTGGCTCGGCCAGTCGTGGCTTTCTCACCCTCATCAGCCAGCCGCTCAACCGGCGCGCCTTAGCCCGTCCGCGGGAAGATCCCTCGAGACGAAGACCGGCGGTTTCTAGGGATCGTTGCGAATCCCACCTGAAGGGATCCGCGTGCCGAGGTATGCGCCGAACAGGATGGCGACGGCGGTCAAGCGTCGCTACTTCGAGTTGATCAGGTCTGGGCTGTCGGGTTCTCAAGCCGCGCAGCGGGTTGGTGTGTCGTTGAGCTGTGGGTCGCTGTGGTTCATCGACGCTGGCCGCGTGAGCTACGTCGAGACTGCGATCAGCCCGCGGTATCTGAGCCAGGACGACAGAATCGAAATCGCCGATGGGCTCGGCCGTGACGAGCCGGTCAAGGCGATCGCTGCCCGGATCGGCAAGAGCTACCAGACCGTGTACCGAGAGATCGCCCGCAACCGGAAGCCGGATGGGCGGTATCAGCCGTGGTACGCACACAACCAGGCCTATGTACGCCGCCGGCGGCCCAAGCCGCGACGGTTCACCATCGACGGCGCGCTCCGCGAGGCCGTGGCGGACAAGCTGCGCAGGAAGTGGTCGCCAGCCCAGATCAGTCGGTGGCTGCGTCGGCGTTACGCACGCCGCGCGGGCTGGCATGTGTGCGCTGAAACCATCTACGAAGCGGTCTTTCGCGGACTGATCATTCCAGCGGATCCGGTCAACCTGCGCACCGGCCGAACCTACCGGCATCGTCGGGGACGGGGCCGTTCGCGTGAGGGCGCCCTGAAGCAGTCCACCAACATGAAGTCGATCCGGCAGCGACCGTCGGCGGTCGAGACCCGCCGGCGGGCCGGGCATTGGGAAGGCGACCTTATCGTCGGTGCCGGGCAACGTTCCGCGGTCGCTACGCTGGTGGAGCGCAAGACCCGCCTCACCGTGCTGGTCAGGCTGCCCGGGGATCACTCCGCGAAGTCGGTTGCGGACGCGCTGATCGGCGCGTTCGCCAAACTACCGACTAGGCTGCGGCGCACGTTGACCTGGGACCAGGGCAACGAGATGTTCCACCACCAACGAATCGAGGACTCGACCGGCCTGAGCATCTACTTCGCCGATCCCCACTCGCCGTGGCAGCGCGGCAGCAACGAGAACACCAACGGCCTTCTTCGCCAGTACCTACCCAAGGGAACCGATCTCAGCACCTGGACCAGTCACCAGCTGAACCAGATCGCC
>VAWN01000151.1 GCA_005885555.1 Actinomycetota bacterium
GAGAGAGTTCATACAAGGTGTAGTCTTTTGATCACTACAAGTCAACAAGCGTTGCGGCAGTGTTTCCTGGCCGAACGGGACTGGGCCCGACCACCTCGCGCCGGTGAGGCCCCCACGGATCGTCCGTGACCGGCATTGGCGTTGCCGTCCACCGAATCCGGTCGATGCCCGGCTGAACTTCAGCATCTACGGCGCCAGCGCGCCCCGCTACGGGGACCTGGTACGCCCGCCTGGCAGCGACGAAAGGCCGTAGCCGCAACGCTGCGGCGTCTCCCACCAGCATCCCGCACCACCACCGGTCCCTGCGCGGCTGCCCGGCCGCGGGTACGGCGACATCCGGTGCCGGACGACGCGTCAACGACGGGCATCGACCGCCGCGCCCCGGCGTATCGCGGGTCGTGAACCTTCCGTCTGCGGGTTGCCCTCTCTTGCCGTGCGACCGGTGTGGCGTTGTGCCGGCCGGTCGTGCCCCGCGCACCCCGGCCGTCGACCACGCCCGCCGGGCCAACGCCGGGCCCGCGCCGCGCGTCGGCCTGCATGTGCGCGGATGTGGCTGGGTCGCACCGCGGGTACTGTGATGGCTGTCCCGTTTCGGCAGGGCGGGCGACGGGTGGCCCGCCGAAGGCTCCGCACCCTGCGGCGGGCCATCGTTGACCTTCACCTGCCCGCAGGAGCCGCATGAGCCATCCCATCCCCGAACCGGTCGAAGGCCAGCGCGCCGGTACGGAGCCGATGCCGCAGGTTGACCTGTTCAGCCACCCGCCGAAGGCGGAGGCGATCAAGCGACGCCCCGGCATCCCGGGCGACCGCGTCGACGGGCGAGCCGTCCCGTTCTCCGCCGCGCAGGGCCACGGCGTCACACACGACGGTGCCCACTCTGGCGCACCGGGAACAACCCGCCGGCCACCTCGATGAACGACGACCCAGGCTCCGTCCGGTGGAACCTCAACCGTTCCAGACGTAGCGCCGGGCCTTGGCGGACGTCGTCCTGGAGTAGCCGTACCGCCAGGGAGCCGGCATGACAGAGGTCGACAAAGGCAAGATCCTTCAGATTCTGCGTGATCGGGGACTGCACGCCAGGGCCGATTGGGTCGACCGGCAGCTGCCGCAGCGCGTCGACCTGGAAAAGAACGCCGGGCTGCTCGCGACCCTGCACATCAGCCCATCCGAGCTCGCCGACCCGTAGCCGCACCGGGCCTCGATCACGCCCAATCCTGGTCGTGGGTCGGGCGACACGTCGACCGTGATCAACGCTCGGTCCCTGGTGATCGGGGTGAGCAGGCGAAGGTCGGCGCGCCCAGCCCGCCGATCAGGACAACCGGAGCCCCCGTTCCGTGGAGCTCGTAGTACCTGCTGAGGTCGTTGACCTGGACCGTCGGCATGCCACGCACGGTAGTACCCGCCGGCGGGCGGCCCGGCGGAGCTGACCTGCGGATCCATCCTGCAGCGTGCTGTCACCGCTGGTTGACCCGCTCACCCGGCGCGGGGCGTCGGCTTGACGGAAGATCCGGCTGCCTGTCTGATGCCAGCTCTGACTGTCTCGGGGGAAGGGGAGCGCCGGTGGTCAAGTCCGGGTCGGTGCTGACGCCGCGTCTCGTGGCCGCGGCCCGTGACGACACGTCCGGTGCGACCGGGGTGATCCGGCGGGTGGTGGACGGACTGCTGACCATCAGCGACGACCGTGCTCGGCTGCGCGCGGCCGTTGCGCTGCTGCGCGAACGGCTGCCCTGGTGCGGACCGATGTGGCACGTTGTCCGCGCCGCGCACAGCCCCGACCCGTTGGTGGCGCTGCGGTCGCTGCGGCAGCGGCTGGACCTCGACGCCGCACGCAGCGTGGCGACCGCGGTGCGGCTGCTGACCGAGCGGGGCGGCGCCGTGCGCGCCGCCCCGGGCAGTGCCCTGGTCGCCGCGGTGCTTTCCGGGCTCCCGCCGCAGGCCGGGACGGCGGTGGTGGGCCTGGCCGGGGCCGACGCGGTGGGACCCACTGCGGTCCTCAACGTCGCCGGTACCGCTGAGCTGGCTCGCACCGTTCCGACGATCATCGTGGCGACGTCGGTGAAGCTCGTGCCGCAGCGGGCGTTCGCGGCACTCGGCGGCTGCGGTTTCGAAACGGTCCAGCTGAGCCTGTTCGCGGCGGTGGTGCTCGACGGTGCGCTGCTGACACCGGCCGAAACCGGCCGGCGGGCGGCCGTTCTGGCATGACCTGCCCAGTGTTGACCTTCTTCTTCGGGGTCAGGGCAGCCCGGGGGACGCCGGCGGTCCGGGCGAATTGCCAGGGAGTGCGCCTCGCGGTCTGGCCTTCGGAGTTTCGCTGCCGCAGTCAAATTTTCGGAAACGGCGGCCCGGCCCGGCGGGTTGCCACGGTTTCCGGCGGATGCGCGGGCGGCCGGCCGGAGCCCGTCGCTCTACCGACGGAGGTCCGCACGTTCTCCACCATGACCACCGACTTGCTCGGGATGCGGGACTGGCTGCTGGCCGAGCGGGTCAGCGTGGTCGGGATGCAGGCCACTGGCGCCTACTGGAAGCCGGTGTTCTACCTGCTCGAACACGACATCGAATGCTGGTTGCTCAACGCCTGGCACATGAAGGCCGTGCCGGGCCGCAAGACCGATGTCAAGGACGCGCAATGGATCGCCGAGCTGGTCGAGCACGGCCTGGTCCGGCCCAGCTTCGTGCCGCCGGAGCCGATCCGCCAGCTCCGGGACCTGACCCGGTACCGCACCGAGATCATCCGGGAGCGTACCCGCGAGGTGCAGCGGTTGGAGAAGTTCCTCGAGGACGCCGGGATCAAGCTGTCGGTAGTGGTGTCCGACCTGACCGGCAAGTCGGCCCGGGCCATGCTGGAGGCGCTGATCGCCGGACAACGCGACCCGCAGGTGCTGGCCGAGTTGGCGCTGGGCAGCATGCGCGGCAAACGGCCGGTCCTCGCCCAGGCGCTGACCGGCCGGTTCACCGCCCACCACGCGTTCTTGACCCGCGCGATGCTCGACCGCATCGACGCCTGCGTGGCGATGGAACAACGGCTCAGCGTCCAGATCGAGCAGGCGATGGCGCCCTTTCGCCACCAACTCGACCTGATCACCACCATCCCCGGCGTCAGCACCCGGACCGCCGAGGTGATCCTCGCCGAGATCGGCGCCGACCCTGGCCCGTTCCGCACCGCCGCTGACCTGGCTTCCTGGGCCGGCATACGCCCGGGCAACAACCAGTCCGGCGCGGCGACCAAGCCCAGCCCGACCCGCCACGGTGACCCGTGGCTCAAGGCCGCCCTGGGACAAGCAGCGGTGGCTGCCTCCCGCACCAAGGGCACCTACCTGGCCACCCGCTACCGGCGCATCGCCACCCGCCGCGGCAAGAAACGCGCTCTGGTCGCGGTCGGCCACTCGATCCTGATCGCCGTGTGGACCATGCTCACCCGCGACCTCCCCTACCACGACCTCGGCGCCGAGCACTTCATCGAGCGTCTCGGCCCGCACGGCAAAGCCAGACAGGCCCGCCGGCTAATCGACCAACTCCACCAACTCGGCTACCAAGTCAGCCTCCACCCCGCACAAGCGGCCTGAGCCGAGCACAACCGCCCGATTTTCGTGTCAGGGAACCGCGCCCGGCTGGCGCCGGCCGTTGTGGAGGCGGGAAAATCACGCGTGTCCGTCCCGGTTCGACGCCGAACAGTCTGTGGTGCTGCGAGCCCGTGAGTTCAGGATGGCGGCGGGACCACCCCTTGCCGCAGGAGCGGTGGATTGTTGCCCGAGCACGTGATGGAGACTCTTGATCTCTTCGTGGTCCCCCAGGACGGACACCGGCACCGTCTGCGACCGGGAAGGATCGTATCGCCGTGGATGTGCTGCATGAGCGTGCCGCCGCGCTCGATATCGGCAAGCGTGACCTGAAGGCCTGTGTGCGCACTCCGCATCCGAGCCGGAGGAACGCTCGCCAGAGCGAGGTGCGCACCTTCGACACGACGACCAACTCGTTGCTGCAGCTGCGGGACTGGCTGGTCGCCGAGCGGGTGTCGATCGTGGTCATGGAGGCCACCGGCGACTATTGGCGCCCACCGTTCTACCTGCTCGAAGACGTTCTGAATGTGATCCTGGTCAACGCCGCGCACGCCAAGAATCTGCCCGGCCGCAAGAGCGACGTCGCCGACGCCGTCTGGCTGGCCCAACTGGCCGAGTGCGGGTTGCTGCGCGCCTCGTTCGTACCGCCGGAGCCGATCCGCCAACTACGCGACCTGACCCGATACCGCAGCACCCTGCTGGCCGAACGCTCCCGGGAGGCCAAGCGGTTGGAGAAGGAACTTGAGGATGCCGGCATCAAGCTGTCCTCGGTCGCCACGGACATCCTCGGTGTGTCGGGGCGGCTCATGCTCCAGGCCCTCATCAACGGCGAGCGTGACCCGGTCGTGCTTGCCGAGTTGGCCAAGGCGCGGATGCGCCGGCGTATCCCCGATCTGATCGAGGCGCTGGTGGGCAACTTCGGTGAGCACCACGCCTTCCTATGCCGCCTGCACCTGCAACGCATCGACCAGATCACCGCCACCATCGCCGAGCTCTCCACCCGCATCAGCGAGGCGATGGCACCCTTTCGTGACCAGCTGAGGCTGCTCGACGGCATCCCCGGCATCGGCCCCGGCGTCGCCGAGATCATCATCGCGGAGACCGGCGGTGACATGACCCGCTTTCCCACCGCCGGACACCTGGCCTCCTGGGCCGGCGTCTGCCCCGGCATGAACGAATCCGCCGGCAGACACAAACCCGGCCACACCCGTCACGGCAACCGCTGGCTCACCGGCGCCCTCGGCACCGCGGCCATGGCCGCAGCCAGGACCAAGGACACCACCTTCATCGGCGCCCGATACCGCCGCCTCGCCGGCCGCATCGGCAGACTCAAGGCCCTCGTCGCGATCGAACACACGATCATCACCGCGGTGTGGCACATCCTGTCCGCGACCACCGAGTACCACGACCTCGGCGGCGACCACCACCTGCGACGCGACCCCGACCGCGCCCGGCACCGAGCCATCCGGGCCCTTAACCAACTCGGCTACACCGTCACCCTCAACCCCATTCAAGGAGCGGCATAACCAGGCTCAGGACTGATTTTCGATGGAGACGATTACGTTTGGACGTGGTGCAAAACCTCGAAGGCCATCAGGCCGTGATGCCACTACGGCCGTGTGTTGCTCGCTGTTCGTCTTGCCGCTGCACGGGGGGACCCTCAGCGCGCGGTTCCCCCGGG
>VAWN01000150.1:0-2996 GCA_005885555.1 Actinomycetota bacterium
GATGCCCGAGGAACAGGTCTCCGGGCCTGAACTCACCACCAACTGCCATCGGACTGCCTTCGACGTCCTGCCCCACCACGCCGGCTGTGCAGCCAGCGACGACCCGCCGACTCTACCGGCAGGTGCCTCGGAACCTCCAAGCCGTGCGGGACGGGTGCCTACCGGGCTGGGTTGGTCGGCCTGGGCAGCGTGTCAGGCGGTCTCGTATTCGTCCGGGCTAAGGTCGCCGAGGTCCTTCTGGATACGGCGGGTGTCGTACCAGCGTCGTTGTAGGCGAACAGTGCCTTCTCGGCCTGGTCGCGGGTGCGCCAGGCGTTGCGGTACACCAGTTCGATCTGCAGGGTGCCGGCGATACGGCCCGGCAATGATCCCGGTCGGGTCGCCGTCAGCGTTGGGCTGCTACGAAGGAGCGCAGTGCCTGTTGGAGGGCGTGGGAGAACGGTAGGGGTTGGTCGTAGTCGATGCCGCGGCTGGCGTCTTCCTTGAGGATGTGATCGACGCCGGCGAGGCGGACCGGATCGGCGTCGAGCGGTGGCTTCGCCGCGGCGGTGACGAGCCGGTCGACGTCGGTGCAGCTGATCTGGATGTCGGCGTCACTGCACGACAGAAGGACCGGGGTGCGTACCGGTAGCTGTGTGACGAGGTCGGCGGGGTCGAACCGGTCGATCTCGCCGAGGTACTTGGCTCCGACGGGTGACAGCAACGTGGACAGGCCGCCGGGCAGGTTCGCCGGGACGGTACCGGTGGCACGCAGTTGGGCGATGGCGGAGCTCATCGCGTCCCGGATCTGCTGGGCCTGTTCCGGGGTGATCTGTCCGGCCTGCTGCTGGGCCGTCAACCGCTCATCGATCTGTTGCGCGATGGTGTCGAGAAGCCGCCGGCTCAACGGTTCGAGCAGAGCCAGGGCGTGGATCGGCGGTACCGGCCCGGCCGCGCCGGTGGCGAGCAGCAACGCATAGAGGGCGCCCTCGCTGTGGCCGGCCACGGTCAACCGGTCCCGCCGAACGCCGGGCTGGGCGGCGAGGAACGTCAACGCACCGGCGGCCTGCTGCTCGAACACGTCGACGCCGATGGCGGCCGGTTGGCCGGCGTACGGGCCGGCGCCGGTGCGGCCGGTACCGAGCTTGTCGTACCGCAAGCTGGCCACGCCGTCGTCGGACAGCCAGCCGGCCACCGTACGCAGCGTGTCCATGTACGGGTACTGCCGGTCGTTGCCGTCGCGATCGGTTGGGCCGCTGCCGGCGATCAGCAACGCGGCCGATACCGGAGGCGAGCCGGACGGCGGATGCCGGTAGGTGGCGTAGACGGTCATGCCACCGGCCTGGAAGCTGACCTCCTGCTCGACCCAACCGCTGGCGGCCGGGCGGCTCGCGGCGGTGTGGCTGGCGCCGCCCGGGACCTTCCCGGTGCATCCGGCGAGAACGGCACCCGACAGCACTGCTGCGGCAAGCAGGCAGACGACGCGCTTCACGACCGGTCCCGTCGTTGCGGCTGGCCGACCGGCAGGAAGTGCAGACCGGCGACCTTGCCAGCCCGGTCGTAGCTGACCCGCCCGGTCAGGTCACCGGCCTCGAAGTGCAGTGCGACGTCCACTACGGTGTAATCACCGGCCTGGTAGGCGTGGGCCGCGCCCATCCGTTCGTACCCGCCGACCAGGCCCACCACGTGCGCCCACGCCGCCGCCAACCGCTGCTCGTCCAGCCCATGCGCGACGACATCGTCGAAGTCCTGGCGCGCTTGCGCGTACCGGCCCTCGATCACGTCGCCGATCAGCTCGACCGCCCGGTCGGCGGCGCCGGGCAGGATCACCTCGGCCATCGCATCCCCCGTTCGTGGATCGACCGGGCGACCGAACCGCTGGAAGGCCGCCTGTCTCGTGGTGCCCAGCACGTCACCGATCTCCTGCCACGTGTGCCCCGCGCGGCGGGCCTGTTCGACCGCCGACCGCAGTACCCGCTCTACGAGCCGGTCCAGGTCGACCGCCGCCGAGACCGCCAGCAGCCGAAACCCTGTCCCGGCGGTGGCCACCTCGCCGGCCAACCGGCCAGCCAGGTCGGACACCTCGGTCAGCCGCCAACCCGGGTCGGGGTCGGCGGAGGCCGCCCGCGTCACGGTGTCAATGGTGTCTTTACGGCTCGAGGCTGTCAAGGCCGGATTTGCGACGGCGTCCCGGCGCTGCCGCTCCCGCCGAGCGGCACTCCGGCATGTGGCGTCGCAGTATCGCCGTCTTCGCCCCCGGCCGGGCGGTTGGGCGACTGGGCGGCCGCAGTGCTCGCAGGTCGTACCGGCAGTGCCAGCCACAGGCCCTCCACCAATTACGTGCCGCTCAGACCAGCACGTAATTGTACCGCTCTTAATGCCGCCGGCATCGCAGGCCGAGCAGCGACGCACCGTAGAGGTGGCCGATCAATTCCACTTCAAGTTGGCCGCTCGCGCCAGGTCCGTGCCAGGTCGGCCTCAAATTCTCGATGTCTGCTGCTTCACTTGCTCCGCGCGTCAGGCAGTGGCTCCTTGTCGCCAGGGAGTCATGACATCGCCAGTGGCTCGGCCGAGGTTGATCAGCACGCTGGTGATCTTCTCGGCGGGCAGCGGCGGGTAGAAGTAGTGCCCCTGCGCGGACTGGCAGCCGAGCCATACCAGCGTGGTCTTCTGCTCGGCCGTCTCCACGCCTTCGGCTACCACCCGTATCCCGAGGTCGCCGGCCAGGTCGACGGTCGCCTTGAGAATCGTAGCGACATCGGGCGAGTCGACCATCCTCGCCACGAAACTCCGGTCGATCTTCACCTCGTCGACGTGTACCCGGGTCAGGAACTTCAGCGACGAGTACCCGGTGCCGAAGTCGTCGACGGCGAGCTGCACACCCAGCCGCTGCAGCCCGTCCAGTACCGCGCTGATCGCGTCGTGCTCGGGTACCACGACCGTCTCGGTGATCTCCAGAACCAGCCGGCCGGCCGGTACCCGGTGCTTGGCCAGCAGTTCGGCGATCTGCTCCGGCA
>VAWN01000150.1:3032-5168 GCA_005885555.1 Actinomycetota bacterium
CGCCGCCCACTTGGCCGCCTGTCCGAGCGCCCGATCGACCACGTACCGGGTGAACGCGTCGACCAGGTCGCTGTTCTCCAATACCGCGATGAACTCATCCGGCAGCAGTTCGCCGCGCCGCGGATGCTTCCACCGGACCAGTGCCTCCACCCCCGTCGGCGCGCCGGTCGCGAGGTCGATCGCGGGCTGGTACGCGAGCACGAGTTGGTCGGTGCCGCTCAGCGCCTCGCGCAGCTCGGCGAGCAGGGCGAGTCGGTCGGTACCACCGTCGCCGGCATCGTCATACAGGCCGATCACGCCACCGCCGCGCTTGGCCCGGTACATGGCGATGTACCCGCGGCGCAGCAGCTCGGTCATGTCGACGCTGCCGGCTGGCGCGAGCACCACGCCGACCGAGCACTCGACGGCCAGCGGTACCCCGGCCAGCTCGAACGGCTTGCCCACCAGGTCGACAAGTTCCCGCGCCTGGCGCAGCGCCTGGCCTAGCCCGGGCGTCTGCCCATCGGCCGCCACCGGCCCCTCCAGCGAGGTCAATAGCAGCCCGAACTCGTCTCCGGACAGCCGGGCAACCAACTCGTCGCCTCGGGCGTACTCGCGAATCCGGTCGGCGATCATGCGCAGCAGGTTGTCACCGGCCGCGTGCCCGAGGGTGTCGTTGACCTCGCGGAAGTGGTCGACGTCGAGCAGCAGCAGGGCAACCGGGGTGTCCCGTTCCAGTACCCGCAGCGCGCCGTTGCCCTTGGCCAGCAATGCATCCCGGTTGGCCAGCCGGGTCAGCCCGTCGTGCAAGGCCGCATGCAGGCTGCGTGCGGACAGCGCCTGCAGCTCCCGATGCGACGCCGCGTCGTGCAGCGCCGCGGCCAGCGCGTCGGCGAACGCGGACAACTGCATCTGCTCGCGCGCGCTCAGATCCACGGATTCCGAAAAGTGCACCCGCAGCTCACCCACTGCGGCACCGCCGACCTGCAAGGGCCGGCTCATCGTGCTCGGGCCGGGTGGCCCGTCCTCGGCTGGGCCCGCGACCACCCTAGAGCCGCGGGCGCTGCGGTAGCTGTAGGTTCCGTCCGGGCGCAGTACCCGCACCTCGATCGTCGCGGTCGGGAATAGATGCCCCGCACCCCGTACCCCGGCCTCGGCGACACCGCGCTCCTCCAGCCGGTTCAGCGCCTCGGTCGCCCGAGAGAACTCCTGCCAGCCCCGGCGCTCGTCGTCGGCGCGCAGCCGGTTACCGTAGGACTGCCGCAGCAGCCACAACACCGGCGGCAGTACCAGCAGCCAGCGCGGATCATCCTTGCCGGTCACCACGACCAGCAGGCCGACCGCGATGTTACCGACGATCATAAAGACTCTGCCGCCAAGCGATCGTTTGATTACCGTTGCGAACGGAATTCCGCTTTGGAGACTCATCGCCGCTGCGAAGAGCAGTAGATTTACCGTCACATACGCAACCGCTGCGAGGATTAGCCCAAATGCGACCGTCGGACTGGCCAGCGTTCGCACTGCAGTGTGGGCCGGACTAGCCACGGCCGTTCCGACAGTTGCGGCTAGCGTGAGGTTGGCAGAGTTGTAAGCCATCTGTAGAGGGGTACGGATCTCGCCGACTAGCCGCAGGATGACCTGGGAGAGGGCCACCCCGACCAGCACCAACGCCGGCACCCAGCTTGGTGGTACCAGGACAAGTATGATGATCAGAGCGGCCTCGCCCCACCCCAGCGAGACGGGTATGTTGCCAATCCGCACCCGCACCCGGGCCAGTTGAGCCAGCAGCACGATGGCCGTTGCGGCGGCCACTTTGGCCGGGCCGTCTCTAGTCCCCGTCGGACCGAACCACAGCACGGCGGCTAGCGCAATCAGCAACGCTGCCGGGATCAGACAGCCATACAAGGCAAGAATGCTCTGCGATGACTTACGGATGCCGAGTACACGTGCAATCGCGCGAAAAGCTCGACTGCGACGTCCCGGTGTAGTGCCCTGTTGACCGGGCGACTCTTTGGAAGTTCGCGTGCGACGGAGAGCGGGCGCACCTCGCGACCTCGAAGCTGCTGAGGTCGCGGCGTCTGGCATAGGTGCTCGGCGCGCTCCCGCAGCGAAAAGCACCTTCACCCACCATGGAGATACGGAGAGGCGTATAAGCGG
>VAWN01000152.1 GCA_005885555.1 Actinomycetota bacterium
TAAGGGATGTCTCGTAACTCGGTTGATGCGTTGCCCGTCAAGGGCTGTGCGTTCGCCGGTCGTGACGATGTTGTACAGGTGGGCGATGCCTGAAGCTGTGTCGGTCAATGTGTGGGCGGCGCGTCGGCAGTCGCGCAGGATTTTCCAGACCTTCATCTGGGCCAGGGTGTGCTCCACTCGGGCGCGGACGCTGCGGTGCACCGTGTTGAGGTCCTGCTTCCACTGCGGCAACGCGGTGCCGTCGGCGGGTTTGCGGTACGGGATCACGACCTCGGGGTTGCCCCGGTAGGCGCCGTCGGCGATCACCGGGCGCCCGTCGAGTTTCTGGTCGATGCCGCTGCTGCGGTACACCAGGGTGTCGTTGCGGTTGCCGGGCTGCGGATCCCCGAGCGCGACGGCGAGGCGGGTGTCGGCGTCGATGGCGACCTGCAGGTTGGTGGAGTACCGGTAGTTCTTCGACCGGGCGGGCTCACGTGGTCGACACGGCGGCGCCGTACCGGCGCCAAGGCCAAGAGCGGGCCGAGGGTGTCGATGACCCGGTGCGCCGCCGAGTGCGAGACGCCGAACAGCGGGCCGATCTGGCGCATCGTCAGGTTGGTGCGCCAACAACAGGCGACCAGCAGCACCCGGTCCGACAGATCCAATGCCCACTGCCGACCCGGACGCCCATCGGCGATCGCCTCCCCACCACGGGCGGCGACCAGGCGCACCAGCCGACGGAACTGCGCAGGATACCGAGCCATGCGGATCGCGGCAGGACGGTATCAAGCGACCGGGCAAACTCTTCGGCGTCGGCACAGAGTGCTGGTTGCGCGGTGATGCCAGGCGGGCAAAGGGACGGCGAGCCAGGGCGAGGCGCCGCTGATCCCTGCGAGGGCCGTCGATTCGGCCACCGCCTGCGGGCAGTCGGCAACTGCGCCGCATGGTGGTCAAGGGTCCTGACGGTGGTCAGTGGTGGGACGTGGTGCGGGCCGGGGCGGTGGTGCGCGGAAGTCCCGCCGCGGCCCAGGCGGTGAAGCCGCCGATGATGTCGGTTGCCTTATGTAGGCCGAGATCGTGGAGTGCGGCCGCGGCGAGAGATGAGGTGTATCCCTCCTGGCAGAAGACCACGACTGGCAGGTCGTACCGGTCGGCGATGGGCAGCCGGGCCGGGCAGCGCGGGTCGAACCGCCATTCCAGGACGTTTCGTTCGATCACGAGGGCGCCGGGGATTTCGCCGGTGGCTTCCCGTTGCGCCGCCGGGCGGATGTCGACGAGGACTGCGCCGCGGCGCTGGGCGTCGTGGGCCTGCGCGGGTTCGATCCGGCGCAGGCGGGCGCGGGCAGCGGCAAGGAGGTCGTCGATGCCTCGCGAGTCGTCGGGTGGGTCGCCGGGCCGGTTCACCAGTCGGCTCCGGCCCGGTCGACGGCGGTGACGAGTAGCTGGCCGTCCGCGATGTGGTAGCGGGTCATCTCGCGCAGGGCGGGGCCGTAGACGTGCAGGCTGACCGCTGGCTGCGTTGCGGCGTTGGTGATCTGGTGGATGTGGTGAGGGCCGAACGCGCGGCCGTCGCCGGGGTGCAGGCTGTCGCTGGCCAGCCGCGGTGCGCTGCCCGGTGGGGTCTTGACGGTGTACTCGGTCAGCGTACCGCTGACCACCACGAAGGCGCCGGCGGATCCGCCGTGGTCGTGCAGGTCGGTACCCTGGCCGGGCAGCCAGCTCAGCAGCCACACCTCCGCGTCCGGCTCGGCTGCCAGCCGGTGGTACCAGCGCCGCAGCGGGTCGAAGCGGGGGGCCAGCGGCCAGTCGTCCGGGTTGGCGGCATACCGGCGAGCGGTGGCCAGGTGGTCGGCGGGTGTGCGGCGGCCGACGGTGGATGGGTTGGGCGATGCGGTGCTCATGCTGCTCCTCGCTGGGCCGGCGGCTGGCCCGCCCGGATGTTCACTGGTGTCAGGCTGGTGGGGTGCGATAACCCGGTGTGTCTGCGGACTACGGCGACGGGGGCGGCGGTGGCGAGCCGGTATCCGATGCCGCGGACGGTGGTGATCAGCGGGCGGCGGGTACCGAGCTTGTGTCGCAGCCGTCTGATGTGGACGTCGACGGTGCGCGGGCCGGTGAAGGTGTCGCCCCACACCGCGTTGAGCAGTTGTCCGTGGGTGAAGACCTGTCCGGGGTGCTCGGCCAGGAACAGCAGCAGGTCGAATTCCCGCCGGCACAGCGCGATCTGGGCACCGAGCCGGGCGACGGTGCGCGAGCGGGCGTCGAGGCGGATCGTGTCGGCGCAGGCGCGTCCGGCGTCGATCGGGCGGGCCCCGTCGCGCGGCGTCGGTGCGGCGACGGCGAGGCCGGTCATCGTGGCGATGTGCTCGACCAGCTCCCGCAGCGCGGCGGCCGGGTCGGGGACGTCCTGGCAGAGCGTTACCTGCAACGTGACCGCGATCGCGGGCGGTGC
>VAWN01000154.1 GCA_005885555.1 Actinomycetota bacterium
TCGTGCGGTGTTCCAGCCAGGTCGCGGTGATCAGGTCGGCGTCGTCCTGGTCGATGACGCGGATCGCGACGGCGCGGGCCAGCAGCAGGTCCGGGTGTCCGTACGGCAGGTGCGGCACGATCGAGCTGTCGTTGTCCAGGTCCTCGATCAGGACCACCGGGGTGTCGGCGTAGCGGGCGGCGTACCCGGCCCGGAACCCGGCCCAGCACAACTTCGCGTACAACCGGGTGGCGCCCAGGTCCACCCGCCGTTCCAGGGCCTCCAGGTAGCCGGTGAGGATCTCGTTGTCCAGGTCGGCCGGGTCGCCGCGGTAGTCGCGGGCCAGCCCACCCGCGAGACGGATCAGGGCGGGCATGGCCATCGCGACCGCCACGATGCGCCAATCCCCTTTGAGGGTGCGGGCGCGGTGGATCAGCTCCCGCCACACCGCGTCCCGGGCCGGGTAGTTGTCGCGGTGGGCCAGCAGCCAGTCCCGCAGCCACGGCAGTTCCACCTCACCGGCGGGCAGCCCCACCGCGGGGCCGGGCACCCCGCCCAGGGTGGTGCAGTCCAGCGTCAACCTGCGCGGTTCGGCCACCAGGGCCTGGAAGGCGGTGTCCGCGACCCGCAGGTGCGACGGGGCAAAGTCGACGAGTTGGTCCGAGGGGGTCATGTCCACTCCAAAGGCACGGCGAGGAAACGGGAAGTCGTAGAGCCCTCGACGTCGTGGCCGACCGGCCACGGGTGGGTGTCGCGGGTGACCTCCAGTGCGCCACACCGCTCTGACACAGCCATGACAGCGCAGGTCAACGGCCCTTTTCAGGCCCGCATCGTCGCGTCGCCGGCGTACCGGCCGCGACCCGCCACCAGCTCTGACAAACCGCCACTGACCAGCGTTGTCAGACCCAGCGAACCCACGCGACGATCACCGGCCGCGGACCGACGCGGCCGTCGACGCGGCCTCTGACAGCACCCCAAGCCGCTCTGACAGCGCTCTGACAACGCGCCGCCTGTCAGAGCACGCCACCTGTCCCGTCGTCGCAGTGAAGTTGCCCCAGTCGCAGCGAGGTTGCCCCTGTCCCGTCTCAATGAAGTTGCTCGTGTCTCAAAAAAGTTGCTCCGACCCGGTCGTTTGTCTCACTGAAGTTGCTCCGACCCGTTCGATGTTGGGGCGCCAGATCCGCGCGGTGAGCCGTTCACCTGCGAAAACACCGGATTCCTCGGCGCCGACCAGAGCGGCGACTCGGGGCAGATTCGATGAGACAGGGGGTCAAACGCGCTTCACGGGCAAGTTGAGTGAGGCAACCCGGGCCATGTCCGTCTCAGTCAACCTGCTCCGGAGCAGGTCAACGGCGTCGTCGTGGGGCAACTTCATTGAGATGGGACAGCCCCGACCTGGCTGTTTGTCTCAATGAGGTTGCCCGAGACGGCAGCCGTGTCGGCGGGCTGCGAGACCACGCCGCCCATGCCACCTGCGACGATGCCGGCAACTCGCTGCCGCTCGTCGACGCTGCGGAACATCGATTCCGGGCAGATCGGATGAGACGGTCCACCCCAAAACACCGTCGTAGGGCACATCGATTTCAGACGCGGCCTGGCTCCGGCCGTCTGGGTGCATCCGCCCCACCCTGCCTACGGCGTGGCGGGCCTCGGATCAGCTGCGCTCAGACGGGACGGCAGGCGTCCGGTCGCAGGTGGGGACGGCGTACCAACGACACCGGGCCCACCCCCCGGCCGAACGGCACGCAGGTCCGGCGCGTCCGGGACGGTACGCCCGTGATCGGCGGGTACACACCCGCGCCGGCCCACCTCTGGTGAGCACCGTGCCGAGGCAGTTGCCGGTACCGGCACCGGCACCGGCGGTGAACCCGGCGCCGGCCTCGCGGGTTGACGGCGGGCGTACCGGCGCGGCGCCCGCCGCCCCGGCCGATGCCTGCCGGTTGCCGTGCCTGGCGCCCCCGTCGTCGGGCGGCGGCGCCGCAGTGCCGGGAGGCCTGGTGAACCAGCCGCCTTCCTCGATGCCGTACCGGCGCCCCAGGCCGGGTGCCGGAACGGCGCCTGCCGGTGCCCGCCCCGGGTGCCCGGGATTGCCGTGCCGGGCGCCGGTGCCGCCGCAGGCGCAGGCGCCGACCGGCGAGGTGCCGGTGCCGGATTGCCGCGCCGTTGACAACAGCGATGCACGGTGCCGGTGGCCCCGGAGTGATTCATGCCGGTGTGCCGGGTCCGATGCGCCGCCTGGCGGCGCGGCTTCGCGAGGATGCCGTTTGCGCAGCTCGCCGCCTCTCGCCGCGGCGATCGGTGGTCGCCTGCACCCCGTGCCGGTTCGGCAGCCCGACGACGGGTACCTGCCGGGCGCGCCGGACGTCGCGACCGGCATGCCAGTAGGCGCCGCCGCTGGCCATGGTCGGCGGTACGAGGCAGTGCCGGTGCCGGGTAGGCCGGCGGCAGGGTGTGCAACCGGCGTGCCGCGCCGGTCCTGGACGCCTGCGCCGGTTGTGCGGACGCCGGTCGGCGAGCGCCGCCGCCGAAGCCGGTGCCGGTCCGCCGTGCCGGTCCGCCGTGCCGGTCCGCCGTGCCGGTCCGCCGTGCCGGTCCGCCGTGCCGGTCCGCCGTGCCGGTCCGGTCCGCCGTGCCGGTCCGCCGTGCCGGTCCGCCGTGCCGGCGCCCCGCACCGCTCGGGTGCCGGCCCCGTTCGGTGCGTGTTTGCGCGGGCCGTGGCCGGCGCCTGGTCAGGTGGTGCCAGTGCGGGGACGTGCCGACACCGGCGCCTGCTGTCGCCTGGTGTCCACCGCCGCAGCTGTGGCGCAACGGCTGCGGCCATGGTCAGGGCGGTCACGCTTCGAATGCGCACGCCGAGCGGCAGAACCGGATCAGTGCGCTGTCAGAGCGGTGATCATGCTCTGACAGCGCGCGGGTCCTGCTGTCAGAGCGGCGATCATGCTCTGACAGCGTCGAGGTCGGTTGTCAGAGCGGTGATCATGCTCTGACAACCGGCGGGTCCCGCTGTCAGA
>VAWN01000155.1 GCA_005885555.1 Actinomycetota bacterium
CACAACCGGTGTTGCCGTGCGGATCCTGCAACGCGTCCTGGCCCTGACCGCCGCGATCTGGCACAACTGGCGCACCGGACAGCCGATCATGCGATCCCTGACCGCGTACGATCACTGACCCCTTGGAATCGATGAAAGCGCCGGGATAAACCGGCTTGGAGGAGGAGATGGAAGAGCTCTACGTCGAAGGGCTAGCGACCCACGGCGACCCCGAGTCATGCGTCGACGACCCGCGAGGGCGTGGCGAAGCGTTGACAGGGGCACGTGCGGGCCGGGCTATTGAGCCGCGAAATCAAGAGATTCGGGGTGCCCACGTCCTATCTTTGGCGGAAGGCAACACCGCACTCGGCGTTAGCGCGAGCCGGGTGTGGGCCCCGCGCGGTCGGAGAACCATGGCACGTACGGAACCTCCAAGCGCGAGAACCGGGAGGTCCCACCCTCGCCCTGCGGCTGATCACCGTGGGGCCGCTCAGGCAACGCCGAGGCGGTAATCCTGAGATGCACGAGCGTGGGAAGTCGGATCGCCCCGTAGTACCTGCGAACCCGTCGAACAAGGCGACAGCCGCGGAGGTGGGGGAGGAAAGGGGGCGAGCCAAAGGGAACACGGTCAGCAAAACGCGTCCCGGACACAGGGCCGGGCAAGGCGCGTCCAACGCGCTGGGCCGTGTACGCGAGGTGGCACAACGGGACAGGAAGATGCGGTTCACCGCTCTGCTGCACCATGTCACGCTGGGCCGGCTCCGGGGCGCCTACTGGGCGATCAGCCCGAAGGCTGCTGCGGGGGTGGACCGGGTGACCTGGGCCGACTACGGGCGGGACCTGGAGGCGAATCTTCGGGGCCTACACGAGCGGGTGCAATCGGGGCGCTACCGGGCGACGCCGAGTAGACGCGCGTACATCCCGAAGGCGGACGGGCGGCAACGGCCGCTCGGCATCGCGTCGCTGGAAGACAAGGTCGTCCAGCGGGCCGTCGTCGAGGTGCTCAACGCGATCTACGAGGTGGACTTCCGGGGCTTCTCCTATGGGTTCCGGCCGGGGCGTGGCCCGCACGATGCGTTGGACGCGTTGACGGTCGGGATCCAGACCAGGCGGGTGAACTGGGTGCTCGACGCGGACATCCAGAACTTCTTCGGCCAAATTGATCACGCTTGGCTGCGGACGTTCGTGGAGCACCGGATCGCGGACAAGCGGATCTGGCGGCTGATCGGTAAGTGGCTGGCCGCCGGAGTCGTCGAGGATGGGCAGTGGTCGGCATGTGAGGAAGGCTCACCGCAAGGGGCGTCGATATCGCCGCTGCTTGCGAACGTCTACCTGCATTACGTGTTCGACCTGTGGGCCGACTGGTGGCGGCGTCACCGGGCGAACGGCGATGTGATCATCGTGCGGTTCGCGGACGACTACACCGTCGGGTTTCAATACGAAGAGGATGCGCGGCGGTTCCTGGCCGAGCTGGTCCAGCGGTTGGCGAAGTTCGGGCTGGAACTGCATCCGGACAAGACGCGGCTGATCGAGTTCGGGCGGCGTGCCGCCACCGATCGTAAACGTCGAGGGCTGGGCAAACCGGAGACGTTCGATTTCCTCGGGTTCACGCACGTCTGTGCGAGATCCCGTAGCGGACGGTTCTGGGTCAAGCGCATCACGATCAAGAAACGCTTGCGGGCGAAGCTGGCCGAGGTCAAGGACCAACTCCGGCGTCGTCGGCATGATTCCCTACCGGCCCAAGGACGGTGGCTGGCCCAAGTGCTGCAAGGGCACATGGCCTACTACGCGGTACCGGGCAACTGTGACGCGGTATCGGCCTTCCGCTACGAGATGACCCTGCACTGGCGCAGGTCGCTGCGGCGACGAAGCCAGCGCGGACGGGTCAGCTGGGAACGGATGGGCAGGTACGCGACTCGATGGCTACCACCAGTCCGCGTGATGCATCCCTACCCGAGCGTGCGCCTCGTCGTCAGGACCTGAGGCAGGAGCCCGATGCGGTAGTTCCGCACGTCGGGATCTGTGCGGGGGGCCGTCCGCAAGGACGGTCCCTACCGCGACCATCTAGGCCCGGCCGAGCGTCATCAGAAATCCGATCATCGTGGGGTTGGCCCACGCTCATGCCGCTGGTCGCGCGCCACGGACGCGTCCGTCCCGTGGAGGATGTTGACCGCGGCTGTGGCGAGCGGATGGCCCGCGCGATGAGCCGAGATGCCGCCATGGGGCTCGGGCTGTGACGACCGCCGAGGTCAAATGTCGTACCCCGCCCGTACATTGTCGTCAGGAGGCGGTGGTGGTGGTGGACGTGACCCGACGGCAGGCGCTGGCCTTGCGTATGGCGAGCCTGTTGGTGAGCGAGCGGTCGGGCGGCCGGCTGGCTGATGTGGCCGGGGTGGTCACCTGGTTGGGTGCCATGCAGGCGCAGGATCTGGCCAGCGGCCTGTGGTCGTTCGGGGTTCGGCTGCCCCGATTCACGGTCGACGAGGTGACCGCGGCGCTGGAGCGGCGTGAGGCAGTGCGCACGTGGCCGATGCGCGGCACGGTGCATTTCGTCCCGCCGCGTGACGTGCACTGGATGCTCGATCTGATGGGGATCCGGGCGTTGGCTGGCGCGGCGAAGCGGCGCGCGTCCCTCGGGCTGAGCGAGGAGGTCGCTGAGCATGCGGTGGAGGTGCTCGGTGCGGCGCTGGCCGGCGGGGGCCGGCTTACCCGCGCTCAGTGCATGGCGGTCTTGGCCGACAAGGGCATCGGCACCGCC
>VAWN01000096.1 GCA_005885555.1 Actinomycetota bacterium
AAAGTCGAGTGTCCCCCTCGACTTTCGGATTCTCTGCGGCTGGCGGGTGGGTCCCGTTCCCGGCGGCGGCGGGGGGCGAGCTGACCACCCGGTTTGGTCGATTTGCGCTGCGGTGGCGGGTGTAGCGGGACTTCCGTGGCGAGATCTTGGACGCTTGCACCCCCTGCAGGGGGTATAGGTGTCCAAGATCTCGGAGACGAGGCGCAACCAGTACCCGGCCAGACCATACAAATCACCTGAACCGGTCGGCTGCCTCGTCGTCGCGCTCTCCACGACGCGCTCCCGACGCCCGATGCCGGCCAGCGGCCGGCGGGTATTTCGCGGCATCGCCCTGACCAGCCAATCCGCAAGATCTACACATCTCCCCCGGAGACCTGGGAAGCTGCCGATCCAAAACTCCGAAACTCAAGTGTCCCCGGCAGGGGGTACTCGCGTCCAAGATCTCAGCTCGGTGGGATCTCGACGGCGATCTCACCGCCCAGCCGGGCGTCCCCGACCAGGCGAAGGTCGTCGCCGCTCCAGAACCGGCCCGCGTCGTACCAGTGCGGCCGCCGGCGCCCGCCGGGCAGTAGGCCCATCTCCTCGTAGGTGATCGCGACGACCTCGGCGCAGTAGGCCGTCTCCAGTTCCGCGGCCGGCGCGTCGCGCCTGAGCCTGGGCAGCCGGCCGTGCAGCCAGCGCCCCGCGAGCCGGGCGGTCGACGGGAACGGCGTACCGTCCAGCCGCGCGATGGTACGCAGAACCGCGTCCTCCATCGCCGGCGTCACCGGCTCCCACAGCTGGCGCAGCCAGGCCCGCTGCCCGTACCGCCGGCCCCACACCACAACCGCCTTGCGCAGGTCGTGCAACTGGACGCCGCGCTGATGGGTACCGGCCCAGAGGTCGGGTAGCGACCGGCCGAGTTCGGCGTGCCACATCAGCGGCGGCAGGTCCCCGAGCACGACCGACATGCCGACGTGGTTCACCGGGCTGTTGGTGGTCAGCTGGATCGCCCGGTCGGCCGGGGTATGGCCGCGGAACAGCCAGATGTCGCCGGTGCGGGTCAGCTCTACGGCCTCGTCCAGGGTGATCCGGGTACCGGGCACTGACGTAGCCTATGCGGGTGAAGTGGTGGAAGGTAGCTGGACTGGCCGCGTTCGTCGGCGTGGCGGCCACCGGCGTGGTGATCGCGCGGGCGGAACGGCGCCGGCGCGCGTACACGCCTGAGGAGATCCGCGAACGCCTGCATGCCCGGCATGCGGAGGCTGCCGACAAGTAGCGCTCCCGGCGGCCCCGCGGCCAGCGCCCCGCGGTCAGCAGCCAGCGCCCAGCAGCCAGCGCCCCGCGGCCAGCGGCCCGCGCGCCGAACCCAGCGCCCTGCGGCCAGGGCCCAGCGCCCCGAACCCAGCGTCCAGCCCGGCCACCTCCGCCGGGTCCGTTCTCTGGTCAGCTACGCCGGCTCCCGCGCGGCCCCACATGGTTATCCACAAGCACCCTCGCCATCCACAGTTTCGGGTTTCCGGCTTTCCCACCGGGTCGTTGCGCGGCATGGTGTCCGCCATGACGCGGGCGAAGGACGCGGTAGGCGCTTACGGCGAGCGGGTCGCCGTGCGATACCTCATCGATCAGGGCATGGTGCTGCTCGACCGCAACTGGCGGTGCCGGGCTGGCGAGCTCGATGCGGTACTGCGCGACGGCGACACCGTCGTCTTCGCCGAGGTCAAGACGAGACGCAGCGGGCGGTTCGGGCCACCGGCCGAGGCTGTGGTGCCGGCCAAGGTACGCCGGCTGCGCCGGCTCGCCGCGCTGTGGCTGGCGCAGTCGCGGGTCCGGCCACGCGAGGTGCGCTTCGACGTGGTCAGCGTGCTGCCGCGGTCGAGCGGTCCGGCCACCGTGGAACACCTGCGCGGTGCGTTCTAGATGTCGTACGCGAAGGCACTGGCGGTGGGCCTGGTCGGGCTGGCCGGTCATGTCGTGGAGGTCGAGGCGGATCTGGCCGCCGGGCTGCCGGGACTCACGCTGACCGGGCTG
Organism: Actinomycetota bacterium; assembly: GCA_005885555.1. GTDB lineage: Bacteria > Actinomycetota > Actinomycetes > Mycobacteriales > Micromonosporaceae > AC-43. The sequence continues at coordinate 2,011 of VAWN01000096.1, forward strand.
CCCGACGCCGCGCTGTCGGAGGCGCGCGACCGGGTACGCGCGGCGCTCGTCAACTCCGGCGAGGAGTGGCCCAACCGCCGCATCACCGTGAACCTCCTGCCGGCGGCGCTGCCCAAGCACGGTTCCGTCTTCGACGTCGCGATCGCGATCTGCGTGCTGGCCGGGTCCGGCATGCTGCCGCTGGCGCCGCTCGGCGGGGTGGTACTGCTCGGCGAGTTGGGGCTGGACGGCACGGTACGCCCGGTCCGTGGCGTGCTCCCGTGCGTGCTGGCCGCCGCCCGGGCCGGGATCACCCGCGCCGTGGTACCGGTCGCCAACGCCCGCGAAGCCGCCCTGGTACCCGGTGTCCACGTCCGCGCCACCGACTCGCTGCGCCGACTGATCGACTTCGTACGCGGCAGCGGACCGTTGCTCGATGTCCCCGCGACACCGGTACCCGACCCGAATGACAAGCCCGACCTCGCCGACGTGGTCGGTCAGGACCTGGGCCGGCGCGGGCTGGAGATCGCGGCGGCCGGCGGCCACCATCTGTCGCTCGTCGGCCCGCCCGGAGCCGGGAAGACAATGCTGGCCCGGCGCCTGCCGTCGATCCTTCCGCCGCTGTCGGACGCAGCCGCCCTCGAAGTCACCGCGGTGCATTCGATCGCGGGGGCACTGCCGGTGGGCACCCCGATGATCCGGCACCCGCCGTTCCAGGCACCGCATCACACGTCGAGTGTCCAGTCGCTCGTGGGCGGCGGCGCCGGCCTGGCCCGCCCGGGCGCCATCTCCCTGGCGCACCTGGGCGTGCTGTTCCTCGACGAGGCGCCGGAGTTCGGCACCCGGGCACTGGAAACGCTGCGCCAACCGCTGGAGTGCGGCGAGGTGGTGCTGTCCCGGTCGCGCGGCAGCACGCGGTACCCGGCGCGGATCCAGCTCGTGCTCGCCGCCAACCCGTGCCCCTGTGCGAAGCCCGCCGGCGACGCCGCCTGCGAGTGCAGCCCGCTGGCCCGCCGCCGGTACCTCGGCCGGCTGTCCGGCCCGCTGCTGGACCGGATGGACCTGCAGGTCGAGCTGACCGCGGTGACGGCTGCGCACCTGATGCAGGACGCGAGGGGTGGCGAGCCGTCAGCGGTGGTGGCGGAACGGGTGGCCAAGGCACGCATGGCCGCCGCCGCGCGTTGGGCGGCGCACGGATGGGCCACCAACGCGGAGGTACCCGGACCCGTGCTGCGCAGCCGACCGTGGCGCCTGCCGCGACCGTCCACTGTGGAGCTCGGCCGGTGGGTCGACCGCGGTGCGCTGTCGGCGCGCGGCTTCGACCGGGTACTGCGAATTTCGTGGACGGTGGCCGACCTTGACGGCCGGCCGGGCCCGGACCGCGGGGATGTGGCGGAGGCATTGGGAATGCGGATGGGACGGACGGGATGAGCATGGACAGTCGCACCGCTCGGGTCGCGTTGGCCTGCCTGGTCGAACCGGGCAGCGTCGAGGTGCACCGGCTGGTGGTCGAACACGGACCGGCCGGCGCGCTCGACGCGCTGGTTGCCGGGAAGGCGGCGGAGCAGGTGGCCGGGGCCGCGCAGGCCCGGCTGACCGGTCGCGATGCGCGGCGGATCGCCGAGGAGGCGCTGGCCCGCACCGAGCGGTTGGGCGCCCGGGTGGTCGTACCGGAGGACGACGAGTGGCCCGTCCAACTCGCCGATCTGCGCCGGATCACCCGTCCGGGCGGGATGCGGGTGGACCGCGACACGTACCCGCCGGTGTGCCTGTGGGTACGCGGACGGCCGCCGCTCGCGCCGACGCTGGACCGGTCGGTGTCCATCGTCGGTGCGCGGGCATCGACCAGCTACGGCAACCATGTCGCTCAGGAACTCGGCTACGGCCTGGGTACCCGGGGCTGGGCGGTCGTGTCCGGCGGCGCCTACGGCATCGACGCCGCCGCGCACCGGGGCGTGATCGCGGCGCAGGGCGTCACCGCCGCGGTACTCGCCTGCGGAGTCGACCGTGCCTACCCGGCCATGCACGCCAGCCTCTTCGAACGCATCATCGAGGACGGACTGCTCCTCAGCGAATGGCCGCCCGGCGCCGCGCCGCACCGGCACCGGTTCCTCATCCGCAACCGGGTGATCGCGGCGCTCAGCCGCGGCACCGTCGTGGTCGAGGCGAACGCGCGCAGCGGGGCACGGCAGACGTTGGGCCGGGCCGCGCTGCTGGGGCGGGCGGCCATGGCGGTACCCGGACCGGTGACCTCGGCCATGTCGGTCGGCTGCCACCAACTGCTGCGCCACGGCGCCGCCCGGCCGGTGATGTCCTACGCCGAGGTACTGGAGGAGGTCGGCCGGATCGGCGACGATCTGGCACCGGTACCGCAGGGCGAAGAGGACCAGTTCGACCGGCTGGGGCCGGAGCTGTCCCGGATCCTCGACGGGGTACCGCTCCGTGGCGCGGCCGACGCCGGACAGATCGCCGCCGCGGCCGGGGTACCGCTGCGTGACGTGCTCCGGGCCCTGCCCGCCCTGGAGATGGCGGGTCATGTGGTGGCGCGCGACGGCGGGTACGCGGCGCGCGCACGGGATCGCCAGCGGAGCCGGTAGCGTTCAGGTTCATGGGTCGGCGCACGAGCACCGAGGCGGCACACGCGGCGCTGCCCGACCCGATGCGTTCGGCGGTCGACGCGTTCGCCCGACACCTGGCCAGCGAGCGGGGTCGGTCGACACACACGGTGCGCGCATACGTGGCCGACGTCGTCTCGCTGCTCGACCACGCGGGCCGGATGGGGTGCGCCGGTCCCGACGACCTCGACCTCGGCGTGCTGCGCAGTTGGCTCGCCCGGCTGCGGACGACGGGAGCGGCGCGCAGCTCGCTGGCCCGGCGCGCGGCAGCCGCCCGTACCTTCACCGCCTGGGCGCATCGCGACGGGCTGCTCGCCCGCGACGCCGGCACACAGCTCGCCAGCCCGAAGGCGCGCCGCGAACTGCCCGGGGTGCTGCGGGACGACCAGGCTGCCACCCTGGTCACCACGCCGGCCGGAGACGATCCGCTGCCGCTGCGCGACCGGCTGGTCCTGGAACTGTTGTACGCCACCGGAATCCGGGTCAGCGAGCTGTGCGGCCTGGACCTCGACGACGTCGACCGGTCGCGACATCTGGTACGGGTACTCGGCAAGGGGGCCAAGGAACGCAGCGTCCCGTACGGGCAGCCGGCCGAGGAGTCGCTGGATGCCTGGCTACGCCGGGGCCGGCCGGTACTCGCGACTGCGCGCAGCGGCCCGGCACTGCTGCTCGGTGCCCGGGGCGGCCGGCTGCAGCCGACCACCGCGCGCGGAGTTGTCTCCCGGTACGCGCAGGCGGCCGGGCTGCCGCACGTCTCGCCGCACGGGCTGCGCCATTCGGCCGCGACCCATCTGCTGGAAGGTGGCGCGGATCTGCGCTCGGTACAGGAGTTGCTCGGGCACGCGGCGCTGTCGAGTACCCAGATCTACACGCACGTCTCGATCGACCGGCTGCGGAACGCGTACCGGCAGGCACATCCCCGTGCATAAGATCACGGTGTGAGCGTCGCGCCCGAACCCTTGCCCGGCGCCCGGTTGCTGTTCTCGCTCGATCCGGGACAGGCCTACCTCAACCACGGTACGGTCGGCGTGACACCGGTTCCGGTGCAGCGGGCGCACCAGCGGCTGCGCGACGAGGTCGAAGCCAATCCGCAGCGGTTCTTCACGCGGGGACTACACGACCGGGTGGCCCACGCGCGCCGGCATCTCGCCGCGTTCGTCGGCGCCGATCCGGACGGCAGCGCGTTGGTACCCAACACCACGTTCGGCATCGCGACCGTGCTGCGCACACTCGGCCTGGGTACCGGCGACGAGGTGGTGACGACCGACCACGGGTACGGCTCGGTGGACTACGCGGTCGACGCCACCGGAGCGCATCGCCGGGTGGTGCCGCTGGGTCTGACAGCCGGCGACGACGAGATCGTGGCGGGCATCCGGGCGGCGGTGGAACCGTCGCGCACCAGGCTCGTGATCGTCGACCTGATCACCTCCTCGACCGCCCGCCTGCTGCCCGCCGCCCGGATCGCCCAGGCGCTGCGGGAAACCGGGGTGCCGCTGCTCGTCGACGGCGCACACGCGCCCGGCTCGCTGGCGCTCGACGTCGACGCCCTCGGCGCCGACTTCTTCGTCGGCAACCTGCACAAGTGGGCCTTCGCCCCGCGCAGCACCGGCCTGCTCGTCGTCGCTCCCGGGTGGCGTACCCGCATCCGACCGGTCGTGGTGAGTTGGGGACAGCCGGACGGATTCCCGGGCAGTGTCGAGGAAGCCGGCACGTTGGACTACACCGCATGGCTAGCCGCGCCTACCGGGCTGTTCACGTTGCGCAGCCTCGGAGTGGAGCGGGTACGGGTGCACAACGCGGCGCTCGTCCGGTACGGCCAGCAGGTCGTCGGCGACGCGCTCGGGATCAGCGAGTTGCCCGACCCGGGTGGTCCGCTGCCGATGCGGCTGGCACCCCTGCCGGGCTTTGGGGACGTGGCGGCGGCCGTGCACCTGCGTGAGCGGATCGCCGACGAGCTGCGCTGCGTGGTCGCGGTGAGCTCCTGGAACGGCCGGCTCCTGCTGCGCCTGGCCGCGCAGGTCTATAACCGGCCGGAAGAGTACGACCGGCTCGCCGAGGGGTTACCGCACCTGCTCCGCTGAGCGGCAGCAACCGGACGAGGCCGAAACCCAGCAGCAGCAACGGGTCCAGGTACTCCGTGCCGCGACGCAGGCCCCAGTGCAGGCACGCGGCAACCGGGCAGCCCGGATGCCCCGCGGCCAGCGTGCCGATCGGTTGCCCGGCGGCCACCGACTGTCCTTTGTGGACAATGGGCGTGACGGGCTCGTAGGTCGTCCGCAGCCCATCGGCGTGGTCGATGCTGACGACACCGGTACCGGCGACGGAGCCCGCAAATGCGACGATGCCGGGGCCTGCCGCGAACACCGTCTCGCCGGGGATAGCGGCCAGGTCGACGCCGCGGTGCCCGGGCAGCCACGGCTGTGGCGGCGGCTGGAACGGTCGTGTCACCCGTGGCTGCCCTGCCAGCGGCCACCGGAATGCACCGGCCGGCGCGGGCGCCCGCGCCGGGAGGGACAGCCGGTACGGCTGAACAGCAGACGCCGCCTCGGCAACGCCCAGCGTGGCCGCAAGAACCACGGTGATGACGAAAAACGGAACCGCCAGGCGTCGTCCGACCATGTGAGGCAGCGTGGCCGCACCACGCCGTGCCAGCAAGCCCACTGCCACCGAACTGTGGATGGCGAGGGTACCTGTGGACGACCGGCTCAACCGTCCAACAGCGCCAGTACCCGCCGGGCCTGGGCGTCGGCGGTACCCGCAGGATTGCGCCTTCCGACGGTCCGCCAGGTCGCAGCAGCCACAGCCAGAACATCGCCCACACGCGACGGGCCGCCCGCAGCCGAACCGGGTCGACATCGAAGCGCCCGCAGAACTCGTCGGCGTCCAGCCGCCGCGCCGACAGGTGCTCGGTCAGGATGGCGAGTTCCGTGGCCGGGTCGGAGACGGCGGCGTCCTCGAAGTCGACGATGCGGATCCGGTAGCCGTCCCAGAGGTAGTTGGCGAGGTTGGGATCGCGGTGCCCGAGTACCGTCCGCTCCGGCGCGGTCCGCAACAACGCGGGGTCCGGACCGTCCCGCCACGACAGCGCGGCATCGTAGGCTGCGGCGGCCACGCCACCTGCAGGCCGCGCAGCCGCGGTGAGCACGCGGGCGAACTCCAGATCGTCACCGGGCCGCCCGGCTGGCAGCGCGTCGTGGAGCACCGACCACAGCGCCGTGATGGCCGCGGCCAGGGCGTCGAGCTGGGCCGGCGTCGGTGCCCCGTCCAGCGGCTCCCCCGGCACCACGGTCATGGTCACCACCGGGGGTACCGCGTCGAGGTCCGCGGCGACCGGCCGGGGTACCAGATCCGGGGCGTACCGGTGGACCAGCCGCAGCACCGACCATTCGCGGCGGTGCTCGCCACGGCGCCACGACGTGTACCGCTTGGTGACCGCCCCGCCGGCGAACCTCAGCTCGTGCGTGTGCGCGACCCTGAGTCCGGATCCGGGTTTCTCCCCCTGTCCGGTGGTGGCGCGGGTGGCGCACCATGGGTTCATGCGATTCATCTTGACCGTCGCCGGCCTGGTAGTGGCCGGCGTGCTCGCCATCTGGGTGATCAAGGCGGTAATCGGCGTCGTGATCGGCCTGCTCAGCTTGATCTTCTGGGTCGCGATCGCGGTACTTGTGGTCGGCGGCGCGATCTACCTCGTCGGCAAGGCCCGGCGAGCGGTCACCGGCGAGTCACGCCGCCGCCTGCCGTACTGAGCCGGTCGGCAGGGCACGCCCGGCCACGCGCAACGGCCACGAGCAACGGCCGCCGGGCGCGGCCACGAGAACGCCGCCCACGAACGGCGCAGCCGGCCGCCCTCGCACTCCGGGGCGGCCGGCCAGCGTACCGACAGATGCGCGGCTACCCGCCGAATCCGGTGTCGGTGGGCAGCGAGATATCCGGCTTCTCCAGTTCCTCCACGTTGACGTCCTTGAAGGTCATCACGCGTACGTTCTTGACGAAGCGCGCCGGACGGTACATGTCCCAGACCCAGGCGTCCTGCATCTCGACCTCGAAGTAGACCTCGCCGTCGGAGTTACGCACGTGCAGGTCGACCTGGTTGGCCAGGTAGAAGCGGCGCTCGGTCTCGACCACGTAGGAGAACTGGCGCACGATGTCGCGGTACTCCCGGTAGAGCTGGAGCTCCATCTCGGTTTCGTACTTCTCGAGATCCTCCGCGCTCATCGCGCTACCTCACTTCGTGAGGCAGCCCGAGCCAGCGAGCCGGCCCGAGCAGGCACAGATTCAAGCTCGCTCATTGCGCTCCGTCCTCCACCCCGATCATGCTGCCATTCTCACGCACCCGCGCCTGCCGGAGCAGACCGTTACCGGACGCCACGCCGACCGTACCCCGCACGGGCGCCCGGCCGGCAACCGCGGCCACGTTGACGTACGAGAAGCGGTGCTCCGGGCACGGCCCGTGCCGCTGGAGGGCCTCGGAGTGCTCGGGCGTCACGTAGCCCTTGTGCTCGGCGAACCCGTACACCGGGTGCTGCTGGTCCAGCTCGCGCATGATCCGGTCCCGGGTGACCTTGGCGACCACGCTCGCCGCAGCCACGCACGCCGCGACCTGGTCACCCTTCCAGACCGCCAGCCCAGGGGTACCCAGACCGTCGACCGGGAACCCGTCGGTGAGCACGTACGACGGCGGTACCGACAGGCTCGCCAGCGCCCGGCGCAGCGCGGCCACGTTGCACACGTGCAGCCCGCGCGCGTCCACCTCGCCCGGCGGGATGCGGATGGCCGCCCAGGCCAGCGCGACCCGTACCACCTCTTCGTAGATCCGCTCGCGTACCTGCGGCGTGAGCAGCTTGGAGTCATTGAGCCCGTCGATCTCCCCGCGCCGTCCCTCGGGCAGGATGACCGCGGCGGCCACCAGCGGCCCGGCGCAGGCGCCGCGGCCCGCCTCGTCGGCTCCGGCCACGTGGACGAACCCGCGCCGCTGCAGGGCCCGCTCCAGCGCGTAGATGCCGCCGGAGCGCTGGATGACGGTGCGGCCGGGGGGCAGCATCACACCCCCACCAGGTCGCGGACGAGCTGGGGCAGCGTCTCGGGGTAGAAGTGCTCGGCGGTGGACTCCAGTTCGGCGACGGTCCACCAGCGGTGATCGTCCATCGCCACCCGTTCCAGGTCGTCGAAGTTCGACGTGTCGACCTCCCAGGACGGGATGCGCAGGAGGTAGAAGTCCTGCTCCTGGCGGTACGCGCGGCCGTCGAAGGAAAACTCGACGACGTTGCGGAACACCGGCTCGCCCAGTTCGGCCGGGTCCACCCGCAGGCCGGTCTCCTCGAACAGCTCCCGGGCCGCGCCCTGCGCCAGGCTCTCGCCGGGGTCCAGGCCGCCGCCCGGCGTCACCCAGAACTCGTCGGTGGGGTCCGCGGGGTCGACGCCGTGGAACAGCAGGATCCGGTCGGCCTCGTCGATCAGCAGGACCCGGGCGGCGGTTCGGGGAATCGGCTCGGCCACGTAGCGAGGATAGTGCGGGCCGCGGCGGCGCGGGCGCTAGGCCGGCGCTGACGGTATGACACTGAACCCCGGGGGTACCGACAGCCAGCCGGCCCGGTTGAACGGCCAGAACGTGACGAACGCCCGCCCGACCACGGCGCTGAGCGGGATCGTCGCCTGAATGATGTCATGGTTGGTCCGGTTGTACTGGTCGCGCGAATCCCCCGAGTGGTACCGGTTGTCGCCCATGACCCACAGCCGACCCTTGGGCACCACGACGTCGAACTGCTCGGGGCTGGCCGGCAGGTTGGCTCCGTCGTCGGTGTTGAGGTACGGCTCGTCGAGCACCTTGCCGTTGATCGTGATCTTTCCGCCGACACAGCACTTGACATGGTCGCCGCCGATGCCGATCACCCGCTTGATGAAGTCGGTCTCGGTCGGGTCGCTCTTCCACTCCTGCGGTGCGGTGAACACGACGATCTCGCCCCGGCGCGGATCGCGGAAGTCGTAGACCAGTTTGTTGACGAGTACCCGGTCGTTGATGTTGAGCGTGTGCTCCATCGACTCCGACGGGATGTAGAACGTCTGGAGCACGAACGCCCGGACCAGGATCGCGACCACGATCGCCACGCCGAGGAGGATCGGAAGTTCGCGCCAGAACGAGGTGTTGCGACGCCCGGTCGTCTCGTCAATCACGGAGGGAGCCTACGTCGTCGAGCACGCCGGAGAAGTCTGGAACGCGCGGGTACGCCCAAAGACGCGAGGATCGGTAGTACGACAGTGATGTCGAGTGCAACGTGCACCGACCGCGACGGTACCGGGGCGGCCGACACGGGCTTCGGCACGGTGCCGAATGTCGCCGGAGTGCCCAGCGTGTCCCAGTGCGCCGTGGGCCAGACGATGACGAACGCCTTGCCGATCACGTTGGCGATCGGCACCTGACCGGAACATCGCGAGTCGGCCGACACGAACCGGTGGTCGCCCATCACCCACAGGTTGCCCGGCGCCACGTGTACCGGATCGAACCCGCGCGGTCCGCAGTGCCCCGGACCGGCGACCCCCTCCAGCGGAGAGTTCTCGCTGACGTACGGCTCGTCCAGCGGCTGCCCGTTGACCGTCACCCGGCCCTGCGCGTCGCAGCACTGCACGGTGTCGCCGGGCAGGCCGATCACCCGCTTGATGAAGTCCTTCTCGCCCGGCTGGCTGATCCCGACCAGGTCGCCGAGCGTGCGACCGAGCTTGGCCAGGAACGAGTTGTTGACCGGCGCGGTACCGGTCTCCGGAGCCCAGTTGTCGTTGCCGCGGAAGACGATGATGTCGCCCCGGGCCGGCTGCCGGGTGTCGTAGACGACCTTGTTGACCAGGACCCGGTCGCCGATCATCAGGGTGTTCTCCATCGACCCCGACGGGATGACGAACGCCTGGAAAAGGAAGGTCCGGATCAGGACGGCGAGGCAGAACGCGACGATCAGCAGCAGCGGCAACTCCTGCCACAGGGGCATGTTCTTGCGCACCCGCATCGCCCGGTGCCGCCAGGCTTCTCCCGGCGGTGCCAGCGCGGCGTGCAAGCCTTTTCGCACGTCGAGCTCCCCGAATACGCCACTACCGCCCAGGGCGATCAGCTCCGAGCGGTAGTGCAGGTAACGCCGGTGCAAAAGGTCTCACACCGAAACGTAAAGCCACCCACCCTCTCCGCAAGAGTAGATCTTCCAAACCAGTTTGGCGAACCCGCGGGGCTCGCTCCCTCAGCCCTGCCCCGTCCACTCGCTTCGCGGCGCTCAGACGCCCGGTCTTCCCTCGTCGCTACGCTCCTCAGTCCAGACCAGGCCGCGCCACTCCCGCTCGCTCCCTCAGCTCGCTGGGCGCTCGCGCAGCTCCTTGATCTTCGCCTTCTTCCCGCGCAGCTCACGCAGGTAGTACAGCTTCGCGCGGCGCACGTCGCCGCGGGTGACGACCTCGATCCGGTCCAGCGTCGGGCTGTTGATCGGGAAGGTCCGCTCGACTCCGACCCCGAAGCTGATCTTGCGAACGGTGAAGGTCTCCCGCAGGCCCGATCCCTGGCGCCGGATCACGACGCCGTTGAAGATCTGGATCCGGGAGCGGTTGCCCTCCACGACCCGGGCGTGCACCTTGAGCGTGTCGCCGGGCCGGAACTGCGGGATGTCGGTCCGCTGCGACTGGGCGTCCAGGGCGTCCAGCGTGTTCATCGCTGCTGCTTCCTCGGGGCTCGTGGGCGGGTCGCGCCGCACGCGACCACACCGGTGGAGTACTTGATGGCGCCGCGGACGCGCCGCGGCAACCCCACTACTTTGCCATATCCGGGGCGGAGATCTGAAATCCGGCCCCCGCCAGCACCGCTCTGTCGTGTTTGTCCAGCGCCTCGGGGCGCAGCGCGGCCAGCAGGTCGGGCCGCCGCGCCGCGGTACGCAGCAGCGCCTGGTCCCGCCGCCACCGGGCGATCCGGCCGTGGTCACCCGAACGCAGGATCTCCGGTACCGCCAAGTCCCGCCACACCGGCGGCTTGGTGTACCCGGGCGCCTCCAACAGCCCGTCCGCGTGCGACTCGTCGACGAGGGACTCCGCATTGCCGAGTACCCCCGGCAGCAGCCGGACCACCGCTTCCATGATCACCAGTACCGCGACCTCGCCGCCGAACAGCACGTAGTCGCCCAGCGAGACCTCGGTGACCGGCATCCGGCCCGCGGCATGGTCGAGTACCCGCTGGTCGATCCCCTCGTACCGGCCGCATGCGAAGATCAGGTGCGGCTCCCCGGCGAGCGAATGCGCAAGACGCTGGGTGAACGGCACCCCGGCCGGCGACGGCACGACGAGACGCCCGGCGGGGAGCGCGTCGAGGGCCTCCCCCCACGGTTCCGGGCGCATGACCATGCCCGGCCCGCCGCCGTACGGCGTGTCGTCGACCGTGCGGTGCACGTCGTGCGTCCACTGCCGCAGGTCGTGCACGGTCACCTCGACCAGGCCGGTCGCCCGGGCCCGGCCGATCAGGGAGAGCTCCAGCGGCGCGAGGTACTCCGGAAAGATCGTGACGACGTCGACCCTCACAGGTCCAGCAACCCTTCCGGCGGGGTCAGCACCACCCGGCCGGCGTCGAGGTCGACCGTCGGCACGATCGCCTTGACGAACGGCACCAGCGCGGTCCGTCCGGACGCCAGGCGCAGCACCAGCAGGTCGGCGCCCGGTGGGTGGTCGACCCGGACGACGTCGCCAAGCGCCTCGCCGGACAGGGCGACCGCGGTGAGCCCGACGAGCTGGAAGTCGTGGTACTCGTCAGGGTCGGTCGGTGGCGGTACCTCGGCGGAGTCCACGCACAGCTTCACCCCGCGCAGGGCGTCCGCGCCGTCCCGGTCCGGTACCCCCTCGAAGGCCACGATGAGCCGGCCCTGGTGCGGGCGGACCGCCTCGATCGTCAGCGGCCCGGCCGTGGCCGGATCGGTGACCAGCGCCGCGCCGGGCGTGAACCGCGCGGCCGGCTCGTCGGTGGTGACCTCGACCACCACCTCGCCGCGGATGCCGTGCGGCCGGACGATCTGGCCGACGACCAGCTGCACCGGACTAGTACGCGTCGACGATGTCGACGCGTACCCCGCGGCCGCCGATCGACGTGATGAGCTGGCGCAGCGCCTTGGCGGTGCGCCCGCCCCGGCCGATCACCGTGCCCAGGTCCTCGGGGTGCACCCGGACCTCCAGCCGCTGCCCGCGGCGCGAGTCGACCATCCGGACCCGTACCTCGTCCGGATGGTCGACGATGCCCTTGACCAGATGCTCCAGCGCCGGCCGGAGCGCGCTGTCAGCCCTGCGTACCGGCGTCGGCACCGGCGCTCTCCTCGGTCTGCGTCTCGGCCGCGGGCGCCTCGGCAGCCGCCGCCTTCTTCGCGGCCTTCCTGGCCGGCTTGGTCTCGGCCGGCGCGACGCCCGCCGCGGCCTGCGCCTCGGCCTCGTACCGCGCCCGGCGGTCGGTCCGTGCCGGCGCCACCTTCAGCGGTTCGGGGGCCGGCAGGCCCTTGTACTTCTGCCAGTCGCCGGTCTTCTCCAGGATGCGCTGCACCGGCTCGCTCGGCTGGGCGCCGACCGACAGCCAGTACTGCGCGCGCTCGGAGTTGACCTCGATGCGCGACGGCTCCTCCTTGGGGTGGTAGATCCCGATGTACTCGATGGCCCGACCGTCACGCTTGGTGCGCGAGTCGGCGACGACGATGCGGTACTGCGGGTTGCGGATCTTGCCCATCCGCAGAAGCCGGATCTTTACGGCCACTACTGCTCGCTCCTGAGTCTTCTTGATTCGAGCCGCGCGGCCGGGATCGTGGGGCTGATCCGGCAGGGTGGCTCGTGGACTGGCGACGCACCCGGGGTTAGAGGGCGCCGGGCGCGCGCCGGATACCAACGAGCCATTGTGCCAGACGCCGCCACCGAGGGTCACCTCAGGAGCCCCACCCGGCCACACCACCGGGTCAGCGCCTCCGCAACGCCGCTGCCGTCCTCCGCTGCCCAGGCCATGTAGGCATCGGGCCGGACCAGGATCGCCCGCCCGGTCGGCCGGGCCGGCGCGACCGCGTCGACGCGGTCCGCCCAACCCTCCGGCGCGTCACCCAGGAGCACGAAGTGCCCGCTGCGCAGCGCCTCGTAGAGCCGCCGGCCGTCGGCCAGCGCCAGGTCCGGGACGCGCTGCCCGACCAGCGGGTGGTCACCCTTGCGCCGGGGGTACCCGATGCCGATGCCCGTGACGACCCCGATCGCGCGATGGGCGACGGGTGGCAGTCGCAGGGCGGTGGCGGCGACGAGGTTGCGGACGGCACGGCCCGGGGCGGAGCCCACCAGCGCCGTCCGGATGATGGCGCCGCTGCTGCGCAGGACCAGCTTGCCGACCGGGTGCCGCTCGGTCTGGTACGAGTCGAGCAGGCCCTCGGGCGCCCAGCCCTGCACCGCGGCGGCCAGCTTCCAGCCCAGGTTGGCCGCGTCCTGCAGGCCGGTGTTCATGCCCTGCCCGCCGGCCGGCGAGTGGACGTGCGCGGCGTCGCCGGCGAGGAACACCCGGCCGACCCGGTACCGCGGCACCTGCCGCTCGTCGCTGTGGAACCGCGACAGCCAGCGCGGGTCGTGCATGCCGAAGTCGGTGCCCAGCGCGTCCCGGGTGGTCCGGCGGATCTCGTCGAAGTCCAGCGGCGCGTCGTCGGCGACCTGGTGGTGCCGGTTCCAGGCGAAGATGCGGTACCAGCCGTCGCCGAACGGCGCGACGAGCGCGAAGCTGTCGCCCGAACCGTTGACCGCGACCGCGTCCGGTGGCGTGTCGCGCAGCCGGACGTCGGCCAGCATGATCGACCTGATGATCGACCGGCCCGGGAACGGCAGCCCGAGCAGCCGCCGCACCGCACTGTTCACCCCGTCGGTACCGACGACGTACCCGGCCCGGTAGCTGGTACCGGCGCGGTCGGTCAGCTCGACCCCGCCGTCGTCCTGGCGCAGCCCGACGACCTCGGCGCCGGGCACGATGCGGGCACCGAGCCGCTCGGCGCGCTCCCGCAGCACCCGCTCGACGTGGTATTGCGGCGTGATCAGCACGTACGGGTACCGGCTGGGCAGCTCGGCCAGGTTCAACCCGGTGCCGCCGAACAGGCGCAGTTCGGTGACCTTCTTCCCGGTCGCCACGAGCTCGTCGGCGACCCCGCGCGCGTCGAGCTCCTCCAGTGTCCGCGCGTGTACCGCGAACGCGCGCGTCAGGTTCGACTCGTCGACGCGGCGCTCCAGAACCGTGCACGAGAGCCCGGCGGCGGCGAGGTCACCGGCGAGCAGCAGGCCGGTCGGGCCGGCCCCGACGATGATGACGTCCATGTCAGCCTCCAGAAAGTCAACGCTTGTTGGCAAACAAGCTACGCTCGTCCGGCCTGGCGTGTCAACGCTTGTTGGCCTACAGTTGTTGACGTGACAGACAATCGCCGCCTTGCTGGTCCGCCCGAAGCGCCGGCCCAGGTGCCGGCCCACGAAACGGTGCGGCCGAAGCGGTCCGACGCGACCCGGGCGGCGATCCTCAGTGCCGCGCGGGAACGGTTCGCGGCCGACGGGTACGAGCGGGCCACCATCCGCGCCATCGCCGCCGACGCCGGGATCGACCCGGCCATGGTGATGCGCTACTACGGCAGCAAGGACCGGCTGTTCGCCGCCGCGGCCGAGTTCGACCTGCGCCTGCCCGACGTGGCCACCATTCCCCGCAGCCGGCTCGGCGTAACGCTCGTCGGGCACTTCCTCGACCGCTGGGAAGGCGATGAGACGATGCTCGCACTGCTGCGCGCGGCGGTCACCAACGAGAGCGCCGCCGAGAAGATGCGCGCGATCTTCGCCACCCAGGTCGGGCCGGCCGCCGTTCGGCTGGGACACCCGCCGGCACAGGCACGCACCCGTGCCGGACTGATCGCCACGCAGATGCTGGGGCTGGCGCTGTGCCGGTACGTCCTGCGGCTGCCGCCGATCGTGGCGATGTCACGGCAGGACCTGGTCACCTGGCTCGGCCCGACCGTCCAGCGCTACCTCACGAGATAACCGGAAGACGCGCAGTTCGCGGGGAGCGGCGCGGCGCTCGTAGGTCGCGTAGGCCGGCCACTGCCTCAACAGCAGCCGCCACAGCCGGTCCCGCTCGGTACCCGACGCGAGCGTCGCGCGTACCGCAACCTCCGCGCCCGCGACCGTGACACTGGCCTGCGGATGCGCCAGCAGGTTCTCCGTCCACAATGGATGGTGCGGCTGTCCCCAGTTCGACCCGATCACCACGTACCCGTCGCCGTCCGGCGCGTACACCAGCGGCTGGGTGCGCGGCGCACCGGTGCGGCGACCTGTCGTGGTCAGCAGGAGCGACGGCAGGCCGTGCCGGCCGATGACGGTGAACCGGCCCCGGGTGACCCGCTGGATCCACCGGTCCACCGGTACCATCCGCCGGCCCAGTGCGGCGAACCACGGCTGATGGCCGGCGCGCTGGACCAGCCGGGAATACCTACCCACGCCGGTCCCAGCCGTCCGGCAGCGCCGCCGGTACCGTCCACTGTGGATCGGGCCGGAAGTCGCACCAGGTACCGTCGAAGGGAAACTCACCGGCCTCGATCAGCTTGACCACCCGGGCGCCCTCGGCCCGCACCGGCGCTTCGTCGCGAACCCAGTAGTGCGAAGGGAAACCGAGCCGCTCGGCGAACTCCTCCTCGTCCTTCCAGCGCCACGACAGGTCGGGCCCGACCTGGATGTCGAGGTCCTGGTCGACGATGTCCACCCCGGCGAGCTGCCCGTCGTCCCAGCGCACCGCGGGCTCTTCCAGGTTGACGTACCACCCGGCGAACTCCCCGGAGTCGGTGAAGAACCACCACACCGAGTGCGCCGCGTCCGGTGGCGTGAGCATCAGCACGCCCGGCCCCCGCCAAGGCGCCACGTGCAGCCGGTACGGCAGCGTCACCCATTCGGCGAACGGCATGTCCCGCATGCCCCGGCCGTCCTGCGCCACCTCGTTGGCCACCGGCGACCGCGCCGCCAGCCAGAGCAGCAGTCCCCGCGGGTCGTCGCTGACCACCCGGCACGGCCGTACCCAACCCAGCCGGCCGTGCCGCAGGTTGCGGTGCACGACGAGCCGTCCGGGCGCGAACCCGGTCACAGCGCGAACCCGGTCACAGCGCGAACCCGGCCGCTCAGTATGCCCGGCCCAGGTAGGCGACCAGTTCCGGCTCGTCCTCGGAGTCGGGTACCGAGCCGTCCGCCCGGGTCAGGCAGCGCACCGTCACGCCTTCCGCGTTGGCCTTCGCCTCGCCCTCGATGCCGACGGCCGACCACGGTACCTTCGCCCAGCCGGTCGCCGACGCGGCGATCGCATCCTCCACAGTGGACACTTCGACGGTGCGCTCCAGCCGCAGCTTCAGCGCCTCGTCGTAGAGCGCCTTCTGGTCGGCCGAAAGCGCCGCGAGCACCGCCGACACCACCTCGCCGACCGGGGTCGGCGTCTTCGAACCGTCGGTGCGCCGCACCAGTACCACGTTGCCGGCGGCCAGGTCGCGCGGACCGACCTCGACGCGCACCGGATAGCCCTTGAGTTCGGCGTCGACGGCCCGGCGGCCGAACGGGGTGTCGGTCCGGTCGTCGAGCGCGACCCGTACCCCGGCCTCGCGCAGCCGCTCGCACAGCGCCGCGGCCTCGTCCCCGACGCCCTCCTTGACCACCATCACGTATGCCTGGACGGGCGCCAGCCGGGGCGGTACCCGCAGCCCGTTGTCGTCGCCGTGGCACATGATGAGCCCGCCGAGCATCCGGGTCGAGCTGCCCCACGACGTCGTCCACGCGTGCTCGACGGCACCGGCGGCCGACGTGTAGGTGATGTCGAACGCGCGGGCGAAGTTCTGGCCCAGCTCGTGCGAGGTACCCATCTGCAGCGCCTTGCCGTCGCCCATCATGGCTTCCAGCGTGTAGGTGTACGTCGCGCCGGCGAACCGTTCCCGCGCCGTCTTCAGCCCGACCACCACCGGGATCGCGAGCACGCTGACCATGTGGTCCTCGTAGGCCTCGTGCAGGATCTTCCGCGCGTACGCCCGCGCGTCGGCCTCGTCGGCGTGCGCGGTGTGCCCCTCCTGCCAGAGGAACTCGCTGGTGCGCAGGAAGATGCGCGGCCGCAGCTCCCACCGCACCACGTTGGCCCACTGGTTGAGCAGCAGCGGCAGGTCGCGGTACGAGCTGATCCACTTGGCCATGAACTCGCCGATGACCGTCTCGCTGGTGGGGCGCACCACGATCGGCTCGGCGAGCTGCTTGCCGCCGCCGTGCGTGACGACCGCCAGCTCCGGCGAGAAGCCCTCCACGTGCTGGGCCTCGCGGTGCAGGTACGCCTCGGGGATGAACAGCGGGAAGTAGGCGTTCTGCGCGCCGGCCGCCTTGATCCGGTCGTCCATCTCGGACTGGATCCGTTCCCAGATGGCGTACCCCGCCGGTCGGATCACCATGGTGCCCCGCACCGGCCCGTTGTCGGCCAGCTCAGCCTTGGCGATCAGATCCTGGTACCAGCGGGGAAAGTCCTCCGCACGGGGAGTGAGTACGCGTGCCACGAGCGCCCAGCTTAGCGGGTGACTCTCCCGCGTAGGACGATGCGCCCCGGTGACAGCAGCGCGGCGAGGTCCCGCCGCGGGTCGGATTCGTAGACCACCAGGTCGGCCAGGCCCCCCTCGACCAGCCCCGGGAAGCCCAGCCACTCGCGCGCTCCCCACGACCCGGCCTGCAGCACGTCCAGCGGCGTCATGCCGGCCAGCTCGTGCAGCAGCAGCATCTCCCGGGCCGCCATGCCGTGCGCGATCCCGCCGCCGGCGTCGGAGCCGACGTGGATCGGTACCCCGGCCTCGTAGGCCGCCCGCACCACGGCCGGGAAGCCGGCCCGCAGCGCCCGAATGTGCGCGGCGTACGCCGGGAACTTCGGCTCCGCCTGCGCCGCGATGTCGTCGAAGCGCTGGATGTTGATCATCGTCGGGGTCAGCGTCGTGCCCCGCCGCGCCATCTCGTCGATCAGGTTCAGCGACAGCCCGGTACCGTGCTCCACCGAGTCCACCCCGGCCCGCACGAACGTCGCCACGGCCTGCTCGCCGAACGTGTGCACCGCCACCCGCGCGCCCGCCGCGTGCGCCACCTCGACCGCCTCGGCCACCCGGTCTGCGTCGAACGCCGGCGCCAGGTCGCCGACGCCCCGGTCGATCCAGTCGCCGACCAGCTTCACCCAACCGTTGCCCTGCTTGGCCTCTGCCGCGACCGTGGCCGGCAGCTCGTCGTCGGGCACCTCACGGCCGATGTCCTTCAGATAGCGGCGGACCGGCGCGACGTGCCGGCCGGCGCGCGCCAGTCGCGGCACGTCGGGGTCGTCGTCCAGCCGGGGGTACCGGAAAGGCGAGCCCGCGTCGCGGATCGCCAGCACCCCGGCGGCGCGGTCGATCCCGGCCAGCTCCCTCGCCTCGGCGATGTCGGCGATCGGCCCGCCACCCGGCCGGATCCCGATGTGGCAGTGCGCGTCGACGAGCCCTGGCAGGATGAACCCGGTCGTGCTGACGGTCTGCGCACCCGGTACCGGTTCCAGCGTGACCCGGTCCCCGTCCAGCCACAGATCCCGTACCTCGTCATCCGGCAGGACGACGCCGCGGACATGAAGCGCCATGCGTACTGTCTACAGCACCGCCTCGAACGCCTTGGCGATCACCCCGTACCCGGCCGTGTTGGCGTGGATGTCCGGCCCGAGCGGCGCCGGCGCGCACATCCAGGTCCACTGGCAGATCCGTGCCACGTTCAGCGGTACCCCGCCCGGCAGCGGCGTCGTGTCATCGGTGGAGAACGCACCGGCCACGTCGGCGACCCGGAAGCGACCCAGCCGGTACAGCAGCGTCAGCAGCCCGTTGAACTGGTGGCTGAGCGGCAGCGACTGCCTGGCCAGCTGCTGCCCGGCCGGCCCGGTCAGCCAGGCGGCCAGCACCGTGTCGTAGTAGGTCATCCCGACGATGGTCGCGTCCGGTGCCGCGTGCCGTAGCTGCGCCACCACCGCGAACAGGTTCAGCGCGATCGTCACCAGGCCCTGCCGGAAGCAGGCCAGGTCGATCCCGGTCGCGAGGCTCACGCAGTGATCGACGTCGTTACCGCCGATGTCGATCGTGACCAGGTGCACCTTGCCCCGGTGCGCGCGCAGGAACGCGAGCGCGGTGTCCAGCTGGGAACCCCCGCCCGGGTACGGGCAGATGCCGCCGACCCGCAGGGTGCGGCTGGTCTCCCCCGGGCAGCCGAGGTTGGTCAGCACCAGGTTGGGCTGCCCGGCGTGCAGGTCGGCGTAGAGCTGGTTGACGTAGCCCTGGTCGAAGACCTTGGTCGGCTGGTAGCCGAAGGCGAGCGAGTCGCCGAGGGCGAGGTAGTAGCGGGTACCGTGCCGGGAGTCGTCGCTGGCGCCGGCGGGTACCGCCAGGGCTCCGACGACCGCCACCGCGGCCACGATGACGCAGACGATTCGGCGCAGCATAAACATCAACCTACGCCGATCGATCTCGTGACAAGCTCCCCCGAACGGTCGTTTAGTCCCACCTCGCCGATCTTGGAGTTATGTCGGCCGCAAAAGTCGCGCCGCTCCGCGAGTCGGGCACCACAAGTCCAAGATCGGCGAGGAGAGCGGGGGGCTACTGCTCATCCTTGCGCCGGGTGAGCTTGCCGAAGTCGAGCTTCGGCGCCTTGAACGCGTTCGGGTCCAGCGCGCCCGGGTCCAGTCCCGGCGGAAGCGCCGGCATGCCGCCGGGCAGCCCGCCGGGCAGCCCGCCGACCCGGGGCCGCGTGCCGCCGCCCTTCGTACCCTTGCGCTTGTTCTTCGGCGACTTGGTGGCCTTGCGCCGCGTGGGCAGTCCCATCATGCCGCCCATCTGCTTCATCATCTTCTGCGCCTCGGCGAACCGGTTGAGCAACTGGTTCACGTCCATCACGGTCATCCCGGAACCGCGTGCGATCCGGGCCCGCCGGGAGCCGTTGATGATTTTCGGGTTCTGCCGTTCGCCGGGCGTCATCGAGCGGATGATCGCGGTGACCCGGTCGAAGTGCGAGTCGTCCAGCTCGGCGAGCTGGTCCTTCATCTGTCCCATGCCGGGCAGCATGCCGATGATGTTCGTCAGCGGACCCATCCGGCGCAGTGCCGTCATCTGATCGAGGAAGTCCTCCAGCGTGAAACTGTCGCCCTCCATCAGCTTGGCGGTCATCTTCTGCTTCTGGTCCTCGTCGAAGGCCTGCTCGGCCTGTTCGATGAGGGTCAGCACGTCGCCCATGCCGAGGATCCGCGAAGCCATCCGGTCGGGGTGGAAGACGTCGAAGTCCGCCAGCTTCTCACCGGTGCTGGCGAACAGGATCGGCTCCCCGGTCACGTGCCGCACCGACAGCGCCGCCCCACCGCGCGCGTCACCGTCCAGTTTGGACAGTACGACGCCGGTGATGCCGACCCCGTCGCGGAACGCCTCGGCGGTGGCGACCGCGTCCTGGCCGATCATCGCGTCGACCACGAAGATGATCTCGTCCGGGTCGGTCACGTCGCGGATCGCGGCGGCCTGCGCCATCATCTCCGCGTCGATACCGAGCCGGCCGGCCGTGTCGACGATCACCACGTCACGCAGCACCCGGCGGGCGTGCTCCAGCGAGGCGCGCGCGACGGCCACCGGGTCCCCGACACCGTTGCCCGGTTCCGGCGCGAACACCTCGACCCCGGCCTGCTCCCCCAGTACCTGCAACTGGTTGACCGCGTTGGGCCGCTGCAGGTCGGCGGCGACGAGCATCGGCTGGTGCCCCTGCCCCTTCAGCCACCGGGCGAGCTTGCCGGCCAGCGTCGTCTTACCGGAACCCTGCAGGCCGGCCAGCATGATCACGGTCGGCGGCTGCTTGGCGAACCGCAGCCGGCGGGTCTCCCCGCCGAGGATGGCCACCAGCTCCTCGTGCACGATCTTGATGACCTGCTGGGCCGGGTTGAGCGCCTGGTGTACGTCGGCCCCCCGGGCACGCTCCTTCAGCGCCGCGATGAACGCCTTGACCACCGGCAGCGCGACGTCGGCCTCCAGCAGCGCCAGGCGGATCTCCCGGGCGGTGGCGTCGATGTCGGCGTCGGTGAGTCGGCCTTTGCCGCGCAGCCTGCTGAAGATGCCGTTGAGGCGGTCGCTGAGGGTATCGAACACGCCAACAAGCGTATCCGGCTGGCTCAGCCGGCCGCGGCCAGCACCGCGGCCGCGATCTCCGCCCGTACCGTCGGGTCCGACCAGGGTCCGACCAGGTAGAACGCGTCCACCACGTCACCGCCGAGGGTGGAGATCCGGGCGGCCCGCACGTCCGCGCCGTTCTCCTCCAGCGCGCGGGCCACCCGGTACAGCAGGCCGGGCGCGTCGGCCGCGCGCAGTTCCAGTACCGCGGCGTCGGTGGCCGCCTCGTGGTGCCAGACCACCCGGGCCGCCGCGCCGCCGCGCGGGCGCACGTGCCGCTCCAGCCGCGACGGCAGCTGGCCGAGCGCGGCCCGGCGCAGGTCCGCGGCCAGGGCCGGGCCGTCCGGCAGCGCGCCGTAGCGGGTCTGCACCCGCAGCTGCGCGAGCGCCCGCCCGTCCACGGTGGAGATGTCCGCGGTGACCACGTCCAGGCGGTGCAGGGCCAGGCACCCGGCCACCGCGGCGAGCAGGCCGCGCCGGTCGGTCGCGGCCACCGCCACCCGCTCCCCCGCCACGTGTACCGCGGGCAGCGGCCCGGCCACGAGCGCCGCATCCGGTACCGGCGCGGGCGGCGCCTCGCCGGTGTCCAGCGTCCGGCGTACCCGGTCGACCAGCTCGGCGACCAGCCGCCCCTTCCATGCCGACCAGGCACCCGGCCCGGTCGCGGCGGCGTCCGCCCGGGTCAGCCCGTACAGCAGGTCGAGCGTGGTCACGTCGCCGACCGCCGCGGCCACGCCGCGGATCGTCACCGGGTCGGCGAGGTCCCGCCGGGTCGCCACGTCCGGCAGCAGCAGGTGGTACCGGACCAGCTTGCCCACGAGTGCCACATCCGGCCCGGGCAGCCCGATGCACGCCGCGATCGCCGACGCCACCGGCGCACCGGTCTCGCTGTGGTCCCCGGGCAGCCCCTTGCCGACGTCGTGCAGGAACGACGCGAGCACCAGCAGGTCCGGCCGGGCCACCTCGCGCGCGTACTTCGCCGCCTCCGCCGCCGCCTGCACCAGGTGCCGGTCCACGGTGTACCGGTGCACCGGGTTGTACTGCGGCAGCCCGCGTACCCGGATCCACTCCGGGATCCACCCGCCCACCAGCCCGTACCGGTCGCACGCCTCCCAGACCGGGATCAGCGCCGGCCCGGCACCGAGCAGGGTGAGCAGCGCCTCGCGGGCGACGGAGGGCCACGGTACCGGCGGCGGCGGGCAGAACGCGGCCAGCCACTCCAGGGTGGCCCGGGCGATCGGCAGCCGCTCCGCGGCGGCCGCACCGGCCACCCGCAGCGCCAGGCTGGGATCCGGCCGGGGACCGACGGCCGCACGGGCGAGTACCGCCTCCCCGTCCTGCGCGACCACGTCGCGCCCGATCGGCCGCCGCCCTCCCGGGTGCGGGCCGGACCTCCACCGGTCGACGGCCCGCCACGCGTCGTCGATCGCGTACGCCACCGTGCGGGCGTCCTGGGCGACCCGGCGCAGCAGGGCGTCGCCGTCGGCCAGTTCGAGCAGCCCGGCGACCTGGTCGCGCTCCTGGGCGACGAGCCGGTCGACCCGCCGGCCGGTGGCCACGTGCAGCGCGTCGCGCACGTCGAGCAGTCGCACGTGCGCCGCCCGGACCTGCGGCCGCCCGGCGTCCGCCACCCCGGCCATCCCGACCGCCCGCAGCACGCTCACGTCGCGCAGCCCGCCGCGGGCCTCCTTCACGTCGCCTTCCAGGAGGAACGCCAGCTCCCCGTGCGCCTCCCAGCGCGCGGTCACCACCTCGTGCAGGGCCGGCAGGGCGGTGGCGGCGCGGCGTCGCCACTGGTCGACCGCTGCCGCGCGCAGCTGGCCGGCGAGGGCCTCGTCCCCCGCGATGTACCGCAGGTCGAGCAGGCCCAGCGCGACCTTCACGTCCTCGCCGGCCACCGCGAGCGCTTCCGGCACGGTACGCACCGAGTGGTCCAGGCCGATCCGGGCGTCCCAGACGGGGTACCAGACCGCCTCGGCGAGGTGCCCGACGTCCTCGTGTCCGGAGTGCAGCAGGACGAGATCCACGTCGCCGTACGGGGCGCACTCCTGCCGGCCCAGCCCGCCGACGGCGACGAGGGCCACCCCCGGTACCGGCGGCACCAGGCCGGCCAGCCAAGCGTCGAGCGCCGCCGCACGCTGTTCGCGTGCGGCGGCGCCGATGCGTTTCTCGTCGAGGGCCGGACGACTGCTCAGAGCGCGTCCAACCCGCGTTCGCCGGTACGGACCCGGATCACCTCTTCCACCTGCGTGACCCAGACCTTGCCGTCGCCGATCTTTCCGGTACGGGCGGCGGTCACGATCGCGTCCACGATCTTCTCGACGTCGATCTCGTCGGTCACCACCTCGACGCGGATCTTGGGCAGGAACTCCACGGTGTACTCGGCGCCCCGGTACACCTCGGTGTGGCCCTTCTGCCGGCCGTAGCCCTGTACCTCGCTGACGGTCAGGCCGGCCACGCCGAGCGCGTGCAGCGCCTCCTTGACCCCGTCGAGCTGGTACGGCTTGATGACCGCGGTCACCAGCTTCATGCTCAGTCCCTCCATCAGACGACGTTATCCGGCGACCTTCGCGGCGTCCGGCGCATCGGCCGGCGCCGGTGTACCAGCCGCTGCCTGGGTGCTGGTCGGCTTGCCGACCCCCGCCAGGGCGAACGCGCCCGTACCGCCGCCGCCCGCGGACGACAGGTCGTACCCGCTCTCCGCGTGCTCGGCGACGTCGATGCCGTCGACCTCGGCCTCGGTGCTGGCCCGGAACCCGATGGTCTTCTGGATCACCCAACCGAGCACGTACGCCAGGGTGAACGAGTAGACCGAGACGATACCGCTGCACAGCGCCTGCCGGCCCAGCTGCCCGAGACCGCCACCGGTGAACAGGCCGTTGTGCGCGAGGCCCGCGCCGAGTACCGCGGGAGAGGCGACCGTGCTGGTGGCGAACAGACCGATCCACAGCGAACCGATCCACCCGCCGACGAAGTGGACGCCGACCACGTCGAGGGAGTCGTCGAAGCCGAACCGGTACTTCAGGCTCACCGCCAGGGCACACACCGCGCCGGCCACGAGGCCGAGGAGGACGGAGGCGAAGGGTGCGATGTAGCCACAGGCCGGGGTGATGGCGACCAGGCCGGCGACCGCACCCGACGAGGCACCGACCATGGTGGGCCGGCCCCTGATCCACTCGACGATGACCCAGCCCAGCAGCGCGGCCGCGGTGGCGCACTGCGTGTTGACGAACGCCACCGCGGTGATCGGATCGGCGGTCAGCTCCGAACCGGCGTTGAACCCGAACCAGCCGAACCACAGCAGGCCGGCGCCGAGGGCCACCATCGGCACGTTGTGCGGCCGGAAGCCGTCCTTCGGCCAGCCGACCCGCTTGCCGAGTACCAGTGCCAGCGCCAGCGCCGCGGAACCTGCGTTGATGTGCACCGCGGTACCGCCGGCGAAGTCCAGCGCGTGCAGTTTGGCGGCGATGAAGCCGCCGCCCCAGATCCAGTGCGCGACCGGGACGTACACCAGCGTGAACCAGCCGCACGCGAACAGCACCCAGCCGCCGAACTTGGCCCGGTCCGAGATCCCGCCGCTGATCAGCGCCACCGTGATGATCGCGAACATCATCTGGAAAGCGAGGATCACGTACGTGGGGATGCCGATCCCGTTCGGTGCCGCGTCGGTCACGCCCCAGATCTCCGAGATGAACGTCTTCGTCCCGAGGTACTGGCTGAAGCTGCCGATCCAGTCGTTCGTCCCGCTGTCGGAGTTGGTACCGAACGAGAGGCTGAAGCCGTAGAGGAGCCAGAGCACCGAGATGAGCCCGATACACGAGAAGCTCATCATCATCATGTTCAGCACGCTCTTGGCGCGGTTCAGGCCGCCGTAGAACAGTGCCAGCCCCGGCGTCATGATCAGCACCAGCGCGCTCGACGCCAGCAACCACGCGGTGTTGCCGGTATCGAGCTTCGGTGCGTCTGCGAGATATTGAGCGGCGAGCACGCTGCCCTCCTAGTCGTTGTTACCTCCCTCCGGCGGCGGCAGCGTCGCCCAGCGCCGGTTTCGCGGAACTCTCGCCGCTGGCTGTTTCACGCATGGTCTCTGCGCGGTTTCCACCGTGTGACGCAATGTTTCAGGCGTGTGAAGAATCAGCGGAGCGCGTACTCGAGAACGTGCCGCTCGTAGTCGATGAGCCGGAGATCGCGGACCGGGCGGCGAAGATGCCCTTTGTGCACGATGCGCACGAAGGCAGGATCGCCGGCGGCGGCCATCCGGCGGATGCCCTCGATGTGGTCGACGATCCGCTTGCGGATGGTCCGGACCAGCCGGTGCCGGTCGCGGGTGACCAGGCCGTACGCGTCGGCGAAAAGGCGCAGCCGGCGCGGCCGGTTCGGGTGGTGCCAGCCCAGCGTGTAGGAGTCCCGGTCGGAGAACAGCGGTACCCACGTCCACGCCGCGTAGGCGACGTCGTAGATCCGCGCACCGGGTGAGGCGAGGTCGAAGTCGATCAGCGCCAGGGTGCTGTCCGGCCGCCAGATCACGTTGTGCGGCGCCGCGTCGTGGTGGCAGATCACCTCGGTGTCCGGCGGCGGCGGCCCGAAGGAGCGCCACACCGCGCCGGGCGGCGGCCGGAAGCCGAACTGCGCGTCGTGGTACATCCGGAGCATCGTGGCCACGGCGACCAGCGCGTCGTCGGTGACCCAGTCGGGGCCGAGCGGGTATGAACCGCACTCGCCCTCCAGGTACGACAGCACCTCCCGGCCCCGCTCGTCGAGGCCGAGCACGCGCGGGGCGCCGGTGAACCCGATGTACTCCAGGTGCCGGAGTAACGCGTGTACGGCCGGGGTCCACGGCCCGACGTTGCGCCGGACGGTGTCCCCGACCCGTACCACTGTGCTGGTGTTCCCGCCGATCAGCGGGATCTCCTGTTGCGTCACGCGTTGCCCTCCCGGGGATCCGAGGCTACGCGTCCGAGCCAAGCAACGCGTCGACGAACTGGCCAGGATCGAACGGCGCGAGGTCATCCGGTCCCTCGCCCAGGCCGACCAGCTTGACCGGAATGCCCAGTCGGCGCTGTACCGCGATGACGATCCCGCCCTTGGCCGTACCGTCGAGCTTGGTCAGCACCACGCCGGTCACGTCGCACACCTCGGTGAACACCCGGGCCTGCTCAAGGCCGTTCTGGCCGGTGGTGGCGTCGAGGATCAGCAGGGTCTCGTCGATCGGGCCGTGCTTCTCCACCACCCGCTTGACCTTGCCCAGCTCGTCCATCAGACCGACCTTGTTCTGCAGCCGTCCCGCCGTGTCGATCAGTACCGTGTCCACGCCGGCCTCGGCACCGCGCCGCACCGCGTCGAAGGCCACCGCGGCCGGGTCGCCGCCCTCCCGGCCCCGGACCACCTCGGCGCCGACCCGGCTGGCCCAGGTGGTGAGCTGCTCGGCGGCGGCCGCCCGGAACGTGTCGGCGGCGCCGAGGACGACGGTGTGCCCGTCGGCGATCAGTACCCGTGCGATCTTCCCGCAGGTGGTGGTCTTGCCGGAGCCGTTGACGCCGACGACCAGCAGGACGGCCGGCTTGCCGTCGGTCGGCGTGGCCGACAGCGACCGGTCCAGCTTCGGGTCCAGCGCCCCTACCAGCTCCTCGGTCAGCAGCGTGCGCAGTTCGGCGGCGCTGCGGGTACCCAGCACCCGGGTGCGTTCGCGCAGCCGCTCGACGATCTCCCGGGTCGGTTCGACGCCGACGTCGGCGCTGATCAGCGTCTCCTCGACCTCGTCCCAGGCGTCCTCGTCGAGGCGGTCCCGGGCCAGTACCGCCAGAAGGCCGCGGCCCAGCGCGTTCTGCGACCGGGCCAGCCGCGCGCGCAGCCGGACCAGGCGGCCGGCGGTCGGCTCCGGCCGCTCCAGCACCGGCGCCTGCGCCGTGGGCGCCTCCGCGACCGGTGGCGCCTCCTCGACCGGGGTGACCGGCACCTGGGGCGCGGCCTCCGGGATCCGCTCCGGGGCCGGCGGTGCCGGGGGCAGCGCGCGGCGACGCAGCCGCGGCGCCACCAGCGCCAGCCCGGCGAGGACCAGCACGGCCAGGACGATCAGGAGGTACCCGTACCACTGCATGGGGAAATCCTGTCAGACATCCGCACGACCGCCAGCCAAACCCCGTGCGCCATTCACGTGGATCGGTACGGTAGGCGGATGATCGCACCCGAGGTTTCCCGTCCCGAACCGCCGTTCCAGGCCGGCGAACGCGAGATGCTGGAGTCCTGGCTCGACTTCCACCGGTCCACGCTGCTGTGGAAGTGCGCCGGACTCGACGACACCCAGCTCAAGCAGCGTGCCAGCGCACCGTCGACGCTGACGCTGCTCGGCCTGGTACGGCACATGACCGAGGTCGAGCACGTCTGGTTCGGCCGGTTCGTCGGCAACCAGGAGCCGGTCCCGTACTCCAGCGAGCAGCGGCCCGAAGCCGACTTCGAGGACGTCGACGACGCCGACGCAGCCGCCGACTACGCCGCGTTCGAGCGGCAGTGTGCGCGCTCGCGCGAATGGGTCGCCGGGCGCGGGCTCGACGAGACCTTCCTCGGCCGGCGCGGCCACAAGATCTCGCTGCGCTGGATCTACGTGCACATGATCGAGGAGTACGCCCGGCACAACGGGCACGCCGACATGATCCGGGAGGCCATCGACGGCACCACCGGCGACTGACCCGGCGCAGGCCCGCTACGCGGCGTCGGCTTCCCCGTCCGTGCCGAGCCGCTGGCTGATCACCTCGGTGACACCGTTGCGCATCGTGACGCCGTACAGCGCGTCAGCGATCTCCATCGTCCGCTTCTGGTGGGTGATGATGATCAGCTGGCTCTTCTCCTGCAGTTCCCGCATGAGCAGCAGCAGCCGGCCGAGGTTCACGTCGTCCAGCGCCGCCTCGACCTCGTCCATGATGTAGAACGGGCTGGGCCGGGCGCGGAAGATCGCACACAGCAGCGCGACCGCGGTCAGCGAGCGCTCGCCGCCGGACAGCAGCGACAGCCGCTTGATCTTCTTGCCGGGCGGGCGGGCCTCGACGTCGACACCGGTACCCAGCATGTCCTCCGGGTCGGTGAGGATCAGCCGGCCCTCGCCGCCGGGGAACAGCGTGGCGAAGACCTGTTCGAACTCGCGCGCGGTGTCCCGGTATGCCGACTCGAAGACCTCCAGGATCCGGTCGTCCACGTCCTTGACCACGGTGAGCAGGTCACGCCGGGTCGCCTTGAGGTCTTCGAGCTGGTCGGACAGGAACTTGTACCGTTCCTCCAGCGCGGCGAACTCCTCCAGCGCCAGCGGGTTCACCTTGCCGAGCAGGTTCAGGTCGCGCTCGGCCTTGGCGGCGCGCTTCTCCTGCATGGCGCGGTCGAACGGTACCGGCTGCGGCGCCGGCTTGTTCGCCGCCTCGGCGGCGGCGATCTCAGCCGCGGTCGGGGGTACGTCGACGCCCGGCCCGTACTCGGCCAGCAGCGTGTCGACGTCCACCCCGAAGTCCTCGGCGGCCTTGGCCTCCAGCTGCTCGATGCGCAGCCGCTGCTCGGCACGGGCCACCTCGTCGCGGTGTACCTCCGAGGTCAGCCGGTCCAGGTCTGCCGCGAGCCGGCCGGCGGCTCCCCGTACCTCCGAAAGCTCCGCCTCCCGCGCGGACCGGGCGGCGGCGACCTCGTCGCGCTGCGCGGCGGCCGTCGCCAGCGAGACGGCGATGCGCTCCAGCGCGATCCGCGCCCCGGCGGCGACCGCGCCGGCGATCCCCGCGCCGCGGGCCCGGGCGGCCCGCCGGGCGGCGGCGCGTTCCCGCGCGGCCCGCTCGGCGGCGGCCTGCCGGGCCAGCGCGTCCGCGCGGCCGGCCAGGGCACCCACCCGCTCCTCCGCCGTGCGGACGGCCAGCCGCACCTCCATCTCGTTCTGCCGGGCCTGCGGCACCAGCGCGGCCAGGCGGTCCCGCTCCGCGCTGTCCGGGTCGTCCTCGATCGGCGTGGCCTCGGCGGCGCGCAGCTGCTCCTCCAGGCCGGTCAGCCCGACCACGGTCCGGTCCCGGCCGGCCTCCGCGTTCGCCCAGGCGGCGGCCAGCCGGTCGGCCTCGGCCCGCGCCGACTTCGCGGCGGCGCCCAGCTCGGCCAGCCGCCGGGCGGCGGAGTTGCGCTGCCCGTCGGCCTGGCGGCGGGTCTCGGCGGCGGTGGCCACCTCCTGCTCGCGGGCGGCCAGCTCGGCGCGGGCACCGTCCAGCCGGGCGCGCAGCTCCTCCAGCCGGGTGGCCGCCTCGGTGCGGCGCTGCCGGGCCTCGTCCACCGCCGCCTGTACCTCGATGTAGCTCTGCGCCTTGGTCGACCCGCCGGCGGCTGCCCAGGTGCCCACGACGTCGCCGTCCGGCGTGACGGCGCGCAGGTCGGGGTGGGCCGCGACGAGCTCGCGGGCGTGCTGCAGGTCGTCGGCGAGCGCCATGTCCCCCAGCGCCCGTTCGAGAGCGGGCCGGACGCTGTCGGCGCAGCGCACCACGTCCAGCGCCCAGCGGGTACCCGCCGGCAGCGCCGGCCTGGCCACCCGCGCGCCGGGCGAGGCGACGAACAGGGTCGCCCGGCCGGCGTCCTGCGCCTTCAGCAGCTGCACCGCGGCCGTCACATCGTCCACAGTGGACACCGCCACGGCGTCGGCCAGCGCGCCCAGCGCGGCGGCCAGCGCCGCCTCGTACCCGGGATCGACCGCGAGCAGCGCCGCGACGCTACCCAGCAGCCCGGGTACCCGATCGCCCGCGGCCAGCAGGGTACCGGCGCCGTCCTTGCGCCGCAGCCCGAGCGCCAGCGCCTCCTCGCGGGCACCCCACTCGGAGGCCTCCATCTCGGCCTGCCGTTCGGCGTCGGCCAGCTCCTTCTCGCGCGCCTGCGCCACCTCGGCCGCGCGCAGCGCCGCGGTGTGCCGCTCGACCAGCTCGGCGTCCTCCTCGTCGAGCCCCTCGGACTCGGCGCGCGCGGTCTCGTACGCGGCCTCGGCAACCTCCGCCCGTTCCCGGGCCTCGGTGGTGGCGATCTCGTGCCGCTCGATCTCCTCCTCGGCGGCCGCGGCCCGGCTGCGCGCGGCGTCGACCTGCCCGGCCAGCTTGGCCAGGCCCTCGCGCCGCTCGGCGATCGACTTGACCGCCTCGACGAGCGCCTTCTCCGCCTCGACGAGCTGCCGTTCCAGGCCCTGCCGGCGGGCCACCGCCTCGGCCAGGTGCGCCTGGTCGGCCTGCAGCGCGTCGCGCAGCGCGGTCTCCTGGGCGCGTACCTTGTCCGCCTCGGCGGCCAGCTGGTCGGGGTCGCGGCCGGGGCGCTCGTCGTCGCCCGTCGCGGACAGGTGACGCAGCCGCTCGCTGGCCAGCTGCTCGGTCGAGCGGAACCGTTCCTGCAGCGCGGACAGCTGGTACCAGGTCTCCTGCGCCTTCGCGAGGACCGGCGCGTCCAGCGCGTGCGCGGTCTCCAGCTGGGCCAGCCGGGCCTGGACGGTACCCAGGTCCCGCTCGACCTCTTCGCGCCGGGTGCGCAGGGCCGACTCGTCGGCGATCTCCTTGTCCAGGGTCTCCCGCAGGGTCGCCAGGTCGTCGGCGAGCAGCCGGAGCCGGGCGTCGCGCAGGTCTGACTGGATACCCGCGGCGCGCCGGGCCACCTCGGCCTGCCGGCCCAGCGGCTTGAGCTGGCGGCGCAGCTCGGTGGTCAGATCGGTGAGCCGGTTCAGGTTGACCTGCATCGCGTCGAGCTTGCGCAGCGCCTTCTCCTTGCGCTTGCGGTGCTTGAGGACGCCGGCCGCCTCCTCGATGAACGCGCGCCGGTCCTCGGGCTTGGCGTGCAGTACCGCGTCGAGCTGGCCCTGCCCGACGATCACGTGCATCTCCCGGCCGATCCCGGAGTCGGAGAGCAGTTCCTGGATGTCGAGCAGCCGGCAGGAGTCGCCGTTGATCTCGTATTCGCTCTCGCCGGAACGGTACATCCGGCGGGTGATCGAGACCTCGGAGTACTCGATGGGCAGCGCGCCGTCGTGGTTGTCGATGGTCAGCGTGACCTCGGCACGGCCCAGCGGAGGGCGGCCGGCGGTTCCGGCGAAGATGACGTCCTCCATCTTGCCGCCGCGCAGTGCCTTGGCGCCCTGCTCGCCGAGTACCCAGGCGATCGCGTCGACAACGTTGGACTTGCCGGAGCCGTTGGGGCCCACCACACAGGTGATCCCC
>VAWN01000161.1 GCA_005885555.1 Actinomycetota bacterium
TGGCGCGGGGTGGCCACCCGCTACGACAAGCTCGGCTCCCACTACCAAGCAACCCTGGACCTGGCCGAGACCCGGGACTGGCTGCGCGCCAAACCCGACCGACGCCGAACATGATCGGCCGGACAGACCCTAGTCGGCGCGTTCGGGCCGCTGTGTGCGGCCGCCGCAGCCAGCCAGGTGCCAGCATCGACCACGACCACTTCACCGGCTACGTCCGTGGCCTGCTGTGCCTGTACTGCAACACGCACGTCGATGACTGCCTTCACCTGGCCGAATGCCCGTTCGCCGACGACCTCAACGCCCCGCCCGCCGCGGCGTGGAAGGCGTTCCACCCGAATGGCCGCGGCGCCAGGACAGCCCGCTCGTCCAAGGCGAGGATCGCCGCGCTCGGGTACGACCGCTGTTTCGCAGCCGAGCCAAGCAGCGCGCCAAAGAGCCGCACCGGCCAGCGCCGGCCCACTCCGAGGGGATCGACCTATCCGCGCCTCCACCAGACCCGGCGTGGTTCAGGTGGCCCGTTGTCGGCTCGTGAACCGGGGCACGACTGGGACGCGTGTCGGTGCACCTGACTCCAAGACCGCCTCTTGCTGGAAGATCGCTTTGTGCAGCGCGATGCTGATCCAACGAGGCACGTCCTTTCATCGCCCGGGTGTCGCAAATCCGGCCATCCGGAGGGTAGCGACCGGCTGTGCATCGCGCGGATTATGTGAACTGCCTGTTCGGAACTGGAGCTGCTATGCCCAGCACGATCGAGATCGGCCTTGTCGCGTCGAGCGAGCGCTTTGACGATGATGATCCACGCTGGCGGGATCAGGTCGCCGACCTGGTGTACGAACTGCGGCGCCAGACCGAGTCAGTACAGTCGCGCCGTACGCCCGTCCCCGGGACCAAAGGAACTGTTGACCAACTGATCCTTGCCTTGGGCTCCAGTGGTGCTTTCACTTTGGCAATCGACGTTGTACGCGCTTGGCTGGCTCGGGACAAGCACCGGTCGGTGGAGATGACCATCATCGACGCCGAGGGTCGCCAGCACACCGTGCGGGTGTCTGCCGAGAACGCCGGGGGCGACGCGTTGGCGCCGCTCATCTCGGCGGCGTCGACGCTGGCCAGGGAGCCGTGATGACGTACCGCGCCTTGCTCATCGGCAAAACCCGCTCAACGCCCCCACCAAAGACGTCGCGCGCCTGCATCGAGCACTGGTCGATACCGCGACCGGCCTTTTTGATGACGAGCACGTCAGGCTGGTGACCGAACGCACAGCTGACGAGCTCCTCGACGAGCTGGACATCTTCTTCAATTCAGCACATCGCGACGACTTGTTGCTGCTTTACTACAGCGGGCACGGGCTGCTCGATGAGCGCAACCAGCTCTTCCTCTGCGGCCGAAACACTCGGTCTGATCGGCTGCTGCGCACAGCGGTGAGCAATGTCCGGATCAACGAGTTCATCGCCCAATCCGTAGCTCGGTGCACGGTCATCATCCTCGACTGCTGCGGCAGCGGTATGTTCAAGGGCGGCGACATTGGCGTACAGCTGGCAGGACCCGGACGGTACGTGGTCTCCAGCACCCGAGGTAGCGCGCTGGCCAACGACGCGGCGACCCCGACCGGCACCAGCCTGTTCACCGAATACCTCGTGAGGGGGCTGCTTGGCGAAGCAGAGGACCGAAATGAAGACGGCTTCGTCGATCTGCGCGAAATCTACGACTACGTGCAGAACAAACTGACCTCAACGACCAAACAAGTGCCGCACTGCCGGTTTGACGGTGACGCCGCAGTAACGCTCGCGCGCCGGCACAATCCTCCGCCGAGTCCGCCGTTGATAACCAAGGCGCCGCACCCCGGCCGGCGCGCGGAGGCAGCCTTCGCGCTCTCCGAGAACATCATCACACTGCGCGACGTGGATCCAGACGAACGGCTGGGACCAGAGATCGTCGAAATCTACCCGCTCGGCGATGCCGAGATCGACTGCACCGCCGAGACCAACGCGAACTGGCTACGCGCCGAGGTGCTTGGCGAACGCGTCGTGATCCAACTCCGCCCGCAAGAAGGCACGAACCGCGGCAAGATCATGGTTCGCGACCGCCGTTCCGGGACCGCTCAGGCGTTGCGCGTGGAGGCGTACGTCAACCGTCCGAGGCTGTCGTCATCGGCGCCAGCAGGCGAGCAAGCGAAGGGCGGCGGCGCGGCCCCTCCCAGCGCCATCACGGGTGTGGGACAGGAGGAAAAGCCTCAGCCTGGATCGCCCGGTGTCCTCCCGCCGTCAGCGCCCCAGCATGCCAGCCGGCAGCCTTCCGACACCGGACCAACGGATACCGTGTCACCTGGCCCGCCGCCGTCCGTCCCGCCAGTTCCTGGCCCGGTGCCCGGGGCTCCCCAGCGGCCCGCTGCTGACCAGCAACCTCTGTGGTCGCGCCATCACGGCCGGGCGCAAGTTCAGCCCGTACCGCAGGAGCCGACCCTGCACGTACAGCCGCAGCAGCACACCTGGCCGGCTCAACAACGCGAGCGTCAGCACGGAGTTCCATCCCGGGATGAGCCTGCTCAGCCGCCACTGTGGCTTCAGCAACAGGTGTCCCCGCAAGGACAACTTCCGCAGCCGGCCTGGCCGCCGGCACAGCAAGGGCAACCGCGCACTCCGCGGCAGCCGACCAACTCCACAGCAGTGGCGGCCCTCATCACCGCCGTGGTCGCATTCGTTTTGTCCTGGCTGATCGTCGGTGGCCTAATCGCGCCTGTGGCGCTGGTACTGGCGAGCCGGGCGAAGAAGCAGACGACGCTTGACGGCCTATCCTCGGGCCTGGGACTCGTCAGAGCCGCACGGATCCTCGCCTGTGCGGCGATTGCAATCTTCGCCTTGGGCATACTCGGCCTCATCGTCCGTTGAAGCTGGAAGACTCCGTACCAATATTTCTGGTGTTGTTGCACCGATGGAATGACCACGAGGTTGAGGACGCGCGCTGTGCCGGCGGTCACATCGGGTGGCTGAGTTCGTCGAACGCGGTCGCGAGGCCCTGCGGGGGCCAGAAAGTCGGTCACCTACGCGGCCTGCGAGTACTCGCCGATCAGCCCGCCGAGACGATCGCGTCGCACCACTCGCGCGCCAACCACCACGAGGGGTGGCCGTGCCGGTCCGAGGGGTGGCGCCTGTCTCAACGAGCGGTGCGGCCGATGCGAGTTGTAGTGGTCAACGTATTCGCTCAGCAACGACTCCAGATGGCGTTGCCCAAAGATCAGCACCCGGTCGAGCAGCTCCCGTCGTACCGTGCCCACCCAGCGCTGTGCATAAGCGTTGGCCCTCGGAGCCCGCACCGGGGTCTTGAGCACATCGATACCTGCGGCGGCGAAGACCGCGTCGAACTGAGGTGAACTTCGCGTCCCGATCGCGGACCAGGAAACGGAACCGATCGGCCCGCTCGCCAAGGTCCATCAGCAGGTTACGGGCCTGCTGGGCCACCCACTCCCCTACCGGATGCGCGGTAGCGCCGACACACGTGGACCCGCCGGGTGGCGACCTCGACGGCGAACAGCACATACAACCGCCGAAGCAACACGGTATCCACGGTGAAGAAGTCCACCGCCAGCACGCCCTCCGCCTGCGCCCGCAGAAACTGCCGCCACGTCAGCGCCGACCGCGTCGGAGCAGGATCGACCCCGGCGCGCTTGAGGATCGTCCACACCGTGCTGGCACCGACCTGGTAGCCCAACCGGCACAGCTCGCCGTGAATCCTTCGATAGCCCCAGTTCGAGTTCTCCTTCGCCAGCCGCAGCACCAGGCTACGGATCTCCGCGCTGACCGACGGCCGGCCGCGCCGGCTCGGATACGTCCACCGCCGGCGAACCAGATCCCGATGCCACCGCAACAACGTTGCCGGCCGAACGAACAGTGCTTCCCGCAGCCGGCGCGGCAGCAGCCGCGCCAGGCCGGCCAGCACCGCCCGGTCGGCCGCGTCCACCCGCGGCCGTGACACCTGCCGCCGCAGCACCGCCACC
>VAWN01000162.1 GCA_005885555.1 Actinomycetota bacterium
GGGTCGGCCCGGCAGCGGCGCTGACGTTCGCGATTGCCATCAGCTCGCTGCTCGTGCTGTTGGCGACATTCCTCAACCAGCACGGGTACGCCAAGATGGGGCGGCTGGACTGGTGTTGTGCGCTGCTCGCCGCTGTGTCGACGTTGTTGTGGGTCATGACCCGTGACCCGGATATCACGGTTGTCATGTTGATCGCGATTGACTGGCTTGGCGCGCTGCCCACCCTCGTCAAGGCGTACCGGGATCCGCAGTCGGAGAGTCGCGTCGCGTTCCTGTTCTTCGCTTTGGGCGCAGCAGTCACGCTCACGACCGTCCACAACTGGACCCTGCTGAACTATGGTGTGTCGATACACACGTTGATCATGGCTTCCGCGATCTTCGTAATCATCACTTTCGCGCGCGGACGAGTTGCCGCACGGGATGGTCGCCGGCAGCACGACTCGGGCTCCTCTCGGCCGGCGACGCGGCTACCGACAGCTGCTTGTTAATTCTTGGAGGTACGGTGAGCCTCGTCGGCGTGCACAATGAGCGCCATCCACTGGAAGAACTCATGATTGGTACTGGCTTGGGCGCCCGCTTGCCCGGGCCCGAAGCGACTGTTCTCTCCCTGGAGTACGCCGAGTCGCGGTACCGCCGGCTGAAGAGCCCGACCTCTGCCCACGTCGTCGACGAGACGGAGGGCATCCGGTCAGGTCGACGCTGTGGCGGGATGTGCCGACCGGGACCTGAGCTGCGTCGCCCGCGTCCCGATCCCATGCGCGCCCGCCATACCGAACCCCACCGGCAGTCGCGACGGCACCGGACGACGGCCGCCCCGACGGTTGCCCTCGTCACGTGCCATGAACTGCCCGATCTGGACGCTGATGACCGCCCACTGGTCGACCACCTTGTCCGGCTTGGCTTGTCGCCGGTACCCGCGATTTGGCACGATCCCGCAGTCGACTGGTCTGTGTACGACCTGGTGGTCCTCCGCTCGCCGTGCCACCACGTTCGGCGGGACGAGTTCATGGCGTGGTGCACCACGGTACCGCAGGTCTCCATCCCGGCCGATCTGGTCGCCTGGAACACGCACAAGTGGTACCTCAATGATCTCGCCGCCAAGGGTATCCCGATCATCGCGACACAGTGGCTAGCACCCGGCGACTGTTGGGAGCTGCCCAGCAGCGGGGAGTACGTCCTCAAGCCCGCGACCGGTAGCGGTGGTCACGGCACCGGCCGGTACCGGCTCGACGATGCTCGAGACCGGGATCTGGCCGAGGCTCACATCCGCCGCCTGCACATGCAGGGCACCCTCGTCATGCTCCAGCCGTACCTGCCCGGTGTCGACTGCTGCGGCGAAACCAACCTTGTCTACCTCGACGGGGAATACTCGCATGCGATCCATAGATCCGCCGTGCTTGCCGGTCCCGACATGGACGTTGCACCGTCCTACGCGGCTCCATCAGCTACTCCACGACCACCTACCGTCGCGGAATACGAACTGGCCGAGCGGGTACTCACCGCCCTGCCCATACCTCGGGAACGCCTCCTGTTCGCCCGGGTGGATGTCGTTCCCGGCCCTGATGGGCGGCCTCTTGTGATCGAAGTGGACGTGACCGAGCCGTCGCTGTTCCTTCGAACGACTGACGGCGCGGCCCGCCGTCTCGCGGTGGCAATAGCCGACCGGGTGATGGACATGACGGGGGTGCCGGCATGATCGCACCGTGGTTAACGCGTAGCGCAGCCCGTTGACCCGGTTGACGACCACTACATATTGTAGTATTGCGCACATAGATCGTCGATCATCAGGGCGCCGCGACGACGGGGGGCCCAGCGCCACGACCTCAGCGCTGAAAGGTCATGTCGGCATGACGACGACGAAAAAAGATCTCGACGTACGCCGGGTAGGTGGTTGGATCGGCGCCGAGATCCCGGAGGTACGGCTCTCCGGCGACATGGATGACTCGATCATCTTGGCGATTCGGGAAGCCCTCCTGGCACACAAAGTTCTCTTCTTCCGCGATCAGCACCACCTCGACCCGGCAGGGCACACCGCCTTCGCCCGCCGCTTCGGACAGTTGACGGCGGCTCCTCCCGCAATGGCCGCGATCGCGGACACCAGGCACATCCTTGAGTTCGACAACACAGGTGGCATACACACCAATCACTGGCACATCGATGTTTCCTTTGTCGACCGACCCCCGGCCATCTCCATTCTTCGCACCCTCACCGTGCCCCTGTACGGCGGCGACACGGTATGGGCCAACACCGCCGCGGCCTACCAGGCGCTACCCGAGGTACTACGCCGCTTCGTGGATCAGCTGCGGGTCATCCACAGCAACGTCTACGACTATGTCGCGCAGCACATCGATCCCACCCCGCAAGCCATTCGGGAGCACGAGGACTTCACCTCCACCGTGTTCGAGACCGAACACCCGGTGGTACGGGTACACCCCGAGACCGGCGAAAGATCGCTGCTGCTCGGGGGCTTCGCTCGACAGATCATCGGCCTGTCGGTGAACGAGTCCACCCATGTACTACAGATGCTGCATGACCGGATTGTCCGCCTAGAGAACACGGTCCGGTGGAGGTGGACGCACGGCGACGTCGCGATGTGGGACAACCGCGCCACGCAGCACTACGCGATAGCCGCCTACGGCACCATGCCACGCCGTGTCCAGCGCATCACGATCGCCGGAGACACCCCCGTGGGCGTGGACGGCCGCGCCAGCGTCATACGACGGGGAGCCGCCACGGGCTTCTCCCTGGCGCACCCGACCAGCGGCGAAGCATGAACCAGGGCCGCATTCGAATGACCAATGTGACCAGACGTTTTCCTGGTCTGGTCCGACCGGCGGTCGACCACGTGTCCCTGGAGATCGAAAGCGGCGAGTTCCTGACCTTTCTCGGACCGTCCGGATCAGGAAAAACCACGCTGCTGTCGATGATCGCGGGCTTCATCCCGCTGACCGAAGGCGCG
>VAWN01000097.1:0-41965 GCA_005885555.1 Actinomycetota bacterium
CTCTCCTTGATGTCGGCCAGCGCGCGGTGGGCCAGGCCCTTGGGTGGCTGGCCGTAGTAGGTGCGGGGGTACCAGCGGCGGCACAGCTCCTTGATCGAGGACACGTCGATCATGCGGTAGTGCAGGTGCGCGTCGAGTCGCGGCATGTCCCGGGCGAGGAACGCGCGGTCGGTGGCGATCGAGTTGCCGCACAGCGGTGCCGCGCGGGGCTCGGGCACGTGTGTGGCCACGTACGACATGATCCGGTCCTCGGCCTCGTCGACGCCGATCGTCGAGACGCGTACCTGCTCGGTGAGCCCGGACTTCTCGTGCATCTCGCGAACCACGTCGAACATGCCGTCAAGCAGCGCGTCCTCCGCGTGGATCACCACGTCGACGCCGTCACCGAGGACGTTCAGATCCGGGTCGGTGACCAGCGCCGCCACCTCGATGAGCGCGTCGCGACCGAGGTCGAGTCCGGTCATCTCACAATCGATCCACACCAGAAGATCACCCACGACTGACAGCCTAGCGTCACCGGGTGCGTCCGTAGCCGCACGATAGGGTGTCCCGGTGACCACGGCGCGGGAGGCGCCCACGCGGGCGGCGGCTCCGGGGCGGGTGGCGGTCGTCGCCGCCGTGGTAGTCGCGGTCGGGATCGCTCATTACTGGTACGGCAACCGGCACAACTACTACGACCTGCGCATCTATTACGACGCGATCCGGTGGTGGGCGGCCAGGCATCCGCTGTACAGCTTCAGCCACCTCGATCCGATCCAGGGTCCGCTGGGCTTCACCTACCCGCCGTTCGCGGCGCTACTGATGTATCCGATGGCGTGGGTACCGGTCGGTGTCGTCGTCACGGTCATGCTGCTGGCGAACCTGGCGGCGCTGGTGGTCACCACGGTCTGGCTGGTGGTACCGCTGGCCGACCGGCACGGCTGGCCGCGCTGGTTCGTCATCGGGCTGGCGCTGCCGCTGGTCACCACGCTGGAACCGATCCGCGAGACCATCACCTTCGGCCAGATCAACCTGCTGCTCGCCGTGCTCGTGGTGGGCGACCTGCTGTTTCTGGTACCGAAGCAGAGCCGCTGGGCAGGCGTCGGCGTGGGGCTGGCCACGGCGATCAAGCTGACCCCGGCGATCTTCATCGTCTATCTGCTGGCCGCCCGGCGGTGGCGCGCGGCGATCACCGCGACGGTGACCGCGGCGGCGGCCACCCTGCTGGCGCTGGCGGTGGCGCCGGGCGAGTCGTGGCGGTACTGGACGTTCACCGTCTGGGACGCGAACAAGGTCGGTCACCTCGACCGGATCCCGAACCAGGCGCTGTGGGGCACGCTGTTGCGGCTCGCCGCGCCGCACCAGCCCAGCCGACTGGTGTGGCTGGCGCTGGTGGCGGTGGTCGCCGGGTACGGGATCTGGCGGGCGGCGCGGGCCGCGCGGGTCGGTGACGAGGTCGCCGGAATGACCATCGCCGGGCTGGTCGGGCTGCTCATCAGCCCGGTGTCCTGGCAGCACCACCTGTACTGGTTCGTACCGGCGATCGTGGTACTCGTCGACGCCGCGGCCTCGCCCGGCCGGTACCGCGGCCGGTACGGCGCCTTCGCGGCCGGGATCTGGCTGACCGTGACCGTCGGCGTGATCGCGTTCTTCGACTACGGGCTCAGCTACCGGTTGCTGGACACCGTGCCCGGTTTCCTGATCAGCAACTGGTACGTCCTACTCATGGTTGTTCTGATACCGCTTCTGCCCGTTCGGGTGTATCGTCCGGTTAACCCCTGGTAAGTGGCCCCCCGCGATGCTGACGCGGGCGGCCACCTGGTCTCAGCAGTCTGCCCGGTCTCAGCGGTCGCCGGGGATCGGCGGCCACACGAACGACGGCGTGATCGTCGGCGGTGGCGAGGTGAACGATCGGTACATGCCGGGCTGGCCGGTGGCGACGGGTACCGGGGTCGGACCGTTCCAGAACGGCATGTCCGGCGCGGGTACCACGCCGACCGCGGGCGCGACGACCACTCCCCCGCTCATCAGCGAGGCCGGGCTGACCGGGGCGGGCGGGGCGGGCGGCGCGCCGACCCGGTCGGGTTCGACCAGCCAGGCCGGCGGCTCGACGGCCGGGCTGGCCGGCTCGATCGCGGCGTGCTGGTGCACCGCCGGCTGGGCAGCGGCGTGCTGGTGCACCGCCGACTGGGCGGCGGCGTGCTGGTGCGGCGCCGGCTCAGCGGGCTGCCGCGCCGGCTCGACGGCGGTGCTGGACTGCTGCCCCGGTCCCGACCCCGGAGCCGGTCCGGAATCGGGTGGCGGGTCGGCGTCGGGCGCCGGATCGAGGATGTCCAGCGAATCCGGGGCGCCGCCCAGCGCCGCGGCCAGTGGTTCGGTCGAGATACCCAGCCGGGCCGCGATCTCCGGTACCTGGCTGGGCTCGACGACGTAGACGATCTCGCGGTGCCGGCGCGGCCAGAAGAGCAGCACCATGCCGATGAGGAAGGCCACGGTACCGAGGATGAGCAGGCCGTATGTCGTCGGGTCGAGCCAGCGCGGGGTCATCGCGGCGGTCGCGTCGACCTGGCCGACCGACCCGCCGGCCGGGCTCATCACGACCAGGGCGAGGTGCTCGCCGCGCAGGTTGGACGGCGACCAGAACAGCGTGCCCGAGGTGCTCGACACCAGCCAGAAGGTCTGGTCGATGGGCGGCGCGGGCGGTTGGGTACCGGCGACCGGGGACACCGCGACCGGCAGCCCGCCGCGCGCCAACCGGACCTGGGTGACCGCGGCGTAGGGCACACCGGTGAGGTACCGCTCGACGGCCGGCCGCGGTGCGAGGCCGAGGAAGGCGGAACCCCCGCCGGTCCGGGCGGTGAACCGCAGCGTGGTCTGCCCGCCGCGGACGAACGGCGCTTCACGGTGCAGGAGGGCGTCGACGTCGGGTACCACGACGGCGTACCCGGACGCCTTGACCGGCGCGAGCGGCGCGGTGAACGACCCGTCGTCGGCCCGGTGCTGCATGGCCGCCCACAGCGCGACGCCACCGAGCAGCAGCGGGAGGGCGACCAGGACGGCGACGACACCGAGCAGCACACGCACGACACGAATCACGCGATGATGATACGCACCAAAAGGGTGATTTACGGTGAAGCCGGGCCGGCGCCGCTCGGGCGGACCAGCGGGAACGGCAGCGTCTCCCGGATCGACCGGCCGGTCAGCAGCATGACCAGCCGGTCGACGCCGAGGCCGAGCCCGCCGGTCGGCGGCATCGCGTACTCCAGCGCCTGCAGGAAGTCCTCGTCCAGCTCCATCGCCTCCGGATCGCCACCGGCGGCGCGCAGCGACTGCTCGGTGAGCCGGCGGCGTTGCTCCACGGGATCGATCAGCTCGGTGTATGCGGTGCCCAGCTCGGTGCCGAACGCGACCAGGTCCCAGCGCTCGGCCAGTCGCGGATCCTTGCGGTGCGCGCGGGTCAGCGGGGACACCTCGGTCGGGAAGTCGGTGTAGAACGTCGGCGTCACCGTCGCCGCCTCCACCAGCCGCTCGTACAGCTCCAGCAGCACGTGGCCGCGGTCCCAGGCCGGGTTCAGCGGTACCCGTGCCCGCGCCGCCAGCGCCCGCAACTCCTCGACGGGGGTGTCCGGCGTGACCGGCTCGCCCAGGGCCCGGGCCACCGCGTCGTGGACGGTCACCACCGGCCACTCGGTGGAAAGCGGTACCTCGATGCCGTCGCGCCGGGCGACCGGCCGGCCGTATGCGGCGCGGGCCGCCTCGATGATCAGTTCCCGGGCCAGCTCGCGCATGGTGGTGTAGTCGCCGTAGGACCGGTAAGCCTCCAGCATCGTGAACTCGGGATTGTGTGTGGCGTCGGCGCCCTCGTTGCGGAACGTCCGGCCCAGCTCGAACACCTTGGCGACGCCGCCGACGGCCAGCCGCTTGAGGTACAGCTCCGGCGCGATGCGCAGGTACAGGCGCAGGTCGTAGGCGTTGCTGCGGGTGACGAACGGGCGGGCGTTGGCGCCGCCGTGCACCGCCTGCAGGATCGGGGTCTCCACTTCCAGGTACCCGCGGTCGACCAGTGTCGTGCGCAGCGCATGCAGTACCGCGCCGCGCAGCCGCAACAGCTCCCGCGACCGGGCGTCGACGATGAGGTCGAGGTACCGCTGGCGCACCCGCGCCTCCGCATCGGCGAGGCCGCGGTGCTTGTCCGGCAACGGATGCAGGCATTTGGCGGCCAGCTCCCAGGAGGCGGCGAGCACCGACACCTCACCGCGCCTGGAGGTGACGACCTCGCCGGTGACGCTCACGTGGTCGCCGAGGTCCACAGTGGACTTCCAGGCGGCGAGCGCGCGGGCGCCCACGCCGTCTTCGGTCACCATCACCTGAAGGTCGCCGGACCAGTCCCGTACCGTGGCGAAGCACAGCCGGCCGTGGTTGCGCAGCAGCACGACCCGGCCGGCCACGCTCACCTCGTCACCGGTGCGGCTGTCCGGAGCCAGGCCGGCGTGCGCGGCGGCGACGGCGGCGCAGTCGTGGGTGTGCGGCACCGCGGGCGGGTACGGGTCGACGCCGCCGGCCCGCAGTGCGTCCACTTTGGACAGTCGCACCCGGACCTGCTCGGGCCGGGCGGGTTCGGTCTCCGGCTCACGGGCCGCCGGCGGCAGCGGTGGCGGCAGCACCGTGGGTACCCGCACCGGCGGCGCAGCAAGACCGCGCCGGAGCAGGGTCGGCAGGCTCGGTACGACGACGAACCCCTCGGCGATGCCGGACGCGAGCGCCACCTTGGCCAGATCGTGGACGTCCTCGTAGCACAGGAACCGGGGTACCCACTCCGGCCGGTACTTGACGTTGGACCGGTACAGCGACTCCAGCTGGAACCAGCGGGAGAAGAACAGCAACAGCTTGCGCCACAGGCGCAGCACCGGACCGGCCCCGATCCGGCCGCCCTCCTCGAAGACCGAGCGGAACACCGCGAAGTTCAGCGAAATCCGTTCCACGCCGAGCTTCGGGGCCGCCTCGACCAGACCCGCGACCATGAACTCCATCAGGCCGTTGTCGGAGTCCCGGTCGCGGCGCATCAGGTCCAGCGACAGACCGGTGGTACCCCACGGGGTGAACGACAGCACCGCGGCCTCGTGGCCGTCCGGGCCGAGCGCCTCGACGAGCACGCACCGACCGTCGGCCGGATCGCCGAGCCGGCCCAGCGCCATCGAGAAGCCGCGCTCGGTCTCGGTGTCCCGCCAGCGGGCGGCCAGCTCGATGATGTGGCCCATCTCCACCGGCGAGATCTCCGCGTGCCGGCGGATCCGGACGGTGTACCCGGCGCGCTGCACCCGGTTGACCGCCTGCCGTACCGGTCGCATCTCCCGGCCGTCGAGGCTGAACTCGCGCACGTGCAGGATCGCCTCGTCGCCCAGTTCGATCACGCGCAGCCCGGCCCGGGCATACGCGGTGGCGCCCTCCTCGCTGGCGCCCATCACGGCCGGCGTCCACGCGTACGCCAGGGCGATGTCCAGCCAGGCGCGGATCGCCGGCCCCCACGCCTCCGGATCGCCGATCGGGTCGCCGCTGGCGAGCGTGACGCCGTTGACGACGCGGTACGTGATGGCCGCCTTGCCGCTCGGCGAGAAGATCACCGCCTTGTCCCGCCGGGTGGCGAAGTAGCCCAGCGAGTCCCGTTCGCCGTAGGCGGCCAGCAGTCCCCGGATGCGCTCCTCCTCGGCCCGGCTCAGCGCCGCCGTCTGCCGCTGCGAGCGCAGCAGCACCCCCACCGCGACGAACAGCGCGATGCCACCGAAGAGCCCCAGCAGCAGGTTGACCCAGCCGGGGGCGAACCCGATCCGGTTGAAGTGGAACGCGAACGCGCCGCCGAGTACCCGTTCCGCCACATACGGCAGCCGGCCGTCCCGGTCGACGTTGCCGGGGAACGCCTCGACCAGGCCCCACCCGATCGCGGTGAACAGGACCAGCAGCGCGGCCAGGACCGACAGCGCCTGCCGCAGGCTGCCCCGCTGCACCCGGGCGTAGAACTCCCGCCGGGACAGCGCCAGCACGATCAGCACGCCGAGCGTGATGACCAGGTTGCCGGCCACGATCTCCCTGGCCCACCACGGCGGCGGTTCGCCGAAGTCGGCCGGCGCCATCAGGAACAGCGCGGAGAGCAGCAGCGCGTCGTACCCGAGTTGCAGGATGAAGTAGCTGACCAGGAACACATGCGCGACCCGCTTGCGCCGGTGCACGCCGGCGGCGAGCACGACGACCAGGGCGGCGTAGCCGAGGTTGGCCGGGGCCGGCAGCAGCAGGCCGTTGACCAGCATCCGGACCGGCTGGGTACGCTGGCCGGCCGCCTCGCTCACCGCGGCCATCGCGCACAGCACGCCCAGGACGGTGAGGGCGACGGCAAAGACCGTCGGCACCCGGGCGCGCCAGCCACCGGTGGGCCGGCGCCGTGGCGCAGTCGGCGCGCCGCGGTCCACAACGCCCACCGGGGTACCGGTCACCACACGCTCCCCTCTTCCGAGGATCTGACCGTACCCGAAGGGGAGGCACGTGAATCGATCTGCCGGACGGACGGTGTCGGGCCGGCATACGATGATCTTGCCACTGTGAGCAGGGGTTGTCCCCCGGGCGCCGGGGCCAGTCCGACGCCCGGGGGCTGTGATGTTGGCGCTCGCTCCGCTCGCGCGTGCCCCGGCCTCTTCAGGCGCCTTCTTCCCTCGGGTCCGCGGC
The DNA here is from genome assembly GCA_005885555.1 of Actinomycetota bacterium. Taxonomy (GTDB): domain Bacteria; phylum Actinomycetota; class Actinomycetes; order Mycobacteriales; family Micromonosporaceae; genus AC-43. The sequence goes on from VAWN01000097.1 coordinate 6,694, forward strand.
CGACTGCGTCGGCGCGGGCCCTCAGTCCAGAAGGCGCCCGGCCCGGGGCTTAGGCGCGGACTGCGCCGCGCCCCGGGGGTTACGGCGCGGGCTAAGCCGCGCCCCGGGGGTTACGGCGCGGGCTACGCCGCGCCCAGGGGTTACCGCGAGGGCTACGCCGTCGGGGGCGACGGGCGGCGGGTGCGGATCAGGGCCAGGGCGCCGAGGATCAGGCCGAGCAGGCCGAGGATCGCGCCGGTGATGGCGAACGTGCGGGCGGTACCGTCGCCGGTGGCCTTGGCGGCGACCGGCGCCACGGACACCGCGGACGGCGAGGCGTCGACGCCGGCCTTGGTCAGGTTCAGTACCGGGGCCGGGTGCTCCGGTTCGGTACCGTTCGCTGCCGGCTCGTCGATCCAGCGCACGACGTTGCCGTCGGAGTAGGTCTGCAGCGTCTTGAAGACGAGCCTGTCGGTGTCCGGCAGCGCGCCGAGCGCCACCGGGAACTCCAGGAACTGGCCGGGTTTGATGGCGGTGTCGGGCGAGTTCGCCGTCCACGTCACCTTGCTCACGATCTCGCTGACCTCACCGTCGTCGGTCTTGATCGGGGTACTCAGCTTGGTCGTGTCGACCGAGACCGTCCAGCCGGCGACCGGCGTGGTGGCCACCGAGGGGACCGGCTTGTCGGTGGGGAACGCGACCTCCACCTTGGTGGTGGAGGCGGTGTCGCTCTCGGTCGGCACCAGGAACGCGATCCGCGCGTCGCCACCGGGCTGCGCCGGGCCGCCCTGGATGGTGACGTGGGCGCTCGCCGCCGACCCGAAGCCGAGTACCGCGACGGCCGTCACCGCACCGGCGACGAGTACGGCACGCCAGGTCTTCCCCATGATCATCCTTTCGCTACTTGACGGGTACCGTCGTCGTCACCGTGGCCTCGTCGAAGTCAGAGACCCGCAACGTGAAACTGAACTGCCAGCCCCCCGGGTTCGGCAGCGTCACCGTGCCGGTGGCGTGCGACTCGGTGAGCGCGAGCAGGGACACGTCGATCGGCTCGATGCCCTGTGCCGGCAGCGCCGCGCTCGCCTTCCACTCCTTGACCGTCAACGCCGCGCCCTGCGGGGTGAAGGCGTACAGGTGCACCTCGTTGTTGCCGACCCGGGTGGGTTCGATGTCGAGCTGGAGCTGGTACAGCTTCGAGGTCAGCGTGGTGGAGTAGATGCCCTGGTCGGCGGGATTGGCCGGGACCGCGGCGGCGGTGCGTGCCGGCGTGGTCTGCACCAGTGCCGAGGAGAACGCGAGAACCACCACGGCGCCGACGACCTCCAGGAGCACCGTGCGGCGCAGTCGCGGTACCCCCGCAGCACGGCGACGCACCGCCTGGCGCGACACCGCGGCGACGGCGAGAACCGCGGCGAGCAGGCCGACCTTCCACAGCAGCAGCTGGCCGTAGGTGGTGTGCAGCAGCGCGCCCAGGGTGGCCACCTGGATCAGTGCCTGCGCGGTGCCGGCCAGCACCAGTACGGTGACCGCGAGCGCCGCCCAGTTGGACCACACCGGCAGGATCGCGTCGAGTTCCTTGTCGTTGGCCCGGCGCAACAGGAACAGCGTCAGCATGACCAGGCCGCCCAGCCACACCGCCATGCTGGCCAGGTGCGCCGCGTCGGAGATGATGGTCAGCAGCGGCGCGTTGGAGGTGGCCGGGTGCCCGGCGACCGGCCAGGTGCCGACGGCGATCACGGCGACGACCGCGAGCCCGGCCTGCAGCGGCCTGCCGCCCCTGCCGGCGAGGTATGCGGGCAGCAGCAGCGCGATGACCACCACCACGGCCAGGCGGACCAGCTGGGCCTTACCGTACGTGCTGTCGAACACCGCCGACAGGTCGGCGCCCGAGGCGGAGAACAGGCTGCCGCCGTTGTCGTAGGGCGCCTGGAGGTACAGCTCCAGCAGGGCGGACAGGCCGATCAGGCCGAGGCCGAGGTAGGCCAGCCGGGTGGGGCCGCGCGCGGACAGGCGTCTGGGCCACAGCGCCGTGAGTACCAGGACCGGGCCGACGACCAGGATCAGGCCGGCGAAGCCGAGGTAGTTGCCGGCGGAGACCGACGTGGCGACGATGCGGTCGGTGCGGCCGGAGGTGGTGTCGCCGGGGTTCGGGGTCGCCGAGGGTGCGCCGACCGAGTAGGTGAACGCGGCGCCGACCGGGTGGCTGTCCGCCGAGATGACGCGGTACCCGACGAGAAAGGTACCCCGCGGCACGTCGGTCCGGACCGGGATGTGCAGGTCGTCGCTTGTCGATGCGCTTGCCGTCCGGCCCGGTGACCCGGACCTTGTCCCGTACCGGGGACACGTGCTCGGAGAAGGTGATCACGATCTCGAACGGCGGGTCCTGGGTGACGGTGCCCTGGACCGGGGAGGTGCGCACGAGGGCGGCGTGCGCGCCGGCCGACCCGGCCGGCAGGGCGAGGACGCCGAGCAGGCCGAGGGCGAGGGCGCCGAGGACCCGGGACAGCCTCATCGGGGGGTACCCGCGACGCGTGCCCGGGGTACCCCTGGCGATCCGCCGGCACCGGCGCGGCTCAGCACCCACAGCAGCCCCGCCTGCACGACGGCGACCAGGTGCCCGATCTCGTGCGCCGGCCCGGCGACGCCGCGCACGATGTCCACGACCGAGGTGAGGCCGAGCAGGATCGCGAGGACGATCGCGACGGGTACCAGTGCCCGCGCGCGACCCGGCCGGTACGCCACGAACAGGAAGCCGATCGCCACCGCCACGTCGAAGGAGGCCATCTCCCGGCTGGTGTGCGGGCCGAGCTCGCTGGCGAGGAAGGTGCCGACCAGGATGGGTACCGCCAACACCAGCTGGACCGTCGCGGCGGCCGCCACGGCGACGCGCAGGATGCGCTGCCGGCCCTGCGCCTCCGCGGCGGCCCGCTGCCGGGCCCGCGCCGCGGCGACCACCGGATCGGCGGCGACCGCGGCCATGATCGGCCCGGTCAGGTCCGGTGCCGGCGGCAGCGTCAGCCGGTGCGCCGCCAGCCCCTGTGCCGCGGCCAGCCAGGCGGCGCAGTCCGCGCACCCGGTTAGATGCTCGTCGATCTGCTCCGGGGCCAGGCCGGGGTCCTCCCCGTCCAGCCGCGCCGACATCGCCACCCGCACGTCTTCGCACATCACGAACGGGTAGTCGTCGGTCCGGCCCGGAAAGTTCCCGGGTAACCTGGGCGACTGTGGATTGCGTCCCCGATCCGGTCGCCGACGCGACCGGCTTCGTCCGGGCGACCCAGGGCGAGGTGTGGCGGTTCGCGGCGGCTCTGGTCGACCCGGGTGCCGCCGACGACCTGACCCAGGAGACCTACCTGCGCGCGTTCCGCGGGCTGGCCGACTTCGCGGGGCGCAGTTCGGCACGCACCTGGCTGCTGGCCATCGCCCGGCACGTCTGCGCGGACCACATCCGCACCGCCGCGCGCCGGCGCCGGCTGGACGGGCGGTTGCCGCCGCCCGAGCCGGTACCCGACCCCGCCGGCCTGGTCGGCGCCACCGACCTGCTGCGCCGGCTGCCCGAGGAGCGGCGCGAGGCCTTCGTGCTGACCCAGTTGCTGGGCCTGTCCTACGAGGAGGCGGCGGCGCTGTGCGGGGTGGCGCTGGGCACGATCCGGTCCCGGGTCGCGCGTGCGCGGTCGCAGCTGATCGCGGCCGCCACCGCCGAGCCTGCGGGAACTTCCCGGTGACGGGAAGCGACTAGTGCAGGTGGTACGCCTGTGGGGCGCGACGGCCGCCCGGCTGGGGCTGGCCGTCGTGTTCGCGGTCGCCGGCTGGTCGAAGGTGACCGACCTGGCCGGCTCGGGCCGGGCGGTCAACGCCTACCAGCTGCTGCCCTTCAGCCTGGCCAAGGTCGTCGGTGCCGGGCTGCCGTTCGTCGAGCTGATGCTCGCGGCGCTGCTGCTGCTGGGGCTCGCGACCCGGTTCGCGGCGGCGGTCGCGGGCGCGCTGCTCGTCGTGTACATCGCCGCGATCGCCTCGGTGTGGGCGCGCGGGCTGTCGATCGACTGCGGCTGCTTCGGCGTCGGCGGCAACCTGGCGCCCGGCCAGCATCCGAACTACTTCTGGGACATCGCGCGGGATGTGGGTCTGCTGGCGGTCGCAGTATTCTTGCTCCTTACCCCCCGGACTGTCCTGAGCGTCGACAACTACGTGTTGGGGGAAGCATGAGCTCCCGGGTGAAGGTCAAGCAGGCCAACCGGATGGTGCGCGAGCAGCTGGCGCGGGAACGGCGGCGGCGCCGCACCATCATCGTCTCCATCGTCGCGGCCGCCGCCCTGGTCGTCGCCGGGCTGGTCGGCTGGGCCATCTACGCCAACCAGGCGCCGCCGGCCAGCTTCGCCACCCCGGCGCACGCGAGCAAGGACGGCACCGGGATCGTGGTCTCCACCGGTACCGCGACGGTCGACTTCTACCAGGACTTCCTCTGCCCGATCTGCAAGCAGTTCGAGAGCCAGGCATCGTCCACATTGGACAGCATGGTGGCGCAGAAGAAGATCGCGCTGGTCTACCACCCGATCGCGATCCTCGACGACCGGACCAACCCGTCGGGGTACTCGACGCGGGCGGCTGCGGCGGCGGCCTGCGCGGCCGACGGCAACAAGTTCCCGGAGTACTTCAGGGCCCTGTACGACAAGCAACCGGCCGAGGGCAGCGCCGGGCTCAGCAACGACCAGCTCGTGCAGATCGGGGTCGGCGTCGGGTTGACCGACAACACGTTCGCGCAGTGCGTCACGAGCCAGAAATACGCGAACTGGGTGGCGCACAACACCGATACCGCGGCCGGCAAGAACATCCAGGGCACGCCGACGGTACTGGTCAACGGCAAGCAGATCCAGAACACCGTCAACGCGCTGCAGCAGGCGGTCGGCTGACGGTGCTTGCCGTGCGCGCGTTGCTGGCCGGGCTCGCCGGGCTGGTCGGTGCGCTCGTCGTCGCCAGCCCGGCCAGCGCGCACAACGCCGACGTGCCACCGGCCAGCGACTACCGCTGCGAGGTCACCGGGATCAGCGCGCCGCTGCCCGGGCTCACCGTCCGCACGGTCAGCGCCGGTACCCAGCTGGAACTGGTCAACCACACCGGCCGCACGATCGAGGTGCTCGGGTACTCCGGCGAGCCGTACCTGCGGGTACAGCCCGACGGGGTATACCAGAACGCCAACTCCCCGGCGACGTATGTGAACCAGTCGGCGACCGGCGGTCCCACGCCGCCCGCGTCGGCGAGGGCGTACGCGCCGCCGGCGTGGCAGAAGCTGTCGGGTACCCCGGCGGTGGTGTGGCACGACCATCGCGCGCACTGGATGCTGGCGACGAAGCCGCCCGCGGTGGCGGCCGATCCCGGTGCACCGCACCGGATCAGCGAGTGGTCGATCCCGCTGCGCGACGGGGTACGGCAGTTCGCGGTGACCGGCACGCTGGACTGGGTACCGCCGCCGTCGCCGGCCGTGTGGTGGGCCGGCGTCCTGCTGCTGGCCGGTGCGGTGGCCGGCCTCGGGCTGCTGCGGCCGGTACCGGCGCTGCGCGGTGCGGCGGCCGTCGCGGTCGCCGCCGGGCTGGCCGCGCTCTCCTATGCGGTGGCGGCGGTCGTCGACTCCGGTCCGCTCACGCTTTCCGGCGCGTTGCGGGTGCTCGTGGGTACCCAGCCGTGGCCGCTGCTGTGCGGCATCGCGGCGCTGGCGGCGGGGTGGTACGCGGCGCGCGCAAAGCCGGCCGCCGATCTCGCGCTCGGGCTCACCGGCGCATGCCTTGCGCTGTATGCCGGTGCGGCCAACGCAGCGGTGTTCGTGCATGCGGTACCGCCGGTGGCGCTGCCCGGTACCGTGGCCCGGCTGCTGGTTCTGGTCAGCCTCAGTGCCGGCGCGGGACTGGCGGCCGTGGCGGTGCTGCGGATGCGCGCGGCGGCACGGCCGGCGACGGCGGTACCGAAACAGCGTCAGAACTCGATGCGCGTCGGTACCCTGCCGAGCTGACGCAGCAGCCCGCTAACCGGTCGGGCCCGGCGGCAGTTGGCATGCGCCGTGGGTGTCCGGGTCGAGGCACTCCCACTGGCCGAGTTCGGCGAACGTCTCCGGCAGCCCGTCGCGGGTGACGAGGACGCCGCCGACGAGGAGCCGGTACGAGTCGCCACTGTCCAATGTGGACACATCGGTGTCGGCCTGCCCGGGTACCCGGATCACCTGCCGCTCCGGCCCGTCCGCTTCGATGACGACGGCGTCCGACATCGGGGCGGGGGTCAGGTTCAGGTCGTCGGTCAGGTCGGCGGGCAGCGGTACGACCCGCAGGCTCTTGAGGGTGGACCGGGCAGCGAGCACGAGCATGCCGTGCTGCGCGCGGGCGTCGCGGATGTGACCGGTCTCCGCGTCGAACATCAGCGGCGTGGCCTCGGGTACGTCGATGGCGCCGGAGCCGAAGAACCGGTCGCTGTTGTCCTGGATCGCCAGGTAGTACAGGGCACGCGAACGCAGGTACGCCTGGGCGATCCGCTGCGCCTGCGCGTCGGGCAGCTTCGGGTCGAGGTTCTGCACCTTGACCGTCTCGACCGGCAGCGGGTCGGCCGGGCACGGGGTCAGCCCGTACTTCTGCTGCAACAGCTGGCAGCGCGGCGAGGGTGCGGTACCCCCGCCGCGCGTGCAGCCGGACAGCGCGAGCAGGACCGCGAGCGCCGCCGCCCAGGTGGCTCTCACCCCAGCGACCATGCGATCAGGTCGCCGCTGGTACCCGAGCCGAAGCCGCCCGAGTTCCCGTCGATCATGTAGAGCACGCCGTTGGCCATGATGGGACTGGACCAGTGGTGCAGCCCGATGTTGGCCGTCCACACCACCTTGCCGGTGGTCGGGTTGATCGCCTGTACCTGGTGCAGCTTCAGGCTCGTGGTGTGCTCGCCGGCGCCGTTGGCCGCGTACAGCACGCCGCCCGCGACGAACGCCGAGGACGTCCACCCGTTGAGCACCGACCACTTCAGGCTCAGCGACGGGTTGCCGGCCGCGTCGACGGTCACCTGGAACCCGGCCACGCCGCCGTGCCCGGTGACGAACACCCACACCGCCTTTGTCGCCGGGTCGGTCCACACCGCGCCCTGCGAACGCATGTTGCCCATCGCGCCGAACGAGAACAGTTGCAGTTCCCCGCCGGTGTTGCCGGCCGCGCCCTTACCGGACAGGTTCGCCAGGTTCAGCAGCCGGATCTTGCTGTCCTTGCCCGGCTGTACCCCGAGGTTCGGGAACTTCTTCGACAGCGTGGTCGGCAGGATGAGCAGTCCGCCGCTGCCGATGTCCTGGTCGGACTTGACGGAGGCGGCCCAGTTGGTCGGCGTGTAGCTGTCCGCCGGGTACCCGCCGCCGTTGCGCATGGTCGTGTGCCCGTCGGCGGGCAGCGCCACCCAGCTCTGCCGCCAGACGTGGCCGGGGACGAAGGTGCTGCCGTTGTTGGTACCGCCCATCTGGAAGAACTCGTCGAGCGCGGCGTCGTACGCCGGCCCGCGCGCCCACGGGTTCGCGCCGCGCACCGAGCAGCTCGGCGTCTCCGTGTCCGGGTGCTCCGAGCAGGTCAGGTTGAACACGTGCGTCGAGGCGTTGGCGAGGTCGATGGTGGTGACCCGGCCGTGCCCCTGGTTGGACGCGTACAGGTAGGTGTGGCCGTTGCGGGCGGTCGCGATGGTCAGCGCCGAGCTGCTCTTGCCCGGGCCGGCGGTGACCGGCCAGCCGCCGGTCTTCACCTCGGTACCGTCACCGACGTTCACCTTGTGCACCTTGCCGTCGTTGGCGTTGATGTAGATGAACTTGCGGGACGGTTCGATCGCGGGGCTGGAGTTGGAGATGCCGCCCGGACCGAAGCTGTGCGACCAGATCGTCGCGCCGGTACGGGCGTCGCTGGCGATGAGATGGCCGTGCTCGCCCTGCAGGTACACGACGTCCTTGACGCCCTTGGGTGTGGTGACGTCGCTGAGGAACACGGCCGACCCGTCCGGCGCGTCCGGCAGCGACACCTTGAACAGTTGCTTGAGGCCGCTGACGTTGCCGAGGTTGACGGTCGCCTCGGCGGTGTCGTTGGCGGACTTGCCCGCGTCGAACGCGAACTGCGGCCAGTCGTACTTGGCCGCCGGCCGCGGCGCGGCCTGCGCGCCCTGCGGGGCGAGGGCCGCGACCAGGATGCCCGCGGACAGGATCACAAAGGGGTACCGCTTGGCTCGGAACACCGCACTCCTCCGACGGCTCGTAGAGTGATGTGGCCGAGGCATGGGCGGATGCCGTCAGCTGTCCGCCTCACGATTGCAAACGTATGCAGGCTCGTCAATGGCCTGCTTCCGGGTTGCGGAAGCGGGCGCCCGCGCGAGCAGCACGATGCCCAGCAGCGCCAGGGCAAGACCCGCGAGGACCGCGGCCAGGTGGCCGGTGCCCGGCCCGAACGACTCGCCGAACACGGTGATGCCCAGGACGATGCAGGCCAGCAGGGTCATCGCGTTGGTGGCCGCCATCGCCGGGGCCAGCGCCCCGGTGCGCAGCGCCGACTGGTTCAGCACGAGACCCACCGTCGCGGCGGCTGCCATCAGGTACACCTCCCAGCCGCCCACAACCGCGGCCAGGCCGCCACCGAGTACGTCGGTGAACACCTTGGTCACCGCCGTCGCCAGCCCGTAACCCAGGCCCGCCCCCGCGCCGTAGGCCAGCGCCCGGACCGCCCCGGCGCGGCGCGCACCGATGCGCGCCAGCAGCAACGCCAGACCCAGGCTGACGCAGCTGGCGATCCACCAGTCCCGCGCGCCGGGCGTGCGCGTCCCGCTCTGCGGCGATCCGACCGACAGGACCAGGACGATCCCCGCCACCAGCGCCGACGCGCCCAGCCATACCGACCTGGTGATCCGCTGGGCGGTGAGCCAGACCCCGAACGGCAGCGAGATGACCAGGCTCAGCGTGACCAGGGACTGCACCAGCACCAGCGAACCGAGGTGCAGCGCGACGGCCTGGCAGACCCAACCGACCGCCATCACCACGCCGCCGAGCAGCCAGACGGGCCGCCGGAACAGCTGCACCAGGAACCGCAGGCCGGTGACCGCCTCCTCGGCCTGCAACGCCACCTTCTGCTGCAGAACCGTACCGAGGGCATAGCCGGTAGCGGCCAACAGCCCGAACAGCACCACCACGGGAACAGCACACACCAGCCGCGACCGGCTCTCCTCATCCCGGTGGGATAGGTCGGATAAGGTGTCGCCATGACCGAAGCGGTACGGTTGCAGCCCGGCGACGCGGCTCCCGACTTCTCCCTTCCCACCGACACCGGCGCGCAGCTGTCCCTCAAGGACCTGCGCGGCCGCAGGGTGGTCCTCTATGCGTACCCGGCCGCGATGACCCCCGGCTGCACCACCCAGGCGTGCGACTTCCGTGACAACATCGCGTCGCTGCGCGGCGCCGGGTACGAGGTCGTCGGCATCTCGCCGGACTCCCCCGCACAGCTGGCCAAGTTCCGCGAGCGCGACTCGCTGACCTTCCCGCTGGTCGCCGACGAGGACAAGGCGGTACTGACGGCATACGGCGCCTACGGCGAGAAGCAGCTGTACGGCAAGACCGTCGTCGGGGTGATCCGCTCCACGTTCGTCATCGACGGGCAGGGCCGCATCGAGAAGGCGATGTACAACGTCAAGGCGACCGGCCACGTCGCGAAGCTGCGCAAGGATCTCGGGGTGGACTGATGCCGGTCGAGCCCATCTACAACAACCAGGAGCCGTTTCCGGTGGAGACGCCGGAAGACGTGGCGCGGCTGGTCGACCTGCTGGTACCGGCCGCCGACGACGACCCGCTCAGCCGCCTGCTCGGCGACCATTTCTCCCTGCTCGCCGCGACCCACCCGGAATGGTTCACGCCGTACCGGGAGCTCGTGCTGACCGAGCGCCTGGAATCCTTCAACGGCAACTTCGGCGACTTCCGCATCCTGTTCGGCGGCGCGTCCGACGGGTGCGTGGAGCACCTGCTCGGGCAGCTGCGCGACGGCTGGAAGACCTGGCCGGGCTGGGGGCTGGCGTCGATCGGCACCGAGGCCGCGATGTCGGCGCTGGCCGACTGGGTACGGGCCGGCGGCGAGCGGGGCGATCTGGAGGACCTCGGGGTGTGGGTACCGCCGACCGGGCCGGCGCAGTACCGGTTCCCGCTGGAGCGCAAGGCGGTGTTCCTCCGCAAGTTCGACGATCCGGCGGAGCTTTCGACCGTGGACAACCCGGTCGGGCTGCCGCTCGCTGAGGTGCTGCGCGACCCGGAGAAGAGCCCGGTCACCTGGCACTACGTGTCGCTGCGCGTCGACCAGTTGCCGGGGATGGCGACGTGGCCGGTGCCGCGGGTACACCTGGTGGGGCCGCGGGCCAACTGGGGCTGGGAGCTGACCGCGGCGTTCGACGAGGACGGCCGGTACCGCGACGAGGTGGCGCGGCTGGACTCCGCGCCCGACGCCGAGGAGGAGGGGTACCTCATCGGCGACGAGCAGTACGGCGGCAACCACGGCGCGGTGACGCTGCGGCCGTACGACGGGGATCTGGTGTATTGCAACGGCCACATCCAGCTGACCCCGGACGTCGTGGGCACCGCCGGCGGCCCGCCGCTGGGCGTCGGCCGCACCCCGCACTGCCCGGCCTGTGAGCGGCTGATGTTCCACGTCGCCTCGGTGGAGCACCACGTGCGCGACTACGGCGACGGCTGGCGGGGCCTGTTCGTGTGCGAAGACTGCCGGCTGGTCACCTGCAACGCTAACGGCTGGAACTGACCCAGCGCGCGAGCGTCTCGTGGAACCGTGGGAACGTCTTGCGCACGCAGCCGGGGTCGTCCAGCGTGATGCCGGGTACCCGTAACGCGGTGACGCTGAACGCCATCGCGAGCCGGTGGTCGCCGCGGGTGTCGATGACGGCCGGTGCCGGGGTACCCGGCCAGATCTGGATCCAGTCGCGGCCGGTCTCCACCCGCACGCCCAGCCGCGCCAGGTTCGCCGCCGAGGCGTCCAGCCGGTCGCACTCCTTGACCCGGGTGTTGTAGACGTCCTCGATGCGCACCGGACCGTCGGCGAACGGCGCGATCGCGACGAGCGTGGGCATCGTGTCGGAGATGTCGCGCATGTTGGCGGTGACCCCGGTGAGCCGGTCCGGCCCGGTGACGGTCACCGTGTCGTCGCCCATCCGGACATCGGCGCCCATCCGCGCGAGGATCTCGGCGAAGCGCACGTCGCCCTGCAGCGAATGCCGGCCCAGCCGGGGTACCGTGGCGGTCCGGCCGGTCACCGCGGCGGCGGCGAGGAAGTAGCTCGCGGTCGAGGCGTCGGGCTCGATGAGGTACTCGGCGGCGCGGTACGGCCGCGGGGGCACCCGGAACACCGGGCCCTCGTGGGCGACGGCGACACCGAAGCGGCGCATCATCGCCAGCGTCATCTCGACGTAGGGCACCGAGACCAGGTCGGTGACCGTGATCGTCAGGCCCTCGGTCATCAGCGGCGCGGCCAGCAGCAGGGCGGTGAGGAACTGCGAGGACAGTCCCGCGTCCAGGCGCAGCTCGCCACCCTTGACACCGTCGGCGGTCACGGTCAGCGGGAGGTACCCCTCGGCCTGCTCGTGCCGGACGTCCACGCCGAGCGAGCGCAGCGCCGCGGTCAGCGGCCCGACCGGCCGGCGGCGCATCTGCGCCGAGGCGTCGAACCGGAAGGTACCGTGCCCGAGCGCGGCCAGCGCCGGCAGGAACCGTGCCGGGGTCGCGCCGTCGCGGCAGTACACGTCGGCGTCGGCGGCCGGTGGCCCGGCCGGCTCGCCGTGCTCGGTCCACGCCTCGGGGGTCCGCCCGACCCGGTACCCCAGCGCGGCGAGCCCGAGCGCGAACGCCTCGGTGTCGTCGGACTGCAGCGGCGCGTGCAGGACCGAGGCGCCGTCCCCGCAGGCGGCCAGGAACAGCGCCCGGTTAGTGATCGACTTGGAACCCGGTACCTCGACGACGGCCACGTGCGTCCTCCGATTCTCCCACCACCCGCACCCGGTCAGCGTAATGCGCCGGAAACCGGTTCGGCGTAGGGTCCCGCCATGGCGGACATCTTCGACTCCTACACCATGGCCCGGGCCTGGGACGAGATGTTCGCCGCACCCGGCCAGCCGCGGCCGCCCTACCTGTCCCTGTTCGCCACCCTACAGCCGTTGTCCGGCAACGATCTGCGCTTCCGGGCCGACCAGCTGGCCCGGGTGTTCACCGACCGCGGCGTGACGTTCGCCTACGCCGGGGAGGAGCGGCCGTTCCCGCTCGACCTGATCCCGCGGATCATCGACGCCGCCGAGTGGGACACGGTCACCCGGGCGGTCCGGCAGCGGGTCACCGCGCTGGAGCTGTTCCTCGCCGACGTGTACGGGCGGGGCGCGGTTCTCGACGACGGCGTGGTACCCCGCCGGCTGGTGACCACCAGCGCGCACTTCCACCGCTCGGCGTTCGGCATCAACCCGGCCAACGGGGTACGGGTGCACATCTCCGGCGTGGATCTCGTGCGCGACGAGGCCGGGGCGTTCCGGGTGCTGGAGGACAACCTGCGGATCCCGTCCGGGGTCAGCTACGTCATCGAGAACCGCCGGGTGATGACGCAGACCCTGCCGACCCTGTTCGCCGACGCGCGGGTCAGCCCGGTCGACGACTACCCGGCCCGGCTGCTGGCCGCGCTGCGGGCCGCCGCGCCGGAAGGCGTCGCCGACCCGTGCGTGGTGGTGCTCACCCCGGGCGTGTACAACGCCGCCTATTTCGAGCACGCGCTGCTGGCCCGGCTGATGGGCGTGGAACTGGTGGAGGGACGCGACCTGGTCTGCGCGGGCAACCGGGTGCGGATGCGCACGACGCACGGCGAGCAACCGGTACATGTGGTGTACCGGCGGGTCGACGACGACTTCCTCGACCCGCTGCACTTCCGGCCGGACTCGGTGATCGGCTGCCCCGGCATCGTCAACGCCGCCCGCGCCGGCAACGTGGCGCTGGCCAACGCGGTCGGCAACGGCGTGGCCGACGACAAGCTGCTGTACACCTACGTGCCCGAGCTGATCCGGTACTACCTGCACGAACCGCCGGTCATCCCGAACGTGGAAACGTACCGGCTCGACGACGACGAGGTGCGGCACGACGTGCTGGACCGGTTGGACACGCTGGTGCTCAAGCCGGTCGACGGCGCGGGCGGCAAGGGTATCGTGATCGGGCCGCAGGCCGACGAGTCCACATTGGACAGTCTGCGCGCGGCCGTGGTCGCCGACCCGCGCGGCTGGATCGCGCAGCGGCCGGTGGCGCTGTCCACCTCCCCCACGCTCATCGACGACCGGGTCGCGCCGCGGCACATCGACCTGCGGCCGTTCGCCATCAACGACGGCGACGAGATCTGGCTGCTGCCCGGCGGGCTCACCCGGGTGGCGCTGCCCGAGGGCGCGCTGGTCGTCAACTCCAGCCAGGGTGGGGGTTCCAAGGACACGTGGGTACTGGCGGCCGAGCCGGCCGCATCCCCGACGCCGTTGCGTGGCGCCACCGGGCCGGTCGAGGTGATCCCGCACGACGTCGCGCCGGCCGACACCGGTACCGGTGCACTGGAAGGGCAGCAGTAAATGCTGAGCCGGATCGCGGAGTCGCTGTTCTGGATCGGCCGCTACGTGGAGCGGGCCGACGACACCGCGCGGATCCTCGACGCGTTCCTCGCCCGGCTGCTGGAGGACCCGTGGTCGGACGAGGACGCCGCCTGCCGTTCGCTGCTGGCGATCCTCGGCGTCGTCGCGACCGAGGAGCGGCGGCTGACCGCCGGGGACGCCTTGGACCGGCTGGCTTTCGACGCCACCGACCCCAGCTCGATCACCGGTGCGGTGGCCGCCGCGCGGGAGAACGCCCGCGGCGCAAGGGAAACCATCTCCAGCGAGATGTGGGAATGTCTCAACGTCACGTGGCACGCGCTGTCCAGCCGGCGGCGCGCGGCCGAACGGCTCGGGCCGGCGCTGTTCCTGAACTTCGTCCGGGAACGCGCCGCGGTGCTGGCCGGGCTCGCCGAGTCGACGATGAGCCGCGACGAAGGGTGGCGCTTCCTGGTCCTCGGGCGCTCGCTGGAGCGGGCGGACATGACCGCGCGGCTGCTGTCGGTACAGCTGCTGACCTCCGGCGGGCCCGGCGACTGGCGCACCGTGCTGCGGGCCTGCGGCGCCGACGAGTCGTTCCTGCGCACCCACGGCGGCACGCTGAACCCGACCCGCATCGTCGAGTTCCTCACCCTGGACCGGCTCTTCCCGCGCTCGGCGCTGCACGCGCTGACCACCGCCGAGCAGTGCCTGCGGGAACTGGCGCCGGGCACCGAGCGGGCCGGGGTGCGCGACGCGGCGCGGCGCCCGATCGGGCAGGCGCGCACCCGGTTGGAGTACGCCGACCAGACGCACCTGCTCGACGAGTTGCCGGTGCACCTGCGCGCCCTGCAGCAGGCCTGCGCGGCGTGCAGCGCGGCGGTGTCCGCCCGGTACTTCAAGCACGCCGCCCCGGTGGCGTGGGCGCGCGAGGGCGGCGGTTGAGATGGCCTGGCGGCTGCGGATCAACCACGTCACCGGGTTCACCTACCCGGGCACGGCGTACGCGTCATACAACGAGGCGCGCATGACGACGATGACCACACCGTGGCAGATCACGCTGTACAGCCAGGTGGAGGTGGCGCCGGCCGCGTCGACCTGGCGGTACCTCGACTACTGGGGCAGCCAGGTGACCGTCTTCGACCTGCAGCGCGCGCACCAGCAGTTGAAGGTCACCGCGAGCAGCCTGGTGGAGACCGAGCAGCCGCCCGCCCCGCCGCGCGTGGGCTGGGACGTGCTGCGCTCATCGTCCACAGTGGACAGACATGCCGAGCTGCTGGTCCAGACTCCGCGTACGACAGTCGATCCGGCGCTGTGCGCGCAGGCCGTGCAGCTCGCCGAGGGGCTTGCCCCGTGCGACGCGGCCCGCGCGATCAGTGACTGGGTGCGCGACAACGTCGCCTACGTACCCGGCTCGACCGGCGTGCAGACCAGCGCGCAGGAGGCGTGGGAGCTGCGCAAGGGAGTGTGCCAGGACATCGCGCACCTCACCACGGGACTGCTGCGCGCGGTCGGCATCCCGACCCGCTACGTCTCCGGGTACCTGCATCCCAAGCGCGACGCCGAGATCGGCGAGACCGTCGCCGGGCAGAGCCACGCGTGGGTGGAGTGGTGGTGCGGCGGCTGGGAAGGGTACGACCCGACCAACGGGGTACCCACCGGCGAGCGGCACGTCGTCGTCGCGCGCGGCCGGGAGTACCACGACGTGACCCCCCTCAAGGGCGTGTACCACGGTGCGCCGAGCTCCACCCTCGGCGTGACGGTCGAGGTGACCCGGCTGGGTTAGACTCGGCGGCGGCCCGCGGGAGTGGCGTAACTGGCAGCCGCGCCAGGTTTAGGTCCTGGTGTCCGAGAGGACGTAGGGGTTCGAGTCCCCTCTCCCGCACCGCGCCGGGTTAGCGGCGCCCACCCGCGGCGCCGACCTGCCGCGCCGACCCGCCGCAAGCCCGAGATCTTGGACGCGACCACCCCCTACAAGGGGTACCCGCGTCCAAGATCTCGCGACCCGGCGCGGCCGACCCGGCGCGGCTACGACAGGCTGCGCGGCGACGCTGCGGGTACGATCGCGCGATGAGCGCCATCACGCTGCGTCCGATGACCGCGGAGGAGTTGGCCGCGCGGCTCCCGGCGTTGATTGACGACTATGCCCGCGACATCCACCGGGCCGGGCGGGTCACCGTGGAGGCGGCGCGCGCGACGGCCGAGCGGCAGATCGCGGAGGGAATGCCGGATGGCGTGGACACGGCAGACACGTTGCTGCTCGTCGCCGAGGACGGCGGCCGCCCGGTCGGCTGGATCTGGCTCAGCCTGCCCAGCGCCGCCAACGGCCGCGACGGTGCGTGGATCTACGAGGTGCTGATCGATGCGGGCGAGCGCGGCAAGGGGTACGGCCGGGCCATCATGCGGGGCGCCGAGGAGGAACTGGTCCGGCGCGGCGTGACCCGAATGGCACTCAACGTCTTCGCCGGCAACACGGCCGCGATCCAGCTCTACGAGAGCCTCGGGTACCGGATCACCTCCCAGCAGATGGCCAAGCGGATCCGCTGACCCGTCCGCCCCGCCACGCGGCCGCGTGCCGGCGGGCGAACCCGGCGAACGTGGTGGGCCGGACGCCGAACACCTCGTGGGTGCCGAGGTACACCCGCGACCCGGGGTGCCGGCGCCGCTCGGCGAACAGTTCGCTCAACGCGTCGGCACGCTGCGCCGGCATCCCGGCACCGGTCCACGCCTGCCACGCCTGCTCCCGGGGCACGTCCACGTACCGGATCGGCCGGCCGCCGCGTCGGACAGGTGTCCGGCGGTCGCCGAGATCGACCGGCGACAGCGCGGCGTCGCCCAGCGGCAGGAAGAACTCGCCTTCGGCGGGGATGGTGGGTTCGCGCAGGTACACCTGCATGAACTGGCTGGGCCGCAGGTGCGTCCAGACCGGGCCGGACCGTTCGAGGTAGCGCTGGATCTGCTCGTGCATCCGGGTGAAGCGGAAGTTGGCCGGGTCGAACCCGATGCCCGACTCGGCATCGATGAACGTGCACTGCGGAAACAGCGCCGGGTCGTGGAACGCCACCACCCGGGTTATCTCCTTGGTTTCTGTGGTGAGCACCTGCACGGAGTGCGGGTGGCCGAGGATGGCGTGCCGACGCGCTTGACAACGTTATCAGCATCGGGCTAGATCGATGGGTATTCGTCTGTCCTGGGAGGCGCTCCATGTTCCTGCACCGTGCACGATGGCGGCCGATGACGGTCGCCGCCGGGCTCGCCGCGATCCTCGCGGTACCGGCACTCGCCGCCGCGCAACCCGCCGCGGCCGATCCGGGCCACCCCGCGGTACCGGCCGCCGCGGCCGATCTCGCGTCGAACGTCAACCCCTTCTCCGGTACCCAGCCCGGCGGACCCGACTTCGGCACCGGCGGCGGCGCAGAGAACACCTTCCCCGGCGCGGACGTGCCGTTCGGCATGGTGCAGTGGAGCCCGGACACCGTGGTCAACCAACCCGGCGGGTACTTCTACCCGGACAACCGCATCCGCGGCTTCAGCATGACGCACTTCTCCGGCGCCGGCTGCAACGCCGCCGAGGACCTGCCGTTCATGCCGTTCGTCGGTCAGGTCACCACGTCACCGGCGAGCGACCCGATGCGGTACGTCTCAACGTTCTCGCACAGCCACGAGGCCGCGGCGCCCGGGTACTACGGCGTCACGCTCGACTCCGGCGCCACCATGGAACTCAGCGCGACGCAGCGCTCCGGCATGGCCCGCATCACCTACCCGGTCACCACGCAGGCGACCCTGCTGGTCAACGTATCGGGCTCCATCAACGGCGTGATGGACGCGCAGGTCGACGTCGGGAAGAACACCATCAGCGGCTGGGCCACCAGCGGGCACTTCTGCGGCGGCGGCAACGTATACCGGGTGTACTTCTCGGCCACGTTCGACAAGACCTTCGCCTCCGTCGGCACCTGGCACAACGACGCGGTCAGCGGCGGGTCGACATCGGTGCGGTCCGGCGCGGTCGCCAGCAAGGTGACGGCACCCGCGAAGCCCCGCGCGAGCGCGACACGGCACCCGGCCACCGCTGCCGGTGCGGCGAAGGCCGCCGCGCCCATCGTCTCGGTGTCCGGGCCGGGCTCCGGCGCGTTCGTCACGTTCGACTCCAGCAACAACCGCACGGTCAACGTGCGGGTCGGCCTGTCCTACGTGAGCGTGGCCAACGCCACCGCCAACGCCAAGGCGGAGCAGGGAAAGAAGAACTTCGACGCGGTGGCCAAGGCCGCCCGCGCCGCCTGGAACGCGCGGCTCGGCGAGGTCGACGTCACCGGGGGTACCCCGGCCCAGCGCACCGTCTTCTACACCGCGATGTACCACGCCCTGTTGCAGCCCAACGTGTTCAGCGACACGAACGGCCAGTACATCGGCTTCGACGGGATGAGCCATATGGCGCCCGCGGGCCACGCGCAGTACGCCAACTTCTCCGGCTGGGACATCTACCGGTCCGAGGCGCAACTGCTGGCGTTGCTGGCACCCAACGAGGCGGCCGACATCGCGCAGTCCATGTTCAACCAGGCGCACCAGGCCGGTGACGTGTGGGACCGGTGGTCGCAGAACAACGACTTCGAGGGCGTGATGGTCGGCGACCCGTACCACTCGATCGTGTCGAGCATCTACGCCTTCGGTGCCACCGGGTTCGACGCGGCCGGCGCGCTGGCCTCGATGGTGCACGGCGCGACCACGGTACAGCGGCCCAGCGTCAGGTACATGGAGCGGCCGGGCCTGGCCGACCACCAGTCGCTGGGGTTCCTGCCCGGCGACCCGAGCACGACGCTGGAATACACCAGCGCCGACTTCGGCATCGCGCAGCTGGCCGGGCGCCTCGGCGACACCGCGAACCAGCAGAAGTTCATGACCCGGGCGCAGTTCTGGGAGAACCTGTACAACCCGGCGAACGGGTACCTGCAGCCGCGCAACCGGGACGGCTCCTTCATGGCGCCGTTCGACCCGGCGAGCCCGAACATGTACGTCGAGGGCAACGGCGCGCAGTACACCTGGATGGTGCCGTACGACCCGCGCGGGCTGTTCAACGCGATGGGCGGGGACGCTGCGGTGCGCGGCCGGCTGGACACGTTCTTCACCCAGCTCAATGCCGGCAACACCAAGCCTTTCGCGTTCCTGTCCAACGAGCCGTCCAGCGAAACGCCGTGGCTGTACGACTTCGCCGGTGCGCCGTACCGCACCCAGGCGATCGTCCGCCAGGCGCTGAACACGCTGTACCGTCCCACGCCCGACGGGTTCGCCGGCAACGACGACCTGGGCCAGATGGCCGCCTGGTACATCTGGGGCGCGCTGGGCATCTACCCGGAGATCCCGGGCCGGGCCGAGCTCGTCGTCGGTAGCCCGCTGTTCCCGCACATCGTGGTACACCGCCCGAGCGGGCAGACCATCACCATCGACGCGCCGGGTGCGGCGGCGGACACGTTCTACGTCCAGGGATTGACCGTCGACGGTATGGCGACCACGAAGCCGTGGCTGCCGGAGTCCTTTGTCAGCAAGGGCGGGACGCTGTCGTTCGCCCTGGGTACCACGCCGAACACCGCCTGGGGTGCCGACCCGGCCGACGCGCCGCCGTCGTTCCGCCAGGGCGAGGTGCCGTACCGCACCGCGGTCGATCCCGGCCACGTGTCGATCCAGCCCGGCGGGGCACCGGTCACCGCGCACCTGACCGTGCAGAGCATCAGCGGCAGCGCGGGTACCGTGTCGTGGGCGGCCAATCCGCCGGCCGGTGTCACGGTGAGCCCGGCGAGCGGCACCATCGCGGTACCGGCGTCCGGCCCGGCCTCGACCGACGTGACGGTCTCGGTCGCCGCGTCGGTGACGAACGGCTTCTACCACGTACCGGTGGCGCTGACCGCACCCGACGGCAGCGCGCTGCCGACCGCGACGCTGTCGTTGACGGTCGCCCAGCCGAACACGGTGTTCTGGTACAACAACAACGCCGGCATCTCCGACGACGCCAACCCGAGCCAGGCCGACTTCGACGGCGGCGGCTTCAGCTTCTCGGAGCAGGGACTGGAAGCGGCCGGCGTGAAGCCGGGCGGCCAGGTGACCGCGGGCGGCTTCACGTTCAGCTGGCCGGCCCAGCCGGTGGCGTTGCCGGACAACATCATGGTGGGTGGCGGCGGCCAGACCATCAACCTTTCCGGGGCGCCGACGAAGCTGGGGCTGCTCGGCAGTGCCAGCAACGGCAACGCGGTCGGGATGCTCACGGTGACCTACGCCGACGGCACCACGCAGACGGCGCAGGTCGGGTTCGGCGACTGGACGCTCGGCGCCGGCGGCGAGGGCCTGCAGTTCGGCAACGTGGTCGCGGCCCGCACGCCGTACCGCAACGCCTCCGGCGGCATGGATCAGGTGTTCACCTACGTGTTCGCCACCGCGCCGGTCGCCTTGTCCGGTAAGCCGATCGCGAGCATCACGCTGCCCGCGTCGGTCAACGGCGGTGATCTGCACGTGTTCGCGGTCGCGACCGCGTAGCACGCAAGGCGTCCGGCGCCGCTACCGTCCTGCGGCGCCGGACCCGGTTCGACACAGTGGCCGGCCCGGCGCAACCGGGCCGGCCACGTTCAGTCTCAGTCGAGCAGGGCTACCTCGTCGCCGGCCCGGATCTCGCCGGTGCCGTCGGGGATGAGGTTCAGGCCGAACAGCAACGCCTGGCCGAACCTGCGGTGGCGGGCCAAGGTACGCAACGGTTCCCGGCCGCGCTCGCCGGTCTCCTGGTCGGTCGTGGTGACCACGCAACGGTCCGACGGCTTGGGCGCGCGCAGCGGTACCGTGCCGATCCGCAGCCGCCGCCCGATCCAGTCGTCCTCGGCGAAGGCGGGCGCACCGGAAACCACGACGTTGGGCCGGAACCGGGTCATCGGCAGCGGCCCCTCCTCGCTGCCGTCCTCGACGAGCCAGTCGTTGACCATGTCCAGCGACGCGGAGTTGGCCAGCAGCAACGGGTACCCGTCGGCCAGGCACACCCGGTCGTGCGGCCGGGCGTAGTCGGGGTCGACGGGACGGCGGGTCGGCTCGTCGAGGTACATGAGACGGACCTCGCGGCCGAGCACCGCGGACAGCCAGGTGTCGGCGGCGGCCCCGGCCCGGCTCAGCAGCACCCGCGTGCGCCAGACGGTGACCTCCGACAGCTCGCCGGCCTTGGCCGGCACGTGCAGGTCGGCGTGGCCGGCCGCACTCAGCATCAGGTCACCGTCCACAATGGACGGTTGGAGCTGGGTGAACCGCGGTTCCTCCCGCTGGGTGAGCATCCGGCCGTCCGCGTCGGTGACGAGCCAGCGCCGGTCGCCGGCCAGGCCCCACGGTTCGACGACGGCAGCGTCGTGGTCGAGACGGCGAAAACCCTTGACGGGGTACCGGTGGATCGAGGCGAGCCGCATACCGGAACGGTACCGGGTTGCGTTCTGCATAGAAAATTACATAGGGTCTGGGTGTGCATGAACAGATGCTGGCCCTGCTGGACGGGGTGCGGTTGACCCCGGCCCAGCGCCGCATCGCGCAGTGCCTGCTGGAGCGCGGCCCGCGCGCCGCCTACCTGTCCAGCGGCGAGCTGGCCGACCTCGCCCGGGTGAGCCAGCCGTCGGTGACCCGCTTCGCCACCGCGCTCGGTTACGACGGATATCCCGCGCTGCGCCGCGCCCTGCGCAACCTGGAGCCGGCCGAGGACCGTCCCGCGGGCGAAACCGAGGTGCAGCACGCGCTGCGCGCCGAGCACGACGCGCTGGCGCGGCTGGCCGACCGGCTCGCCGACGGCGGCGCCGAGCGGGCCGCCGTCGCCGAAGCCGGAAAGCTGCTCGCGGACACCCGGACGCTGCCGGTGCTCGGGCTGCGCTCGGCCGCGCCGCTCGCCGGTTACTTCGGCTACTTCGCCGCGAAGGTCCATCCGGACGTGCGTGTCCTGGATCACGGCGGCAGCACCCTGACCGATCGGCTGGAACAGGCCCGCGCGGCCGGCGCGACCGCGATGCTTGCAGTTGTGCTTCCGCGGTACCCGAAAGAGGCGCTCGACGCGTTGCGTGACGCGCGCGCCGCCGGCCTGTCCGTCGTCGCGCTCACCGACTCGCCGGTGGCCCCGGCGGCGCAGGCCGCCGACGTGACGCTGACCGCGCCGGTCGGTTCGCGGCTGGTCTTCGACCTGCACACCGGCCCGATGGCGCTGGCGATGGTGCTGCTGCAGGCGATGTGCGACGCCGCGCCGGCGCAGGCGTCGGCGCGGTTGGAGGAGTTCGAGGTGTCGGCCGCGCGGCGCGGCGTTTTCGTTGCCTGACGAGTCTTTGCCTGCCTGAGGAGCCGATGTGGAGACGATCCGAGCACCCAGAGGTACCGCGTTGACCGCGCGGAGCTGGCCGCAGGAGGCCGCCCTGCGGATGCTGTGCAACAACCTGGATCCGGCCGTCGCCGAGCGGCCCGAGGACCTCGTCGTATACGGCGGCACCGGAAAGGCGGCCCGGGACTGGCCGTCGTTCCACGCGCTGGTCCGCACACTGTCCACATTGGACGATGACGAGACGATGCTGGTGCAGTCCGGCCGGCCGGTCGGCGTGTTCCGCACCCACGAGTGGGCGCCCCGGGTGCTCATCGCCAACTCCAACCTGGTCGGCGACTGGGCGACCTGGCCGGAGTTCCGGCGCCTGGAGAAGCTCGGCCTGACGATGTACGGGCAGATGACCGCCGGCTCCTGGATCTACATCGGCACCCAGGGCATCCTGCAGGGTACCTACGAGACGTTCGCAGCCGTTGCGGCGAAACGGTTCGACGGCTCGCTCGCCGGTACGCTCACGCTGACCGCCGGCTGTGGCGGGATGGGTGGCGCGCAGCCGCTCGCGGTCACCATGAACGGCGGCGCATGCCTGATCGTCGACGTCGACCCGGCCCGGCTGCGCCGCCGCCACGAGACGCGCTACCTCGACGTGGTGGCCGGCTCGCTGGACGAGGCGCTTTCCCTCGCGGTTGCGGCGAAGCAGGAACGCCGCGCCCTGTCGGTCGGCGTCGCCGGCAACGCCGCCACCGTGATACCCGAACTGCTACGCCGCGGCACACCGGTGGACATCGTCACCGACCAGACCTCGGCGCACGACCCGCTGTCCTATGTCCCCGAAGGGATCGACGTCAGCGAAGCGGCGGCGTTCGCGGCGGACAAGCCCGAGGAGTACACCGAGCGGGCGCGCGCCTCGATGGCCCGGCACGTCGAGGCGATGGTCGGTTTCCTCGACGCCGGCGCCGAGGTCTTCGACTACGGCAACTCGATCCGCGGCGAGGCGCAGCTCGGCGGGTACCCGCGGGCCTTCGCGTTCCCCGGCTTCGTACCCGCCTACATCCGGCCGCTGTTCTGCGAAGGCAAGGGCCCGTTCCGGTGGGCGGCGCTGTCCGGCGAACCGGCCGACATCGCGGCCACCGACCAGGCGATCCTGGACCTGTTCCCGGACAACGAACCACTCGCCCGGTGGATCCGCATGGCCGGCGAACGCGTGGCGTTCCAAGGACTTCCGGCGCGGATCTGCTGGCTCGGGTACGGCGAGCGCGACCGGGCCGGCCTGCGGTTCAACGAGCTGGTCGCGTCCGGTGTGGTGACCGCGCCGATCGTCATCGGCCGCGACCACCTCGACTGCGGTTCGGTCGCCTCGCCGTACCGGGAGACCGAGGCGATGGCCGACGGCTCCGACGCGATCGCCGACTGGCCGCTGCTGAACGCGTTGGTGAACACGGCATCCGGCGCGTCGTGGGTGTCCATCCACCACGGTGGCGGCGTCGGCATCGGCCGGTCGATCCACGCCGGGCAGGTCACCGTCGCCGACGGCACCGAGCTTGCGGCGCGCAAGATCGAACGGGTACTCACCAACGACCCGGGCATGGGCGTGATCCGTCACGTGGACGCGGGGTACGAGTTGGCCGAGTCAGTCGCCGCCGCCAAGGGCGTGCGTATCCCGATGCGGGAAGAAACATGACGAGCCCGGACCGGTTCGCCGCGCTGTGGCGGTCGCTGGCGCCGATCGGCCGCACGCCGAACGGGTACCACCGGCTGTCCTGGACCGACGCGGACCTGGCGTGCCGGGAGTGGTTCCTCGATGAGGCGGCCGACCGCGGGCTGCGGGTGCAGACCGACGGCAACGGCAACCTGTGGGGCTGGCTGGGCGACCCGGCCGACGGCGACGCGGTGGTCACCGGGTCGCACCTCGATTCGGTACCGGGCGGTGGCGGCTACGACGGCCCGCTCGGCATCGTCTCCGCGTTCCTCGCGCTGGACCTGCTGGCCAAGCGCGGCAGGACGCGGCGCCGGCCGATCGGCGTGGTGGCCTTCACCGAGGAGGAGGGTTCCCGGTTCGGCGTCGCCTGCCTCGGTTCCCGGCTGCTGACCGGCGCGCTCGACCCGCAGCGGGCGGCCGGGCTGCGCGACCGCGACGGGGTGCGCCTGGCGGAGGCGATGAAGTCCGCCGGGGTCGACACGTCCGGGCTCGGTCCGGACCCGGACCGGCTGGCGCGGATCGGCACGTTTATCGAGCTGCACATCGAGCAGGGCCGGGCGCTGGCGGTACCCGTCGGCGTGGCGAGCGCCATCTGGCCGCACGGCCGCTGGCGGATGGAGTTCACCGGGCAGGGCAACCACGCCGGTACCACCCGGATGGCCGACCGGCACGATCCGATGCTGACGTTCGCCTTCGCGGTACTGGCGGCGAACAAGGAGGCGCGGTTGCGCGACGGGCACGCGACGGTCGGCCGGGTGAGCGTGGAACCCAACGCCACCAACGCGATCCCGTCCTCGGTGACGGCGTGGCTGGACGCGCGCGCCGCGGATCAGTCCACTGTGGACGCTCTGCTGGCCGCGATCGAGGGGCGCATCACGGAGCGCGCAACCCGTGACGGCACCGGGTTCGCCATCGAGGCCGAGTCGGCGTCGCCGGTCGTGGAGTTCCACACCGCGCTGCGCGACCGCCTGGCGTCCCTCCTCGGCGGCGCGCCCGTACTGCCGACCGGGGCGGGACACGACGCCGGAGTGCTCGCCGCGCACGTACCCACCGCGATGCTGTTCGTCCGCAACCCGACCGGCGTGTCCCACGCCCCCGAGGAGTCCGCCACCGACGTCGACTGCGCGGCCGGCGTCGAGGCGCTCGCGACGGTACTGGAGGAGTTGGCGTGCCGGTGACGAGCTACCACGCTGACTACGCCTGGCTCGGCGGTGACTCCCCCGCCCACGAGGTGCGCATCGAGGTGCGCGACGGTCGGATCGCCTCCGTCACCCCCGGTGCGCCCCGCGACGGCACCCGGCTGCCCGGGCTCACCCTGCCGGGCCTGGCCAACGCGCACTCCCATGCGTTCCATCGCGCCCTGCGCGGCCGTACCCACACCGGCGCCGGTACGTTCTGGACCTGGCGCGACCGGATGTACGAGGTCGCCGCGCGCCTGGATCCCGACTCGTACCACCGCCTCGCCCGCGCGGTGTACGGCGAGATGGTGCTCGCCGGCATCACCTGCGTCGGCGAGTTCCACTACCTGCACCACGCGCCGGACGGCTCCCGGTATGCCGACCCGAACGCGATGGGCCACGCGTTGCTGGCCGCCGCCCGGGAGGCGGGCATCCGGGTCACCCTCCTCGACACGCTGTACCTGTCGTCCGCAGTGGACGGTGCACCGCTGACCGGTCCGCAGCGGCGCTTCGGCGACGGGTCGGTCAACGCCTGGGCGGAGCGGGTCCGCGCGCTGGAGCCGGGCCCCCACGCCGTTGTGGGATACGCGGCACACTCCATCCGGGCGGTACCGGCGGCCGCGCTCGCGGTACTGGACCCCGGAAAGCATCCGTTCCACGTGCACCTGTCCGAGCAACGCGCGGAGAACGAGGCCTGCCAGGCGTGGTACGGCTGCTCCCCCACCGAGTTCCTGGACCGCAGCGAGCTGCTCGGCGAGCACACGACGGTCATCCACGCAACCCATCTCGAAACGAAAGACGTCGAACGGCTCGGCAGCACCCGCACCCGCGCCTGCTTCTGCCCCACCACCGAACGCGACCTCGCCGACGGGATCGGTCCGGCACGGGCGCTGGCCGACGCCGGCGCACCGCTGTGCCTGGGCAGCGACTCGCACGCGGTCATCGACCTTTTCGAGGAGGCCCGCGCCGTCGAACTGGACGAGCGGCTGCGCACCGAGACGCGCGGCCACTTCACCGCGGCGGAACTGCTGACCGCGGCCACCGAGACCGGCCACGCCGCGCTCGGCTGGACCGACGCCGGCCGGATCGCCGAGGGGTACCGTGCCGACCTGGTCACCGTCGACCTCGACAGCGTCCGCACCGCCGGCACGCAACCGTTGGCCGGAGCCGTGTTCGCGGCGACCGCCGCCGACGTCACCCACGTGGTCGTCGACGGCCGCCCGGTCGTCGTCGACCGGCGGCACCGCGACCTCGACGTATCCGCCGAGCTGAAGGCATTGCTATGACTAGTCTTCTGGTCACCAACATCGGCGAGCTGACCACGCACGGTCCACAAGGGACGGTGCAGCACGCCTCGCTCATCATCGACGAGGGCCGGGTCGCCTGGGTCGGCGCGAAGAGCCACCAACCGCCGACCGACGCGCGCCTGGACGTCGAGGGTCGGGCGGTCGTCCCCGGCTTCGTGGACAGCCACGCACACCTGGTCTTCGCCGGTTCCCGGGCGGTGGAGTTCGCCGCGCGGATGGCCGGCGAACCCTACACCGGCGGCGGTATCCGCACCACGGTCGCGGCCACCCGCGGGGCCACCGACCAGACCCTGCACGACAACGTCGCACGGCTGGTCGCCGAGACGCAGCGGCAGGGTACGACGACGGTGGAGATCAAGAGCGGGTACGGCCTCACCGTCGAGGACGAGGCCCGGTCGCTGCGCATCGCCGCGCAGTTCTCGCCGGAGACCACCTACCTCGGCGCCCACGTGGTACCCGACGGCACCGACCCGGACGCCTACGTCCGGCTGGTCTGCGGCGAGATGCTCGACGCCGCCCGCCCGCACGCGAAGTGGGTCGACGTGTTCTGCGAGCGCGGCGCGTTCGATGTCGACCAGGCGCGCGCCGTCCTCGCCGCCGGCATGCAGGCCGGCCTGGGACCGCGCATCCACGCCAACCAGCTGACCGAGGGCGGCGGCGTGCAGCTGGCGGTGGAACTGCAGGCCGCCAGCGCTGACCACTGCACCCATCTGTCCACAAAGGACGTTGACGCGCTCGCCGGCTCGCAGACCGTCGCGACGCTGCTGCCCGGCGCCGAGTTCTCCACCCGGTCGCCGTACCCGGACGCGCGCGCCCTGCTCGACGCCGGCGCGACGGTCGCGCTGGCCACCGACTGCAACCCCGGGTCGTCGTACACCACCTCGATGCCATTCTGCATCGCGCTCGCGGTGCGGGAGATGCGGATGACCCCGGCCGAGGCGCTGTGGTCCGCCACGACCGGCGGCGCCCGCGCGCTGCGCCGCGACGACATCGGGCACCTGTCCGTCGGCGCCCGGGCGGACCTGACCGTCCTGGACGCACCGAGCTTCCTGCACCTGGCCTACCGCCCGGGGGTACCCCTCGTGCACACCGTCCTGCGCAACGGAGAATTCACATGCACACCGTGACCGTCCAGCCGACCGGCATCGACGCCGCCGACGTGCCCGCCGTCGCCCGGGGTGGTGCCCGGGTCGAGCTTGCACCGTCCACAGTGGACGCTCTGCTACGGAGCCGGTCCATCGTGGACCGGATCGAGCACGAGGGCCGGCCGGTGTACGGCGTGTCCACCGGGTTCGGCGCGCTCGCCGGTACCTTCATCGCGCCGGAGCGCCGGACCGAACTGCAGCACGCGCTGATCCGCTCGCACGCGGCCGGGATCGGTGCGCCGATGCCGCGCGAGGTGGTACGGGCGATGATCCTGCTGCGGGTGCGGTCGCTGGCGCTCGGCCATTCCGGGGTACGGCCGCTCGTCGCCCAGGCACTGGTGGATCTGCTCAACCACGACATCACCCCGTGGGTACCCGAGCACGGCTCGCTCGGCGCCTCCGGTGACCTGGCCCCGCTGGCCCACTGCGCGCTGGTACTCATGGGCGAGGGCTGGGTACTGGCCAAGGACGGCGCCCGGATCCCGGCCGCGGAGGCGTTGCACTCCGCCGGACTGCACCCGATCACGCTGGCGAGCAAGGAAGGGCTCGCGCTCATCAACGGTACCGACGGCATGCTCGGCATGCTGCTGCTCGCCATCGCCGACGCGGGCCACCTGTTCACCATGGCCGACGTGACCGCGGCGCTGGCGATCGAGGCGATGCTCGGCAGCGACCGGCCGTTCCGTCCGGAACTGCACGCGATCCGGCCGCACCCCGGCCAGGCCACGTCGGCGGCGAACATCCACCGGCTGCTGCAACGATCGGCCATCATGGACAGCCACCGCGACGACATGACCCACGCGGTGCAGGACGCGTACTCGATGCGGTGCGCCCCGCAGGTCGCCGGCGCGGCCCGGGACACGCTGGAGTTCGCCACCACCGTCGCCGGCCGGGAACTGGTGTCCATTGTGGACAATCCGGTGGTACTGCCGGACGGGCGGGTGGAGTCGACCGGCAACTTCCACGGCGCGCCGCTCGGCTTCGCCGCGGACTTCCTCGCCATCGCCGCGGCGGAGGTCGGCGCGATCGCCGAGCGCCGGGTCGACCGGCTGCTCGACGTGCACCGGTCCCGCGACCTGCCGCCGTTCCTCACGCCCGACCCGGGCGTGAACTCCGGCCTGATGATCGCGCAGTACACCGCCGCCGGGATCGTCGCGGAGAACCGGCGGCTGGCCGGCCCGGCGAGCGTGGACTCGGTACCCACCAGCGGCATGCAGGAGGACCACGTGTCGATGGGCTGGGCGGCCGCCGGCAAGCTGCGCACGGTCCTGGACAACCTCACCAGCCTGCTCGCGGTGGAACTGCTCGCCGCGGTCCGCGGGCTGCAACTGCGCGCGCCGCTGGCACCGTCGCCGGCCGGTGCCGTCGCGATGACCGCCGCCGGTGCCCTCCTCGGCGAGCCGGGGCCGGACATCTTCCTCGCGCCGGCCCTCGACGCCGCGCGCGGACTGGTCGCCGGCCCCGCACTGCGCGCCGAGATCGAAGCGCGCGTCGGCCCGCTCGCTTAAACGGATACGGTGGTCATCAGCGACGCCAGTGCCCGGAAAGCCTTGCCCCGGTGGCTGATCGCGTCCTTCTCGGCGGGCGACAGCTCGGCGTTCGTGCGCGTCTGCCCGGCCGCCACGAAGATCGGGTCGTACCCGAACCCGCCGCTGCCCCGCGGTGCCCGGACCAGCCGCCCGCGCATCTCGCCCTCGACCGTCCACTCGCGACCGTCCGGTAGCACGAGCGCGGCCGCGGCCACGAAAGCCGCCCCGCGCAACGGATCCGGCACGTCGACCACCTGCGCGAGCACCAGTTCCAGGTTGGCCTTGTCGTCGCCGTGCCGGCCGGACCAGCGGGCGGAGAACACGCCCGGCATGCCGTTCAACGCATCGACGGTGAGCCCGGAGTCGTCGGCGACCGTCGGCAGCCCGGTGGCGGCCACCCCGGCCCGCGCCTTGATGAGCGCGTTCTCCGGAAAGGTCAGCCCGGTCTCGGGTACCTCGGCGTACGGCGGCACGTCGTCCAGCCCCACGAGGGACACGCCGGACAGGATCCGCTGCAGTTCGACCAGCTTCTTCGGGTTGCGGGTCGCGAGAAGAACTCTCATGCCCGCAGCGCCGCCTGCTGCGCCACGGCGAGCTGCGCGCACCCGGCCGCGCCGAGGTCCACCAGCGTGTCCAGCTCGCGCCGGTGGAACACCGCCTGCTCGCCGGTGCCCTGCACCTCGACGAAGTCACCGGTACCAGTGCACACGATGTTCATGTCGACATCGGCGACGACGTCCTCCTCGTAGCACAGGTCGAGCCGCGGTTCGCCGCCGATGATGCCGACGCTGACGGCGGACACCGAGCGGTGCAGCGCCTCGCCCGGCTTACCGCGCAACGCGTGCTGTGCGGCGAGCCACGCCACCGCGTCGGCGAGCGCGACGTAGGCACCGGTGACGGCGGCCGTGCGGGTACCCCCGTCGGCCTGCAGCACGTCGCAGTCGAGCACGATCGAGTTCTCGCCGAGCGCGGCCAGATCCAGGCAGGCGCGCAGGCTGCGGCCGATCAGCCGGGAGATCTCGTGCGTCCGGCCGCCGATGCGACCCTTCACGCTCTCGCGGTCGGAACGCGTCGTCGTCGCGCGCGGCAGCATCGCGTACTCCGCGGTCACCCAGCCCAGCCCGGAACCCTTACGCCAGCGGGGTACCCCCTCGGTGACGCTCGCGGTGCACAGCACCCGGGTCTGCCCGAACTCCACGAGCACCGACCCTTCCGGGTGCATGCTCCAGTCGCGGGTCAGCGTGACCGGTCGAAGTTCGTCGGATGCGCGTCCATCAGGTCGGGCCATGGCCCAAGCCTAGCGGCTCGGGTTGCGGCCCAAGCCGAGCGGGACCGGTCAACGCGCGCAGCGCGGCGGCAGTCTCCCGAGCCGCGGCCTCGTCGAGGCGGTACCCTGTGCCGCGCAGTCCGTACCACCACTCCGCCGCCGCCATCGCCACCAGGTACGGCACCAGGTCGGTCGACCGGTCCACCACCCATCGGGTACCCTTCGTCGCCAGCCAGCCCAGCTTCGCCCGCCGGGTCGGCGGCAGCCCGTCCGGCTCCAGCCCCGGGCCGGGTACCCCGAGCAGCGCGGCGTACGAGTGCGCCACCAGCCGGTGCCCGCGCTCGCTCGGGTGCAGCCGGTCGACACTCCACATGCGACGGTCGTAGGTCTGCGGATGCCCGGCCGCGTCAAAGTGCACGCTGCCGTAGCGCGCCGCCACCGCGTCCGCGACCGCGTTCACCGCACGGATCCGCCGGCTCAGCGGCCGCGCCAGCGCACCGGGCAGCCCGAAAAGCGCGGCCCCGCCCCGCCAGCCGCCGTCGGGCATCGGGTCGCCCATCCCCAAGGTGATGGAATCCCCGAGCGCCACCAAACTCATCGCAGCACCGGCTCGTTCACCGCGTGGGCCGCCAGGAACCCGCGCACCGCGGCGGGCCAGCCGAACTCCTCGGCCCGCCGGCGCGCCGCCGCCCGCCGCGCGACCGCGGGCCGGTCCAGCACCGCCGCCACGCCGGCCGCGAAGTCCTCACCGCACACCGCCACACCGGCCTCGCCGACCACTTCCGGCAACGCGCTGCTCCCGCTCACCACCACGGGGGTACCGCATGCCAGCGCTTCCAGAGCCGCCAGCCCGAAGGTCTCCACCGGCCCCGGCGCGAGCACCACATCGGCGCTCGCGAGCAGTGCCGCCAACGCCACCCGGTCGTGCACGAACCCGGTGAACACCACCGGCAGCCCTTCCGCGCGCCGGGCCAACCGCTTGCGCAGCGGCCCGTCCCCGGCGACCACCAGCACGGCCGGTACCCCACGGGAACGCAACTGCGCCACCGCCTCGATCGTGCGCTCCGGCTTCTTCTCCACCGACAACCGTCCACAGTGGACGATGAGCACTTCGTCCGGTGCCGCGAACCGGTCGCGCAGCGACACCGAACGCCGGTCCGACGAGAACAGGTCGAGGTCGACCCCGAGCGGTACCCGCAGCACGTTCGCCACGCCGAGCCGCTCGAACTCGGCCGCCGCCCAGTCGGTGGTGCACACCACCCGGCCGTAGTGCCTGGCGGTGCGCGAGTTCAGCACGTCGGCCAGTGCCGCCGCCGGACCGGACAGCACCCGCCCGGCCAGCCCCAGCAACCCGGCCACGCTCTCGTGCGACACCATCACCGCCGGTACCCCGTGCCGCCGCGCCCACGCACCGGTCCAGCGCAGCGTCGTGCGGTCGGAGACTTCGAGCCGGTCCGGCGTAAGGCTGGTCAGCAACGTGGTCAGTCGCGGCCGGTTGACCAGCACGCGGTACCCGCCGCAGAACGGCATCACCGGGCCGGGCAAGGTGATGACCCGGCCCTGCTCGGTGTGTTCGTCCACATAGGACGGTCCGGGCACGATCAGCACCGGCTCGTGCCCGGCGGCACGGTACCCCTCGCCGAGCGCCCGCATCGCGGTCCGCAGGCCGCCCGACCGCGGTGCCACGAAGTTGGCCAGGCGCACGATTCTCACGCGACCGCCATCCGGGGTGCCGAGACGCCACCGAGTACCGCCTCGTAGTGCTCGATGAGCTGGTCGCCGACCGCGCGCCAACTACGGCCCAGCACCATCGCCCGGCCCGCGGCACCGAACCCACGGCGCAGCAACGGATCGGCCACCAGAGTCGCCACGGCATCGGCGAGCGCGGCGGACGACAGCGGCGGCACCAGGTACCCGGTCCGCCCGTCCTCGACCAGGTCCAGCGGCCCGCCCGACGCCGGGGCGACCACCGGCAGCCCGCTGGCGGCCGCCTCCTGGAGCGTCTGCCCGAACGTCTCGTACGGTCCACTATGGACGAACACGTCCAGGCTCGCGTACAGCCGGGCGAGCTGCGCGCCCTGCCGGGGACCGAGGAACACCGCACCGGGCAACGCTTTGCGCAGTACCCCCTCGGCCGGCCCGCCACCGACGACCAGCAGCCGCACCCCGGGGATCGCGCTGATCGGGGCCAGCAGGTCCACCCGCTTCTCCGCGGCGAGCCGACCGACGTAACCGACGAGAACCTCGCCGTCCGGGGCGAGCGCGCGGCGTACCGCGGCGCTGCGGTGCCGCGGGTCGAACCGCACGGTGTCCACGCCCCGCCGCCACAGCCAGACCCGCTCGATGCCGTGCGCGTGCAGCGCGGTCGCGGACGCCGTCGACGGTGCCAGGGTACGGTCGGCGGCGTTGTGGATGCCGCGCAGCCACCGCCAGGCCGCCGCCTCGCCGATGCCGCGCATCCGGTACGCCGCCGCGTACGCCGGGATGTCCGTCTGGTAAACGGCAAGGTGCGGCAGGCAAAGCCGTTGCGCCACCGCACTTGCGCGGGCACCGAGGAAGAACGGGCTCGCCAGGTGCACCACCTCGGTACCGTGTTCCAGCAGTGCCTCGGCGATGCGCCGGCTGGGCAGCCCGAGCCGGAACGTCGGGTACCCGGGCATCGGCACCGACGGCACCCGCACCACCGGATACGGCAGCAGCCCCGCCACCCGTGCCGTGCCGGACGCCGGCTCCGGCGCGATCACCAGCACCTGGTGTCCCCGGTCGACCAGGTGCTCGGCGACCCGGACGACCGAGTGCGCGACCCCGTTGATGTCGGGTGGGAACGACTCGGAAACGATCGTGACCCGCATGGCAACACCGTGCGGCGCCCGGCGGTGCGGCAGGCCACATCGACCTGACGCGTTGGCGAAGAATGCGTTATATCTCGTACGTGTCGCCGGGCCGGACCAGCGTGACCGGTCCCGGGAAGCCCGCCGACGCGGCCTGGTAGGTGGCCCGCGGGTCGCCCCAGGCGGTCACCAGGTGGGTCAGCAGGAGCCGGCCGGCGTCGGCCTTGGCCGCGAGCTCACCGGCCTCCCGGCCGGTCAGGTGGATGCCCGGCGGGTTGTCCGCGTCCTCGCTCCACGCCGCCTCGCAGAGGAACAGGTCGGCCCGCTGGGCGAGCCGGACGACGGCGTCGCAGGGTGCGGTGTCGCCCGAGTAGGCCAGCGACCGGCCGTCGTGGTCGACCCGTACCCCGAACGTCTCCACCGGGTGGTTGACCCGCTCCACGGCGACCGTGAACGGGCCGATGCAGACGGTGCCGGGGGTGAGCGTGTGGAAGGTGTACACGTCGGACAGCGGCCCCTCGTCGGGGCTGCCGTACGCGGCGGCGAGCCGCTCCTGTACCCCGGCCGGCCCGTACACCGGCAGCCGCGGGAACGGCGCGTCCGGCGCGTACCGGCGGACCACCACGTAGGAGCACGCGTCCAGTATGTGGTCGCAGTGCAGATGCGACAGCAGGATCGCGTTGACGCTGTACAGGTCGGCATAACGCTGCAACGCCGACAGCGAACCGGTGCCGAAGTCCAGCAGCAGCCCGAAGCCCTCGGCCTCGACGAGGTACGCCGAGCAGGCGGAGTCCGCCGACGGAAAGCTCCCCGCACAGCCAAGTACAGTCAACTTCATGCGCCCGCTCCGCTGCGCTCCGCGGACGCATGAGGCACGACACCACCGAGCCCATGATTCGCTCGCTGACGCTCGCTCATGCGCCCGCCCGGGTCAGGACTCCGGCCGAGGCGGCCGCCTCGGGGCCGAGGAACCGGTATGCCAGCCGCCCGAACACCGCCGGGTCACCGGTGGCCAGAAACCGGTGTGCGGGGGCAGGCGCGTCGTCCGGGCGGAACAGATCACGCTCATTCAGTACCCGGTACACGTCCTTCGCAGTCTCGTCCGCGCTGGAAACCAAGGTGACATTGTCCCCCATCACCAGGCCGATGACGCCGGCCAGCAACGGATAGTGGGTGCAGCCGAGCACCAGGGTATCCACCGAGGCGCGCTGCAACGGTTCCAGGTACCCGCTGGCAAGGCCCAGCAGCGCCCGGCCCGAGGTGATCCCGCGCTCGACGAAGTCGACGAACTGCGGGCAGGCGACCGCGTGGACGGTGACCTGAGGCGCGGCGGCGAACGCATCGGTGTACGCCCCGCTGGTGACCGTGGCCGCGGTGCCGATGACCCCGACGTGCCCGTTGCGGGTGGCGGCCACCGCCCGGCGGACGGCCGGGCGGATCACCTCCACCACCGGGATCCGGTACCGTTCCCGGGCGTCGGACAGGCACGCGGCCGATGCGCTGTTGCACGCGATGACGAGCAGCTTCACTCCGGACTCGACGAGCTGGTCCATGCAGGCCAGCGCGTACCGGCGCACGTCGGCGATCGGCTTGGGCCCGTACGGCAGGTGCGCGGTGTCCCCGAGGTATGTCACCTGCTCGTGCGGGAGCTGGTCGAGGATGGCACGGGCTACCGTCAGGCCGCCGACTCCGGAGTCGAAGATGCCGATCGGCGCGTCCGTCACGGTGCGCAGCCTACGCCGAGACGCACCCCCTCCCGCACGCGTTCACCCACAGGTGTCGCTAACGTGACAGGGGAACGGCCGGCTTTTGCGGTATCAGGTTACACACAATGCAGTCGGCCGTTGCACACCCTGTCAGCGCAAACGCGAGAAATGGGTAGAGACGTGTCTATGCAGGAGACCCAGCAACCCCAGGCCGGTGCCGACCCGGCCGGGCTGTCCTCGGTCACCGGCGCGTTCCGCCGGCCCACCCTCACGCAGCGCGGGCCCAAGCTGCGCACGCTGGCCGCCCTGGCCGGCTGGGCGGCCGCCATCGGGGTGATCGGCCTGGCCGTCGGGATACGCGGCCTGATCCTCATCCTGGTCTCGACGACCCCCGGGTGGTACGAGCCGACGCTGATCGCCATGGGGCTGGTCGGCGTGGCACTGACCGCGGCGGCGTTCCTCACCGTGCAGTACCGCTATGTACCGTGGGCGCTGCTCGGCCTCAGCTCGGCGGTACTGCTCTCGTCGATCATCGCGACCGGCACCATCTAGTCGAACTCGCCGGAGGCGAGTCCGCTTGATGGGATGGCAGTCCCGCATATCGGGAGCGGGACGTAGCGTCGTTCCGTGTACACCCATGGACACCACGAGTCGGTACTGCGTTCCCACCGCTGGCGCACCGCCGGCAACTCGGCCGCCTACCTGGTAC
>VAWN01000097.1:41990-55894 GCA_005885555.1 Actinomycetota bacterium
AACCATCACGGCCGACCTCGCCGACCTCGTCTCACCCGGCCGGGTCACCGCCGTCGAGGTGACCGAGCAGGCGCTCCGCCTGGCCCGCGCCGAGGCCGACGCGCGCGGCGTGGACAACATCGACTTCGTCGTCGCCGACGTGCACGCGCTCGACCTCCCCGACGACAGCTTCGACGTGGTACACGCGCATCAGGTACTGCAACACGTCGCCGACCCGGTCCGGGCGCTGGCCGAGATGCGCCGCGTGTGCCGGCCCGGCGGCATCGTGGCCGCGCGCGACGGCGACTACGCCGGCTTCACCTGGTACCCCGAGGTACCCGCACTCGACGGCTGGCTCGCCCTGTACCGCACCGTCGCGCGGCGCAACGGCGGCGAGCCCGATGCCGGCCGGCGCCTGCTGTCCTGGGCGCGCGCCGCCGGCTTCACCGACGTCACGCCGGGCGCGAGCACGTGGTGCTTCGCCACGCCGGACGACCGCCAGTGGTGGGGCCGGTTGTGGGCCGACCGCATCCGGTACTCCGACCTGGCCGGTCAGCTCGTCGACCACGGCCTGGCGACGACCGCCGACCTGGAGCGCGTCGCACGGGCCTGGCTGCACTGGGCCGACACCCCGGACGGGTGGCTCGCGCTGCTGCACGGCGAAATCCTGTGCCGCGCATGACTCACGCCCAGAGCTGTCCCTCCAGGTGCTCCTCGGCCTCTGCGAGGGTGCCGCCGTAGCCACCGGTGGACAGGTACTTCCAGCCGGCGTCGGCCACCATGAACGCGACGTCCGCCCGCCGCCCCTCGCGCAGCGCCTCGTGCGCCACGTTGAGGGCGGCGTGCGCGACGGCTCCGGTGGAGAAGCCGACGAACAGCCCCTCCACCTCGACGAGCTGACGGGTACGCAGGACGGCGTCGCGGGTGCCCACGGAGAAGCGGCGGGTGAGCACGGCCGGGTCGTACAGCTCCGGCACGTACCCCTCCTCGATGTTGCGCAGCCCGTAGACCAGCTCGCCGTACCGCGGCTCGGCCGCGATGACCTGCACGTCCGGGTTCTTCTCCCGCAGGTACCGGCCGGTGCCCATGAGCGTGCCCGTGGTACCCAGGCCGGCCACGAAGTGGGTCAGCGTGGGCAGGTCACGGAGCAGCTCGGGGCCGGTGGTCTCGTAGTGGGCGCGCGCGTTGGCCTCGTTGCCGTACTGGTACAGCATCACCCAGTCGGGATGCTCGGCCGCGATCTGTTTGGCCTGCGCGACGGCCTGGTTCGACCCGCCCGCCGCCGGCGAGAAGATGATCTCGGCGCCGTACATCCGCAGCAGCTGTACCCGCTCCGTCGAGACGTTCTCCGGCATGACGCAGACCAACCGGTACCCCCGCAGTTTCGCCACCATGGCGAGCGAGATGCCGGTGTTGCCGCTGGTCGGCTCCAGGATCGTGTCCCCCGGCCGGAGCCGGCCCGCGGCCTCGGCCCCGCGCACCATGTAGAGCGCGGCGCGGTCCTTGACCGAGCCGGTGGGGTTGCGGTCCTCCAGCTTGGCCCACAGCCGCACGTCTGCGGACGGGGACAGCCGCGGCAGGCCGACCAGCGGCGTGTTGCCGCAGGCGTCCAGCAGGCTCTCGTACCGGGCCATCTCAGCGGGAGCCGGCGAGCGCCGCGGCGGCGGCGATGGCGAACGCACCCCCGGCCACGGCCGGCAGGACGGTGACCGTGTCGCCGTCCTTGAGCTTGGCGTCCAGCGCGCCGAGGAACCGCACGTCCTCGTCGTTGATGTAGACGTTGACGAACCGGTGCAGCGCACCCTGGTCGGTGACCAGCCGGCCACGCAGCCCGGCGTGCCGGGTGTCCAGGTCGGCGAGCAGGTCGGCCAGGGTGTCCCCGGCTCCCTCGACGGACTTCGCGCCGCCGGTGTACGAGCGCAGGATGGTCGGAATACGAACTTCGATGGCCATGACGGGACTACTCCTCAGATTGACGACTGTCGATTTGGGGTTACGGGTCGGCGGCGTCAGGCCGAACACTCGTAGTCGACGGTCGTCGGGCTCTGCCCGAACATGTAGGTCGTGACGGCAGCGGGATCGACACTGGCGTCCACGATCCGTACCGGTTCCTCGGTCACCTTCCGGTCCACGATGCGGAACGAGCGGATCTCCGCGGTTTCCGGGTCGCGGGTCGACACCAGCAGGTAGTGCGAGTCCGGGTAGCCGGCGATGTCCACGTCGGTCCGCGACGGGTATGCCTCGGTCGCGGTGTGCGAGTGGTAGATGACGATCGGTTCCTCGTCGCGGTCGTCCATCTGCGTCCACACCCGCAACTGCTCGGTCGAGTCGAACCGGTAGAACGTCGGGGAACGCTCCGCGTTGTCCATCGGTACGTGCCGGACCGGCTGGTCCGAACCGATCGCGCCCGCGACGATCCCGCACGCCTCGTCGGGGTGGTCCCGGCGGGCGTGCGCGACGATCGCGTCGACGATGTCACGCCCGATGGTCAGCACGGCTCCCAAGCCTACCCGGCGACCACCCGCCCGCGCGGGCCCCCCGTGGCCGGGATCACGCCGGCCGGGATCACGCCGGCCGGGATCACGCCGGCGCCGCACGGCCCGCGCCGGGGCTCGTGGCCCGGGCCGGCCGGGCGCGCCGCGGACCTCAGCCGATGATCGCGTCCAGCAGGGACTCCTGGAGCACGCCGAGATACTGGTACATGGTCAGCTGCCGTACCCGGGCCGAGGTCGGGTCCCGCATGACCGCCTCGTCCAGCTCCTCCAGCAGGTCGGTGTCGTCCTTCACGTCCAGCCGGATGCCCAGCGCCAGCCGCACGTCGTTGAGCGCCCGCAGCCACGCCTCGGCCGCCTCGGGATCCAGGCGTACCACGGCGCCCCCGTCGGACGGCAGCGTCGCGAGGATCGCACCGGCCTGGTCGATCTTGGCGGTCTTCAGGTCGCCCTCGGTGTACTTGCGGAACTCCGCCGCCTCGGCCGGATCGTCCTGGTACCCGTCCGGGAACAGCCGCTCCACCACCGGGTCGTCCCGGTCGAAGTTGTCCGTCAGCAGCCCGATGACCTCAGAGGCGACCTGCCGGAGTACCGCCACCTCGTCGGCCGCGAACCGCGCCACACACTGATCCCGGTGGCGCCTGAACATGCTCACTGTGTTGCCCGGTTCGCTGCGCACCCGTGAACCGGGGTCCTACTGCTCACTCGTGGCTCACCGTCGCCCAGAGGCCGTACGCGTGCAGGCACGACGCGTCGTGCTCCATCTTCTCGCGGGTACCGGACGAGACCACCGCCCGCCCCTTGTAGTGCACGTCGAGCATCAGCTTGTGCGCCTTGTCCTCGCTGTATCCGAACAGCTTCTGGAACACCCACGTGACGTAGGTCATCAGGTTGACCGGGTCGTTGTGCACGACGGTCACCCAGGGCCGGTCGGCAACCGGTGCCTCTTCGACGTCCGGTGTCTCGGCGGGCACGACCTGCGGGGCGGTCATGCCTCCATGGTGCCATGACCTCGGGCGGCGGCGTGCAACCGTGGCCTCGTAGGCTGGACGCGTGACCTCCGCCCTGCTGACCGACCACTATGAATTGACCATGCTGAGTGCGGCACTGGCCGACGGCACCGCCGACCGGCACTGTGTCTTCGAGGTCTTCGCCCGCCGGCTGCCGACCGGCCGCCGGTACGGGGTCGTGGCGGGCACCGGCCGGCTCGTCGAGCTGATCCAGGACTTCCGGTTCCACGAGGCGGAGCTGGCCTTCCTCCAGGAGCACGGCGTCATCGACGAGCGGACCGCACGGTGGCTGGCGGACTACCGGTTCCAGGGCGACATCAGCGGGTACCCGGAGGGCGAGCTGTTCTTCCCCGGCTCCCCCATCCTGACCGTCGCCGGTACCTTCGCCGAGGCGGTGATCCTGGAGACGCTCGTGCTGTCGGTGCTCAACCACGACTGCGCGATCGCCGCGGCCACCGCCCGGATGGTGACCGCCGCCCGTGGCCGGCCGGTCATCGAGATGGGCTCGCGGCGTACCCACGAGCGGGGCGCGGTCGCCGCCGCCCGGGCCGCCTACCTGGCCGGCTTCGCCAGCACCTCGAACCTGGAGGCCGGCCGGCGCTACGGCATCCCGACGACGGGTACCGCCGCGCACGCCTTCACCCTGCTGCACGACGACGAGAGCGCGGCGTTCGCCTCCCAGATCGCCACGCTGGGCAAGCAGACCACGCTGCTGGTCGACACCTACGACATCAGCCAGGGCATCCGCAACGCCATCGCGGTGGCCGGCCCGGAGCTGCGCGCCATCCGGCTGGACTCCGGCGACCTGTCGGTACTCGCCGCGCAGGCCCGGCAACTGCTCGACTCGCTCGGCGCCACCGAGACGAAGATCGTGGTCTCCGGCGACCTCGACGAGTACTCCATCGCCGCGCTCGCCGCCGAACCCGTGGACAGCTACGGCGCGGGCACCGCGGTGGTCAGCGGGTCGGGCGCGCCGACCGCCGGGCTGGTCTACAAGCTGGTCGAGGTCGACGGGCGGCCGGTGGTCAAGCGCAGCGAGAACAAGGCCACCGTGGGCGGGCGCAAGACCGCGGTGCGCCGGCACAAGCCGACGGGTACCGCCACCGAGGAGGTCGTCGTCTCCCAGGGGGTACCCGACTGGCAGGCGGGAGATCGCCTGCTGCAGCAGGAGTTCTTCGTCGGGGGTACCGTGGCCGCCGGCCTGCCGACCCTGGAGCAGGCCCGGGAGCGGCTGCGTGACGCGCTCATCTCGATCCCCTGGGAAGGTCTCAAGCTCTCCGCCGGCGACCCGGCGCTCCCCGTCACCGTCATCCCCGCGTCCTGAGGCGGCACCATGCGCGCATTGATCATCGTCGACGTGCAGAACGACTTCTGCGAGGGCGGCTCGCTGGCCGTCGCGGGCGGTGCGGAGGTGGCCGCCGGCATCTCGGTCGCCCTCGCCAGCCCGAACCGGCGCTGGCACAGCGTCGTGGCCACCAAGGACTTCCACGTCGATCCGGGCGCGCACTTCAGCGCCGCACCGGACTATGTGGACAGTTGGCCGCCGCACTGCGTCGTCGGTACGCCGGGCACCGACTTCCATCCCGACCTCGCCACCGACCGGATCCAGGCGGTGTTCACCAAGGGCGAGCACGAGGCGGCGTACTCCGGTTTCCAGGGCCACTCCGGCGAGACCGGTCTCGCCGAGTGGCTGCGCCAGCACGATGTGTCCACAGTGGACATCGTGGGAATCGCGACCGACCACTGCGTGCGGGCCACCGCGCTCGACGCCGCCAAGGCCGGGTTCGAGACGACGGTACTGCTCGACCTCACCGCCGGGGTGGCGCAGTCCACTGTGGACACTGCACTGGAGCAGATGCGCGCCGCCGGGGTGGAGCTGATCGGCGAGCCAGTTGTCCGCAATTCCTAGTTAGTAGGTCGGTTTACGGGGTAAACTCGCGGCGCGACCTGGCTCCCCGGCCAGTCCACCGACTGGCCGGGCGGCTGACCGAGGCCGTCCCGAGCAGTGAACGGTGCGTCCGGCTG
Organism: Actinomycetota bacterium; assembly: GCA_005885555.1. Taxonomy (GTDB): domain Bacteria; phylum Actinomycetota; class Actinomycetes; order Mycobacteriales; family Micromonosporaceae; genus AC-43. The sequence goes on from VAWN01000097.1 coordinate 47,497, forward strand.
GTGGAGCGGTCCTACGGTACCGTGCCATTCGTGAGCATCCATGTGTACGCACCGGTGCTGACCCGGATGACCCGATACGCCGTCGAGCACGGCCAGCTGCGCACCCTCGCGGTCGACCAGGCCGGGCGGGACTGGTGAAGCCGCCCGGCGCCCGTACCATCGACGAGATTCTCGCCGAGGCACGCGCCCGGCTGGACCGGCTCGACCCCGCGGCGACCCTGGCCGCCCAGCGCGACGGTGCGGTACTTGTCGACATCCGCCCAGCGGCGCAGCGCGCGGCGACCGGCGTCATCCCCGGCTCGATCGCGGTCGAGCGCAACTACCTCGAATGGCGCTTCGACCCGGCCAGCGACGCGCGGCTGCCGATCGCCGGCTACGACCTGCAGGTGATCGTGATCTGTCAGGAGGGGTACACCTCGTCGCTGGCCGCCGCGGCGCTGCACGACCTTGGCGTGCGCCGGGCCACCGACCTCGCCGACGGCATCGCCGCCTGGCGAGCCGCCGGCCTACCCACCGTCGCGGAGTGATTCAGTGGTCCTGGTAGCTGGCCCCGCCGTTCGGCTGGTGGGTCAGCGGCTTGGCGCCACCTTCGGGCGGGGCGACGCCCGAGGCACCCGGCGCCAGGTGCGGGAAGTGCGCGTCGAACGCCGGCCGCTCCGAACGGATCCGCGGCATGCGGTCGAAGTTGCGCAGCGGCGGCGGGCAGGAGGTCGCCCACTCCAGCGACATGCCGTGGCCCCACGGGTCGTCGGTCTCCACCAGCGGACCGGCCTTGTAGGACTTGTACACGTTGTACAGGAACGGCAGCGTGGACGCACCGAGGGTGAAGGCGCCGAGCGTGGACACCGTGTTGAGCGTGGTGAACCCGTCGCTGGCCTGGTAGTCGCCGTACCGCCGGGGCATGCCCTCGTTGCCCAGCCAGTGCTGCACCAGGAACGTGGTGTGGAACCCGATGAACGTGAGCCAGAAGTGCACCTTGCCCAGCCGCTCGTCGAGCATCCGGCCGGTCATCTTCGGGAACCAGAAGTACACGCCGCCGAACACCGCGAACACGATCGTGCCGAAGAGCACGTAGTGGAAGTGCGCCACGACGAAGTACGTGTCCGAGACGTGCCAGTCGATCGGCGGGCTGGCCAGCAGCACGCCGGACAGGCCACCGAGCAGGAAGGTGGTCATGAAGCCGAGCGCCCACAGCATCGGCGTCTCGAACGTGAGCTGCCCGCGCCACATGGTGCCGATCCAGTTGAAGAACTTGATACCGGTCGGTACCGCGATGAGGAACGTCAGGAACGAGAAGAACGGCAGCAGCACCTGGCCGGTCGCGAACATGTGGTGCGCCCACACCGTCATCGACAGCGCCGCGATGGCGATCGTCGCGGCCACCATGCCCTTGTACCCGAACAGCGGCTTGCGGCTGAACACCGGGATGATCTCGGTGATGATGCCGAAGAACGGCAGCGCCACGATGTAGACCTCGGGATGGCCGAAGAACCAGAACAGGTGCTGCCAGAGCATGGCGCCGTTGGTCGACGCGTCGTACACGTGTGCGCCCAGGATCCGATCGGCGGCGACGGCGAGCAGCGCGGCGGCGAGGATCGGGAACACCAGCAGCACCATCAGCGCAGTGATCATGATGTTCCAGGTGAAGATCGGCATCCGGAACATCGTCATGCCGGGCGCGCGCAGGGTCAGGATCGTGGTGATCATGTTGACCGCGCCGAGAATGGTACCCAGACCGGACAGCACCAGGCCGGCGATCCACATGTTGGCGCCCACGCCCGGCGAATTCGTGACGTTGGCCAGCGGCTGGTAGGCGAACCAGCCGAAGTCGGCCGCCCCGCCCGGGGTCAGGAACCCGGCCGTGGCCAGCGACCCGCCGAACAGGAACAGCCAGTAGGCGAGCGCGTTGAGCCGCGGGAACGACACATCGGGCGCGCCGATCTGCAGCGGCACGATGTAGTTCGCGAACGCGAACAGGATCGGCGTCGCGAAGAGCAGCAGCATGATCGTGCCGTGCATGGTGAACAGCTGGTTGTACTGCTCCAGCGACAGGAACTGCAGGCCCGGCCGGGCCAGCTCGGTGCGCATCAGCAGGGCCATGAACCCGCCGATGAAGAAGAACGCGAACGAGGTGACCAGGTACATCAGGCCGATCGTCTTGGCGTCCGTGGTCCGCATGATGCGCGACAGCGCGGAGCCCTTCGTCGGCTTGTGCACCGGCCACGGCCGGGTGACGATCGGCTTCGGGGCGACAGTGGTCACGCTTTGCCTCCTGCGGGCACGGTCCTACCTCACCCGCAGAATAGTCCCCGGTTACTTCGCCGGCGCAGCGGCCCCGAGGGTGAACCCGATCGCGCCGGCGGCGATCGCGGCCAGGACCAGCAACACCACGCCCCAGGCGATGAGCCGCTCGGGCGGGGAGAGCCGCATGAGCCGGCTGCGCGGGTCGCCCACCGTGTAGCTGGGCGTCGATGAGGTGGACGCCTCCTCGGCCGGTGGCCGGTTGAACCACGCCCGCCTGAGGATGATGGCCGCCCCGCCGAGGACGAGCACCGTGCCCAGCGCCGCGATGGTCGCCGCGATCACGTCCCGCATGTCGCCTCCCTGAGATCTACAACCGCTTGCGCAATATAAGGTTGGCCACCAGCGCCGTCCAGCCCGTCTGGTGGGTGGCGCCGAGGCCGTGCCCGTCCTCGCCGTGGAAGTACTCGTGGAACGGGATCAGGTCGTGCCAGTCCGGGTCGGACTGGAACAGCGCGGCGTCGCCGAACACCGGCCGGCGGCCGTCGGTACCGTCGAGGAACAGCGCGACCAGCCGGCGGGACAGGTCGTCGGCGATCTCGCCGAGCGAGCGCTGCTTGCCCGAGCCGGTCGGGTACTCCACCCGCAGGTGGTCGCCGTAGAACCGGTTGTACCGGCGCAGCGCCTCGATGAGCAGGAAGTTCACCGGGAACCAGATCGGCCCGCGCCAGTTGGAGTTGCCGCCGAAGCTACCCGAGCCGGACTCCCCCGGCTCGTAGTCCACGTGGTACTCGTTGCCGCCCAGGTCGACCACGTACGGCGCGGCGAGGTGCGCCCGGGACAGCGCGCGCAGCCCGTACGGCGACAGGAACTCGTCCTCGTCGAGCATCCGCTTGAGGATACGCAGCAGCTGCTCCTCGTTGACCATCGACAGCAGGCGCTGCTGCTGGCCGCCCTGGATCCGCCGCCCGCCGATGACGCCCGCGTACTCCGGCCGGTTGGCCAGGAACCAGCGCAGCCGGGCGGCCAGCTCCGGCAGCCGGGCCAGCACGAACGAGCTGATCGTGGTGGTCGCCGCCAGCGGCAGCAGCCCGACCACCGAGCGGACCCGCAGCGGCACCTGGGTGCCGTCGGCGGTACGCAGTACGTCGTAGTAGAAGCCGTCCCGCTCGTCCCACAGGCCCTGCGCGGTGGCCGCGGCCGCGATGTAGGCGAAGTGCTCGAAGAACTTGGGCGCGAGGTCGGCGTACCCCCGGTCGTTGTGGGCCAGCACCACCGCGATCTCCAGCAGGTTCAGCGCGTAGCTGGCCATCCACGCGGTACCGTCGCTCTGCTCCAGCATCCCGGGTACCGGCAGGTGGCTGGACCGGTCGAACGGCCCGATGTTGTCCAGCCCGAGGAAGCCGCCCTCGAAGACGTTGTTGCCGCCCGAGTCCTTGCGGTTCACCCACCAGGTGAAGTTCATCAGCAGCTTGTGCAGCACCCGCTGGAGGAACGGGAAGTCGCCGGACCCGTCGATCTCGAAGACCTTCAGCGCCGCCCAGGCGTGCACCGGCGGGTTCACGTCGTCGAAGGCCCACTCGTAGGCCGGCAGCTGCCCGTTGGGGTGCAGGTACCACTCCTGCAACAGCAGCAGCAGCTGGTTCTTGGCGTACCCCGGGTCGACGTGCGCGCTCGCGACGCAGTGGAACGCCAGGTCCCACGACGCGTACCACGGGTACTCCCAGGTGTCCGGCATCGAGATGACGTCGCAGCTGGACATGTGCTTCCAGTGCGCGTTGCGGCCGTGCCGGTGGCTCTCCGGCGGCGGCGCCGAGGCCGGGTCGCCGGACAGCCACCGGGCCACGTCGTAGTGGTAGAACTGCTTGCTCCACATCAGGCCGGCGACCGCCTGGCGCAGCACCAGCGCCTCGTCCCGGCTCGCGCCCGCGGGGGTCAGCGCGGCGAAGAACTCGTCCGCCTCCGCCTGCCGCGCCGCGAGCACCGCGTCGAACTCCGCGGCCAGATCCGGTACCCCTGAAGGGTCGAGGCGCAACCGGACGCGGACCTCGGCCGACCCGCGGGCCGGGACGGTGAGCACGTAGTGCAGCGCGCCCTTGGTGCCCACCCGGTCCGGGTTCACCGTCGGCCGGCCGTGCACGAGGAAGTCGTTGATGCCGTCCTTCGGGTACCGCGACCGGTTCGGCAGGCCCCACAGCCGCATCGCGTTGGTCTCGTTGTCGCACAGCAGCGGGGTCGCCGCCCCGTCGCCGGTCAGCACCACCCGGCCGAGCCGCTGGTGGTCGCCGACCAGCCGGCTGCCGGTACCCGTGACGACCGGCGGGTCACCGCGGCCCGGCAGCCCCCACGACCAGGCGTTGCGGAACCACAGCGTGGGCAGCACGTGCAGGGTGGCCGGCTGCGGACCGCGGTTCTCGCAGGTGATCCGGATGCACATGTCGGTCGGGCCGGCCTTGGCGTAGTCGGCGGTGATCGCCCAGTACCGCCTGCCGGCGAACACGCCGGTGTCGACCAGTTCGTACTCCGGCTGCCCGCGCCCGCGTTCCCGGTTGACCCGGGCCAGCTCGTTGTACGGGAAGGCGCGCTGCGGATAGTGGTACCGCCAGCGCATCCACGAGTGGGTGGGCGTGGAGTCGAGGTACCACCAGTACTCCTTCGGGTCCTCGCCGTGGTTGCCCTCCGGGCCGGACAGGCCGAAGATGCGCTCCTTGACGATCGGGTCGCGGCCGTTCCAGAACGCCAGGGCGAAGCAGAAGCGCTGCTGGTCGTCGCAGATGCCGCCGAGGCCGTCCTCGTTCCACCGGTACGCCCGGGAACGCGCGTGGTCGTGCGGGAAGTAGTCCCAGGCGGCGCCCCAGGCGCTGTAGTCCTCGCGCACCGTGCCCCAGGCCCGCTCGGCCAGGTAGGGCCCCCAGTCGCGCCAGGGCCCGGTGCCGGCATCCGCGGCGGCAAGCCTTGCCCGCTCGGCGCCTGCGCTCATGTGCGACATTCTCCTTGGTACGTGTCGGTGAGGAGCGAACCCGGGTGCCCACGATCGTCTTCGGTCCGCAGACCTGCGGCTCGCTCCCCGAAGGGGCGGGCCGGGAGTGGCTGGTCGCGGATGGTCGGGGCGGCTACGCCATGGGTACCGTCGCCGGCCTGCGTACCCGTCGCTATCACGCCCTCCTCGTGGTCGCGGGCGACCGGCCGGCCGCCCGCCGGGTCGGGCTCGTCGCCCTCGACCCGGTCGTCGAGCTGCCCTCCGGCGGTCAGGTCCGGCTCGCCACCCACGAGTGGGTGTCCGGCGCCGTGTCCCCGGCCGGGCACGTCCACCTGGAGCGCTTCGACCTGACCGACGGCCTGCCCCGATGGCGCTGGCGGCTGGGTGACGTGGTGGTGGAGCGCGAACTGGCCATGGTACCCGGCCGGGCCGCGCTCGGGATCGTGCACCGGCTGCTGGCCGGCGGGCCGGTCCGGCTGCGACTGGAGGCACTGTGCACGTGGCGGGACGCGCACGGCGAACGGTACGGCGACGGGCCGCTGCCGACGGTACCCACCGCGGACGGCGTGGAGCTGGCCGGCGCGTACCGGCTCGCCGGCCCGGGCTGGCGGCCGGCCGGCACCTGGTACCGCGGCGCCTTCCTGCGCGAGGAGGCGGCGCGCGGGCTACCGGCGAGCGAGGACCTCTGGTACGCCGGGCAGTTCGTCGCCGAGCTGCTACCCGGCGAGCAGCTGCCGGTACTCGCCTGGGCTCCCGCGGACGCCGACCGGCCGCCACCGGGGCCGTCGATCGTCGCGGCCGCCCGGTCCCGCGCGGCCGGGCTGACCCGCGGCGCGGCCGACGACACCGAGGCGCAGCTGCAGCTCGCCGCCGACGCGTTCGTCATCGAGGGGCCGGACGTGGTCGCCGGGTACCCGTGGTTCGGCGCCTGGTCGCGCGACACGATGGTCTCCTTCGAGGGGCTGTTCCTCACGACCGGCCGGGCGGCGGAAGGTGCCACGCTGCTGCGCCGGTATGCCGCGACGGTCGACGAGGGCATGCTGGCGAACACCGACACCGAATACAACACCGTCGACGCGACGCTGTGGTTCGTGCACGCGGTCGACGCCTACGTGCGGGCGACCGGCGACACCGGCCTCGGCGTCGAGCTGCTGCCGGTGCTGGAGCGCATCCGGGAGGCGCACGAGCACGGTACCCGCCACGGCATCCGGGTGGATCCGGCCGATTCGCTGCTCACGCAGGGCGCGCCTGGCTACGCTCTGACCTGGATGGACGCGCGGGTCCACGGGGTACCGGTGACCGCCCGGAGGGGCAAGCCGGTGGAGGTCAACGCGCTATGGGTCAACGCGCTGCGGGTACTCGCCGAGCTGCGGGAGCGGGCCGGCCGGGACGGCCGGGACGGCGCGGTGCTGCTTGCCCAGGCCGGGCGGGCGGCGCAGGCGTTCCGCCGGCGGTACCCGGTGCCGGACGGCGGCGGCGGCCTGTTCGACGTGCTGGACCCGGCCGATGCGGCGGTGCGCCCCAACCAGCTTCTCGCCTACCGGCTGCCCTACGGTCCGCTGCGCGGCGAACCGGTACCGGCCGGCCTGGACGCCCTGGTGACCCCGCTCGGGCTGCGCAGCCTCGCGCCGGACGAGCCCGGGTACCGCGGCCGGCACCGCGGCGGACCGGTACCCCGGGACGAGGCGTACCACCAGGGCACGGTCTGGCCGTGGCTGATCGGTGCGTACGTCGAGGCCCGGCGGGCGGCGGGCCAGCCGACCGACGGCCTGCTCGCCGGACTGGTCGCCCATCTACGCGACTACGGCGTCGGCTCGGTGTCGGAGACCGCGGACGGCGACCCGCCGCACGCCGCCACCGGCTGCCCGTTCCAGGCGTGGTCCGTGGCCGAGCTGCTCCGCGTGCGGGGAATGCTTTTACGCATCTGAAACTTCGCGGTCTTCCCGGATACACACGCGCGGACAAGTATGGACTTCGCCCCCTCAGGATGATTTCCCGGACACCGACCAGGTGTCTATTTGTGCGTGGCCAGTGGCGGTGACAAGGGAGGCTCACGTGACGGAGGCCGGCGACACCACGACAGAGTCCAGCAACCGGCGGCTGCGCATCCTGATGCTTTCGTGGGAGTACCCGCCGGTTCTCGTCGGCGGTCTCGGCCGCCATGTGCACGCGCTGGCGACGTCACTGGCCGCGGCCGGGCACGAGGTCACCGTGGTCACCCGGCACGCCGGGGACGCGCCGCTGGAGGAGCTGCGCGAGGGGGTACGGGTCGTGCGCGCCCCGGAGGATCCGCCGAGCTTTCCGCTGGCCACCCCGTCGCTGCTGGCCTGGACGATGGCGTTCAACCACGCGCTGACCCGGGCCGCCCTGCACGCCACCGCGATCGAGGGCTACGACCTCATCCACGCCCATGACTGGCTGGTCACGCACACCGCGGTGACGCTGCGGGACCACCTGCGGATACCGCTGGTGGCCACCGTGCACGCCACCGAGGCCGGGCGGCACCAGGGTTGGCTGCCCGAGGAGATGAACCGCACCATCCACACCGTCGAGTACTGGCTGGGGCACGAGGCGGCACGGCTGATCAGCTGCTCGGGGTACATGCGGTGGGAGGTCAGCCACCTGCTCGACCTGGCGCCGGAGAAGATCACGGTGATCCCCAACGGGGTCGACGCGCCGATCTGGCAGGCCGCGCCGCGGGCGGTCGCGCACGCCCGCGCCCGGTACGCCGGTGACGGGCCGATGCTCGGCTTCGCCGGGCGGCTGGTCTACGAGAAGGGCGTCCAGCACGTGATCCACGCGCTGCCCGAACTGCGCCGGCGGTACCCGGGACTGCGGCTGGTCGTCGCCGGCGACGGCCCCTACAAGCCGGAGCTGCAGGCCGAGGTGTCCCGGCTGCGGCTGGAGCAGACCGTGCACTTCGCCGGCTTCGTCGGCAACGACCTGCCGGCCACCTTCGCCGCCAGCGACACCGTCGTCGTACCGTCCATCTACGAACCGTTCGGCATGGTCGCCCTGGAGGCCGCCGCGGCCGGCGCGCCTCTCGCGGTGGCCGCCACCGGCGGGCTGAACGAGATCGTCGAGCCGGGCATCACCGGGATGACCTTCCCGGCGCAGAACCCGGAAGCCTTGGCGCATGCGGTCGCCGGCCTGCTCGGCGACGACGAGGCCGCCCGG
>VAWN01000153.1 GCA_005885555.1 Actinomycetota bacterium
AGCCTGTTTCTGCCGGGCACTGCATGATAGTCGGCTTTCCTATTGCCGGTTCGGCTCGGAAGGGATACCTGCCGGGTCAGGGTGCTTGACCTTGGGGTACCTGACGCGTAGCGCCGGTTGGTACCGGTAGTCCAGCGATCTGGTACTGGTGTTCTGGCTAGGTGGTACTGGTCGGTCGTTTGTCGTGGTGACTGGACGGCGGCCCCGTGCGGGGCTCTGCGGGGCCGCCGTTGTGGCTGCTACTCCCAGTAGGTGTTGTTGGCGCGGGTCTGGTCGTGGCGGAGTTTGCGCATGTCGATGTCGCCGAGGTTGATTGTGCGTGCACGGTTCGCGAGCCGGTTGACGATCGAGTCGGCGGCGATGCGATCGGGTAGCTCGGCGACCCAGTGGGCCGGCCCGGTCTGGGAGGCGATCATGGTGGGCAGTCGGTGGTCGCGGTTGGCCAGGATGGCGAACAGGTCTGCTGCGGCGTCGTGGTCGATGCCGACGGTGAGGAAGTCGTCGATGACGAGCAGGTCGACGTTCGAGAGTTCGTTGAGGAGTTGTTGGTGGGCGATCGCGTCGGACCTGGCCAGGACGAGCTTGCGGGCCAGGTCGTCCATGCGGACGTAGGTGACGGTGTGCTCGTTGTGGCAGGCAGCGATCCCGATGGCCGAGGCGAGGTAGGTCTTCCCGCCGCCGGTGGGTGAGATGATCAGCAGGTTGACGGGGTCTGCGCGCCAGTCGTGGTCGGCGTAGCGTCGCATGCGGACCGGGTTGATCCCACGACCTTCGCGGTAGTCGATCTCGGAGATGGTGGCTGCGGGGATCGGGAACCTCGCGGCGCGGATCAGCTTCTCGATCTTGTTGATCCGTCGGGCTTCCAGCGCGTCGTCGACCGCGGTGAGGAACAGTTTCTCGGGGGTGAGGTTGTCGTTGGCCTCGTCGTTGATGAGTTCCTCGAGTCGGGTCGCGACGTGGGTGACGCGCAGGGCGCGGAACTTGTCGTAGTCGACGCTGGTGAAGGTCATCGACCCGCCGCCCGCTGGCTGTCGCGTTCGCCGGCGGGCTGGTTGTCGGGCTGGCGGATGGGTGCTGGGGTGAGTTCGTAGTGTGAGGCGTCGCGCACGTAGACATCGGGCCCCAGCTCGCTGCCGGCACCGGCGCCGCTGATGGTGGTGCGCTTGCGTGTCGAGGGGGCCGGCGTGATCTTGCGGGGCTTCTTGGCGTCGGAGTTGATCGCTGCCATGAGTCGCTTCAGCGTCGTGTAGGAGGCCAGGCCGTGGTTGTTGAGAAGTTCTTGGCAGGCGGCCTCGAGTCGTTCCCGGTTGGCCTTGCCCAGGCCGGCCAGGATGTTCTGACAGTCCAGGTAGGCCTGGGCCTCGATGGCGTGGCGGTCGAGGATCTGCTCGATCACCGACACCGTCGCGGGCCCGAACGAGCGTGCCCGGTCGGTGAACCAGCGCCGTGACCACAGTCCGTCGATGCCCTGGTGCTGGGGCGGCACATGCTCGGGCAGCGTGGAGTACTGGCCCTTCCTGCCCGTGCGCCTCGGGTGCTCACACACCAGGTCGTGCCCGTCGAAGATCGTCACCCGAGTCGAGGTCAGCCGGACCCGCAGAAGCCGCCCGGCCAGCCGGTAGGGCACCGAGTAGCGCTGGTAGTCACAACTGACGTGGTAGTTGCGTGCGGCCTTGACCTCTTTCCACGTCACCTCCTCGAACCTCGCTGCCGGCAACGGCGCCAGCAGTGGCTGTTCCTCGGCGCGCAACTGCTCCCAGCGGGTGGTGCCGTCGGCGCGGCGCAGGTCGTGGTTGACCTCCCAGACACGCTCGGCGATGGCGTCGTTCAGCTCCTCCAGCGTCGTCCATACCTCAGACTCCAGGTAGCCGATGACCCGCTTGTTGACCACGTTGACGGCGTTCTCGGCGGCGGCCTTGTCGCGGGGCTTGCGCGCGCGGGCCGGCACCACGGCGGTCTGGTAGTGGTCGGCGAGCTGCTGGTAGCGGGCGTTGACGACCCGCTCTGACTCGCCCTTGTGACGCTGGTGGGTCGAGGTCGTCGGATTGTCGGGCACGACGATCTGGCTGACGCCGCCGAAATGAGTGAACGCGCGGACGTGGGCGTCAAGCCAGGACGGCGACTTCATGTCCAGGTAGGCCCGGCAAAACAGGGCGCCCGAGTAGGGCAGCACGGCGACGAACAGCACCGCCTTGCTCACCTCACCGCTGGCCGCGTCGACAAGGTCGAGGGTGTCGCCGGCCCAGTCCACCAGCATCGCGCGCCCGGGCTCGTGGTGCAGCGTGGCGACCAAGTCGTTCTTGCGTACGTAGTCGGCGAACAACGCACAGAACTGCGCGTACCCATACTTCTTCGCCCCCGGTGTCGCCGTGTCGGCGTAGCGACGCCACGCCATCAACAACGTGAAGTGCCGCTGGCCCCGCATCGCCGCCAGCACCGCAGCCAGGTTGGGCTGCTCGTAGACGGCCGACACCATCCGCCGACCGTCAGGGAACCAGCCGGCCAGATCCTCATCACTGACCACCGTCGCCGCGGTGACACCCCGCTCGCCGACGACCTTCTTCACCCGCGACACATCCCGTCGCGAGCAGCCCGCGAGCTCGACGACCTCGCTGTAGCTACGACCCGCGATCACCAGTTCCAGGATCCTGCGATAGTTGGCCAACACCTGCCGCCTCTCGAATCAACGCGGCAGCGCTGCATGCGCCGCCGTCTGATCGAACAGACAACCGTGCCAGTACCACCTACACAGAATCGCGGTACCAACTGTGTGGACTACCCGTACCAACCGGCGCTACGCGCCACCGGATCACCCGGACCCGCACTATCAAAGGGAAAACCAGCCGCGAGACCGCATACCTGGTCGTCTCGTTACCCGCCGAGCACGCCCAACCCGAGCAGCTTCAGGACTGGGCCAGGCT
>VAWN01000098.1 GCA_005885555.1 Actinomycetota bacterium
CTGCCGGACGCCGCGATCGAGCCGAACGGCACCGCACCCGCGTTCGCGGACGCGGTCGCCGCGCGGGCCTGGCTGGACGCCGAGCGGGCCAACCTCGTCGCCGTCGTCACGCACGCCGCCGAGCACGGCCCCCGGTCGCTGGCCTGGACGTTCTCCGACGCCCTGCGCGGCTACTTCCACCAGCGGATGTGGACCGTCGACTGGCTCGCGGTCGCGCGGCTCGGGCGCGCGGCCGCCGAACGCGACGGGCAGGCTCGGGCGCAGGCCGCCGCCGAACTGAGCCTCGGCGACCTGCACTGGCGGCTGAGCCGCTACCCGGAGTCCATCGAGCACTACCTCCGCGCGGCCGACCTCGCCGACCGCGCCGGCTGGCCGCAGGGGCGTGGCGCGGTGCTCGGCAACCTCGGCAACGTGTACCAGCAGTCCGGCCGGCTCGACGAGGCCGCGGACTGCTACCGGGCGGCGCTCGACCTGGCCGACCAGATCGGCTGGGTCATCGGGCAGGCGGCCAACCTGGAGAACCTCGGCGCGGTCTGCTGGGAGTCCGGCCGGCTCGACGACGCGTACGGCTACGAACGCCGCGCGGTCGAGATCTGCCTCGCGGCTGGGTTCCGGTTCGCGCAAGGCGTGGCGCTGACCAACCTCGGCGAGGTCTGCCACGCGCTCGGCCGCCTGGACGAGGCCGCGGAGCACCTCGCCGTCGCGCTGGCGCTGCACCGCGAGGTCGGCAACCGGGGCGGCGAGGCGGAGACGTTCCGGGTGCAGGCCCTGGTCGCGCGGGACGGCGGCGACCTGGCCCAGGCGCGGGAGCTGGTCGAGACCGCGCTCGCGATGACCCGGGCGGCCGGCGACCGGCGCTACGAGGCCGACGCGCTCAACACGCTCGGCACGATCCGGTACGCCCTGGGCGACCGGGCCGGTGCGCTGGCCGACCACCGTGCCGCGCTGGCGCTGTCGCAGGAGATCGGCAACCGGTACCCGGAGGTCGAGGCGCAGCTCGGCATCGCCCGCACGGAACGCGACGCCGGCCGGCTGGACACCGCCCGGGAGGCCATGCGCGATGGTCTTGTCATGGCCGGCAACGTCGGGTACCGCCGACTGGAGGACGCGGCCCGCGAGCTGCTCGCGGACCTGGACTCAGCCGCGCCGGACCACCAGCACGGCCGAGTCGACCTGCGGCGGCGGCCGGAACGCGCGGCGCGGCAGGGATAGCCCGGCGCGCAGCTGCCAGTACCGCCGGGGTGCCGTCGCGTAGCGGCGCACCACGGCCCGCTGCAGCACCAGGTCGGCGGCGACCAGCCGGGAGCCCGGCGCGAGCAGGGTGCGCAGCAACCGGCTGGACAGGCCGTACGGCGGGCTCGCCACCACCCGGAACGGCCGCCCCGGCAGCCGCAGCGCCGCGGCGTCGGCGGCCACCACGGTCACCGGCGCGCCCGCGAACCGTTGCCGCAGCCGCTGTACCCGCCCGGGATGCAGCTCGATCGCGAGGACCCGGGCGCCGGCCAGAACCAGCGGGCCGATGCGCCGGACGCTAGGTCGCCGCCGACCCGCCGGCAACGGGATTACCGAGCACGATCGCCGGGCGCTCCCCCGCCGCCGCCCGCGCCATCCACGCCTCGAAGAACGGACCGCCGGGGGCGGCGGCGCTGCGCCCGCGGCCACCCCCGTCGGCGTCCAGCACGAGGGCCGTGGTCCGCTGCGGCACCGCCGTCGTCGGCGCAGCCGCCACGGTACCCCGCACCGCCGCCCCGATCGGCTTGACCGTGTTGTCGGTGCGCAGCAGCCCCAGCGTGTACTCCAGTTCCGGGAAGTCCAGCAACCGCTCGTCCAGGTCGTGCGAGCACCACCAGGTGACGCCCCACAGCCCCGGGCAGGTCAGCACGTTGGCCAGCGTCCGCTCGGCGAACCGGGGCGCGTCCGCCGCCGGGACGTGCGGCGCCGGCGCGCCCAGCTCCTGTACCCAGATCATCCGGCCCGGATCCGTCGCGTACGCCCGGGACAGCTCGACCACGTACTCGGCCAGGTGCTCGACCTGCACCGACCGCGGACCGTACCGCCGCGCGCAGTCCTCGCTGAACACCCACGGGTGCACGCAGGTCATCGCGCCCTTGGTCGCGCTGGCGCCCGGGGTGAACGGGTGGTCCTCGGTGTACCACGCCGCGTCGTAGGCGCAGTGCGTCACCGGATGCGCCGGATCCGCGGCGGTACCCGCGGCCAGCAGCCGGTCCAGCCACGCGTCGACCTGCGCCGCGGTGACCGGCTGGTGCGCGACCAGGTTGTTCGGCTCGTTGCCGAGGTTGAGCCCGAGGTAGTTCGGTTCGGCGCGCAGCGCGCCGGCGAGGGTACCCACCAGCGCCGCCTGCGCGTCGACCACGGCCGGATCGGTGAACACGTTGCGCTCGTGCCAGGTCAGCGTCCACGACGGGTAGAAGTCGAAGCTGGACAGGTGCCCCTGCAGCGCGTCGACGCTGACGTCCAGCCCCGCGGCCGCGGCGAGCCGGACCAGCTCGACCAGCTGGGCCACCGCCCGCGGCCGTACCACGCCCCGGTTCGGCTGGAACACCGGCCAGCTGGCGAACACGCGCACGTGGTCCAGGCCCAGGCCGGCGATCGCGTCGAGGTCACGCCGGATGCCGTCGGTGACACCCGGGGTGTCGAAGTCCAGCCAGACGTGCCACCAGTGCCGGCTCGGGGTGTAGTTGGCACCGAAGCGCACGCCATCGTGTTGGCGGCTCAGTTCGGGGCCGCGCTAGCTTGCGGCCGCGGCGACGGCCGCGCCGATGATGCCGGCCTCGTTCTGCAACGCCGCCGGTACCGTCCGGGTGCGCAGCTTGATGAGCGGCAGGAACCGGTCGGCCTTCTTGCTGACCCCGCCGCCGATGATGAACAGGTCGGGCGAGAACAGCGCCTCGACGTGCTGCAGGTAGCTCTGCACCCGGTGCGCCCAGTGCGGCCAGTCGAGGTTGTCCTCCTCGCGGGCGCGGTCGGAGGCGCGGTCCTCGGCGTCGTGGCCGTGCAGCTCCAGGTGGCCCAGCTCGGTGTTGGGCACCAGCTTGCCGTCGAGGAACACGGCGCTGCCGATGCCGGTGCCGAAGGTGAGCATGATGGTCACGCCGCGCTGGCCCCGGCCGGCGCCGAACTCCATCTCCGCGATGCCCGCCGCGTCGGCGTCGTTGAGCACCACGACCCGGGTACCCAACGCGTCGGCGAAGAGCTGGGTGGCCGGCGCGTCGATCCACGACGGGTCCATGTTGGCGGCCGTGCGGGTGACTCCGTTGAGGACCACGCCGGGGAACGTCACGCCGATCCGCTCGGCGGCGCCGAACTGGGCCGCGACCTCGCGTGCCGTCTCGACGACCTGGCGGGTGCCGGACGGCTGCGGGGTGGGGATCCGGTACCGCTCGCCGGCCAGCTTGCCCGCCACCACGTCGACCGGCGCACCCTTGACGCCCGATCCACCGATGTCGATGCCGATGATCACTGCACGCTCCCTGGGTGGATTCTCTCCGCAACCCTACGCCGACCGGTATCCGGTCCGGACGATGTCGTACCCGCCCGCTAGCGTCGGTGGTGTGGAGCGACTGTCGTGGGCGCAGGTGTGCGCGCGGCGCCTGGACCGGCACGGGCTTTCGGCACCGTGGCCGGACGCGACGCCGGACGCGATCGCGGCGGCCATGTGCGGCGCGCACGCCCAGGTGCTGTCCGCCGGGGAGCTGTCCATCGGGGTACGCGCGGCGGAGCTGACCCGGGCCGACGTGCGCGCGGCGGTCGACGGGCACAGCCTGGTCAAGACCTACGGTCCGCGCGGCACGGTCCACCTGCTGCCGGCCCGTGACCTGCCGATGTGGACCGGCGCGCTGGCCGCGGCCGCGGCACGGGCACCGGCACCGGCACCGCCCGGCGGCCGGTCCGACGGCGCGCGGCTGACGCCCGAGCAGTCCGACGCCGTCGTGGCGGCGATCGCGGCCGCGCTCGCCGATGCCGAACTGACCATCGACGAGCTGGGCGAGGCGGTCGTCGACGCCACCGGGCCGTGGGCCGCCGACCCGGTGGTACCCGCCTTCGCCGGCATGTGGCCGCGCTGGCGCCCGGCCCTCGGCACCGCGGCCCACCGCGGCGTGCTCTGCTTCGGACCCACCCGTGAGCGCCGGGTCACCTACACCCATCCGGGCCGCTGGCTGCCCGGGTTCGCGCCGCAGGAGCCGGCGACCGCGCTGGCCGGATTGGTCCGCCGTTACCTGCACGCCTACGGGCCGGCGACACCGGCGCAGTTCGCGCAGTGGCTCGGCGTGCCCCGGCCCTGGGCGGCCAGGCTGTTCGCCTCCCTCGACGGCGAACTGGAACGCGTCGACGTCGAGGGCGGCAGCGAACCGGCCTGGGTGGTGTCCGGCGACACGACGGCACCCGACGAACCGCCGCGCGGGGTACGGCTGCTGCCGTACTTCGACGGCTACGCGGTCGGCTGCCATCCGCGCGAGCGGCTGTTCCCCGGCCCGGCGGCGGCGCGCGCGCTGAGCCCCACCGGGCAGGCGGGCACGTTTCCGGTGCTGCTGGTCGACGGCACGGTCGCCGGGGTCTGGCACCAGCGCCGGTCCGGCCGGCGGCTGTCGGTCACCGTGGAGCCGCTGCGCCGGCTCACCGCCGCACAGCGCCGCGAGCTGTCCGCCGGGGTCGACCGGATCGGCGCGTTCCACGGCGCGCCGGCCGACCTTACCGTGGGTACCGTGACCGCCCGCAGCCACCTCTGACCGCCGCTCCCCCGGGCGCGCGCTCCGCTGGCGCGTGGCAAAACATGCAGGCTTGACTGTTTGTTTCTTGGACCGCATGCTGGGTCAGTGCGGATCCCCCAGCAGGAGCGCAGCCGGGCGACCCAGCAGCGGCTGCTGGAGGCGACCGTGGACTGCCTGATCGAGCACGGCTGGTCGGGTACCACGACGACGCTCGTCGCCCAGCGGGCCGGCCTGTCCCGAGGTGCCCAGCTGCACCACTACCCCACGAAGGCGGCGCTCGTCCTCGCCGCGGTCGAGCACCTGGCGGCCCGGCGCGCCGAGGAGATCCGGGTGGAGGCGGCCGCGCTGCCGGTACCCGAGCTGGACCGCGCGGTGGAACTGCTCGCCGCCGCGTTCACCGGGCCGCTGTACGTGGCGGCGCTGGAGATCTGGGTCGCCGCGCGGACCGATGCGCTGCTGCGCACCGCTCTGGTACCCCTCGAAGCGCGGGTCGGTCGCGAGCTGCACCGCCTGGCCGTGGACCTGTTCGGTGCCGACGAGTCGCGGCCGCGGGTACGGGAGGCGGTGCAGGCGACGCTCGACCTGTTGCGCGGGCTCGGGGTGGCGAACCTGCTCAGCGACGACTCGGCACGCCGCCGGTCGATCCTGGCGGTGTGGACCGGGCAGCTCGCCGAGGTACTGGCGTGATCCGCATCGGCAACGCCTCGGGCTTCTACGGCGACCGGTTCGCCGCGGTCGAGGAGATGCTGACCGGCGGCGAGCTGGACGTGCTGACCGGCGACTACCTCGCCGAGCTGACCATGCTGATCCTGGCCCGGGACCGGGCGCGCGACGCCGGCCTCGGGTACGCCCGCACGTTCCTGCGCCAGCTGGAGGGCAGCCTCGGGCTGGCGCTGGACAAGGGCGTGCGGATCGTCGTCAACGCGGGTGGGCTGAACCCGGCCGGCCTCGCCGCGGCGATCACCCGGCTCGGCGACCGGCTGGGCCTCGCGCCGCGGATCGGGTACGTCACCGGCGACAAGGTACCGGCACCGGGCGCGCTGGCCGCCAACGTCTACCTCGGCGCGTTCGGCATCGCCGAATGCCTTTCCGCCGGCGCCGACGTGGTGGTCACCGGCCGGGTCACCGACGCCTCGCTCGTGGTCGGGCCGGCCATCGACCGGTACCGATGGGGAAGGACGGATTACGACGCGCTCGCCGGCGCCACCGTCGCCGGCCACATCCTGGAGTGCGGCGCGCAGGCGACCGGCGGCAACTTCGCCTTCTTCACCGAGCTGGCCGACGTGCACCATCCCGGCTTCCCCATCGCGGAGGTGGCCGCAGACGGCTCGTGCGTCGTCACCAAGCACCCCGGCACCGGCGGCGCGGTGACCGTGCAAACCGTTACCGCGCAACTGTTGTACGAGCTCGGGCCGCCCGGGTACCTCGGGCCGGACGTGGTGGCGCACTTCGACACCATCGCGCTGGCCGACGCGGGACCGGACCGGGTCGCGGTGTCCGGCGTGCGGGGCAGCCCGCCGCCGCCGACGCTGAAGGTCGGCAGGAACACGCTCGGCGGATACCGCAACACGATGACGTTCGTCCTCACCGGCCTGGACATCGAGGCGAAGGCGCGGCTGGTACGCGAACAGCTGACCGATGCGGTCGGCCGAGACGGGCTCGAATTCGTCCTCGCCCGCACCGACCACCCCGACGCGGACTCCACCGAGACCGCGAGCGCGCTGCTGCACGTGCACCTGACCGACGCGGATCCCGCGCGGGCCGGGCGGGCGTTCTCCCAGGCGGCGGTCGAGCTGACCCTGGCCTCGTACCCCGGCTGCACGCTGACCACCCGGCCCGGTGACGCGACCCCGTTCGGGGTCTTCACCGCCGGCTCGGTACCGCAGGAGGACGTGGCGCACGTCGCGGTACTCCCGTCGGGCGAGCGGGTCGCGATCCCGGCGCCGCGGCGGACCGCGCAGGCGGCACCGTCACCGCGCCCCGCACGGCCGGGGCCCGCACCGGCGGGCGCCACCTTCCGCGTGCCACTGGGTACCGTCGTCGGCGCGCGCTCCGGCGACAAGGGCGGCGACGCGAACGTCGGCGTGTGGGCGCGGGGCGAGCGCGCGTACGCGTGGCTGCACGGGTACCTGACCGTCGACGAACTGCGCAAGCTGCTGCCCGAGGCGGCCGACCTGGACATCGACCGGTACGAGCTGCCGAACCTGTGGGCGCTGAACTTCGTCCTCCACGGGCTGCTCGGCGCCGGGGTGGCCGCGTCGACCCGGTTCGATCCGCAGGCCAAGGCGCTGGGCGAATGGCTGCGCACCCGGCTCGTCGACGTACCCGTCGCACTGGGCGCCGCGCCATGACCGCGCTCATGTCCACCGTGGACACCCGGACACCGTCCTTTGTGGACAATGCGGAGGCGATGCGGGAGCGGCTCGCCGAACTCGACACGGCGCTTGCGGCAGCGGTGGCCGGCGGCGGGGCACGGTACACCGAAAGGCACCACGCCCGCGGGAAGCTGCTGGCGCGCGAGCGGATCGAGCTGCTGCTCGATCGCGATTGCGCTTTCCTGGAGCTGTGCCCGGTCGCCGGCTGGGGTACCGACCACCCGACCGGCGCGGGTGTCGCCGGCGGAATCGGTGTCGTGGAAGGCGTCGAGTGCGTCGTCATCGCCAACGACCCGACCGTGCGCGGCGGCGCGGTGAACCCGTACAGCCTGCGCAAGACCCAGCGGCTGGGCCGGATCGCCGCGCAGAACCGGCTGCCGCTGATCAACCTCGTCGAGTCCGGCGGCGCCGACCTGCCGACGCAGTCGGAGATCTTCATCCCCGGCGGCGCGGTCTTCCGTGACCTGACCGCGGCCAGCGCCGCGCGGCTGCCCACGATCGCGGTGGTGTTCGGCAACGCGACCGCCGGTGGCGCCTACGTCCCCGGCATGTCCGACTACACCATCTTCGTCGACCGGCAGGCGAAGGTGTTCCTCGCCGGGCCGCCGCTGGTGAAGATGGCCACCGGCGAGGAGACCGACGACGAGTCGCTGGGCGGCGCGGCCATGCACGCCACCACCTCCGGGCTCGCCGACTTCCTCGCCCGCGACGAGCGCGACGCGATCGGGCTGGCGCGCATGGTGGTGCGCCGGCTCAACTGGCGCAAGGCCGGTCCGGCTCCCCGCGCGGACGTCGCACCGCCGCGGTACCCGGCCGAGGAGCTGCTCGGCATCCCGAGCGCGGACCTGCGGGTACCCTACGACCCGCGGGAGATCCTCGCCCGGATCCTGGACGGTTCCGAGTTCGACGAGTTCAAGCCGCGGTACGGCACGGCTCTGGTGACCGGCTGGGGCGAGCTGCACGGGTACCCCGTCGGGGTGCTCGCCAACGCGCGGGGCGTGCTGTTCTCCGCCGAGGCGCAGAAGGCGGCCCAGTTCATCCAGCTCGCCAACGCCTCGGCGACGCCGCTGCTGTTCCTGCAGAACACCACCGGGTACATGGTCGGGTCGGCGTACGAGCAGGCCGGCATCATCAAGCACGGCGCGCTGATGATCAATGCGGTGGCCAACTCCCGGGTACCGCACCTGACGCTGAACATCGGCGCCTCCTACGGTGCCGGCAACTACGGCATGTGCGGCCGGGCGTTCGACCCGCGCTTCCTGTTCGCCTGGCCGAACGCGAAATCCGCGGTGATGGGCGGCCCGCAACTGGCCGGCACCATGGAGATCGTGGCCCGGCAGGCGGCGGCCGCCCGCGGGCAACCGTTCGACGAGGCGGCCGCGGCCGGGCTGCGCACCGCCGTCGAAGCGCAGATCGAGACCGAGTCGGCGGCGCTGTTCCTGTCCGGCCGGCTCTACGACGACGGCGTGATCGATCCGCGGGACACCCGTACCGTGCTGGGGATCGCGCTGTCGGCCGTCCACAGTGGACCTGTCGAGGGCGCCGGCGGCTTCGGCGTCTTCCGGATGTGAGGCGCGATGACCCGGGTGAGCCTGCCGTGATCCGCCGGCTGCTGGTCGCCAACCGGGGCGAGATCGCCCGCCGGGTCTTCGCCACCTGCCGCGCGCTCGGCATCGAAACCGTTGCGGTGTATGCCGATCCCGATGCTGACGCGCCGCACGTGCGGGAGGCGGACCGGGCGGCGCGGCTGCCGGGCGCCGCGCCGGCCGACACGTACCTGCGCGGCGACCTCGTGATCGCGGCCGCGCTGCGGGCCGGCGCCGACGCGGTGCATCCGGGGTACGGCTTCCTGTCGGAGAACGCGCAGTTCGCGGCGGCGGTGTCCGACGCCGGGCTCACCTGGGTCGGTCCACCGGCGAAGGCCGTCGCGGCGATGGGTTCCAAGGTGGCGGCCAAGCAGACCGTGGCCGAGGCCGGGGTACCGGTACTGTCCACTGTGGACCCTGAAGCCGTCGAGCGGTTCCCGGTGCTGGTCAAGGCGTCCGCCGGTGGCGGCGGGCGCGGCATGCGGGTAGTCCGCGATCGGGCCCGGCTCGCCGACGCGGTGGCGCAGGCCCGGCGCGAGGCGGCGTCGGCCTTCGGTGACGGCACCGTCTTCTGCGAGCCGTACCTCGACGGCGCGCGGCACGTCGAGGTACAGCTCATCGCCGACGCGCACGGCACGGTGCTCGCGTTGGGCGAGCGGGAGTGCTCGATCCAGCGCCGGCACCAGAAGCTGGTCGAGGAGGCACCGTCTGCGGCCGTGTCCGACGAGCTGCGCGCAAAGCTGTACACAGCCGCGACCGCCGCCGCCCGCGCGGTCGGCTACGTGAACGCCGGCACGGTCGAGTTCCTCCTCGCGCCCGACGGCGAGTTCTTCTTCCTGGAGATGAACACCCGGCTGCAGGTGGAGCACCCGGTCACCGAGTGCGTCACGGGGCTGGACCTGGTGCGGCTGCAGCTGCTGGTCGCCGAGGGCGAGCCGCTGCCGATGACGCAGGCGCCGCCGGTTCGGGGGCATGCCATCGAGGTGCGGCTGTACGCCGAGGATCCGGGCAACGGCTGGCTTCCCTCGACCGGCGTCCTGCACCGGTTCGACGTGGGTGGCCCCGACGTCAGGGTGGATGCCGGCGTCGACACCGGCACGGCCGTCACCATCCACTACGACCCGATGCTCGCCAAGCTCATCGCCTGGGCACCGACCCGGCGGGAGGCGGCCCGGATCCTGGCCGGCGCGCTGGTTCGGGCGCGCATCCACGGCGTGCTGACCAACCGGGACCTGCTGGTGCGGGTACTGCGTGACGACGACTTCCTGGCCGGCGACACCGACACCGGCTACCTCGACCGGCACCCGGACGTGTTCACCCCGCTGGTGTCCACAGTGGACAGTTACGCGCGGGCCGCCGCGCTCGCCGCCGCCGCGTCCCGCCGGGGCCGGTTCCCGTCCGGCTGGCGCAACGTGCGCGCACTCCCCCAGGTCGTCGAGTACGCCGGCGGGATCCGGGTCGAGTACTAGCCCGACGAAACCGCCACGCCGGAGCGGGTCGTCCTCGACATCGGGGGCCTGCGCGAGACGTACCACGTCCACCGGGTCGGCGACGTGTCCTATGTGGACGGTCCGGACGGTTCGGTGGCGCTGACCGAGCTGCCGCGGTTCCCGGCTCCCGAGGCCCCGAGCGTCAGCGGGTCGCTCACCGCCCCGCTGCCCGGCACCGTCACCCGGATCGCCGTCGCGGTGGGGCACCGGGTCGCGAAGGGCGACCTGCTGCTGACCCTGGAGGCGATGAAGCTGGAACATCCCGTACTCGCCCCGCACGCCGGCACCGTCGCCGCGATCCGGGTAACCGCGGGGCAGCAGGTCGACGGCGGCGCCGTCCTGGCGGTCATAGAAGGACTGGCGGTAATAGAAGGAGATGAATAGCGTGGACTTCGACGACACCCCGGAACAGAAGGCGCTGCGCGAAGCCGTCGCGGCACTGGGTCGCCGGTACGGCCACGAGTACTTCGTCGCCAAGGCGAAGTCCGGCGGGCACCAGACGGAGCTGTGGGCCGAGGCCGGCAAGCTCGGCTACCTCGGCGCGAACCTGCCCGCGGAGTACGGCGGCGCGGGCGGCGGCATCACCGAACTGGCCATCGTCGCCGAGGAGCTGGCCGCCGCCGGCTGCCCACTGCTGCTCATCGTCGTCTCCCCCGCCATCGCCGGTACCGTCATCGCCCGCCACGGCACCGAACAGCAGCGCCGCCACGTCCTGCCCGGCATCGCCGACGGCTCGACGAAGGTGGCGTTCGCCATCACCGAACCGGAAGCCGGCTCCAACTTCCACCGCCTCGGCACGGTCGCCCGCCGCGACGGCGACGACTGGCTGCTGCGCGGCAGCAAGGCGTTCATCTCCGGGATCGACGAGTGCGACCTGGTACTCGTCGTCGCCCGCACCGAAGACGCGGCCACCGGGAAGCTCAAGCCGGCCCTGTTCCTGGTCCCCACCGACGCGCCGGGCCTGTCCCGCACACCGCTGGAGATGGAGGTCGTCGCGCCGGAGAAGCAGTGGCTGCTCTACCTCGACGACGTCCGGGTACCCGCGACCGCGCTGGTCGGCGGCAGCACCGACGCCGGCCTGCCGGCCCTGTTCGCCGGCCTGAACCCCGAGCGCATCACGATCGCCGCGTCAGCGGTGGGCACCGGACGCTACGCGCTGGAACGGGCGGCCGGCTACGCGAAGGCGCGCGCGGTGTGGGGCCGGCCGATCGGTACCCACCAGGGCGTCGCACACCCGCTCGCGCACGCGCAGATCCAGGTGGAGCTGGCCCGGCTGATGGTCGCGAAGGCCGCCGCGCGCTACGACGCCGGGCGCGACCTGGACGCCGGTACCGCCGCCAACATGGCCAAGTACGCGGCCGCCGAGGCGTCGGCCCTCGCGGTGGACACCGCGATCCAGGCCATGGGCGGCAACGGGATGGCCACCGAGTACGGTGTCGCCACGCTGCTCGGCGTCACCCGGGTCACCCGCATCGCGCCGGTGTCCCGGGAGATGATCCTCAACTTCGTGGCGCAGCACGTCCTCGGTCAGGACCGTTCCTACTGACCCGTTGACCGCCCCGGGTCGCGGCCCTAGCCTGTCCGTCGTGCCGTGGGCTCGCTGGGTCGCCGCCGGCGCCGCGCTGGTCCTGCTGGCCGCGGCGGGCTGCTCGTCGCACGCCGCCTGGCACTCCGGGGGTACCGTGGCCCCGCCGGCCCCGTCAGCGGCCGGCGCGTCGGCCGCCACGCCGGCCAGCGCGAGCCCCAGCGCCGCGACGAGCGCGAGCGCCGGACCCAGCACCCGACCGGCCGCGGCGGCCGCGCCGGCCCGCTTCGCCACCCTGGCCCCGGGCGCGACGCTGCCGTCCGGCGCGCAGTGCGCCGCCTGGGTACGCGTCCACCCGTACCCGGAGAACAAGGGCGGGAACCGGCGCGCCAACCAGACCACCGGCCAGCCCGTCGGCACCGGCTTCTTCACCGGCGACGACCCGCGCGCCGGTACCCGCATCGCCGCCCGGGTCGACGGGCAGTTCACCGGTACCACCCGGGAGATCCTGCGTTGGGCGGCCTGCAAGTGGGGCGTCGACGAGGACCTCGTGCTGGCGCAGGCGGCCATCGAGAGCTGGTGGCGGCAGGACACGCTGGGCGACTGGACCGGCGACGCGACCCGGTGCGCCCCCGGCCGCGGGCCCGGCGCCGACGGCAGACCCGGCCAGTGCCCGGAGAGCTTCGGCATCCTGCAGAACCGCTACCCGTACGAGAAGCCGGCCTGGCCCGGCATCGCCAGCTCCACGGCGATGAACGCCGACCTTGCGTACGCGATCTGGCGCACCTGCTTCGAGGGCTACGAGGGCTGGCTGAACACGGTCGACCGCGGGCGCAACTACGCGGCCGGCGACGCGTGGGGCTGCGTCGGGCGCTGGTTCAGCGGGCGCTGGCACGTGGCGGCCGGCGACCAGTACGTCGGCCGGGTGCGCGGGTACCTCGACCAGCGCATCTGGGACACGGCCGCGTTCCAGCAGCCCTGATCCGGCTAGGTACTACTCAGCCGGTAGTGAGTACCGCAGCCGATGCCGCCGGTCCGGGCGGTTGCCGACCATGGCGGCATGACCAGCGAGTACCCCTGCCCGACCTGTCACGCCCCGGCCGACCTCGACAGCGGCTGCCCGGCCTGCCACCGGCCACCCGACCCGGAGGCGGCCGAGGTGGTCGCGCTCAACGCGCGGTACGCGGCGCTGGCCGTGGCGGTGGACACGGCGCGCGACCGGTACCTGTCCGCGGCCGCCCGCCTGGAGGACCTGCGGCAGCACCGCAATCTGCTGGCCGCCCGGGTGACGGCGCGGGTCGGCGGCCCGGCCGCCGCGGCTGCGCCGGCCGCCGGGGCGCCGCCGGCAGGTCCCGCGGAGCCGGCCCATACCGCGCGGCCGGCGGAGCCGGCCCATGCCGCGCGGCCGGCGGAGCCGGCGCATGCCGCGCGACCGGAGGCGTCCACCCGCACGGTGCAGAACGCGCTGTTCATCCTCGGCGGGCTGCTGCTGGGCAGCGCCGCGATCGTGTTCACCGCGGTCGCCTGGGCACGGTTCGGGGTCACCGGCCGGGCGGTCATCCTCGCCGCCGCCACGGCGCTCGTGCTCGCGGTACCGCCGGTGGCGCTCGCCCGGCGGCTGTCCGCGACCGCGGAGACGTTCGCCGCGCTCGGGCTGCTGCTGGTGCTGCTCGACGGGTACGCGGCGTGGTACGTCGATCTGGCCGGGGTCGCGACCGGCCTGGATCCGACCGGCTATGCGGGCGCGGTCTGCGCGCTGACCGCCGCGGTCGCGGCCGGGTACGCCCGGGTGACCGGCCTGGTCGGGCCGCGCTTCGCCGGGCTGGTGCTGGCGCAGCCGGTGCTGCCGCTGCTCGCCGCGCGGGCCGGTCTCGACCCGGCGGGTTGGGCCGCGGTCGCGGCGACCGTGGCGCTGGGCGACGTGGCGGTCGGGTGGCGCCGGCGCGGGTACGCGCTGGGCATCGCGGCCGCGGGCCTGGCCGGTGTGGCCTGGATCGGGGCGGCCGGGCTGGCGCTCGCGGCCGACCTGTCCGCCGGTACCGTGCCGGCCGCGCTCCGGTCGGGTGCGGTTCTCGTGCTCGTCGCCGCGGTACCGCTGGCGGCCGGCCGGGCGCCACTGCTCGCGCCGGTCCGCACCGCGGTCACCCGGATCGGTGCCGGGCTGGTCGCCGCCGCGCTCGTCGGGGCGGCCGGCACGGTGGCGCTCGCCGGCCGGCCGGCGTGGGCGATGCCGGTGCTCGCCGCGGTACTCGCCGGACTGGCGCTGGCGGTCCGGGCGCTGCCCGCCACGCTGCGGCCGGGGCCGCGGGTCGGGCTCGCCGTCTGGGCCGCGCCGCTCGGCCTGGTCGCCGCCGGAGCCGCCGCGGTCGACGGGGCGCGCACGGTCGCCGCGAACCTGCCGGTCTGGCATGCGGTACCGGGGCCGACCGCGACCGGTACCCACCCGCAACCGGTGCTCACGCTGGTCCTGCTGGCCGTCGCCGTGGCCGCCCTGTTCGGCCGTACCGTCGAGGTCGCCGCCGCGGCCGCGGTACCGGTCGCGCTGGCGGTACCGGCCGCCCTGCCGCTCGCCTGGTGGGCACCGTCCATTGTGGACGGTGTGGTGGCCGGGTCGCTGGTCGCGCTGGCGATGGGGCACCGCCGGACCCGGGTGGCCGGCTGGGCGGCCCTGCTTCTGGCCGGGCACGCGGTGGCGGCGTCGCTGGGCCGGCCGGTCGACACGCTGGCCGTCACCGCCGCGCTGGTCGCCGGCGCGGGACTGGTGGCGGCGCTCGCCCGGCGGGTACGGCCGGGGCTGGGTGCGGTCGCGGCAGGTACCGCACTGGTCGCGCTGCCGCTGCTCGCCGCCGCCGCGGTACCGGACCGGTCGCGCCCGGCGGCCGCGGCGGGCCTGGTGCTGGCGACGCTCGGCGTGCTGGGCCTGCGCCGGGTGTCGCCCGGGTACGGACCGGCGGGCCTGGTCGCCGTGCCGCTCGCCGGTGCCGGGATCGTGCTCGCCACGCTGACCGGCCCCTACGCCGGCCTCGCCGGACTGTGCGGCGCCGTGGCCATCGCGGCGGTACGGCGACCGGCCGGCGCGCTCGCAGTGGTACGGCGACCGGCCGGCGCGCTCGCGGTGGCCGGTACCGTCACCGGGCTGGCCACGGTACCGGCCGTGGTGACCGTCGCGCCGGCGGTCTGGTCGGTGCTCGTGGCGCCGTACGGCTGGGTGAGCGCGATCTGGTCGGGCCGGCCGGACGGTGTCGGGCTCGCCGTACCGGTGACCCGCGAGGCCGCCCTGACGCTGGCGCTGCTGGCTGCCGGTACCGCGGTGCTGCGCTGGCCGCTGGCTGCGCTACCGGTGGCGTTGGCGATGGTGACGGGTACGGCGGTGCTGGGTGCGCCGTGGCCGGCGGTACCCGCGCTGAGCCTCGCGCTCGGTCTCGCCGCGGCCCTGGCCGGCGCGCTGTGGCGGCGCGAACCCGCCCCGGTCCTGGCGCTGGCGCCGGCGGGCCTGGCCGGCGCCCTCGCCGAGCGGCCCACCACGCTGGCCGCACTCGGCGCCGTCGCGGTCGTCGCGACCGTCTGCGGCACCGGTGGCCGGACGGTGCCGGTCCGGGCCGCCGGCTGGCTCGCCGCCGTCGCGAGCGCCGCCGCCCTGGCCGGATCGGCGGCGCTGGCCGCGGGGCTGACGGTACGGACGGCGGCGTTCTGGGTCCTGCTCCCCGCGGGCGCCGCGCTCGCGGTGGCGACCCTGCGCCGGGAGCGGCCGGAGAGCCGGCTGCTGGAGGCCGGCGCGCACGCGGCTGCGGTGGTCGCGCTGCTGCTCACCACCGGATCGGCCGGCTACGCGGCCGGCGTGTGCACGCTGTGGGGTGTCGCGGTCGGCCTGTCCGCGCTGCGGTCCGGCGGGCCGGCCGGGACCGACCGGCCTGCCCGGGTCGCCGCCGCGGCCGGGTGCGAGCTGCTCGGGTACTGGCTGCTGCTGGCCAGCCGGCAGGTCGCGGTGCTGGAGGCGTACACGCTGCCGGCCGCCGGTCTCGCCGTGCTGGCCGGCTGGCTGGCCGCCCGCCGCCGCCCGCAGCTGCACAGCTGGACCGCGTACGGCCCGGCGCTGCTGGCCGGCTTCGGGCCCAGCGCGGTGACCCTGCTGGGCATGGACGGTCCGCCGCTGCGGCGGCTGGCGCTGGGTGCTGCGGCGCTGGCCGTGGTCGTCGGCGGTGCGGTGCGCCGCCGGCAGGCCCCGGTCGTGGTGGGCGGTGCCACGCTCGGGCTGGTGGCGCTGCACGAGACGGTACTGCTGTGGGACCGGCTGGACCGGTGGATCCTGCTCGGCGCGGCCGGCCTGGTGCTGATCGGCCTCGCGATGACCTACGAGCGGCGGCGCCGGGAGCTGACCCGGCTGACGGCGGTGGTCGGCCGGATGCGGTGACGGGCTAATCCCTCGGGCCGATCCGGACGTCGGACCAGTCGAGGGTGCGGTTGCCCCGGCGGATCAGCCGGGCCAGGCGTTCGATCAGCCACGGACCGTGCGCCTCGGGCCGCTCGTACCCCAGCAGCCGGCCGTGCCATCCCCGGGTCACCATGACCGCGACAACGATCGGCAGCCCGTCCGCGTCCGGCTCGACGACGAGGTCGACGACCCGGCCGACGTACCCGCCGGCGCGGTCGTACGCCGGCTGGTCGATCAGGTCGCCGCTACGCATCGGAGGACCCCGGGATCCGGCCGATCACGTGCTCGCGCAGCCATTCCTCCAGCGCCGGCTCGGGCAGCAGCTCGCGCCGCACCCGCAGCCGGATCTCGGTACCGGTGGAGGCGACGTGCTCGTACGGGATCCGCGCCCGGTACGGTCCGCTCTCGCTGTGCAGCCGGGTCGCGGCGTTGGCGATGAGCCCGCCCAGCCAGCCGCCCATCCGCTCGCCGAGCGGCCGCGGGCCGAGCAGCAGGGCGACCACCCGGGGCGGGTCCTCGTCGGACAGCTCGACGTCGTCGACCTTGCCGACCAGCTGACCGTCCCGGTCGACGACCTGCCGGTCGAGCAGGTGGAACCAGACGAACACGTCAGCCTCCCATCCCGGTGACGATCATCAGCGGGATCGCCGCGATCGACACGATGACCAGGATCACCAGGAAGATCGTGGCGAGCAGGTTGGTGAACCAGCCGTTGACGTGGTCCCCGAGGTACTCGCGGTCGTTGGCGACGACCAGGATCGGCAGGTACGTCAGCGGCAGGATCACCGCGTTGAACACCAGCATGAACTCGGTCAGCTGCACCGGGTCGATGGTGGTGAACAGCACCAGCACGCCGATGACGATGGCCAGCAGCACCACGAAGTGGAACCGGGCGGCCGCCCGCGGCGCCACCCGCTTGCCCCACTGCCAGCCGAAGTACTGCGCCACCGTGTACCCGGCGGACAGCCCGTTCTCCAGCGCGGCGCCGAACGTGGCGGCGAAGATGCCGAGGATGACCACGATCAGCCCGACCCTGCCGAGCCCGACAGCGACCGGCAGCGCCGCCTGCCCGACGGAGTTCACCTGCGCGTCCAGCGGGTGGAACAGGGCGGCGGCGGTGGCCATGATGCCCAGCGACAGCAGCCCGCCCAGCGGGAACCCGACGAACACGTTGGCCCGCATGACGGGCAGCTCGTCCGGTCCCCACTTCTCCTCCACGCCGCCGGAGGAGAAGAAGAAGACCTCGTACGGCGTCATCGCCGAGGCGAACAGCGAGACCGCGAAGTAGCCGTAGGTGTTCCAGTTCTCCGAGCCGCTGGGTACCGGCTGACTCGCCTGCTGCCAGAGGCTGGACCACTGCGGGTGCAGGTGCGGCAGGGCGACCAGGAACACCACCAGCGTGAGGCCGGCCAGGCCGAACACGCGTTCGAGGGTCTCGAACTTCAGCCGCCACAGCGCGATCCAGAGCACGAACCCGGCGACCGGTACCCACAGCAGGTAGTAGACGCCCGAGGCCAGTTCCAGGGCGAGCGCGACGCCGCCCAGCTCGGCACCCAGGGTGATGAGCGTGACGAGGAACGCGGCCACCAGGTTGACCAGCGCGACCCGGGGACCGAGCCGCTCGCGGATCAGGTCGAACACGGCGAGGTTGCTGATCGCGGTAACCCGCCCGGCCATCTCGCTGTACACGCAGATGCCGAGCACCCCGAGGACCAGTACCCAGGCCAGCGACATGCCGAACCGGGCACCCGCCTGGGAGCTCGCGACAAAGTCACCGACGTCGATGAATCCGCCGATCGCGGTGAGGATGCCGAGAGTGACCGCGAAGACCTTCTTCACGGCTGATGCCCCCGGGCGAAGTCGTCCAGCCGGTCGCCGAGCGGGCCCAGCGCGGCGACCGCGGACCGGGCCGCCGCGCCGTCGTTGCGGTCGACCGCGGCGACCAGCGTGCCGATGGTACGGGCGGCGTCGTCGAGGAGCCGGCTGAGCTGGTCGCGGATGGCCAGCTCCGGCGCACCCGGTGCGGGGGTACCGGCCAGCTCCTGCTGCGCGGTGGCCACCCCCTCGACCGCGTTGTCCAGGATCGGCGACAGGGTCGTGTCGAACATCCGGCCGTCCAGCTGCGCCTGCCCGGCCAGGTGTGCCGTGCGTACCGCGGTCAGGCCGCCCTGTGCCGTCTTCGCCACCGCCTGCCGGAAGGCCAGCGGATCGGTACCGCCGCCGGTGGCCACGGCGAGGCCCACCCACCCGGCCGCCACGAGAACCAGGACGACGACGAGCACGACACGCCAGCGCATGCCACTCGAATACCCCGCGACGGGAGTTTCAAAATCAATTTCGCCGATGCGCTGAGTGTCGGTGGCCTTACCGGATCCCGGAGCGGACGCAGGTCGCTAAGCTGCCTACCGACCACGACCGACCTGATCGGACCGTACCGTGACCACGCTCGCCGACCCGGCCCCGTCCCGGCCGTCACCGCCCGCCGAACCCGGCCGGGCGCACCGGGCGGTCCGCTTCGCCGCTGCCCCGCTCGCGGCGTACCTGCTCGGCCACGTGGTGTACCTGACCGCCGCGGCGGCCGCCGGCACCCGGTACTTCACGGTGGCCGCGCACGAACGGTACGACTCGGCGTTCTACGAGCAGATCGCGGCGCACGGGTACCGGATGTTCGCCTGCGCGGTCGACCCGAAGTCCGGTTTCCAGGGTGACGCGTGGTGCGGTAACGCGGGCTGGTTCCCGCTGTACCCCTGGCTGATCGCGGCGGCGCGGACGGTGCCGGGCCTGTCCGTCGGCCGCGCCGCGGTGCTCGTCGGCGAGCTGGGCACGCTCGCCGCGACGCTGCTGTTCTGGTGGGTGCTGACCCGGGTGCTGCCGGCCGGCGGCTGGCCGCGGGGTGCCGCGCTGCTGGCGCTGGTCGCGGTGTTCCCGGTCGGCATCTACCTCCACGCGGTCTTCCCGATGTCGGTCGCGGTGACCGCGACGCTGGCCTGCCTCGGCCTGGCCGCGCAGCGCCGCTGGGCCTGGGCCGGCGTGGCCGGCGCCGCCGCCGCGGCGGCCTACCCGGTGGGGATCAGCGCGGGGGTCGCCGCGGTCGCCGTGGTCGCGGCCCAGGGCTTCCGGCAACGCGAGGCGCTGCCGCGGCGGGCCCTGCTGGTCGGCGGCCTGTCCGTCGGTGGGCTGCTGCTGGTCTTCGCGGTACTGCGGCTGGCCACCGGCCACTGGGACGCCTTCTTCCTCAGCCAGGACAAGTACGGCGGGCGGCGGTACGACCCGGTATCGGCGTTCATCACCATGGTCAGCTACGGGCAGAGCGGGCCGCTGCCGGCCGGCACGGCACGGCCGGCGCCGAACCCGCTGGACTTCGCCGTCCGCTGGGACATGTGGTCCAGCCTCGTCCTGGTGCTGCTCGCCGGCGCCTGCATGGCGCTCGCGGCGCTGCGCCACCGGCTGGTACCGCTGGACATCGGGCTCGGGGTGTACGCGGTCGTCGCGTGGCTGGTGCCGCTGGTCGCCGGCACCCAGATCTCGCAGTACCGGTCGCACGCGCTGCTGCTGCCGGTGCTGTTGCTGCTGCGCCACCTGCCCGGCTGGCTGCTCGCCTTGCTGGCGGTACCGGCGGCCCTGCTGGCGTACCACATGGGCACCCTGTTCTACGTCACCGCGCTGGTCTGACCGCGCTCACCACCGCCAGCCGCGGCGGGCTGCGGCGAGGCCCGCGCGCACCGGGCCGGCGAGGTCCACCGCGACCGACCGGGCCAGCGGGGCGGCCAGCCAGCCGAAGACGACCGCGAAGTACCCGATGACCAGCCACCCGGTCGGGCTGACCGGCAGGTGCGCGACGAAGGGGTACCACAGCACGCTGTACTCCGGCGTGTAGTGGCAGAACGCCTCGTAGGCGAAGCTGTCCACCGAGCAGGTGTCCGGGAACGCGGCCGCGAGGAACACCGCGCCGCAGATGCCGACCCACACCGACAGGGCCAGCGCCGCCAGGGTCAGCAGCCGTACCCACAGCGCCGCGGCCAGGTCACCGAGCCGCACCGCGATCGCCAGCGCCGCCGGTACCGAGGCGAACAGCAGGAACCGCGGCCCCCACGTGTACCCGCCGTACCACGCGTACCACGGCGAGTACACCAGCACCAGGCCGGTGAGGAACAGCAGCCACCAGCCGTACAGCCGGTACAGCGTGGTGTCCGGCCCGACCGCGATCTCCCGCAGCGGCCGGCGTACCGGCAGCACCAGGCCGGGCGCGAAGAACAGCAGCCCCTTGCCGAACGAGAGCAGCAGCGACAGCAGGCCGAAGAAGAACGGGTAGTCGAAGCCCTTCCCGCCGGAGTACGGCATCAGCGTGCGCAGCGCCCGGTCGTTGCCGTACCCGGCGTTCAGCGGGTTGCCGTTGCGCAGCCAGTTCTCCGTCGCGACCAGCCCGAGCGCGGCGAGCAGCACGAGGGCGTACCGCACCCGCCGCCGCTCCACCATCCGCTTGCCGGTGACCAGCGCCAGTCCCACGACCGAGGCGGGCGTGTTCGCCACCCCGAGCACCACGGCGACCCAGCCGGCCCCGTTGACCCAGCCGGCCCCGTTGACCCAGCCGGCCCCGGCCAAGCGCCGTACCGCGACCGCGGTCAGCCCGACCGCGACGGTCATCGCGGTGAACACCTCGGAGTTCCAGTGCACCACGTGCGCGGCGAACATCGACCCGGCGACGAGTACCAGCAGGAACCGGCGCAGCAGCGGACCGTCCACCCGGCGGCGCAGCAACCCGTACAGCGCGACGGTGCCCAGCGCGAAGACCAGGGTGTTGTACAGCTCGGTGCACCACCGGCCGTCGCCGGCGACCCGGTCGGCGAGGACCAGCGGGGTGGCGAACAGCGGCCCGATCAGCGAGTACCGTCCGGCCGGCAGCTGCCCGTCCAGTACCGCCAGCAGGTTCGCGTAGCGCACCTGCGCGTCGGCGGCGATGTGGTGCGGCAGCACGAACCCGAAGACGAGCAGCCCGGCCACGATCAGCGCGGTGTCCACCGCCGGTCGCAGCCAGCGCCGCCGGTTCCGCCCGGCACCGTCGACGGCCGGCGGCGCCGTTTCAGTCCTCGTCACCGCACAGGAGGATACCGGGACCGCGCGTCGGACCGGCCCACGCGGATCCGCGGCGGTGATGGGAGTCAGCGGACGAGCCGGTTTGGCCGGTTTGCGCTGCGGTGGCAGGTGTGGCGGGACTCCGGTGGCGAGATCTTGGACGCGGGTACCCCGTCCAAGGGGTGTCGGTGTCCAAGATCTCGGAGACTAGGCGCAACCGGTGGCTGCCGCCTGTGCTCCTGCACACGCCAAGGAACGCTGAACAGAGCTGGTCAATCGCCGCCCCAGCCGAAGGTCCCGGGGCTGGAGGACCCCAGGCCGTGTCGAATCGGCCGCGATCGGCCATGCTGGACACCGAAAGGTCGGATGGGAGGACGGGTGATGGCGGGTCTCGGTGTGGTCAAGGAGTCCGAACCCGGCGAGCGCCGGGTCGCGGCGGTACCCGCGGTCGTACCGCGGCTGACCGCGCTGGGACTCGACGTCCTGGTGGAGCACGACGCCGGAGTGGGCGCGTTCCATCCGGACAGCGCCTACGCCGAGGCGGGAGCGACGTGCGTCGATGCGCGTACGCTCGACGCGCGGGTGGACATCGTGTGGTGCGTCGGCCCGCCGCCGCCCGAGCGGCTGCGCGCCGGTCAGGTGCTGCTCGGGCTGCTGAGCCCGGACGGCAACCCTGAGCTGGTCGCCGCGCTGGCCGCGCGGGGGGTCACGGCGCTGAGCCTGGACCGGCTGCCCCGCACGCTCAGCCGGGCGCAGTCGATGGACGCGCTGACCTCGCAGGCGAACATCGCCGGGTACAAGGCGGCGATCCTGGCGGCGGACACCTACGGCGGGTACTTTCCGCTGCTGATGACCGCGGCGGGCACCGCGAGACCGGCGCAGGTGCTGGTGCTCGGCGCCGGTGTGGCGGGCCTGGCGGCGATCGGTACCGCGCGGCGGCTGGGCGCGGTGGTCACCGGGTACGACATCCGGCCGGAGACCCGCGAGGAGGTGCAGTCGCTGGGCGCGCGCTTCCTCGACCTGGGGGTCACGGTGTCCGACGGGGTCGGCGGGTACGCCCGGGCGCTGACCGACGAGGAGCGCGAGGCGCAGCAGGAGGCGCTGCAGGAACGGATCGGCGACTTCGACGTGGTGATCACCACCGCG
Source organism: Actinomycetota bacterium (assembly GCA_005885555.1). GTDB lineage: Bacteria > Actinomycetota > Actinomycetes > Mycobacteriales > Micromonosporaceae > AC-43. Next base: position 22,358 of record VAWN01000098.1, read on the forward strand.
CTGGTACCGGGCCGGCGGCCGCCGCTGCTGGTGACCGAGGAGGCGCTCAAGGGCATGCGGCCGGGCTCGGTCGTCATCGACATCGCCGCGGGACGCTTCGGCGGCAACGTGGAGGGCGTGCCCGTTGACGGTACCGTCGTGGTGGATGACGGGGTGACCGTCGTCGGCGCCGGACGCCTCGCGTCGGCCATGGCACCCGCGGCCTCGGCGGCCTACGCCCGCAACCTGTCCGCGCTGACCGCCCACCTGGTGCGCGACGGTGCCCCGGTGGTCGACCTGGCCGACGACATCGTCGGCGCGATCACGGTGACCCACGAAGGGAGCGTCCGGTGAGCGCCGATCTCGTCTTCGATCTCACCGTGTTCGTGCTGAGCCTGCTGGTCGGCTTCGAGGTCATCAGCAAGGTACCGGCGACGCTGCACACGCCGCTGATGTCCGGCGCGAACTCGATCCACGGCATCGTGGTGGTCGGCGCGATGCTGATCGCCACCACCGCCGACGACTGGGTCGGGTACCTGCTCGCGTTCGTGGCGATGGCGTTCGCGACGATGAACGTGGTCGGCGGCTACGTGGTGACCGACCGGATGCTCGGCATGTTCCGGACCCGGGGCGGTGCGAAATGAGCGAGCGTAGCGAGCGAATCGGCCGGCTCAGCACCCTGATGCTTCATCGGGCCGGCGAGCGAAGCGAGGTGGCTCGATGAACGCCGCGTTCCACCTGATCTACCTGGCCTGCGCGACCGGCTTCGTGGTCGGCCTGCACATGATGAACTCGCCGGCCACGGCCCGGCGCGGTAACCAGGTCTCCGCGGCGGCGATGGCGGTGGCGGTGGGTACGACCGTGGTGCTGCTGGTGCGGGCCGGGTCGGTGCGGCCGGTGGGCTGGCTGATGCTGGCGGCCGGTGCGGCCGTCGGCGGGGCCGCCGGCCTGTACGCCGCCCGCACCGTCGCGATGACCGCGATGCCGCAACTGGTCAGCGTGTTCAACGCGGTCGGCGGCGGCGCCGCCGCGCTGCTCGCGGTCGACGACCTGCTGCGCTCCGGTGGCGCGCCGGTGGCCGCCGCGCTGGACATCCTGATCGGCGCGGTCACCTTCAGCGGGTCGCTGGTCGCGGCCGGGAAACTGCAGGGGTGGGTACCCAGCCAGCCGATCGTGTTCCCCGGCGCGCGGGCGCTCAACGTGGTGCTCGGCGTGGCTTTCCTCGGCGGTGGCGGCTGGCTCGTCGCCGACCCGCACAACCGGCCCGCCCTCGTGGTGCTCGCGGTCGCCGCGCTCGCCTTCGGCGTCACCATGGTGCTGCCGATCGGCGGCGCGGACATGCCGGTGGTCATCTCGCTGCTGAACGCGTTCACCGGTACCGCGGTGGCGATGGCCGGATTCGTGCTCGGCAACCCGGTGCTGATCATCGCCGGCGCGCTCGTCGGCGCCTCCGGCGGCATCCTCACCAAGCTGATGGCCGACGCGATGAACCGGTCCATCCCGAGCATCATCGTCGGCGGGTTCGGCACCGGTGACTCGGCCGCCCCGATCGCCGGCCCGGGTGGCGCGTCGGTGCGCGCGGTGGCCGCCGACGACGTGGCGATCCAGCTCGCCTATGCCGGGAAGGTCATCATCGTGCCCGGGTACGGGTTGGCCGCCGCGCAGGCGCAGCACGAGCTTGCCGAACTGGCCGACCTGCTGGAGCGGCGCGGTGTCGAGGTCAGCTACGCCATCCACCCGGTCGCCGGCCGGATGCCCGGTCACATGAACGTGCTGCTGGCCGAGGCCAACGTGCCGTACCCGTTGCTACGCGAGATGGACGACGTGAACCCGGAGTTCGCGCGCACCGACGTGGCGCTGGTCATCGGCGCCAACGACGTGACCAATCCGGCCGCGCGAAGGCCCGGCAACCCGGTGTCCGGCATGCCGATCCTCGACGTCGACCAGGCACACAGCGTAATCGTGATCAAACGCTCGATGGGGCACGGGTACGCCGGGATCGACAACGAGCTATACACCAACGCGAAGACCGGCATGTACTTCGCCGATGCCAAGAAAGGTCTGGCCGCGTTGACCTCGGCCGTCAAGACGCTCGTCGGGTAACCGCGTTCCGGCCGATGTGCGGTAGTCGCCCGGGGTACGCACAGCGTGTCCGTTGCCCGGCCGCGATCGTCGGGTTCCCTACTCTGCGTTGTCCGCATCACGCTTGATCGATCTCTCGCCCGGTGCCGGTTGCCCGGCACCGGCGGGAGCCGTCGTGGGGACCCGCAGACATGCCAGTTGAGCAACACACCGTCCACGTCGTCGCCGCCATCGTCGGGTTCATCTCGCTCGGGCTGCTCTGGTCGACCATGATCTGGGGCACCACGCTGCGGGTCGGCTGGGGCCTGACCAGAGTCCGCCACCAGACCCTGTACGGCGTGCACCAGACCACGATGCTGGTCGGCCTGACCCTCGGCCTGGTGCACGCGCTGGCCCAGCTCGCGGTACCGGGCGGTCCGGTGCGGCTGGTCGACGAGTGGCTGCCGTTCGCCGACGGCCACGACCCGCTGGGCGTCGGCTGCGGCGTGATCGCGCTGGAGCTGCTGATCGCGCTCGCGGTATCGGTGCTGATCCAGCGGCGCCTGGGGTACCACCGGTGGCGGATGCTGCACATCGCCGCGTACGTCGCCTTCACGCTGCTCTGCGCGCACGTGCTCATCTCCGGTTCCGAGGTGCGGTCGCTGGCCGCCCGGCTCGGTGTCGGCGCGCTGTGGCTGTCCACCCTGGTGCTGCGGCTGGCCACCACGCACCGGGCGGCCTCGCTGCCGCGCCGGCTGGCCGAGCGGGTCGACGCGCGGCTGCGCGGCCGGCAGGTGATGGTCAACGTCGACCCGACCCGGTGCGTGCGGTTCGGCTTCTGCGAGCACGAGGCACCGGAGATCTTCCAGCTGCGCGGCGACGGCCGGCTGACGTACCGGCCGACGGTACCCGACCGGCAGGTGGAACAGGTCCTGCAGGCGGCCCGGGTCTGTCCCGCGCGGGCGATCGTGCTCAGCCGCGCCGCGACCACGATGGTGATGTCCGGGG
>VAWN01000099.1:0-44055 GCA_005885555.1 Actinomycetota bacterium
CGCCGCCTCGGCTTCACCGGCGAGCTGGCGGTACTGGGCGACGAGCCGCTCTACGACCGGCCGGCCTGCTCCAAGGGCGTGCTGTCCGGGCACCAGAAGCCGGCCGACGTCCGGCTGCCCGCCTCCGAGGCGCCGATGGACCTGCGGCTGGGCCGGCGGGCCGCGGTGCTGGACCCGTTCGCGCATCTGGTGTGCACCGACGACGGCGAGGTTTTCGAGTACGACGGGCTGGTGCTCGCCACCGGTGCCGCGCCGGTGGTACCGCCCGGCTGGCCGGTCGGCGAACCGGGGCTGCACACCCTGCACACGCTGTCCGACGCCTGGACGGTACGGCAGGAGCTGTACCGCGCGGAGCGGGTCGCCGTCGTCGGTGGCGGCCTGACCGGCTGCGAGGCGGCCTGTGCGGTACGGGGACTGGCCCGCCGCGCGGTCATCATCGACTCGAAGCCCTGCCTGATGTACCGCGCCCTCGGCGAGACGGTCGGCACGCTGATGACCGAGGCCCACCAGGCCGCCGGGATCGAGACCCGCCTCGGTCGCCGGGTCGCCGCGGTGGAACGGCGGCGCAACCGGTGGCGGCTGACCCTCGACGACGGCGAGTACCTCGTCGCCGACCTGGTACTGGTCACCGCCGGCGAGCGGCCGGACACCGGCTGGCTGTCCGGCTCCGGGCTGGACATCAGCGACGGCGTGCTGTGCGACGCGAGCCTGCGGGTACGGCAGGCCGAGGCCATCGTCGCCGCCGGTGTGGTGGCCCGCTGGCCGAACCTGCGCTTCGGTACCGCGAATGTCCGATGTGGACAGTGGATCGGCGCGATGGAACAGGGCCGGGCGGCGGCCGCCACGCTGCTGGCCGGCGACCGGCCCGCGCCACCGGTCACCCTGCTGCCGCGCTTCTGGTCCCAGCAGGGCGACCTGCGCATCCAGGCGTGCGGCGACCTGAACCCCGGCGCGGACGTCGCGCTGACCCGGCTGCGGCCGGGCCGGTCCGACGCCGCCCGGTCCGGCCTGCTGGCCATGTTCTACCGCGCGGGACGGCTGACCGGCCTGGTCGCCGTCAACTCCCCGCGCGCCTTCACGTCGAGTACCCGTGCGCTTCTGCATGAGGTACCGCCCGACGTGGTCCCCGAAACCCCTATCTACGAGCGAGGCAACGATGCCCCTGCGCCAGCGCACGCGTACAACTAGTCGCACCGGACGGCCGCGCCGCACGATGCTCGTCGTGGCGTCCGTCGCCGTTCCACTGGTCCTCGTCGGCGGCGCCGGTGTGGTGCTCGCCGCGACGGCTCCGCCGGCCGTGGCACCCGACCCCGCCGCGGCACCCGCGGCACCCGCGGATCCCAACCCCAACTGTTCGCTCATCGTGCCGGCGGATCCGTTGTCCGCCAAGGGTCTGGCCACGCCGTACCAGCTCGTCGCGACCGACCGCCGCCAGGGCGCGTGCCACGAGTCCAACGACGCGCAGGCCGCCTTCGTCGAGGCCGCGGTGCTGAACCCGGCCACCGGTGCGGTGAGCGTGTACCACCCGCTGGTCGTGGACCGCGGTACCCAGCCGGCCGCCGCCCCGGTCACCCCGGCGCTGCCGGCCGGTGCCGTGGTCGGCGTCTGGTTCGGGTACAACGGCGACACCCTGACGCTGCGTGGCGCGCCGGCCGCGGCCAAGTGCGTCAACGGGATGGGCAACTCGACGTTCGGCCAGTACGCGTACTGCAACGCGCCGGCCTTCTTCACCGCCGCGAACGCCGCCGTCACGGCGAAGAAGCTCACGGTACCCGCGGCGCAGACCGCCAAGGACGGCCTGCCCTGCCCGACGGTGCGCGACTTCGCGGTGGTCGACCAGGACCAGAGCGACAACGTGGTCAGCTCGTACCTGATCCTCGGCACCGGCCGCACCGCGCAGGACACCGCCGCCAACCGCACCCGGTTCGGCAACCGCGCCACCCGGATGACCAACGGCAGCGACAACGGACTCGTCGACCGGTTCGTCGACCCGGCGCTGGGCTGCACCGCGTGGACCGCGCCGGACCTCGGCGACCCGGGGGCCAACAGCCCGGCCCTGGCGCTCAACGAGCTGCAGGCGGCCGCGAATGCCAAGGCGCCGATCGCACTGGTACCCACCAACGACCCGATGACGCTGGTGAACGACAAGCCGAGCGTGGCCAAGACGAACCTGTACCGGGCCGGCGTCGACCAGCCGGCGCTGGCCGCGGGCGCGGACACCGGCCGGGCGTACTGCCGCATGATGGTCGCCGTCCAGCAGGCCCGGCTGCGCCGCGACCGGGCACTGTTCCGCGCGGCGCCGTCGCCGGATGCGGGTACCAGCCTGTACACGTTCCTCGTCCAGCGGCTGCACGCCTCCTACGATTCGCTCGGCTGCGCCGCTCTGCTCGGCCGCCCCAACCCGATCCCAGCCACCGCCGCATAGTCCCCGCCGTCCCCACCGCCCCCGCGCCCGCCCCCTCCCCCTCTCCCGCCGATCTTGGACTTGTGTCCATGACATAACGGACTTCGCTCCGCGAGTCGGGCACCACAAGTCCAAGATCGCGGGGGGCGGGGGCGCGCGGGGGGCGGGCGTAGCATCGCGGACGTGACGCACGTCGTGACCAACCAGCCACCGCCGCTGGTTGGTCACGACGTCGCCGCCGACCCGGTGCTGCTGGCCGCCGTCGAGCGCGAGGGCGCCGGGTGGTACCTCGACGAGCTGCACCGCCTCGGCAAGCTCGCCGGTGGCGAGGAGGCGCAGCGGTGGGGCGAGGAGGCCAACCGGTACCCGCCGGTGCTGCGCACACACGACCGGTACGGCAACCGGATCGACGAGGTGGACTTCCACCCGGCCTGGCACGCGCTGCTCGACACCGCGGTCGGTGCGGGGCTGGCCGGCGCGCCGTGGGCCGATCCGCGGCCGGGTGCCCACGTCGCCCGCGCCGCCGGCCTGTTCGTGTGGGCGCAGGTCGAGCAGGGGCACACCTGCCCGGTGTCGATGACCTACGCCGCCGTACCGGCCCTGCGCGCGGCGCCCGACCTCGCCGCGCGGTACGAGCCGCTGCTGACCAGCCGCGCGTACGACTTCGGGCTGCGGGCTCCGGCGACCAAGCGCGGGCTGCTGGCCGGCATGGGGATGACCGAGAAGCAGGGCGGCTCCGACGTGCGCGCCAACACCACGACCGCCACCGCCGGCGGGGACGGCACCTGGCTGCTGCGCGGGCACAAGTGGTTCACCAGCGCGCCGATGAGCGACGTGTTCCTGGTGCTCGCCCAGGCACCGGCCGGGCTGTCCTGCTTCCTGGTACCGCGGGTGCTGCCCGACGGTACCCGTAACGTCTTCCGCATCCAGCGGCTGAAGGACAAGCTGGGCAACCGGAGCAACGCCAGCGCCGAGCCGGAGTTCGACGGTACCGTCGGCTGGCTCGTCGGCCCGGAGGGCCGGGGTGTGGCCACCATCATCCAGATGGTGGCGCTGACCCGGCTGGACTGCGGGATCGGCTCGGCGGCCGGGATGCGCGCGGCGCTGGCGCAGGCGGCGCACCACTGCCGGCACCGGCGGGCGTTCGGTGCGCGGCTGGTCGAGCAGCCGCTGATGCGCAACGTGCTCGCCGACCTGGCGCTGGAGTCGGAGGCGGCGCTGTCGCTGGCGGTGCGGGTGGCCGGCGCGGTGGACCGGTCCGAGCGCGCGTTCGGGCGGCTGGCGACGGCCGTCGCGAAGTACTGGATCTGCAAGCGCCAGCCGGCGTTCGTCGCGGAGGCGCTGGAATGCCTGGGCGGCAACGGTTACGTCGAGGAGTCCGGCATGCCGCGGCGGTACCGGGAGGCGCCGCTCAACGGCATCTGGGAGGGCTCGGGCAACGTCACCGCGCTGGACGTGCTGCGGACGCTGTCCCGGTCGCCGGACAGCCTCGACGCCTACGCGGCCGAGGTGCGACCGGCGGCGCACGCCGACCGGCGGCTGGCGGCGGCGTGGTCGTCGCTGTGCGCGGAACTCACCGATACATCCAATCTCGAGACGCGTGCGCGGTGGCTGGTGGAGCGGCTGGCCGTGGTGCTGCAGGGCGCGCTGCTGGTGCGGTACGCGCCGGGGGCGGTGGCCGACGCGTTCTGCGCGAGCCGGCTGTCCTCTTCGTCCGGCGTGGCGTTCGGTACCCTGCCCGCGGGCGTGGACTTCGCCGGGTTGCTCGCGCGGATTCCCTGAATCTTGGACGCTGGTACCCCTGGCAGGGGGTGCACGCGTCCAAGATCCGGAGCGGCGGCCTCCGCTGGCGGGCGCCGGCCGTGGCCGCCAGACCGGAATCTTTCGCCATACTGATACGCATCCCGCTTCGCGGGCCCCAGTGTATTGACGTGAGTCGAATGGTCCGGTAAGCACTGCGGCATGAGTCATCGGATCTTTCGCCTTGCTCCGGTCGCGGCCCTCGTCGCCGGCCTCGCCCTCGCGATACCCGTCGCGCACGCCGCGACGACGACCACGATCACCGTCAACGGGACCGCGGGCGGCCGTACCTTCGACGGGGTCGGCGCCATCAGCGGCGGCGGCGGCAACAGCCGGCTGCTCGTGGACTACCCGGAGCCGCAGCGCTCGCAGGTGCTGGACTACCTGTTCAAGCCGGGGTTCGGCGCCGCGGTGCAGGTGCTGAAGATCGAGATCGGCGGGGACGCCAACTCCACCGACGGCTCAGAGCCCAGCATCGAGCACGTGAAGGGCACCGTGAACTGCTCGGTCGGGTACGAGTTCTGGATCGCCGAGCAGGCCGTCGCGCGTAACCCGAACATCAAGCTCTACGGGCTGCCGTGGGCGGCGCCCGGCTGGATCGACAGCGGCGGCAACTACTGGGTACAGAACTCCATCGACTACCTCATCTCCTGGCTGGACTGCGCCAAGTCGCACGGCCTCACCATCACCTACCTCGGCGGGCGCAACGAGAAGGGGCACAACAAGACCTGGTCGGAGAACCTGCGCGCGGCGCTGAACGCGCACGGGTACAGCGCCGTGAAGGTGGTCAGCGACGACAGCGTCGGTTGGAAGGTCGCCGACGACATGGTCGCCGACTCCGCCTTCAAGAACGCGGTGAACATCGTCGGCGTGCACTACCCGTGCGGGTACAAGTCGGCGTCGACCACGTGCAACTCCACCGCCAACGCGATCGCCACCGGGCGGCCGCTGTGGGCCAGCGAGAACGGTTCGCTGGACGTGGACGCCGGGGCCGCGGCGCTGATCCGCTCGGTCACCCGCGGGTACCTCGACGGGAAGATGACCGCCTACCTCAACTGGCCGCTGGTCGCCGCGATCACGCCGAACCTGCCGTTCTCGACCGTCGGGCTCGCGGTCGCCCCGTCGCCGTGGTCCGGCGCGTACCGGCTGGGCAAGGAGACCTGGGCCACCGCACAGGTCACCCAGTTCACCGCGCCCGGCTGGAAGTTCATCGACTCCGCCTCCGGGTACCTCGGCGGCGACCGGGCCAACGGCAGCTTCGTGAGCCTGAAGTCCACCAACGGCAAGGACTACAGCACGATCCTGGAGACCGCCGCCGCCACCGCCGCGCAGGGCATCAGCGTGCACGTCACCGGCGGGCTGTCCACCGGTACCGTGCACGTCTGGGCGACGAACCTCAACTCCAGCAACGCGAGCAACTACTTCGTCAAGCAGCCGGACATCACCCCGTCGGGCGGCAGCTTCTCGCTGACCCTGCAGCCCGGCTTCGTGTACAGCCTGACCACCACGACCGGCCAGGGCAAGGGCACCGCCACGAGCCCGGCGCAGCACGGCCTGACGCTGCCGTACAGCGACAACTTCGACGGGTACGCGGTCAACACCGAGGCGAAGTACGTCGCCGACATGCAGGGCTCGTTCGAGGTGCGCGGGTGCGCCAACGGGCGGACCGGGCGGTGCGTGCAGCAGGTCGCGCCGGTCAAGCCGATCGAGTGGCAGGGTGACAGCGACGCGTACGCGCTCGCCGGGGACACCGGCTGGCGGGACTACACCGTCTCCATCGACGCGAACTGGCAGCAGGCCGGCACGATCGAACTGGTCGGCCGGGCGAACACCCAGGCGCGGCCGCAGAGCAAGCAGGCCGGGTACCAGCTGCGGGTCAGCAACGGCGGTGCCTGGTCGGTGGTCAAGAACGACACCACCGGTACCCTGACCACGCTGGCCAGCGGTAGCACGACGGCACCGGGTACCGGCAAGTGGCACAAGCTGACCCTGGACCTGCGCGGTACCGCGATCACCGCCAAGCTCGACCAGACCACGCTCGCGACCGTGCACGACAGCTCGTACGCGGCCGGGCAGGTCGCGTTCGGCCTCGTCGGGTACCAGACCGACCAGTTCGACAACCTCAGCGTCACCGGGTCCAACCCGACCACGACGACCGGCCCGATCACGTCGGGCATCGCCGGCAAGTGCCTGTCCGCCAACGGTACGGCGAACGGTACCCCGGTGGTGATCGACGACTGCGCGACGGCGAAGCGGTGGACGGTCAGCGCGGGCACGATCCAGCTCGGCAGCCAGTGCCTGGACGTGACCGGGAAGGGCACCACCGACGGGGTACCGGTCGAGCTGTGGGGCTGCAACGGGCAGACCAACCAGCAGTGGTCGGTCGGGGCGAACTCGTCGCTCGTGGGCACCGGCTCCGGCAAGTGCCTGGACGATACCGGCAACAGCACGACGAACGGTACCCAGCAGGAGATCTGGACCTGCACCGGCGGCGCCAACCAGAAATGGTCGCTGCCCGGGTGATCTGATGTATCACAGGGGCGGGCGGGCACTCAGTCAGGCATGCAACACAACGCCCGTCCGCCCCGCACCACCCGGCCGCGCCGGTGGCGGGTCAGCCCGACGCTGGCCCGCGACGACGTGTGGTCCGGTGACCAGCCGATCGTCGCCGGGGTCGAGGACGCCCGCGCGGTACTCATTGAACTGAACCTGTCCACCGACGCCGAGCCGCGCCGCGTGCTGGACCGCCTGCGCGACGCGTTCCGCCGCCAACTCGGGCTGCCCGAGCCGGAACGGCTGTCCACCCGGTACGCCCGCGCGCTGCTGACCCGCGACCAGCTCGCCCGGCTGGACCCCGACCGGCTGCCGGCCGGCGACCCGCTGGCCCGGCTGATCAGCCGGATCTGGCCCGACTACGTCGTCGAGGCGCACCTGGACCGCTCCGCCGCGACGGTCAAGGCGGACGCGGCGACCCGCACCTACGCCGCCGCCGGAACCGGCGTCGTGTGGGCCGTGCTGGACAGCGGCATCTGCCCGGAGCACCCGCACTTCCGCGACGGCACGCTGTCCGACGACGCGGTGCTGCCGCTGCACCGCGATTTCACCTACCTCGTGCGCGGCGATGCGGAACCGGCCGCGCCGGAACCGAAGGACGCGCTGGTCGACCCGGCGGGGCACGGTACCCATGTCGCCGCCATCATCGCCGGCGCCGCACCTGCCGGGCCGCTGCACATCGCGTGCCAGGACTGGGTACCGCGGGACGGCGGCGACCTCCCCCGCTGGACCACCCGGACGCTGGAGCCGGGCCGCATGCTGTCCGGGCTCGCGCCGCAGGCCCGGCTGGTGAGCCTGCGGGTGCTCGACGACAACGAGACCACCTGCACCAGCGCGGTCATCAAGGCGCTCGACCACGTCCGCGAGGTCAACGGCAACGGCACGAACCCGCGCATCCACGGGGTGAACGTCTCCCTCGGCGTCGCGTACAACGCGCAGGAGTACGCCGCCGGGCAGAGCCCGCTGTGCCGCGAGCTGGACCTGCTCGTGGGTACCGGTGTCGTCGCGGTGGTGAGCGCCGGAAACGGCGGTACGGCAACGGATCCGTTCAGCGGCGGCGACCCGCACGGCTCGCTGTCCACGATCGCCGACCCGGGCAACGCGGAGAAGGCGATAACCGTCGGCAGCACCCACCGGGACAGCCCGCACACCTACGGCATCAGCTTCTTCTCCAGCAAGGGCCCCACGCTCGACGGCCGGCGCAAGCCCGACATCGTCGCGCCCGGGGAACGCATCACCTCGGCGGCGGCCGGCCGGTTCCGCACCCGCAGCGCCGACCTCGCCGGCCTTTCCGACGGGGACGCCTGCTACATCGAGGAGTCCGGTACCTCGCAGGCGGCGCCGCACGTGTCCGGTGCCATCGCCGCGCTGCTGTCCGCCCGACCGGAGCTCAAGGGCCGGCCGGACCAGGTCAAGAAATACCTGTGCGACAACGCCACCCCGCTGGGCCGGCACGAGTTCTTCGAGGGCGCCGGCCTGCTCGACCTCATGCGGGTCTTCTCGAACGCCTGACGATCGGAGAGTACACAGTGGACCTTCCCTACTACGAGGTCGAGTTCGCCGAGGACGGCCGCCTGATCGGCGACACCGGGATCGCGGCCGCGGTGGCGGCCGGCGGCGTCGACGACGTGTTCATCATGGCGCACGGCTGGAACACCAGCACCGACTCGGCCCGCGACCTGTACCACCAGATGTTCGGGTTGCTCGGTGACGTGCTGTCGCGGCACGCCCCGGACCGCGCCGCGCGGACCGCGGTGGCCGGGGTCCTGTGGCCCTCGCTGCTGTTCCCCGACGACGACCCGGCCGCACCGCCGGCGCAGGTCGCCGCGGCGTCCAGCGGACAGGCACTGGCCGACGCGCTGAAGCCGGCGTTCCCCGCGCACAAGGACGAGCTGACCGAGCTGGGCCGGCTGCTGGACGGCAAGGGCGGGCCGGACCAGCTCGCCGACTTCCACCAGCTCGCCCGCAAGCTGGTCACCACGCCGAGCCTGGACGCCGGTGAGGACTCCGGCGAGGCGGCCGCGCAGGAGCTGCCGACCGGCGTGGTGCTGAACTACTACTCCGGCTGGCCGGCGCCGGACGGCAACGCGGCGCACGGGTTCCACAACCCGCTGGACGGGCTGTGGGAGGGCGCCCGCGAGGTGCTGCGGACGCTGAGCTACTACGAGATGAAGAACCGGGCCGGGGTGGTCGGCCGGGCCGGGCTCGGGCCGTTCGTGTCCGGCCTCGCCGGGCCCGCCGGGCCGCCGCGGGTTCATCTGCTGGGGCACAGCTTCGGGGCGCGGCTCGTGTCGTTCACGCTGTCCGGGCTCGCCGACGGGCTCGTCGGGCCGGCCAGCCCGGTCAAGTCGCTGGTGCTGATCCAGGGCGCGTTCTCGCACTTCGCGTTCACCCAGGCGCTGCCGTTCGACCGGTCCCGGGCCGGCGCGCTTTCCGGGTACCGCGACCGGGTCGATGGTCCGCTGCTGGCCACGTTCGCCGGCCGGGACCGGGCGGTCTGCTGGTGGTACCCGCTGGCGAGCATGCTGCGCCGGCAGGACGCGAACAGCCAGGCCGACCTGTTGCACCGGTGGGGCGCGATGGGCGGCGACGGGTACCAGGTCGACGACGCGGTCACGGTCAGCCTCGGCGCGGAAGGGTGCGGGTACCCGTTCGCCCCGGGCGTGTTCTACCGGCTCGACGCGAACTCGGTGATCCAGGCGATCCAGTCGCCGTTCTCCGGTGCGCACTGCGACATCGTGCACCCCGAGGTGGCGTGGGCCGCGACGGTCGCGGCCGGGCTCACCGGAGCCTAGAGCTCCACCCAGGCGTCGCGCTTGGCCGACTCGTACAACGCCGCGACGACGCGGTGGGTCGCCAGTGCCGACGGGCCGTTCGCGAGTGGCTCGCGGTGCGCGGCGAACGCCTCGACGGCGTCCAGCAGCAGGGCGCGGTGCCACGCGGTCGGCATCGCGCCCGGGTCCACCGCGGTCGACTTCACCGCCGTCGACCTCACGGCCGCGGTCGGCGGGGCCGGGTCCGCGACGAGCACCTCCGGCCCGGACGCCGTGCACACGTTCAGCTCCGCGGCGCCCAGCACCGCGGTGCCGGTGGTACCCGAGACCGTCAGCTCCTCGTCCCGGCCGGGGTACGCCGCGACGGTGGCGTGCAGGCTCACCAGCCGCCCGCAGCCGTAGTCGAGCACCCCGGCGACGGTGTCCTCGGCCTCCATCGGCTGCGCGACCGTGGCGGTACGCGCCCAGACCCGTTGCGGTACCCCGACCACGGACACGAACAGGTCCAGCGCGTGGATCGCCTGGGTGATGAGCACGCCGCCACCGTCGCGGGCGTAGGAGCCGCGGCCGGGTTCGGCGTAGTACGACGCGGAGCGGTACCACGGGACGCTGACGGTACCGCCGGTGAACCCGCCCAGCCCGCCCGACCCGAGCAGCGCGCGCAGCGCCTGCCCGGCCGGCTTGTACCGGTGCTGCAGGCACACCGCGAGCCCGATGCCGGCGTCGCGTGCCACGGCGACGAGTTCCTCGGCGCGCGCCAGGGTCGCGTCGAGCGGCTTCTCCACCACCACGTCGATACCGCGGCGGGCCGCCTCGCGCACGATGTCCAGATGCGTGGCCGCCGGGGACGCCACGATGACGAGGTCCGCGCCGCGGCGCAGCGCCTCGCTCGCCGGCCAGTCCACCCGGGCGCCGGGGAACAGAGCCAGGGCGGCCGCCCGGCGTTGCGGGTGCCCGGTCACCACGGCGGCGACGTCGGCACCGAGTTCCTTGAGGGCGCGCAGGTGCGCCCCGGCACCGAAGCCGGCGCCGACCACGACGACCCGCGGGCCGCTCATGCCGCGCCCCCGCTCCGTGCGGGGCCGGCGCGACGACTGTCCACGATGGAGCGCGCGATGATCAGGCGCTGGATCTCGCTGGTGCCTTCGTAGAGCGTGGTGATGCGGGCGTCGCGGTACAGCCGCTCGGCCACGCAGCCCTCGATGTAGCCGGCCCCGCCGAACACCTGTACCGCGGTCGAGGCGTGCCGCACCGCGCCCTCGGAGGCGAACAGCTTGGCCATCGCGCACGCGGTACCCGCCTGCGGTGCGCCCGCGTCGAGCAGCCGGGCGGCGTCCTCGGCGAGCAGCAGGCCGGCCCGGTACCCGGTGTACGCGTCGGCGAGCGGGAACGCGACCGCCTGGTTGGCGCCGATCGGGCGGCCGAACGTGACCCGGACCTCCGCCTGCGCCGTGGCCGCGGTCAGCGCCGCGCGGCTGATCCCCAGCGACAGCCCGGCGATGCCCAGGCGCCCCTTGGCCAGTACCCCGGTCATGTACCGCAGCCCCGCGCCCGCCTCGCCGAGCAGCGCGTCGTCCGGTAGCGCGACGGCGTCGAACCGCAGCCCGCCGACCTGGCTGGCCCGCTGCCCCATCTTGCGTTCCTTGTAGGTCCGGCTCACCCCGGGCCGGTCCAGGTCGACGAGGAACACCGACAGGTCGCGTTCGCCGGTCCGGGCAAGCACCACGGCGAAGTCGGCCACCGGCGCGTTGTGGATGAACACCTTCTCGCCCGAAAGGCGCCAGCCGCCGTCGACCCGGTCCGCCCGCGACGCGATCCCGCGCAGGTCCGAACCGGCCTGCGGCTCGGTCAGCGCGTAGGCGCACAGTCGTCGCGCCGCCAGCAACGGCGTGAGGTACCGGTCGCGTTGCGCGTCGGTGCCGTACCCGGCCAGCAGGCAGGACACCAGCTCCACCAGCCCGCACTGGTCGGCCACCGAGGCGTACCCGAAGCTGAGCCCCTCCATCACGTGCAGGTAGTCCAGTGCCCGGGCGCCCGCCCCGCCGTACCGCTCGGGAACGGTGATGCCGAACAGGTTCAGCGCGGCCATCGACCGGTACAGGTCGGCGGGGAACTCGGGCTCGGCGTCCAGCGCGGCCGCGACCGGGGTGACCTCGCGGGCGACGAAGGTGGCGACCAGCTCCCGGATCGCCGCGCTGCCGTCGCCGACCGCGGAGCAGTCCACTGTGGACGGTAGCGGCATCAGCGCACCTCCGCCCGGAACACGGCCGGCGGCATCGGTTGCACGTCTCGCAGGATCGGTACGAAACCCATGTGCGGCAGGATGTCCCGCTCGACGCTGACCCCGTCGGCGACCTCGACCAGGGCGACCCCCGCCGGGGTGAGCCGGAACACCGCGCGCTCGGTGATGTACACCGCCTCGCGGTGCTCGGACAGCGCGAACGGTCCGGAATAGGTGATCTCCTCGACCCGCGGTACCAGCTTGCGTACCGCACCCTCCCGCACGATGCGCAGCCGGCCGTCGGCGTGCAGTCCCTTCGCGGTGAACGTGCCGCAGAACACCGCCTTACGCGCGTGCTGGGAGATGTCGATGAAGCCGCCCGGCCCGATGATCCGGTCGCCGAAGCGGCTGACGTTGACCGACCCGGTCGCGTCGAGCTGTGCCATGCCGAGGCAGCACACGTCCAGCAGTCCCATGGCGAACAGCTCGAACTGGGTGGTGGACGCCAGGCGCGCGGTCGGGCCGTGCGCGACGCCGAACAGCGTGCCCGACTCGGGTACCCCGTTGAACAGGCCCTGTTCGATCGCCAGCGTCACCTCGTGCAACCGGCCCTGCTCGGCGAGCACGTCGACGACCTGCGCGGAGACGCCGAACCCGACGTTGAGCACCGCGCCCGGGCAGACCTCCAGCGCCGCGCGGCGGGCGATGGCGGCGCGCACCGGATCGGTGCGGTCCGCCGGTCCGGCGGCGGCCGCGCCCGCCGGCCGCGGTGCGCACAGTGTCGGGTCGTACTCGCTGGCATAGGTCTGCCACTGCCCGGGTGCCACCACGACGGCGTCGACGAGCGCCGCGGGTACCACGACATCGGCCGGTGGCAACGGATCCGGCCGCATCCGCTTCACCTGCGCCAGCACGGTACCGCCGCCGGCGCGGGCCGCCTGCGCGACGGCGAGCAGGTCGAGCACCGCCGGTTCCTCGGCGCAGCCGAGATTGCCCAGCGGATCGACCTCGGTGCCCCGGATCAGCCCGACGTCCACCCGCATCGGCCGGTAGTGCAGGTACTCCCGGCCGTCCAGCTCGACGAGGCCGACGAGCTCCTCCGGTGCGGCGCGGTTGGCCCGGCCGCCGCTCTGCCGCGGGTCGACGAACGTGTGCAGCCCGGTCCGGGTGATCAGGCCCGGCCGTCGCGCGCCGATCTCGCGCAGCAGCAGGCTGATCGCACCCGACGGCCACACGTAGGCCTCGATCGCATTGCGGGCGGCCAGTTCCACCATCCGCGGCGACCAGGTCCAGTGCCCGCCGATGACCCGCCGGGTCAGCCGCTCGTGCGCCAATGCGTTGGTACCGCGGCGGTCCCGGTCGCCGAGGCCGAACGCGTGCAGCACGGTCAGTCCGGCCGGCCGGCCCCGGTGCAGGAACCGTTCCTCCAGTGCGGCGAGCAGCACATCCGGTTCCAGTACCCCGCCGCCGGAGCCGGTGACCGCAACCGTTGCCTGGTCAGGGATCCGCGCTACCGCGTCGGCCGCGGTCAGCACGACCGGGCCGGTCACCGCGAGTTCTCCGGTGGTGCCGCGGTGGAGTTCCGGATCACCGGTTCGGCGGCGAGGACGGTGCGGGTACCCGGACTGTCGCCGTGCAGCTGTCCGCTCATCACCTTCCACGCCACCGATCCGACCTCCTCCTGCGGGCTGCGTACCGTGGTCAGCGGCGGCGTGACGAACCGCGAGTGCGGGATGTCGTCGAACCCGGTCACCGACACCTCCTGCGGTACCCGGATGCCCCGCTCGGTAAGCCCCACCACCACACCGATCGCGGCGAGGTCGTTGTACGCCAGTACCGCGGTGGCGTCGCTGCGCAGGATCTGCGGTACCGCCCGGTGCCCGGCGTCCATCGTGGCGCCGACCCGGATCTCGGTGATGTCCACGCCGCGGCGGGTCAGCAACCGCACCGCGCGCCAGCGTTCCCTGCTGTGCCACGAGCGCGCCGGCCCGTGCAGGTAGGCCACCCGCCGGTGCCCCAGATCGGCGACGTACGTGGCGAGCTGCCGCATCGCGGGGTAGCTCTCCACGACGACCTGGGACACCGGCAGGCTGTCGACGAGCCGGTTGAGTACCAGCACCGGCTTTCCGTGGTCGAGGAGCTGGCGCAGCACGCCGACGCGGGCCCGTGGCGAGCACAGGATCAGGCCGTCGGTCTGGTGCAACAGGTTGACGCCCAGCTCCCGCTCCGCGACGACGTTCTCGTCCGAGTCGGCCACGATCAGCCGGTACCCGTCGCGCTCCGCGTCGTGCAGCATCCGCTTGATGAGTGCGTAGAAGTAGTGGTTGGCCAGGTTGGGGACGAGCGCCCCGACCAACCGCGTCCGACCGCTGGCGAGGCTGCGCGCCACCGAGTGTGGCGTGTACCCCAGCCGCCGCACGCTCTCCCGTACCCGCTCGACCAGCGCGGGCGAAACGCTGGCGGAGCCGGCCAGGACGCGGGAGACCGTGGCGACCGACACCTGCGCGTCGTGGGCGACGTCGCGGATGGTCAGCCGGTCGCCGGTCGTGCGGCCGTCCCCGGTCGGGGTCACTACCTACCGCCCCACGCCTGCGGGAAGCCGGGCATCTGCTGGCACCCGCAGGACGAGAAGAACAGCGGCGGCATGCCCGGGTCGATCCACCGGTCCAGGTTGTCGGCGGTGATGGTCGGCTGCGGCAGTACCCATTCCTTCGGCACCTGCCTACCGGACAGGATCCAGGTCGCCGCGATGACGCCGGTGCGCCACTGGTACACCGGGTACACCGAGCCGAACGCGGTCAGGTTCTGCTTCTTCCACAGGTTCAGGAAGTCCTGCTGGTCCTCGCCGGTCAGCGGCGGCACCTTCCGGCCGGCGTCCTGGAACGCCTCCACCGTCGCGACGCTGGCGAACCCGGCGTCCAGCCACACCCCGGCGAGGTCGGGGAAGCGCTGGATGTAGTCGCTGACGATGCCCTTGGCCTTGGCCGGGTCGGCGTTGTTGAACTCCACGCCGACCACGTTGACGCCGGCCTTGTCGAAGGTGATTTTCGCGCCGGCCCAACGGTTTTCCAGCACGTCGACGCCGGGCAGGATGCGCAGCGCCAGTACCTTGCCACCCTTGCCGACCCGCTGCGCGATGAACTCGGCGGCCGCCGCACCGAACGCGTACCCGCCGATCGGGTGCACGTAGCTGACCGGGCAGTCGGTGGTCACGCCACGGTCGAACACCACGACGGGTACCCCGGTCCGGCAGGCCCGTTCGACGGCCGGCGTCAGCGCCGAGGTGGTGTTCGGCGAGACGATGATGGCGTCGCAGCCCTTGGCCGCGAGGTCGGCGAGGTCGGCGATCTGCTTGTCGTCCTTGCCGCCCGCGTCGACGACGGTGAAGTCACCGATCTCCGGGTGCAGCTTCACCTCCGCCTTCATCGTGGTCATGCCGGTCACCCGCCACGGGTTGTCCAGCGCCGCGTTGGAGAAGCACAGGTGCCACTTCCGGCCCGGCTTCGCGTATTTCGCAGTGTCCACCATGGACGGTTGGATCATCTGCACCCAGGGCGTGGACGGATCGCCCTGCGCGCTCATGGTGCGCTGCGCCATCTGCTTGTCGAAGTCGGCCTGGCTGAAGAACTTGAAGGTGCTGTTGCTGTTCGCCGCGGCGGAACCCGGTGCGCCGCTGGCACCGGTACCGCCGGTGGGTCGGGTCGAGCTGCACCCGGTTGCGGCCAGCGTCAGCGCCGCGAGTACCGCGGTGACCGTCCTTACTCGTTTCGGCATAGCGGAAATCCACCTTTCCTAGCCGGACCGGCGCGCCCGGTACGCCGTGTAGGCACCGGCCGCGATGACCAGCACGCCCTCCGCGCTGTCGCGCAAAGGCTTGGCGAAACCGAGCAGGTTGAGCAGGATGAACAGCGCTTGCAGGGTCAGCACACCGCCGACCGTGGCGACCGTGGTACCCCGGCCGCCACCGAGAACCGCACCGGCCAGCACCACGGCGGTGATGGCCTGGAACTCGTACCCGGAGCCCGCATCGGCGGACAGGCCGGCGAACCCGGCCAGCAGGATCCCGGCCAGCACCGCGGACAGGCCGGACAGCACGAACGTGGCGGTGCGGATGCGCCACACGTCCACGCCGGACAGCATCGCCGCGCGCGGCCCGCCACCGACCGCGAACACCTGGTCGCCGAACCGGGTGTGGTGCAACAGGAGCGTGGCGCCGGTGACGACGACCACGAGGACGGGTACCGCCCACGGCAGCTGGCCGACCACCGGTACCCCCGTCATCCCGGACCGGCCGAGGACCCGCAGGTTGTCGGCCAGCGCACCGGTCGGCGCGCCGCCGGTCCACAGGAACACCGCGCCGTTCAACACGAGCATCGAGCCGAGCGTGGTGATGAACGACGGTACCCGTAGCAGCGTGGTGACCAGTCCGTTGGTGAGACCGACCAGCGCGCCGAAGACGGCCAGCACCGCCACGACCCACCAGGTGCGCCCGGGATCCCCGTCGCCCAGCCGCGCGGCGATGACCACGCAGGCGGTCACCAGCGCGCCCACCGACAGGTCGAACTCGCCGCCGACGATGACGAACAGCTGGCCCAGTGCCAGTACCAGCAACGGCGCGCACCGCTTGAGGAAAGCCAGCAGCGAAGCCGGTTGCGCGAACGTCGGGTCGCGCCACACGACGACCACGAGCAGCGCGGCCAGTACCAGCCAGATCGGCGGTACCGCGGCGAGCCTGCGCAGTCCCGGCCGCGGCCGCGCCTCGACCAGTCCACTCATGACCGCTCCCCCGCGCCGCGCAAGCCGTACAGCGCAACGGCTCCGACGATGACCAGGCCGCGCACGAGGGTGCGCAGGAACGGGTCGGCCTGGAAGAAGTTGAAGACGCTGTCGAGCACCGCGAGGATCGCCACCGCGGCCAGCGGCCCGAGCAGCCGGCCCTTCCCGCCGGCCAGCGCGGTGCCGCCGAGCACCACCGCGGCGATGGACTCCAGGTCGTACCCGCCGTCCGGGCCGACCCACGGCGCACCGGCACCGAGCCGGCTGGCGAGGAACACCCCGCTCGTGGCCGCGCACAGCCCGGACAGCACGTGCACCCCGACGAGTACCCGGTGCGGCCGCACCCCGGACAGCCGCGCCGCTTCGGCGTCGCCGCCCACCGCATAGACGTGGTACCCGAAGCGGGTGCGGTGCATGAGGTACCACGCACCGGCGACCACGCCGCCGAGCAGCAGGAGGCTGACCGGTACGCCGGCCACCACGTCGTACCCGAGCACCTGGAACTGGTCCGGTACGGCGCCGGCGAAGTTGTCGAACGCGGCGTTGATGGCGCCGCGCAGGATGTATGCGACGCCGAGCGTGGCGATGAACGCGTTGACCCGAAGGCCGGTGATGACCAACCCGTTCACCAGGCCCGCCAGCGCACCGGCGAGCAGCGCCGCGCCGACCCCGAGCGCCATCCGGGCCGGGTCGCCGGCCATCACGAGCGAGGCGGTCAGCGCCGCGACGCTGACCACGTAGGCGACCGACAGGTCCAGCGAGCCGGCCAGTACCACCAGCGCCTGCCCCACCGTCACCAGGCCGAGCGCGACCGACCGTTGCGCGATGTTCTGCAGGTTCGCGACGGTGACGAAGCGGCCGCCGCCGATGCCGACGACGACCGCGGCGACGGCGAAGGTACCGGCGAAGGTGAGCCAGATCGGCAGGCTCGACCCCGCCGGCCGGCCCGACCGCAGCAACCGGGTCACCTGTACCGGCAACGCGTTCACGCCGCCCCCTGGCCGGTGGCGAGCAGCATGATGTCGGCCTCGCGCGCACCGGCGGGCAGCTCGCCGGCCACGGTACCGGCGTGCATGACGACGATGCGGTGGCTGAGCGCGATCAGCTCGGGCAGCTCCGACGAGATCATCAGGATCGCGGCGCCGCCGTCGGCGAGCTCCCGGATCAGCTCGTGGATGCCCGCCTTCGCGCCGACGTCGACGCCGCGGGTCGGCTCGTCGAACAGGTACACCCGGGCGCCGGCGGCCAACCACTTCATCAGCACGACCTTCTGCTGGCTGCCGCCGGACAGCACCCGGGTCTCACGGCGCAGCAGTACCGTGGCCAGCCCCACCCGGGACGCGAGCCGGGACAGCGCCGCGGCGGCCGCCCGCGCCGGCCGCCGGCCGACCGCGCGGACGGTGAGCAGCGCGTTGTCCGCCGCGGGCAGCGGCAGCACCAGCCCTTCGGTCTTGCGGTCGGCGGTGACGTACCCGAGTCCGGCCCGGATCGCCGCCCGCGGTGACCGGATCCGCCGGCGTACCCCGTCGACCTCCACGGTTCCGGACGCGAGCGGCACCACGCCGAACACGGCTCGGACAAGGTCGGAGCGCCCGGAGCCGTCGAGCCCGCCGACCCCGACGATTTCCCGTTCGCGTACCTCGATGTCGACGCCGTGCAGGTTGCGCCCGCGCCCGCCGTGCACGGCGAGGCGCACCGAACCAGGTTCGGGAACGTCGACCGGCGGTCGGCTTTCCCGGTCGGCCAGCTCGCGGCCGACCATGAGCTGGACCAGTTCGGTGGCGGTGACCGCGCTGACCTCGCGGGTGTCGACGTGCCGGCCGTCGCGCAGCACGGTGACCCGGTCGGCCAGTTCGAACACCTCGGCGAGGCGGTGCGAGATGTACAGCACGGCGAGCCCGCGCGCGACGAGTTGGCGTACCCGCCGGAACAGCACCGCCACCTCGCCCGGGGTCAGCGCCGCGGTCGGTTCGTCCATCACGAGGATGCGCGGCCGGTACGACAGGGCCTTGGCGATCTCGACGGTCTGCCGCTGCGCCACGGTGAGCCGGCGGACCAGCCGCTGGGTCGGGATCGCCTGCGCATCGAGGTCGGTCAACAGCTTGCGGGCCTGCTCGGTCATGGCCCGACGGTCGACGGCCAGGCGCCGGCGCGGCTCGCGGCCGAGCAGGATGTTCTCCGCGACGCTGCGCTCGGGCAGCAGGGTGAACTCCTGGTGGATCAGGCTGATCCCGTGCGCGAGCGCCTGGTGCGGGTCGCGCAAGCGCACCGGCCGGCCGTCGAGCACAAGCTCGCCGCCGTCTGGCGGGTAGACCCCGCCGAGCACCTTCATCAGCGTCGACTTGCCGGCACCGTTGGCGCCGACGATCGCGTGCACCTCACCGCGCCAGCAGGTCAGCGAGACGTCCCGGAGCACGGTGGTGCCGAAGAACCGCTTGGTGATGCGGTGCATGGACAGCACCGGAGCCGCCGGGGACGTGGGAGCCGCCGGGGACGCCGCCATCGTCACGCTCCTCGTCGACGCCTTCCAGATCTCTCGGTAACCGGTTTCATCGGAAAACGCTTTCCGCCGTTCTACTCCGCCCGCACCGGCCGGGTCAACCCTTCGACGGACTCCAATGTGCCGTGGAGATCGGGGTCCGACGCGGCACCGAGACTACGGACGGAGCGCCGCCGACACATCCGCCAGTTGACTCTTGACCGCGCCTTGAGGCGTGCACAGAATGGCCGAGGAAAGCGGTTTCCCCTCGGATGACGGTGAGTCGGCATGCGGTCCGCCCAGGTGCAGTCGTACGGCAAGCCCATCGCGTTCGCCGAGGTACCGGAGCCGACTCTGCGCGATCCGCACGACGTCATCGTCCGCATCGCCGGCGCCGGCATCTGCCGCACCGATGTGCACATCCTGCACGGCGAGCTGGACGCCGCGTTCCACCCGCCCCTGCCGCTGACCCTCGGCCACGAGAACAGCGGTTGGGTGCACGAGGTCGGCGCCGCGGTGACCCACCTGTCCGTCGGCGACCCGGTCATCGTCCACCCCGCGGTCACCTGCGGGCACTGCCTCGCCTGCCGGTCCGGTACCGACATGCACTGCCCCAACTGGCGCTTCCCGGGCGTGGACGGCTGGCCGGGCGGTTACGCGGAGTTCATGCGCACCAGCGCGCGCTCGCTGGTGCCGCTGCCGGAGGGCACCGACCCGGCACCGCTGGCCCCGCACGCCGACGCGGGCCTCACCGCGATGCACGCGGTACGGCGACTGGCGCCCTACACGAACCCGGCGACCACCGTGGTCACCTTCGGCGCCGGTGGCGTGGGACAGGTCGCGATCCAGCTGCTGCGGATGCTCACCCCGGCCCGGCTCGTCGTCGTCGAGATCGATGCGCAGCGGGCCGCCGCCGCCCGCCGGCTCGGCGCCCACGTGGTCTTCGAGCTGGCGCCGGCCGAGGCGGCCGAGGCGGTACGGGAACTGACCGACGGCGTCGGCGCGCAGGTCGTGCTCGACCTCGTCGGCGAGGGCGAGGTACCGCAGCAGGCGATGAACATGCTCGCCAAGGGCGGGGTGTACTCGATCGTCGGCTACGGGGGCTTCCTGCGCATCGAGCACCTCGACATGATCAACCGAGAGCTGACCATCCTCGGCAACCAGATCGGCTCGTACCCGGACCTGGTCGCCCTGATGGAGCTCGTCGCGCAGGGCCGGGTCACCATCGACTCGACGCTGGTCCCGCTCAGCTCCGCCGACCAGGTCCTGCGCGACCTCGAAGCCGGCCGGGTGTCCGGTCGGGCGGTCCTGGTTCCTTAATCTTGGACGCCGCAATCTTGGACGCCGCTACCCCCTGCAGGGGGCACAAGTGTCCAAGATCGCCGCGAGGGCCAGCGGGCCTCCGGCGGGGGTACCGGCAGCCGCCGACCCGTCGCGCCGGTGACGACCACCCCAACACTGACCCGCGACCTCGGCGCCTCTCACTGGTGGAAAGCGCTTTCCGCCCTAGACTGGGTGGGTGCGCGGAAAGCGGACAAGATCTGGCAGAGGTCCGGCGGCGGTACGGCTACAGGACGTCGCCGCCGCGGCCGGGGTGTCCCTGGCGACCGCGTCGCGCTCGTTGCACGACGGCACCCGGGCACCGCGCGCCGAACTGCGCGAGCGGGTCCGGCAGGCGGCCGAGAGCCTCGGGTACACCTCGCACGGGCCGGCCCAGGCGCTGGCCAAGGCGACGACGCCGGTCGTCGGCCTGATCGTGCACGACATCGCCGACCCCTACTTCTCCGCCCTGGCGATCGGCGCGATGCGGGTGGCGCACGACAGCGGCCTGCTCGTCCTGGTCGGCAACACCTTCCGCGACCGGGCGCTGGAACTGGAGTACCTGGCCCGGCTCAAGGCCCAGCGCGCCCGCGGCGTGCTGCTGCTCGCCAGCGGCTTCAGCGACACCGGGTACCGCACCGCGCTGCACCACGAGCTGACCTCCTTCGAGTCGCTCGGCGGCCGGGTCGCCTGCGTCAGCGCACACGGCTTCGAGGCCGACAGCGTGCTGCCCGACCACCGGGCCGGCGCCCGCCTGGTGGCCGAGCACCTCGTCGGACTCGGGCACGAGCGGATCGGCGTGGTGACCGGGCCGGCGAACCTGACCACCAGCCGGGAACGGCTGCAGGGCCTGCGCGAGCGGCTGCGCGAGCTGGGCCACCCGCTGGCCGCCGCACGGATCGTGCGCTCCGACTTCACCCGCGACGGCAGCCGGCAGGCCACCCTCGAACTGCTCGACCGCTGCCCCGACCTCACCGCGGTCTTCGCGGTCACCGACCTGATGGCCGTCGGTACCCTCACCGCGGTGCGCGACGACCTGCATCGCGCGGTACCCGACGAGGTGTCCGTCGTCGGCTTCGACGACATCGCGCTGACCCGCGACCTGCGCCCGGCGCTGACCACGGTGCACCTGCCGCTGGAGGAGATCGGCGCGCACGGCATGCGGTTCCTGCTCAGCGACCCGCCGTCCGGGGCGCGCACGCTGCGGGTACCGGCGACCCTGGTGGCGCGGGAGTCCTCCGGCCCGGCGCCGGTCAGCCCGACCCGGCGCCGGCCTCGATGAGCTTGACCCGGATCTGGCCGGCGTCCGGGTGGTCCAGTTCGTTCAGGATCGCCATCGCCCGCCGCCACGCCTCCCGGGCCGCCGCGACCTCACCGGCGCCGTGGTGGCTGTCGCCGAGATGGTCGAGGATCACCGCCTCGTGGTACCGGTCGCCGAGGCCGCCCGCGATCGGCAGCGCCCGCCGGTAGGCGCCCATCGCCTCCTGGTACCGGCCGAGGTGGTGCTGCGCGTACCCGATGCTGTGCAGGGTTGCCGCCTCGCCGGTGGCATCGTCCTGCTGCACGAACAGCGGCAGCACCTCCTGCGAGTACGCCAGCGCCTGCTCGAACTCCCCCATCAGCGCATAGGTCCAACCGACCGAGTTGAGCGCCTTGGCCTCGCCGGAGCGGTCCCCCGTCTGCCGGTACAGCGTGAGGCTGCGCAGCGCGTGGTCGAGCGCATCGGCCGACCGGCCCCGCGCCTGCATCACCTGACACAGGTTCATGTGCACGCCGGCCTGGCCGGGCAGGTCGTCCTGCTCGGCGAACAGGCGCAGCAGATGCTCAAGGTGGCGCTGCGAGTCGTCGTGCGCGCCCAGGCGCACGTACCCGCGGGCGATCTCGCGATGGGCGACGAGCTGCCCGGTCACGTCGCCGTACTGCTCGGCCACCTCCAGCGCGGTGCGCTGCGATTCGACGATCTCCAGCCAGCGCCCCTGACGGTCCAGGAAGTCGGCGACCGTCCAGGCCAGCTGCCAGGCGTGGCTGGCGAAGCCGGCGGCCGCGGCCCGCTCCACCGCCGCCAGTACCACCGCGTTCTCCGCGACGAACCAGGCCACCGCCTGGGTGCGGTCGGCCAGCCGCTCGGGTACCGCGCCGCGTGCCGGCGGGTCGAGCGCGACCGGCTCGCGGTGCGGCATCATCAGCCGGGTGGCGGCGAACGCGGTGTGCACGTAGTGGTCGAACACCCGGCGCTGCGCGGCCTGCCGCTCGGCCTCACTCTCCTTGCCGTGCACCAGTTCCGTCGCGTAGGCGGCGAGCAGGTCGTGGAAGGCGTACCGCCCCGGCGCGTGCTCGGTCAGCAGATGCGCGCGGGCCAGCTCCGCCAGCAGCGGCCGCACCCCGGCCACCGGCAGCCCGGCCAGGCTCGCCGCCGCCGGTACCGTCACGTCCGGCCCGGGATGCAGTGCCAGCAACCGGAACAGCCAGGCCGCGTCGGCGCCCAGCGCGTTGTACGACCAGGACAGCACGGCGCGCAGGTCGGCCGCCGGATCCTCGTCGGTGAACTGGTCCAGGCTGCGCTGTGCCCGGCGCAACTCGTCGCGTACAGCGGCCAGCGGTACCCGGGGCTGGATCGCCGCGCGCGCCGCGACGATGGTCAACGCGAGGGGCAGCCGGGCGGTGCGCTCGACGATCTCGTCGACCGCCCCGGGTTCGGCGGCCACCCGCCGCGCCCCGAGCCGGTTGCCCAGCAGCCGCCGGGCCTCGTCGCCGCTGAGCAGGTCCAGCGCGATCGGGTGCGCACCCTCGGCGGCGATCAGGCCGGTGAGCTGGTTGCGGCTGGTGACGACGACCGCGCACCCGGGTGCGCCGGGCAGCAGCGGCCGGACCTGCTCGGCGTCGCGGGCGTTGTCCGCGATGATCAGTACCCGCCGGCCGGCGAGCAGGCTGCGGTACATGTTGACCTGCGCGGGCAGCTCGGCCGGTACCCGCGGCGGCGCGCTACCGAGTGCCTCCAGGAACGCCCGCAGCGCCTCGCCCGGCTCCACCGCCGGCCGGGCCGGGTCGAAGCCGCACAGGTTGATGTAGAGCTGGCCGTCCGGGAACCGGTGCCGCACCTGGTGTGCCCAGTGCACGGCGAACGCGGTCTTACCCACCCCGGCGGTACCGGCGACCGCCGCGACCACGACCGCGGTCGGTTGCCGGCCGGCGGCGTCCAGCAGCGCGTCAAGCTGTGCCAGCTCGTCGGACCGGCCGGTGAACCCCCGCACGTCCAGCGGCAGCAGGGCCGGCACGGTACCCGGCGGCGGCCCGGCCGGTACCGGTGCCGGCTCGTCGTCCCCGCCGCGCAGGATCGCCCGGTACGCCCGCTGGAGCTCGGCACCGGGATCCACGCCCAGCTCCTCGGCCAGCCGCCTGCGGATCGCGGCGTAGCAGTCCAGCGCCCGGGACCGGTGGCCGGTCGCGGACAGCGCCCGCATCAGCGCGGCGGCCAGCGGCTCGACCAGCGGGTACTCGCCGGCCAGCGCGGTCAGCGGCCCGGTCACCGCCGCCCCGTTGCCCCGGCCGAGCTCCAGCTGCGCCCAGGACACCGCGACGGTGAGGCGTTCCTGGTGCAGTCCCTGCCGTACCTGGGCCATCCACCGGCCGCCGAGCCCGGCCAGCGGCTCGCCACGCCAGCAGTCCAGTGCCGCGCGCAGCAGCCCGGCACGCTCCTCGTCGGGTACCCCGGGCGTCGCGGCCCGGTCGACCAGCCGGCGCATCCGCAGCAGGTCGACCCGCTCGGGGTCCACGTCGATCGCGTAGCCACCGGAACGGCGGTCCAGCGTCGCCGGTACCCCCGCCGCGCTGACCTGGGTGAGCAGCCCGCGGATCCGGCTGAGGTGCGCGTACAGCGCGCTGCGCACCTGCGCCGGTGCGCCGGTGTCCCAGACCCGGTCGATCAGCGTCTCCACGTCGACGGTCCGGCCCGCGTCGACGAGCAGCGCGGCCAGCACGCCCCGGCGCTTGGCGGTGCCGAGATCCAGCGGCCGCCCGCCGAGCCACGCCTCCACCGGTCCGAGCAACCGGAACTCGACCACCGGGGTACCCCAATCTGGACGGATGACTGCGCATCGGCGACTATCACACCTTCGCCACCAGGACCGCAAGAATCCAGCAAGGTTCCGTCCATGGGTCGGGAGCCATGATTGGTCCGCGGCCCGACCGGCGCTGACCGCAGGCGCCGACACGGGGGCGGGCCGACGGCAGCGCGGCGGCAACGGCCGGCCTCCTCGGGTGGGGACCGGCCGCTTGCGCGTTCCGATGGCGCGGAGTGCGGCCACCGAGCCACCGGTCGGGTGGCGGACGCCGGACAGTCCGTAGCTGTCATCTGGCGTACAACTGGCGGGCTTTCCCGGGTAGACCCATGGGCGGATGGGCCGCGGACCAGGGAGGACCCCCATGACCGGACCGTCGTACCACGCGCTGCTCGCGGTGGACATCGAAAGCTACGGGCGCCGGACGGAACTGGTCCAGGGCGCCGTCCGGGGCACCATGTACGCCTGCGTCCAGCAGGCCGCCGGCGAGTCCGGGCTGCCCTGGGACGACTGCGTCGCGCTGGACCGGGGCGACAGCATCATCCTGCTGGTACCGCCGTCGGTCGCCCCCACCGTGCTGCTCGACCCGTTCGTCGCGCGTCTGGACCGGGTGCTGCGCGGGCACCGGGTGCTGAGCAGCGGGACGGCCGCGGTACGCCTGCGGGTCGCCGTGCACGCCGGGTTCATCAGCCCGGACGAGCGCGGCTGGATGGGTACCGCGATCAACAGCACCTGCCGGATGCTCGACGCGCAGCTCTTGCGCGACGTCCTCGCGGCATCGACCCGCGCCGACGTCGCCCTGATCGTCTCCGACAACTTCTACCAGGCCATGGTGATCCAGGGACATGTCCAGCTCGACGCGACGACGTTCCACCCGGTGCGGGTCCGGCAGAAGGAGACCGACCTGCGGGCCTGGGTACACGTGCCCGGGTACCCGCGTCCGGACGGCCTGCCCGCGGACGAGGACGGGGAACCCGCGGCGGCGGCCTCGGCCGATGCGGCCACCGGGGCCGACCCGGCCAACGGTGGCGGCCCGCGCATCGGCGGGCACGCGAAGGTGGGCGGCGGCATCGCCGGCGGCGACATCCACGTGTCCTTCGGCGGAGGCCTGCGATGACCGAGGCACCACCGGTCCAACCGGCGCCACCGGCCGCACCTGCGGCACCGAAGCCAGGCGCGCCTGCGGCACCGAAGCCAGG
This sequence comes from Actinomycetota bacterium, assembly GCA_005885555.1. GTDB lineage: Bacteria > Actinomycetota > Actinomycetes > Mycobacteriales > Micromonosporaceae > AC-43. Next base: position 25,585 of record VAWN01000099.1, read on the forward strand.
CGCGCCCGCCCCGGCGGCAGCCCCGGCCGCTCCGCCGGAGCTTGCGGGTACCGCCAGCCCGGGCGGGGTGAGCGCGACCAACCAGATGCTGCGCCAGGCGCGGGCGAGCATCCGCGGCCACGCCCACGTCGGCGGCGGCATCGCCGGCCGGGACATCATCGTCCACTACCACGGCGTACCGCAGCCCGGCGGGCCGCTGCCCCGCATCGGTGCGCAAGCCGTGGCGGCGGTGCGCCATGCCTACGTGGCGCCGGACGGGTTCGCCGACCTGACCGCCGCACTGGCCGACCGCCACCTGCTGATCCTGCGCGCGGCGGCCGGGCAGGGCGCCGAAGCCGCGGCGATCCGGCTGCTGCTGTTGCACGAGGCCGAACCGCTGTACCGCGTCGACGGTACCGACCTGACCGGCCTGACCGGCGACCGGCTGGTCAAGGGCGCCGGCTACGTCCTGCACGGCGCGGACCCGAAGCGGTTGCGCCGCAGCGACATCGAAAGCCTCGACACGCGGCTCGGCGAGCTGCCCGCCCGGCTGGTCGTCATCCTGCCGGCGCAGGCCGGCCCGGTCGGTCCGGACGCGCTGCCCTACGTGCGCGACCTCGGCCGCGCACCGGACGCCACCGCGATCCTGCGCAGCCATCTCGCCTGGCGCATGGGTACCGCGGCGGCGACCGCGTTGCTGGCCCGGGTCAAGGACGCCATCGACGCCGGAGCCGCCTGCCAGGAGCTGGCCGACCTCGCGCGGACACTGCACGAGAAGGGCGCCGCCGAGCCGGGCGCCGACCTCGCGTGGATCGCCGACTGGCGGGGCCGGCGTACCGCGGGCGAGATCGCCGTCTGGTTCGACGACCTCGACGACCTGCCCCAGCGCTGCCTGGCCATCTCCCTCGCGCTGTTCAACGGGCTGCCGTTCGAGACGGTCAACGCGGCCGCCACCCGGCTGCGGCGGCGGATCACCGACCCGGGCCGGGGCCAGCGGGACGGTACCGACATCCGCCTCGTGGTACCGGCGCCGGCGCTGACCGACCCGTTCGAGCACACCCGGACCGGGCGGGTGGACCGGATCCGGGCCAGCATCACGCCCACCACGCTGCCCGCGTGGTTCGGCGACACGCCCGCACAGGTCATGTCGTACCGCGATCCCGCGTACCCGCCCGCCGTGCTGGACCGGGTGTGGCGCGAGCACGACGACGTGCGGCCGACCCTCGTCGAGTGGTTCGACGACCTGGCCGGCGATCCGTCGGAGCAGGTACGCAACCGGGTGGCGACCGCGGTCGGGGTACTGGCCGCGCGCGCGTTCGAGTACATCCTCACGACGGTCATCGACCGGTGGGCGGCCAGCGAAACGGCGGCACGGCGCGAGGCCGCCGCGGTCGCCCTGCACGAACCGGCCAACGAGGGCGGGCTGTACGAGCAGGTACTGCAGGTGCTGCGGGCGTGGAGCCAGCCGGGTGCCACGGTCGCGCGGCGGGCCACCGCGGCCCGCGCCTACGGCGAGAGCGTCGGCGCTGCCGATCCGGTCCAGGCGATCGCCGCGCTGCAGTACCTGGCCGACTGCGAGGACGAGGCGGTCCGGTACGCGATCGGGCGCAGCCTCGCCCAGTTGATGGACCGGGACGAGGCGCTGGCGGTACCCGTGCTGACCGCGGTCTGCCGCTGGATCACCGGTACCCTGCCGCAGCGGCGCCGGACCGGGTACCGCGCGTTCCTCACCATCGCCGTCGGCCTGATGACCGAGGTGCCGTCCGACACCGACGGCAGCCCGGTGCGCTGGCCGAGCCTGCTGCGCATGGCCGACCGGGATCCCGCGATGCTGCCGAGCATCGCGGGCCTGTGGCACGCCGCCCTCAACGGCCCCTTGTGGGAGGACGCCCACTGGGTGTTCGGGCTCTGGGCGCTGAGCGCGGAAGCCGACCCGCTGCTGCGCGCCGCGCTCGGCCGGCTCGCCGCCACCGTCGCCCAGGACGGCCGGACCCGCAAGATCCTGCGTCAGCTCGCTGCCGACTGGACCACCGGCAAGAACCCGTCGCCGACCCCCGAGACGGCCCGTGCCGTCCTGACCGCCCTGTCCGAGAGGAGATAAGGCAATGCAGCCCCAGCAGAGGCCGGTCGCCCGCCCACCGGTCGGCCGGGTGATCCTGACCGAGTACGCGGTGAAGCACTTCGGGACCAGCGACGGCCGGCGGCCGCTGCGCGCCGGCGTGTCCGCGGTCTACGCGACGAAGGACGGCTCGGTGGTCTGGCTCGGCCGGCCGCTGCGCCGGTTCGAGGCGCTCCTGGGCGGGTACCGGACCCGCTACGAGGTGAGCACGGCCGACTGGGAGGGCGAGTTCGACCTCGCCAACGAGCTGCCCAGTCACGACGACGTGTTCCGGTTCTACGCCCGGGTGCAGCTCGGGTTCCGGGTGCACGACGCGGCCGAGGTGGTGCGCCGCCGGGTACAGGACGGCTTCCGGCTGGCCCGGTGGCGGCTCGTGCAGCAGATGCGCGCGATCAGCCGGCGGTACCCGACGGAGAAGTGCGCGCAGGCCAACGACGAGATCAACGAGCGGCTGGGCGGCGAGCCGCTGGTCCTCGAAGAAGGCATCACGGTGTACCGGTTCGCCGCGTTCCTGTCCCTGGACCGGCAGACCCAGGCCGCGTTGCAACGCAAGCGCGCCACCGAGATCGAGCACGAGATCCAGCGCCTGACCGCACGGCAGAACTGGGAGCTGGAGCAGGGCCGGATCACCGCGGTACGGCTGGCGCTGCAGGGCGATTTCGGCCTGCTGGTGCTGCACCTGGCCCGGCACCCGGAGGACACCGAAGGGCTGCTGCAGATGGTGGCCAAGAGCCGCGAGGACAACCGGCAGGCGCAGATCGAGATGTTCAGGAGCATGGTCGAGCACGACGTGATCCAGGGCATCGAGCTGCAGGAGATCCGCGACGAGAACCTGCGCCAGATCCTCCTCGCCGCGCGCGCGGACGGGCTGCAGGAGCTGCAGCTCGACCAGCCGAACCGGGGCAGCGCACCGATCAGCGGCCAGGTGACCAGGGAGGTCGCCGACGAACCGCCGCCGAGCATCCCGCTGCCCCGCACGTCGGGTGGCGCCCGGCCGGCCGATGCGGCGTAACCGGGAATGGCGGCCCGGGCCGCGGGGTTGGGGCCGGACATGACAACCGTTGGACTGATCGGCAGCGGACACATCGGCGGTACCGTGGCGAGGCTGGCCGTCGCGGCCGGGTACGACGTGGTGCTGAGCAACTCGCGCGGACCCGACACGCTCAAGGAACTGGTCGACGAGCTCGGCCCGCGGGCCCGGGCGGCGACCCCCGCGGAGGCGGCGCAGGCCGGCGACATCGTGCTGGTGAGCGTCCCGCTGCGGGCGTACCGCAGCGTCCCCGTCGAACCGCTGGCCGGCAAGCTGGTCATGGACACCAACAACTACTACCCGCAGCGCGACGGGCAGATCCCGGAGCTGGACGACGAGTCGACCACGGTGAGCGAGCTGTTGCAGCGGCACCTGCCCACCTCGCACGTTGTCAAGGTGTTCAACAACATCTATTTCAAGCACCTGCTGGGCCTGGCCCGCCCGGCCGGGTCGCCGGACCGCAGCGTGCTGGCGATCGCCGGGGACGACGCGGACGCGAAGGCGGCGGCGACGCGGTTCCTCGACGCGATCGGGTACGACGCGCTCGACGCCGGGCCGCTGGCCGAGGGCTGGCGGTACCAGCGGGACACGGCGGCCTACGCGGGGCTGTACTTCGGTTCCGGCGAGGACGGCAAGCCGGTCGACGCGCAGACGCTACGCGCGGCGCTGGCGCAGGCGCGGCGGTACCGCGACAGGTGAGCGCAGGCGCGGCGGTACCGCGCCAGGTGAGCGCCGGTGCGCCGCGACAGGTGACGGGTGCGGCTCACGGCCGGTCGTGGGCGCGGTGCCAGAGCGCCGGCCAGCCGCCCGCGCCCAGCCACGCGCCGGGCACGAGCAGGCCGGTCGCGGCCACCCGGTCGCGGAACCGGTCCCGGTCGGCGCCCAGCTCGTCGGCGTCCGGCCAGGCCCGCTGCCACGGACCGGCCGGATCGTCCAATGTGGACACCGGAAATCCCGGTACCGTCATGGCGCCCGGCGCGCTCACCGGTACGCCGAGGTCGGCGACCGTTGCCAGGAGGACGAGCGCACACAGCGGTCCGGTGGCCGGCCGGCGGGCCAGCGACCGGGCCAGCTGCGGGTCCTCGGCGCGCACCAGGTCACCGATCGCGACGCGCACCCGGTGCGCGACCAGGTCCGCCGTCCGGGCCGCGGCCACCTCGGGCACCTTCGCCAGGCGGCGCAGCGCACCGGGCAGCGGCGCGTCGTCGGGCAGCCGGTCGAGACGCTCGAAACGCTGGCGCAGCAAGGGATCCAGGCCGGCGAGCGCGGTCGCCAGCGGCCGCGCCGCGCTCGCCCGCCACAGCGCCGCGAGGTCCACCCCGTCCGCGAGCGTGTCGCGGCACGCCGTCACCAGCCGCGCCGCCGGCATGCGGCGCACCGCCGCCACGGTGGTACCGCCACCCAGCGCGGCCAGCACCCCGGATGCCGCAACGGTTTCCGGGTCGGCCAGCGCCCGGCCGGCGAGCCCGGCCAGCGGCTCACCCACCTCGCCGAGCAGCCGCCGGGCCGGCGAGGCCGGGGTACGCCGGCCGGACCGTACCCGCGCCGCCGGCCGCTGCCCGCCGCCGGTACCCGGCGTGCTGACCGGTACCGTGGCGATCCACTCGCGAACCAGCGCGTCCAGCTCCGGGCCCGGCTCCTGGTTGAAGCGCGCCCGGAACTCGTCGATCCGCCACGCGTGCCGGGTCGCCCGCAGCTCGATGTTGGCCAGCAGGACGCCGTCCGGGCCGCGCAGCGCCGCCAGCGCCGACCGGCCGGCGGCCGCCGCGTCGAGGTAGTACTCGTCGGCGATGCAGTTGCCCATGTACCCCGCCCAGTCGGCCAACTGGTCGGCGCGGCGGGCCAGCTCGAAGCGGGTGCTGCCGTCCGGAAGCGTGGTGCCGTCCAGCGCGACCAGGGTCGGCGGTGCCGGGAACAGGTCGGTGAGCGCCTCGGCCACGGCGACGTCGGCGCGCAGGCCGTCCAGCAGCGCGGTCCAGGTACGGGCGCGGGGCGGTACCCGGGCGCCGAGGCAGACCAGCTGCGCGGCGGTGGCCGTGGCGGCGGGTACCGAGTCCAGCCGCGGCTGCAACGGCTCGGGCGGCCGGTCGGCCGGGTCCCAGTCGAGGTACGGGCGGTGCTGCAGGCCGCGGTCGTCGGGCACCGCGCGCTCGTGTCCGCACAGCTGGGCGAGGGCGTCCGCGAGGTCGGCGAACCAGAGCAGGTCACCGGCGTACTCCACGGCGGTACCGGAGCGCAGCCGCTCGGCGAGCGGAGCCGGCGCCGGCTCCGGCGGGTACCACGCGACCTGCTGGTGCCAGTCGTCCGGCGGGCGCACCGCGCAGTACCCGACGTCGTCGCGCCATCCGGTCAGCTCGCGCCGCCCCCAGTGCCACAGGACCGGCGAGAGTACCCCGGGCGGCAGTTCCTCCAGCCCGTCCAGCAGGTCGACGGCGGCGTCCAGCGCGACGAGCGCGTAGTTGTGTGCCCAGGCGGTGCGCTGCCGGACGAACGCCTCGGTCTTCGCGGTGACCGGGCCGCCCCGGCTCGCCAGCCGGTGCAGGTCGCGCACGTAGCAACCGGGTACCGCGGGAATGCCGGGCAGGTCCGGTACCCGGCGCCGGGCCGCGCCCATCCGCTGCGCGTCGCCGATCCCCGCGGCGGCCGCGAGCTGCCGCCCGTACCGGTCCAGCGCACCGGCCACCCCGTCGTCGACCACCGCGACCGCCACCCGCGCGAGTACCGTGGCCGCCAGCGCGTCGTTCACCGCGTGGTCCAGGCAGTCCCGCCAGAACCACCACGGCGGCGTCCACCGGGCGGCCTCCAGCAGCGACGGCTCCGTGGTCCGGCCCCGGTGCAGCTCGGCCAGCAGCAGCTCGTCGGTCAGGTGCCGGTGCCGCCGCAGCAGCCCGTCGAGCCGGGCGGCGGGTACCTGCGAGGCGCGCAACCGGTGCCGGCGCAGCCGGCGGTCCTGTTCGGCGACGACCCGCTGCCACAGGTCCAGGAGCAGGGTCAGCCGGCGGGGCCGGGGCAGCGGACCGAGTACCCGGGCGAGCAGGTCCGCCAGCGCCGACGCCGACCCGGCCGGTACCGGTTCGGTTCCGCCGGCCAGCGCCAGTACCCGTTGCAGCTGCTCCGGTCCCAGCACGTCGCTGGCCGCCGACGCGAGCCGCAGCGCCGACCACCGGTCCTGCTCGACCGCCGCCGTGGCGGCCGCCCCGACCGGCCTGGTCGCGTTGGGCCCGAACAGGCTGACCAGTACCCCGGCCCGCGCGCCGAGCCGGTCGGCCCCGGCAGCCCCGAGGGCCGCGAGCGCCGCGAGCACCGCGTCCCGCCGGTCGCCCGGCGCACCGTCGAGCCGCGCGGACCGGAACCCGTCGCCCAGCTCCACCCCGGCGCCGGCCGCGGCCGCCCCGCCGCTGTCCACGAGCGCGGCGAGCCCGGACAGCGCGCGCTGCACGGCGGCGGGTTCGGCATCCTCCGGCCCGACGACGACCGGCGCACCGGGTGCGGACGTGGCGGTACCGTCGGGCGCCCACACGCGCAGGCCCCGCCCCGTCACCACGCCACCGGACAGCCGTACCGCCACGGTTGTCCATGGTCGCGCGCCGGGCCACGGTCCGGCACCCCCGTTTCGTACGTCACACCGGCCTTGAGGTGAAGCCGGCTTCAACTTGCAGGCTGGCAGGTATGACGGTTACCACGACCCGACCCGCCCGCCCGCCGCAGCTGATGGCCGCGCTGCGCCGGGTTACCGGCGACGAGAAACACGCACCGGCGGCGATCTCCACTCTGGACGTTCTGTGGGTGCTGTACGACCGGGTGCTGAGGGTGGACCCGGACCGCGCGGACGACCCGGACCGGGACCGGTTCCTGCTGTCCAAGGGCCACGGGCCGGCGGCGTTCTACGCGGTACTCGCCACAACGGGCTTCATCCCGCTGGACTGGCTGGACGACCTGGCCGGGCCGGACAGCCGGCTCGGCCACCACCCCGACCGGATGCTGGTACCCGGGGTGGAGATCAGCTCCGGCTCGCTGGGGCACGGGCTGCCGATCGCCGTGGGTACCGCGCTGGGCCTGCGTGCCCAGGGGCTGACCCGGCCGCACGTCTACGTCCTGGTCGGCGACGCGGAGCTGGACGAGGGCAGCAACCACGAGGCGATCGCCTACGCCGGCGCCACCGGACTGGACAACCTGACCGTGGTGGTCGTGGACAACCAGTCGGCCACGCACGGCTGGCCGGGCGGGATCGGCGTGCGGTTCGCCGCCAACGGCTGGGCGGCGTCCACCGTCGACGGCCGTGACCACGAGGAGCTCGCCGCCGCCCTGCCGGTCCGCTGGCCGGGACGACCGTCGGTGGTCGTCGCGCGCGTCGAGCCGTACGGGCAGGAGTGACGCCATGCGGGACACGTTCATCCGGACCACCGGCGCGCTGCTCGACGACGACCCGCGTACCGCGGTGGTCATCGCGGACATCTCGGCCGCGCAGTTCGCCGCCGTGGCGCGGGCGCACCCGGACCGGTTCATCAACGTCGGCATCCGCGAGCAGCTGATGGTCAGCGTCGCCGGTGGGCTCGCGCTGACCGGGCTGCGCCCGTACGTCCACTCCTACGCGCCGTTCCTGGTCGACCGGGCGTACGAGCAGATCAAGCTGGACCTCGACCACCAGGGCGTCGGTGCGGTACTGGTCAGCATCGGCGCCTCGTACGACGCGTCGGAGGAGGGCCGGACCCACCAGTCCCCCGGCGACGTCGCGCTGATCGACTCGCTGGACGGGGCGTGGACGGTACACGTGCCGGGGCACCCGGACGAGGTGCCGCGACTGTTGCGCGAGGCCGCCACGCACGACGACCCGGTGTACGTGCGGCTGTCCAGCCAGACCAACACCACCGGGTACCCGGACGCGACCGGCCTGCGGGTGCTGCGGCGCGGCCGGGCGGCGACCGTGGTCGCGGTCGGGCCGATGCTCGACCCGGTGCTCGCCGCGACCGAGGGCCTCGACGTGACGGTGGCGTACACGCACACGCCGCGCCCGTTCGACACCGCCGGCCTGCGCGCGGCCGCCGGCGAGACAGCGGCCACGGGCGATGCGGTGGTGCTCGTCGAGCCGTACCTGGCCGGTACCTCCGCCCGGGTCGTCGCCGACGCGCTGGCCGACCGGCCGCACCGGCTGCTGTCGCTCGGCGTGACCCGCACGGACCTGCGCCGGTACGGGACGCCGGCCGACCACCAGCGGTGGCACGGGCTCGACCCGGTGGCACTGCGCCAGAAATTGACCGAATTCGCCGGACCTCGTTTATAACGGATTAGTAACGGGTAACTCCCTCGAACCCCTCAGGGTCGAGAGGAGCTAGGTGAAGGCCGCCACCCGCAGGAGCCTCACCGCGGCGGCGGCCGGATCGTCCGGTCAGGTTCGGCGCTTCCGCCTTGCCGCGATACTGCTTCTGCTCATCATCGGTATCCCCGGCGCGACGTCGGGCTCCGCGATCGGGCTGTCGGACATGTTCGGCGGCGCCGATCCGCTGTCCGCCACCGCGCCGGTGGTCGACGACTCGCCGCTGGCCGGCCGGCTCGCCGACCGGGCGGAGGTACTCAGTCCGGTGCAGCTGACCCGGGCGGTGCGCGGGTACCGGCAGCTGCCGCTGGTCCAGCGGGTACGGCTGGACAAGCTGCTCGCCGCGGTACCGACCCGGGCGCAGGGCTACGTCCTCAAGGCCTTCGCCGCCGGGCACCCGGTCGACGAGCTGGTCACGTTCGCCGCGCTGATCGCCGACGAGGACCGGGAATGGCTGCGTACCCGGCTGAACCTGCTCGACCCGGCGGTCACCGGCCCGCTGGCGTTCCGCGGGGTACGGGTGCGCCAGTACGACGACACCAGCTGCGGTTCCACCGCGCTCGTGCTGGCCCGTGCGCTCGCCGACCCGATCTACGCGCTGATGCTGACCACCGGCGGCAGTCCCGGTACCGTCGACGAGTCCGCCGACCGGTTCCTGGTCCGACTCAAGGCCGAGGAGCAGCGGGTGCACAACGCCACGAACCTGTTGTGGCCGCCGCTGGTGGGTACCCCGCCGTGGGGGCTGCGCGACCTGATGAACGAGCCGGTGATGGGGCTCGGCGCGCAGTACCACTGGACCATCACCGCGCAGTGGGTGACCGCCGGGCCGGTCGCGGCCGTGGTACGGCAGGCACTCGCGGCGGTCGCCGCCGGGTACCCGGTGCCGGTGCTGATCGGTGACGCGATCCCGCGGCACTACGTGCTGCTCGTCCACTACGACGGGGCCGGTGCGCTGTTCTACGAGCCGACCAGCGGCGAGGTGCGGCGGGTCGGCCCGGCATCGCTACGCCGCCTCAACTTCGGCGTGCTCGGGTACCCGCACCTGCACGGCGTGATCGTCCCCGGCCCGGGCTGAGGAACAGGGACGGGCAACGGGGCAGGCCCGGCCGCCCACCCCGTCCGTGCGTACTTCAGGAGACGCCGGCTCCATCCGGCCCCGGGTGCGGCGGCATGGGCCGCGGCGGTGACGTCGGGTTCGCCGGCGGCGTCGAGACGCCGGCCCCGTCCGGAGCCGGGTCCGGCTCGGGGTTGGTGCGGGGCTCGTCCTTGACGGTGCTCTTGGGCTCGCTCAAGTGATCCTCCCGTAGACGATCCATCACTCGCGATGACAGTCTGCGACGCTACCCCGGTGGGGAGGTCGTCGCGTAGAGATGTCGGACGATGGACATAGCGGACCTCGGGCTCTGCAACGGCCGCTAGTGTCTAGCGCATTCGCCTGCCGCCATGGGGGACCATGTCCGAGGTCGTCTGTCTGCACTGCCGCGCCGCGGCCGATGCGAGCCACCGGTTCTGCGGCCGGTGCGGTACCCCGCTGCACGTCCGGTGCACCGCCTGCCTCGCGCTGCTGGCCCCGGGCCTGGAGTTCTGCACCAACTGCGGGCACCCGTTCGCGCCGGCGGCCGCCGGGCCGGCGAGCGGCCGCGAGGAGCGCCGCACGATCAGCGTGCTGTTCGTCGACATGGCCGGCTTCACCGGGATCGGCGAGCGGCTGGACCCGGAGGACCTGCGGCAGCTGCAACTGGCCTACTTCGCGACGGCGAGCACCGTGGTCCGCCGGTACGGCGGGATCCTGGAGAAGTACGTCGGCGACGCGGTGATGGCCGTGTTCGGGGTACCGGTGGAGAGCGAGCACGACGCGGTACGCGCGGTGGCCGCGGGGCTGGAGGTCCAGCGGGAACTGGACGACCAGCCGCTGGCCGGCCGGTACCGCATGCGCATCCGCGTCGGCGTCGCGACCGGCGAGGCACTGGTCGACCTGGCCGCCGCGCACAACGCCGGCGAGGCGATGGTCTCCGGCGACGTCGTGGCGACCGCCGCGCGGCTGCAGACGCTGGCGCCCGACGGCGGGGTACTGGTCTCGGCGGCCACCCGGCGGGCGACCCTCGGCTCCATCCGGTACGCCGAGCCGCCGCGCACGGTCACCCTCAGCGGCAAGTCACAGCCGGACACGGTATGGCTGGCCGAGGGGCTGGCCGGCCGGATCGAACTGGACGACGACACGATCCCGCTCGCCGGCCGCAGCCACGAGCTGGACCTGATCGCCTCGGCGCTGGTACGCAGCGTCCGCGAGCAGGAGGCCCGGCTGATCTCCATCGTCGGCGTGCACGGGGTCGGCAAGAGCCGGCTGCTGCGCGAGATCGCCCGGCGCATGCAGGGCAGCCCCGAGGTGCTGGTGCGCTGGCGGGAGGGCCGGTGCCTGCCGTACAACGAGAACGGGCCGTACACGGCGCTCACCCACATCGTCAAGGCGCAGGCCGACGTGCGTGACACCGACGACGAGGCGACCGCGCGGGAGCGGCTGTCCAGCGCGCTGGCCGAGGTGGTCGCCGCGCCCGACGTGGACCGGCTCGCCGAACTGCTCGGCCCGCTGGCCGGCCTGCCCGGCCGGCCGGTCAACGCCGGCGAGATCGAGGCGGCCTGGCGCGACGTGCTGGTCGCCCTGGCCCGGAACATGCCGACGGTACTGGTCGTCGAGGACCTCCACTTCGCCGACCCGGCCATGCTGCGGTTCCTCATCGGGCTGGTGGAGACCGTCGGCGAGGTACCGCTGATCGTGCTGTGCACCTACCGGCCGGAACTGCTGGAGAACGAGCCGGCGTGGGCCGGCGGCCCACCGGGTACCCTGACCGTCTCGCTCGGACCGCTGCGCGGCGCAACCGCCCGCGGGCTGGTCCTCGGCCTGCTGCGCCAGCACCGGCTGCCCGAGGCGCTCGCCGACCGGCTGTGCGCGATCACCGCCGGGAACCCGATGTACGCCGTGGAGTACGTGCGGATGCTGGCCGAGCGGGCCGCCGGTGGCGAGGTCGACCCGGATGCGCAGCTGTCCATCCCGGAGACCGTGCACGGCGTGGTGGCCAACCGGATCGACCTGCTGACCGACGTGCAGCGCACGGTGCTGCACGCGGCGGCGGTACTCGGCGAGAGCGTCTGGCCCGGCGCGGTGGCGGCGATGGTCCGGCGGCCCGTCGACGACGTCGGCCGGTCGCTGGACGAGCTGTGCCGCCGGGACATCCTGGTCGCCACGCGCACCTCGGTCGTCGCCGCCGAAACGGAGCTGAAGTTCCGCCACCAGCTCGTGCGCGACGTCGCGTACGGGCGGCTGCCCCGGGCCGCGCGGGCGACCCTGCACCGGCGCGCGGCCACCTGGCTGGAGGAGCTGAGCGTGGCCGGCCGGCACGACCTGGTGGCCGCCCAGGCCCGGCACCGGGTGGCCGCCCTTGCGCTGGCCGAGGAGCTGGGCGAGGACACCACCGCCGACGCCGCCGCGACCCGGCGGATCCTGCTGGACGCGGCCGACGCGGCGTTCGCGGTGTACGCCATCGAGCCGGCGCTGGCCCACCTGGAACAGGCGCTGACGCTGTGGCCGTCCGACGTGGACCCGGGTCCCCGGCTGGCGACGGAGCTGCAACGGCGGCGCCTGGAGTTCCTCGTCGACGGCGACCGCTTCTACCGCGAGGGCGGCGCCAAGGATCTCGAACGCATCGCCGAACGGATGGGCGAGCTGGGCGACCGGGCCGGCGTGGCCCGGGCGGAGACGCTGCTCGGGCAGGTCGAAATCATGCGCGCCGAACAGGAGCGCGCGGTCGAGCACCTGAGCCGGGCCATCGCGCTGTACGCCGAGCTGCCGGACAGTGCCGGCAAGGCGGAGGCGCTCAGCGAGCTTGCCCGGCTGCGCGTGCTGCAGTACCGGCCGGAGGAGGCGATCGCGGCCGCCGAGCCGGCCCGCCAGCTCGCCGACCGGCTCGGCCTCACCGACGCCGCCGCGAACGCGGCGATCAGCGCGGGTACCGCGCGGTACCTGGGTGCCGACCGGGCCGGGGTGGCCGAGCTGGGCCGGGTCGTGGAGATGTGCCGGGCCCAGCGGCTGCCGGCCCTGCGGCGCGGCGCGCACAACCTGCAGGTGCTGCTGGTGGAGGAGGCCGAGCTGGCCAAGGGGGCGCAGGCCGCGGCAGAGAGCACCGCCGCCTACGGCCGCCAGGTCAGCCTGGTCATCAGCCACTCCGCGGCGGCCATGTGGGCGTACTTCAGCGGCGACTGGATCGGGCTGCTGCAGGCGGCCGACGCGTACCTGGACGCCGAGGACGCCGAGACCACCGAGTGGGACCTGCAACTGCGCGGCCGGCGGGCCTGGCTACGGGCACTGTGCCAGGAGCCGTCGGGTACCGACATCGAACGGTGCCGGGACAGCGCGCAGCGGTACGGGTTCACCCGGCTGCGGTACAACGCCTGCGCCCAGGGCGCTCTCTACCACGCCTGCCGGGGCGAGGACGCCACCGTCACCGCCCTGCTCGACGAGCTGGTCGAGGTGTGGCGGGACGCGGCGACGAAGACGCTGACCGCCGAGTGGCTGTCCGCGGTGGTCCATGCGACCGCGCTGGTACCGGCCGCCGCACCGGCCGCCGCGACGATCGTGGGTACCGTGCCGCTGCGTACCCGGTGGACGCAGGCGGCGTCGGACATGGTGGCCGGTGCGATGGTGGCCGCCCGGGGCGACCACGGTACCGCGGCCCGCCGCTGGCTCGACGCGGCCCGGCGCTACGACCGGATCGGGTCGGTCAGCGACGCTGTGCTCGCCACCGCCTGGGCCGCCCGGGTCTCCGGGGCGGGCATCACCCGGCCCGGCGAGCAGCTGTCCCGGGTACGGCAGTTCGCCGAGCGCAACCGCGCGCCCGGTCTGCTGGCCCTGGCCGTCGGCGCACCCCGGTGAGCGCGCCCCGGTAAGCGCACCGCCCCGCGGTCAGAACCGGCCGAACAGCTTGTCCGCCAGCACCTTCTCCCGCTCGACCGGCGCGTCGGACTCGACCGAGACCATCCGGTCGCCCTTGCGGACGGTCAGGGTGTTGCCCATCTTCGGGTGGCTGAGGAGCAACGCCTCATCGCCCACACCGGACACCTCGGTCACCTTGGTGACACCGTCGGAAGCCAGGTCGTCGTACGCCTTCCTGAGCGTGGCCATCCCCGCGGCGTCGAAGCCCTGCCCGAAACCGAGGGCGACCGTGTCGGAGTAGCGGCAGCCCCACAGGTGCTTGAGCCCGATCGGCCCGGGCATGTCGTCCTCGAACTCGGGCTCCCCGACCGAGGTACCCAGCGCGGCGTTGACCAGCGACGGCGGCGCGATGGAGCAACTCTGGCCGGGGACGGGGCCGGGGTCCCCGCCGCCGCCCGGGGAGCCACCCCCGCCACCCCCGTCGCTCCCGCCCCAGCCCCTGCCGCCGCCCGTCCCGGTACCGGTACCGGTACCGGTACTGCAGCTGACAAGCGCGAGGAGCACCACCGCGCCGGTGAGAAGAAGAACCGCTCGCATGCGCCGATGCTGACCGTAGCCGTCCCCGGAGCGTCCCCGGTCGCTCCCCGGCGGAAACCGGTGAGCACTTTCCCGCAACTCAACCAGCCGCCGGCCGATCGCACCCGAAGGCGGCACACCGGTGCCGGCCGAAGACGGGACCTGGGGAGGCGACCGGATGCAGGGGACGACGACCGGGCCGCCGCCGGCGGGTACCGGTTCGGCGGCCGGTACCGGCGGGCCGGCCGCGGCCTTCCCGGCCGCCGGTCTCACCGGCCTGGTCCTGTACGCGACCGGCCCGGCGGCGCTGGCCGGCCCCGCGTCCTTCGCCGTGATCGCGGCGTCGATCGTCGCCGCCGACACCACGTTCCTCGGCGGCGCGATCGTGCACGCGGCGGTACCGGCGGCGACCGACTGCGCGACCGGGCAACCCGGCCACCTGACGCAGCTAGTCCGCGGCCGCCAGCCGTAGCGCGCGGTCGCACGCGGCGAGGTGCGCGCCGAGGGCGTCCTCGAAGCTGGTGTACCCGGCGTCCAGCAGCAGCCGGCGCCGGATCGCGAGCTCTTTGCCGCGGGTACCGGCGAAGGCGTCGAGTACCTCGGCGGACCGCGCGGCAGGATCCGGTACCACCTCGTCCAGCAGGCCCCACTCGGCCGCACGGTCGGCGGGCAGCTCGGTGCCGAACAGCGCCAGCTGCCGCGCGCGGCCGGCACCGACCTGGTTGGCCAGGCGGTACAGCGCCATCCCCGGCCACGGCCCGGCGCCGACCGGTGCGATGCGCAACCGGACAGCGGCCGAAGCGATCCGGTAGTCGGCGGTCAGCAGCGCGTCGAACGCCGGACCCGCGCACGGCCCGTCGACCACCGCGACGGTGGCGGCCGGCAACCGCTCCAGCCGGCGCAGCGCGCGCTCCCACCGGTTGACCGCCTGCACGGTGACATCGCCGTAGGGACGGTCGGCGGTGCCGCCACCGAGCCGCAGCAGTACCGCGGCCGCCTGCCCCGCCTCGACCCGCCCGCACAGCGCGTTCACCTCGTCGACGAGCGTGCCGGACAGTACCGCGTCGGCACCGATGGCCAACCCGGTCCCGGCCAGTCCGGTCACCACTGCACGAGCGCCATTTCGATCGTCGAGCCGGGGCCCATCGTCATCAGCACGCCGTAGTCGCCGGCGGCGGTCCGGCCCTCGTCGAGCAACCGCTGGTAGGAGAACAGGAACGAGCCCGAGGACAGGTTGCCGTACTCGCGCAGCACCGCGCTGGTGTGCCGCAGGTCGTGCTCGGTCAGGCCAAGGTTGATCTTCACCGCGTCGATCACCTTGCGGCCGCCGGAGTGCGCGATCCAGTGGGCGACCCGGTCGCGGCCCACGCCGGTGCCGGCGAGCAGGCCGTCGAGCGCGGCCTCGCTGTGCGCGCCGACCACGTAGGGCACGTGGGGATCGAGGAAGAAACTGTACTTGTGCAGCGCGTCGTCCCAGTCGTAGCGCATCGCGTCGATCGCGTCGGGGATGAGCAGGCTGCTGAACTTCAGCAAGCCGGCGCCGCCCGGTCCACTGCCGGCCGCCCGGACCGCGACCGCCGCGGCGCCGTCACCGAACAGGCTGTTGACCACGGCGGTGCGCATGCTGCCATCGAACACGTAGGCCGCCGAACACACCTCGATGCAGATCATCACGGCGAGCTGGCCGGGGTTGGCCGCCGCCCACGCGGCCACCGGGTTGAGCGCGTTCAGCCCGGCGTTGCAGCCCATGCCCACCACGTCGGCGCGGCCGCAGTCGCGGCGCAGCCCCAGTTCCCGGATCAGCAGCGCGCTGAAGCCGGGCGTCAGTAAGCCGGTCGACGAGACGCAGCACAGGTACCGCACGTCGGCGTACTCGGCACCGGCCCGCTCCAGGCAGTCGCGCAGCGCCCGGGTGGCCAGTTCCAGGCCCTCGGTGCGGTGCTTGTCGAGCAGTTGGCCCTGGGTCTCGGTGACCGGGCCGCCGGCCGGGTCGACGGCCGGCAGGTGCAGGTACCGCTGGTCGATCCGGCTGTTGTGGAACAGCGACCGGACCCGGCGGTCCTCGATGCCGTAACGGCGGAGAATGTCCTCCTGCGAATAGCCGGACTTGGGGTTCGCCGTGCCCACCCCGACCATGCGGGGCGTTGCGTTTCCTGTCGTCACGACCAATTTGCCCTCGTACCCTCCGGCTGAATCTGCGTCACGATACCGGGCAGGGCCGGGGATGAACAGACGGCCGGTCTGGTATGAAACTCAGATGCGCGCGCCCCGGACGTTACTGGCCCTCGGCCTCGTCGCTCTTGGCCCGGTCGCCCTCGCGCTGGCCGGCTGCGGCGCGCCGGCTCCCCGGGCCGCCGCATGGGTACCGCCACCGGCCGCCTCGACCGCGCCCAGTGCGCCGGCCAGCGAGCCGGGCCGGGACGGGCCGCCGCTTCCGGTACCCGGCAAGGTGATGCTCGGCGCCTACCTCGACCTGTCCGGCATGGACGAGGTGCAGAGCCTCGCGCTGCGCCGCCAGCAGCTCGGCCGGGACCCGCGCATCCTGCACCGGTACTACCAGTGGACCGACCCGCTACCGGACAGCGCCGCCGACCTGCCGGCCGGCGCGGTCCTGCTGATCTCCTGGGACGGTACCGGCTACGCGCCGATCAACAACGGTTCGCAGGACGGGCTCATCGCGGCCGCGGCCGACGCGCTGGCGCGGTACCGCCGGCCGGTGTTCCTGCGCTGGGCGTGGGAGATGAACGGCGACTGGTTCGCCTGGGGCGGGCCGAAGAACGGCAACAACCCGGCCGGGTACGTGGCCGCGTGGCGGCACCTGCACGACATCTTCGTCGCCCACGGCGCGACCAACGTCGCCTGGGTGTGGGGACCCAACGCCGGCTCGGTACCCGCCGTGTCATGGAACGACATGGCCCGCTACTACCCCGGCGACGGGTACGTCGACTGGGTCGGGGTGTCCGGGTATCTGATGGGACGCGAGACTCCCGACTCCCTCTTCGACGGCATCGTGCGCGCCTACGGCGGCCGCAAGCCCGTCATGCTCGCCGAGACCGGCGCGCTGGAGAAGGGCGGCAGCGTCAAGGCGGACTGGATCGACCAGCTCGCCCGCTGGGTCATCGCGCACCCGCCGGTCGCCGCGGTCGTCTGGTTCGACACCGACGACGACAAGGGCACCGGCAAGAACTGGCGGATCGACAGCACGCCCGCGGCGCTGGCCGCCTACCAGCGGCTCGCCGCCGATCCGCACTTCGCCGGATGAACGCGCGGGCGCGCATGTGGCGGGGAGTGGATCACCTGCGCGTGTTCGGGCCGTTCGAGGGGATCACCGCCGAGGGGCTGCGGGCCGCGTCCGCGGCGCCCGTCTTCGAAGCGCCCCCGGATGCCGATGCGGTGACCCGGCTGCTGATCGGCGAACCGCTGGGTGAGCGGCCGCTGGTGCTCGCCACCGGTGGCGGGTACGTCGGCGCGCGGATCGCGCACACCGTCGGCGACGGGCGGGTCGTCAACACGCTGTTCCCCGCGCTGATCCGGGCGGCGGTGACCGGCACCGGGCCACGCCCGCCGGTCGCGGCACCGGTGCGGCTGCCGCTGATTTGTGCACTACTCCATCACTTCGGCCGCCATCCGGCGGCGCTGCTGCGGGCCGGGCGGATCAGCCGCCCGCCGCGCTCGTCCGGCGTCGGCGCGCCGTGGACGCCCGACATCCGGTACCGGTCGGTGCGCTCGGCGACCGCGCTGGGACGGGTCCGGGCCTGGCGGGACCGGTACGCCCCGGGCCTGTCCGCGGCCGCGGTGCTGTTCTCCGCCGCGCCGGTCGCGTTGACCCGGGCCGGATTGCCGCCGAAGTGGCCGGGCGCTGTGGTACTGGTCGACGCGCGGCGCTACCTGCCGGACGGCGCGACGGTCGACGGCAACTTCTCGTGGGGCCAGTACGTGTGCCCGGCCGACCCGATCGACCCGCGCTCGGTGCACGCCGCGCTCGCGGCCGAGCTGGACAGCGGGCGGCCGCTCGCGATGCTCGCGCTGCGGACCGCCCGGCTGGCGCTGCGCTCCCCCGCCGCCGGGCCGGTGCCGCTACCACCGCCAGTGCCGCTACCACGGCCACCGCCGCCGCTACCGCCGCCGGTGCCGGTCGCCGCCGCGCGGCAGCCGGCCCGGCCGGAGCTGACGCTGACCCACGTCGGCCGGCTCGACGGGTACGCCGACCTGCCATGGGCCGGGCCGCCGGACGGGTACCGCAACATCAGCGTGCCGACCACGAGCGGTCCGGAGGCGTTGACGCTGTCGTTCTCGGAACTGGCCGGCGCGCTCTACGTCAACGCCAGCTTCGACGGCGCGGTACTGGACAGTGACCGGGTCGCGGCCGCGATCGACGCGCTCTGCCACGACCCGGTCGGGTTGGTCAGTGTGGCCGGCGGCTGAGCGGTACCGTCGGGGCGTCGGCGAGCGGGCGGCGCGGTGCGGGCAGCCGGACGCGGTGCCGGCGGACCGCGCCGGGCTTTGCCGGCCTGGCCAGGGCGACC
>VAWN01000099.1:44253-77029 GCA_005885555.1 Actinomycetota bacterium
GCCAGGATCGCCAGCGCGTCCGCGGCCGCGGCGGCGTACCCCTGCCCGAACGTCACCATGATGGGATGCGCGAGTACCGCGACGAGCAGCGACGCCGGCAGCCCCGCGCCGATCGACACGAGCAGTGCCATGCGCATCCGGCCGCGCAGCGCCGCGCCGTCGGTGCTGCCGACCGCGAACAGCGTGGTGGCCACGTTGCCCGGGATCATCGCGAGGAACGACAGCACCATCCAGGCGGTGTAGAACGCCGCGGTCGCGCGGGTGGACAGCACGGCGGTCACCACGAGCGGCAGCATCGTGCGGGGCAGGAACAGCGCGAGGTTGAGCAGGTTGTGGTCCAACGCGTTGCGGCGCAACCCGCGCAGCAGCGACAGGTCCGGCCGCAGCCCGGCCGGCAGGCCCTTGCCGCGCTGGGTCCACAGCAGCAGCGCCGCCGACAGCAGGATGCCGCCGACCCAGGTGGCCAGCAGGCCGGTGCCGGTGACGGTGACCGGCAGCACCGCGAGGGCGACGAGCAGCAGCAGCTTGCCGACCGCGAAGTACGCGTTGCGTACCAGTTGCAGCCGCCCGCGCAGCATCCCGACCAGCCCCTCGTCGAGGACCAGCGTGGCGGCGTTGAACGCCATGCCGACCAGCAGAAGCGCGGCGGCCGGCGCCGAGCCGAGCGCCGCCCGCAGCCCCGGGTTGACGAACCAGGCGACCAGCTCGTACAGGATGCCGCCGAGCGTGGCGACGGTACCGGCGACGAGCACGCACGTCGAGATCAGGCTGCCCTGCCGGCCCGGCATCCGGGGCAGTTCGGCGATCAGCAGGGTACCCATGCCGAACATGCCCAGCGTGCCGACCACCGTCATCGCGGACACCGCCGCCGACACCGACCCGACCGCCTCGGCCGGGAACGAGCGCGCCGCCACCCACCAGTACGCGAAGCCGACGACCGAGGTGAGCACGCTGGTCGCCATCAGCGAACCGGAGTTGCTGAGCAGGTCGCCGTTGCGCCGCACGGCCCGCTTGAGCCGGTTGCGCGGGGTGGCCGCGTTGGCGCTGTCGTACACGGTGCGCCAGCGCAGTGCCTGCAGGAGCGGGTCCTCCGCACCGGCCGCGCTGCCGCTCTGGTAGAACGTCATCGGCTGCCGGCCAGGTGCACGGTGCGGTAGGGCACCGCGGTGGTGCCCATGAACAAATCCGCGGTCACCGTGCCGGTCACCGGTACCTGAAGGGTCCGCGTCCAGGTGCCGCCCGGCGGCAGGGTCACCGCGAACGTCTGCTGGTACCCGTCGTCGCCGGCCACCCGCAGCGCGTACCCGACGTCGCCGTTCTCCTCGCACCGCACGCTCAGCACGACCGCGCGCCGGTTCGGTTGGGTGGCAACGGAATCCGCCGCCGGTGCCAGCGACAGCGCGGTGAACGGCTGGCGGCCGGCCGTGGTGGCCCGGATCGCCAGGGCGGCCGCGCCGGTGACGAGAAGGAGCGCGAGGGCCAGGGGTACCAGCCGCCAGAACACGGTGCGGACGGTCAGCCGTTCCCGCTCCGCCACCAGTACCGTGCCGAACATCGCGGTCTCGGTCACCGACTGCGGATCGGCGTGCTGCCGGCGCAGCCGCCTCGTCGCCAGCACCGCTGCGCCCGCCGCGACCGTGGTACCGGCGGTGAGCGCCGTCCACGACACCCGGCCCAGGTGGACGCCCGCGGCGTACAGCCCGAGGCCACCGATGACCAGTACCGCCGCGCTCAGCGCCGGGGGCAGCACCAGACGCTCCACAGTGGACAGTACCCGCACGCCGAACAGCGCACCGGTCAACGCGATCCCGGGCAGCACCAACGCCAGCAGCAGCCCGGCCGGTACCCGCAGCGCGGCCGGGGCCGGCCAGAGCACCGCCCCGGCCGCCACGAGTGCCGCGGCCGCCACGAGCAGCGCGGCCCGGCGGCTCATGCGCCCCTCATGTCGTAGATCTCGATGTCGCCGCTGTCGTAGACGCGGCTGACCCCGGGTACGCCGTCGAACTTGGTCAGGCCGGCGCGCGGCAGCGGCGCCGTGTGCTTCCCGGTGTCCGGGTCGCCCGGGTAGTACCCGCCCTCGGCCGGCAGCTGCTGCGACATCCGCAGGTCCACCCAGAGGTAGTCGACCGCCGCCGACGCCAGCAGTTGCTGGTCGCGCAGCCCCCACACCGGGCCCTCGTACAGCGACGCGCCGACCGTGTCGTGCCGGCCGTACGTCGACAGCAGGTTGATGCCGTTGGTGTCGGCGGCCACCCGGGTGTCCTCGGCCAGGCCGGTGCGCGACCACTGCGCCGCCGCGACGCTCTGCGCGTCCACCGACCGCTCGAACCCGGCCACCAGGTACCGGCCGGGAAGCTGCTCCCAGTACGGCGGCCAGCCACCGGCGCGGGCGCCGACCATCAGCAGCGTCGCCATCGCCGCGCCGAGCGGCGCCGGCCGGGCCCAGCTCGCGTCCGTCGTCAGCCGGCCCAGCGGCCCCGGCCACAGCCGCGGGCGCAGGCTGCGGCGCCACTCGACGATGGTCGCGGCGGCAAGCATCGACATAGGAATATACGTGAACGTGGCGGCCCGGCCGGCCAGCTCCGGGCCGTCCGCGCCGATGAAGCGCAGGGTGCTGGTACCGAAGAACAGCGCGGAACCGGCGATCAGCGCCCACTGCCACGCGTCGCGTTCCCGCGTGCGGATCGCCGTCGCGCCGGCCCGGACCAGCAGGACGAACAGGCAGAGCAGCCCGACCGCCTCGACCACCAGCTCCCACAACGGGTTCGCCGGTGCCAGCGACTGCGCGGAGCCGCCGGCGGAGAAGATGTGCGTGAGGCCGCTGAGCAGTGAGGTGACCGGCTCGGCGAGGTAGTCGAGGACCTCGGTGGCGACGAAGACGAGCCATGCGGTGACCACCACCGCCGCGGTACCCGCCAGGCTCACGGTGCTCCACCGGCGCGGCCGGGCCGGCAGCACCAGGTCGGCCAGCGCCAGCAGGCCCAGCGCGCCGACCATCGCGAACGCGGTGATGTGGTGGGACACCGTGACCACGGCGATCGACACCAGCCCGACGACCGCGTACGGCAGGTACCCGGGTTCGCGCCGCCGCCACCGCCGGGTCGCCCAGATGGCGAGGACGAGGAACGGCAGCGCGGCGGTCTGGTACAGGTACATCGAGTCGAAGAACAGGTAGTGCAGTGCGGTCGCGTAGAGGGCACAGGTGGCGCCGGCCAGCGGCGGGGTACCCCCGGCGCTGCGTACCAGCATGAACAGCGCGCCCACGAACACCAGGTGCAGGATGCCGGCGACGAGCAGCCCCGACGCGGTGACCGGCAGGCCGGTCAGCGACGCCACGCCCGCCCCGATCTCCTCCAGGCCCGGGAAGTGGGCGGCGACCGGAAGCGCGGTGTTCGGCTGGAACAGCCGGCCGGTCTCCAGCACGATCGAGGTGGACAGCCAGTGCTGCAGCTCGTCGGGGAACCGCAGCTGGTCCGGGCTGTACAGCCACTTGAGCAGGTACTGGTTGACCGCGAGCCCCATGACGAGCAGGAACGACTCGGTGAACCCGGTCAGCTTGCGCGACAGCAGCCGGAACACGATCGGGGTGTAGACCAGGACGTGCCCGGCCCAGTAGAGCGGGCCGGCGTAGGCGGCGCCGAGCCGGCCGCCGAAGTAGGCGACCGCGACGAGGACGACCCCGATGGCCGACAGCGCCAGCAGTTCCGGGGCGAGCCCGAGGACGGGCATCGTGACGGTGCGGTCCCAGCGGCTCGCCTGCCGGGTCACGTTCGGCGCACGGGGTTCCGGCGGCGGTGCGGCTGCCGCTCGGGGCAGAAGTTCGGTCTCCGCGTCGCGTTGTCGAGGCACCACGACCGGCGCAGCCGCGGCCGGCGCAGGCTCCGGCGGCGGGTCGGTGATCCGCGGCAGCATCGTCGTCTCGACCTCGCGGGCCGGCCGCCACCAGGCGAACGACTCCTGGCTGGGCGGCCTGGGCCGGTCGGCCATGGGGCCTACTCCTCGACCGGCACGACATCGACCCGTGCGACGTCGGCCGGCGCGGTGTCGGCCGGCCGGCGCTCCCCGACGGTGCGGCGGACCTGCGCGGGAATCACGGGAGCAGCGGGCGGCACGCGCGGGCGACGGTACTCCCGGATGATCGTGCGCATGACCCGGATCCCGTCGCTGACCGCGTTGAGGTTGCTCACCCCGTGCAGCCGGCGCAACTCGACGCTGGGCACCTCGCTGACCGCCAGCCGGTGCCGGGCGGCCCGTAGCGTGATCAGCGTCTCGATCTCGAAGCCGTCGCCCCACAGCTTCTCCCCGTTCGCCGGAGATTGCAGGGCAACGTCGGGCAGTTCCAGACACTCCAGGACATGCCGCCAGAACGCGTTGTACCCGTAGCAGAGGTCGGTGAAGTCGGTACCGAACAGCAGGTTGACCACGCCACCGAGGCCGTGGTTGCCGATCCGGCGGAACCGGGTGATGTCGTGGCTCTCCCCGCCGGCCCGGAACCGGGAGCCCTTCGCGTAGTCCGCGCCGCGTTCCAGCGCCTCGACGAAGCGCGGTATCTCGGCCGGGTCGGTCGATCCGTCGGCGTCGACGGTGACCAGGATGTCGCCGGTACTGGCGGCGAACCCGCAGGCCAGCGCGTTGCCCTTGCCGCTGCGGCTCTGCCCGACGGTGATCACCTTCGGGTACAGGTCCTGGGCGACGGCGACGGTACCGTCGACGGAACCGCCATCAACCAGGATCACCTCGTGCAGATCAGCTGGTAGCCGGCTGAAGAAGTACGGAAGGTTCGGCGCCTCGTTGAGGGTGGGGACGATCACGCTGACCGTCGGATACCCGCTCCCGCATGGGTTGTGCCGGCCCATGTCGAAAGCGCGCTCCATCGGCGAACCCCCAAGGTCGGTCGCTGGCGTGAACAGGGCGGTCCGACGAACACACCGCATCGACACATGGCGATGGACGGTGAGCTACCGGTCGGAGCACTCGGCCGCCGGTGTGGCCCGCGGTCGGTGCGGGTTCTCCAGGAGTTTAGGGAGATGAGGCAGCCTGGGCAAGCGCTGGTCGTCACCCCCGGCGCGCAACCAGCACTTCGCCGACCGCGAGGACGGCCACGCCGAGCGCGACGGCGACCGCCAGCACCCATCCGGCGGACAGGTACCCGGGCAGCCGCCAGCCACCGGCCCGCGGTTGCCCGACGGCCAGCGCGACGCAGCACGCGGCGAGGACCGCCTCGACGAGCGCATCGATCCGCAGGGCCAGCCTCATGCCGGCAAAGTGTAGCGGTCGCTACGTACGAAGTGAAGCACGTGCTACGTTCGCCGGATGCACACCCGCGAGGAGCTGACCGAGGCGGCACTGGGGTACGTGTTCGCGCACGGGCTGCTGAACCTGTCGCTGCGTCCGCTCGCCGCCGCCGTCGGTACCAGCGACCGCATGCTCATCTACCACTTCGGCAGCAAGGCACGGCTCATCGCCGACGTGCTGGAGCTGGCCAACCGCCGGGTGTCCGAGGGCATGGGCGACTTCGCCGCCACGGCGCGCACCCCGCAACAGGTCGTGGAGCGCGCCTGGCAGCTGATGACCGCGCCGCAGACCGACGCGCTCGCCCGCCTGTACCTGGAGCTGTGCGCCCTCTCGGTCCGCGACGGCGCGCGCTGGGCACCGGCGCACCGCAAGCTGCGCGAGCCCTGGCTGGACCTGCTGCACCGCCGCCTCGTCGCGCTGAAGGTGCCGGGCCGGCGGGCCACGGTACTGGCGACGCTGGTCCTCGACACCCTCGATGGGCTGATGCTGGACCGGCTCGTCACCGGGGACGCGGCCCGGGTCGACGCGGCGGCCCGCGCCTTCGCCCGGCTCCTGGCCGAGCCCCGGTGACGCTGCGCCGCTAGAGCTCCTTGTGGTCGATGTGGTCGGTGATGGTGGTGTCGGCGACCGGCCGGCTGGTGCTGACCATGAAGCCGTCCACGTCGTCGAGCAGGAACGTCGGTACGTCCGGCGCCTTGTCCGCCCGGCAGTGGTGGAAGTCCACGTCGGCGGCGTGCCGCACCACGACGGCCGGCCGGGTGTCGGTCGTCTCGTACCGCACCTCGACGTTGTCCATGTCCAGCCCGTTGACGTGCCGGATGAAGAAGCCGTAGGCGGGCAGGGTGCCGAACATCGTCGGCTCCGGGTAGGCGTTGTCCAGCTCGGGCGGGTCGGCCACCGCGTCGGCCGGGGTCAGCCCGCCGAGCATGTGGTGGCGCACGTCGCTGATCCGGATGTTCTCGATGTCGTGGCCGGGGATGCCGGCGATCGTCGACGGGTACCGCGGGTCGGCGTTGTGCGCGATCACGTTGCTGATGCTGACCCGGCGCAGGCTGCCGACGGGTACCCCGGCGGGGCCGCGCATCCGGGCACCGAGCCGCATGAAGATGGGCATCTGGACGTTGCGCATGGTCAGGTTGCTGATCGTCACGTCCTCCAGCAGCCCGCCGTCGACGGTCTCCAGGGCCAGGCCCCGGCAGAACTCGAAGACGACGTTGGAGATCGCGATGTTGCGGAACCCGCCGTTGGACTCGGTGCCGAACTTGATCCGGCCGGTCCGCCCGAAGTTGCCGGTCTTGAAGGTACCGTCGACCAGCGTCCCCAGGTCGTACCCGGAGACCATGCAGTTGTCGATGGTCACGTTCTCCGTCGCCCGCGCCTCGTTGAGCGCGAACGAGCTCTTCAGCACGATCGCGTCGTCGTTGGGCGAGTTCACCGTGGTGTTGGAGATCCGCACGTTCTTGCAGCAGTCGACGTTGATGCCGTCCCGGTTCGTGTCGATCACCAGGCCGTCGATGCGGAAGTTGTCGACACCGGTCGGCAGGATGCCGAAGTGGCCGCCGTTGACGATGGTGACGTCCTGGATCAGCACGTTGCGGCACAGCTTCAGCGCGATGGCCTTGTTGCCGTTCAACGGTGCGGACTCCGCGGCGCCGCTACGGACCAGACCCTTGCCGTCGATCTTCCCGGGACCGGCGATCGTCACGTTGGTCAGGTTCTCGCCCCAGATCAGGCTGTTGTGCCAGTGGCTGTGCCCGAAGTCCTGGAACGGGTTGCCGGCGCCCGGCTCGGCCGGGTCGTACCCGCGCCCGTTCGCCGGTGCGGCGGCCAGGATCGTGGCGTTGTGCGCGAGGTACAGCTCGACGTTGCTCTGCAGGTGGATCGAGTAGCAGGCGTAGGTACCGGCCGGGAAGTACACGGTGCCACCGCGACCGTCCGCGGCGGCCGCCTCGATGACCTGGTTGATGACGTCGGAATCGATGGTGACCCCGTCCCCCTTGGCACCGAACCGGGTCACGTCGAAGACCCGGCCCAGTGCCCGCGTCTCCGGCGCCGGGATCGGGGGATCGGCGAACGCCGCGGCACTACCGAACGGCAGCGCCGCACCCGCCGCCCCGGCCGCTCCCCAGGTGACTATGCGACGACGACTCAACGACATGTGACCGCATCCCCCTTCTGCTCCCCAGGTAGTCAGATCGGTCGATGTCAGCTTGCCCGTACGGGGGACCCCGGCGCACGGCGACCTCCGCCCCGCGGAATGTGAAGAAACCCTAATCCGCGCTTCATGCCCGGCTCAGGCCCGCGAGGGATATCTGATCTGAAGGCGAAATCACGGGGGGTGCGTGATGGGTACGCAGACGATGCGGGGGCTGGTGGTCGTGACCGCGGTGACCGCCGCGCTCGCGGTGCCGGCCACGGCCGCGCTCGCCGACAGCGGGCACGGGCGGGGCCACCATGCCGGCACCGCGGAGGGCCACGACCGGCACGGCCGCTGGCACGACTTCCGGTGCTTGCGGGCGGAGGAGGCCGCCACGGCCGCCACCCCGCCGGCGCCGTCGCCCCGCCCGGCGCGGCCGGCCGGCGCGGTACCACGGCCGGTCGCGGTGGTCACCGTCGTCCGGCGGTCGGTGGTGGTCGCGGCACCGCCACCGTCGTCCGGGCCGCCACCGTCGTCCGGGCCGCCACCGTCGTCCGGGCCGCCACCGTCGTCCGGGCCGCCACCGTCCGGGCCAGCGCTGCCGTCCTCGGCTCCGCGGGCCGCCGCTCACCTTTTCGTGGGTACCCCGACCGCCGCGCAACCGGCGACGTCCGGCGCGCGGGTGCTCGCCGCGGTCGCCGCCGCCGCGGTCGTGGTGACGCTGATCGGGGTCGGGTTCTCCGTCCGGCGCGGACTGGCCCGGGTGGACTGATGCGCGGGTTCCTGCGTCCGTACTGGTTCGCGCTGTCGGTGTCGGCCGCGCTGGCGCTCGTCGACACCGGGCTGGGCCTGGCCCGGCCGTGGCCGATGCAGCTCGCGGTCGACCACGCGATCGGGCACCGGCCGTTGACCGGGCCGCTGCACGGGCTGCCACCGGGCGGGCTCGCCGTCGTCGCCGCCGCCGGTGCCGTGGCGCTCGTCGCGGTGTCCGGCGTCACCGGGTACCTGACCAGCTACCTGTCCGGCGCGGCGGCCGAACGCATCGGCGCGGACCTGCGCGCGCGGACCTACGAGCGGCTGCTGACCCTGTCACCGCGGTTCCACGACCGCAACCACAGCGGCGACCTGGTGACCCGGCTGACCGGCGACGTGTCCCGGATCCAGGACGCGCTCGTCGTCTGGCTGGTCAGCGCGGTACCCGACGCGCTGACGCTGCTCGGCCTGCTCGCGGTGCTGCTCGCCATCGATCCGGGGATGACGACCGTCGCGCTGGTCGTGGTACCCCCGCTGGCGCTGCTGGCGGCGGTGCGGCGCCGGCAGATCAAGCGGGCCCAGCGGGAGTCCCGCGACCGGCAGGGCGACCTGGCGGCACGTGCCGCGGAGTCGCTGCGACACGTGCGCGCGGTGCAGGCGTTCGCGCAGCAGGAGGCGCAGAGCCACCGGTTCCGCGCGGAGAACCTCGGCGTGCTGCGGGCCGACCTGCGCGCGCTGGACCTGGAGGCGCGGTACAGCCCGGCGGCCGACCTGCTGCTCGCCGCCGGCGGCGGGCTGGTGCTGTGGCTGGGCGTGCTCCGGGTGACCAGCGGCCGGATGACCCTCGGGGTGCTGCTCGTCGTGCTGTCGTACCTCGCGATGCTCTACAGCCCGGTGCGGTCGCTGACCCGGCTGGCGTCGGTGCTCGCCCGCGGGGCGGCCAGCCGGGAACGGCTCGGCGAGCTGCTCACCTCGGACGAGTACGTGGTGGAGGCGCCCGGCGCGCGGGAGGCGCCGGCGCGGCCTCAGGTGCTGGCCGTGGTCGGCGTCGAGTTCGGGTACGCCCCCGGGTACCCGGTGCTGCGCGGGCTGTCCCTGCACGTCGGGCACGGCGAGATGGTGTGCCTCGTCGGCGCCACCGGGGAGGGCAAGTCCACGCTGCTCTCCCTGCTGCTGCGGCTGTACGACCCGGACGCCGGCCGGATCACCGTGGACGGCACCGACCTGCGCGAGCTGACCCTGGCCTCGCTGCGCGACCGGATCGCGCTGGTACCGCAGGACCCCTGGATCCTCGACGGGACCGTGGCCGACAACATCGCGTTCGGCCGGCCGGGCGCCAGCCGCGACGAGATCGTCGAAGCCGCCCGTACCGCGCTGGTCGACCGGTTCGCCACCACCCTGCCGGCCGGGTACGACACCGTCGTCGGCGAGGGCGGCGTGATGCTGTCCGGCGGGCAGCGGCGCCGGGTGGCGCTGGCCCGGGCACTGCTGCGCGGTGCGCCGGTACTGCTGCTCGACGAGCCGACCAGCGGCCTGGACGCGGAATCCGAGCAGGCCGTGATGGACGCGATCGAACGGGCCGCGGCCGGCCGGATGACCCTCGTGGTGACCCACCGGCTACGGGTGGCGGCGCTCGCCGACCGGGTACTGCTGCTCGCCGGCGGCCGCATCGCCGAGGCCGGTTCGCCGGCCGACCTGATCATGCGGGGCGGCACGTTCGCCGAATGGTGCCGCCTCCAGCGCGTGGAGATCTCCTCCGCGCAGTCCGTACCGACCCAAGTGAAGGGAGGTGTCTGAGATGTGTTGGGGCGCCAAGGCCGCCGACTTCCGCCGCGGATGGTGGCGGGTCCGGGGCATGCACAACGTGTTCACCAGCCAGTCGAACACGAGCACGGACAACACCAGCACCACGGTCACCACGACCTGATAGCGCAACCGTGAAGGAGGACGGCGGGGCGGTCGGGGACCGCCCCGCCCACAAGCCGATGAGCATTGTCGAAGCGACACGCACCGGGTGGGGGTACGCCCCCGGGGACGTGGTCGGGCCGGGGCTGCGCGCCTGGGCCCGGCTGGGTGGCGGGCGCCGGTGCGAGACCTGGCTGGTCTGGTCCACCGCGTGGTGGATGCCGGTGGTCATGAAGGTGGCCCGGCGCGAGCTGGTCGAGGACCCGCTGACCCGGGCCGACCTCGCGCACGAGGCGCAGGTGACCGCCGGGCTCGCGCATCCGGGGGTACAGCGGCTGTACGCGGCCGCCGTGCACGCCGACCCGCCGCACCTGCTGTTCGAGTACGTGGAAGGGCCGACGCTGGAGACCTCGCTCACCGAGGCCGGGCCGCTGGAACCGGTCGAGGTGCTGCTGCTCGGCATGCAGCTGGCCGGCACGCTGCGGTACCTGCACGGGCGGGGCGTGGTGCACCTGGACGTCAAGCCGTCCAACGTGTGCCTGCGCGACGGCCGGCCGGTGCTGATCGACTTCGGCATCGCCCGGCCGGCCGGAACCCTGCGGCGGTCCGGGGCGCCGCGCGGGTCGACCCCGTTCATGGCGCCGGAGCAGTGTCGCGACGCCGTCGCGGTACCGGCGAGCGACCTGTTCGCGCTCGGTACCCTGCTGTTCGAGGCGGCCACCGGGGAACACGCGTTCCACCCGCGGCGCGACGGCGACGGGTGGTGGTACCCGCAGCTGGACGGCGCCGGGCCGGGCCGGTTGCCGGGTCCGCTGGGCGACGTGGTCGCCGCGCTGCTGGACCCGGAGCCGTCGCGCCGGCCGGCCGACGCGACGGCGGTCCTGCGGTCGCTGGCCGCGGCGCTGCCGCCGGGGGTACCCGGACTCTGGCCGGATTGGCTGGATTCGGCAGACATCGAGCCTCCCCCGGGGCTACCGTCGAACGGATATGGCGCACATTCTGCTCATTGAGGACGACCCTCGGATCCGGAGCATCGTGGAGCGCGGCCTCGGCGGCCGCGGCTTCGGCGTGACCTGCGCCGCGGACGCCGCCACCGGTACCGAGCTGGCCCGGCTGCTCGACCTCGACCTGGTGCTGCTCGACCTGCTGCTGCCCGACCGGGGCGGGCTGGCGGTGCTCGCCGAGATCCGGGCGGACAAGCCCCGGCTGCCGGTCATCGTGCTGACCGCGCTCGACGACATCGGCGCCAAGATCGGCGGGTTGGACGCGGGTGCCGACGACTACCTGACCAAGCCGTTCTCGGTGGACGAGCTGGCGGCGCGGGTACGGGCGCGGCTGCGGGCGGCGAGCCTGTCCGCGGAGAGCCCGGCGCTGACCGCCGGACCGCTGACCGTCGACGTGCTCGCGCACCGGGCGGTACTGGACGGGCGGCCGGTACCTTTGTCCGCGCGCGAGATGGCGCTGCTGATCGCGTTCGCGCGCAACCGGGGTCTGGTGCTGTCCCGCGCCCAGCTGCTCGACCTCGTGTGGGGGGTGGACAGCGACCCGGGTTCCAATGTCGTCGAGGTGTACGTGGCCGCCCTGCGCCGCAAGATCGGGGCCGGGTTCGTCGAGACGGTGCGCGGCATCGGGTACCGCTTCGTGGTGCCGGAACCGGCGCTCAGCGGGAGCGGGCCGTGAAGCCGGCGGCGCTCGCGCTGCTGGCCGCCCTGGTCTTCGCCGGCGGGGCGCTGTCCGGCGCCGGGCGGCGGCCCGCGCCGGTCCCGGTGGCGCCGGTGAGCCTTCGGCCGGCTCCGGTCACCGCGACACCCGCTCCGGCTCCGGCTCCGGCTCTCGCGGCCGTGCGGCTGGTACCGCGACCGGTCCGCACCTACCCGCCGGCGCCCGCGGGCGTCCCGGCTCCGCCGGGCAAGCAGCGCCACGACCCGTGCCCGGGTCACGGCCGGCACAAGGGACACGGCTGCCCCGGCCCCGCCGGCCGTGCCCGGTAGGCCGTCACTCTCGCTGGCCGTCCGGCTGTCGGGTACCACCGCCATGGTGGTCGCGGCCGCCCTGCTCGCCGTCTTCGGGCTGACCGCCCAGATCGCCCGGCAGCACCTGGCCACGGCGCTGGACGAGCGGCTGCGCGCCAGCGTCGACTCGTTCCGGGCCGGACCGGCCGGGCGGGTCAGCGTCCCTGAGCAGCTGCCCGCCGAGGCCACCCGGTGGCTGTCCGCGCAGGCGTTCGCCAGCGACGAGGTCGTCGCGGTGCACCCGGTCGGCGGCGACGTGGTGAGCAGCACCGGCGGGCTGGACCTGGGCGACCTGCCGCACCCGGACGAGCTGCTCAACGCCGACCGCACCCGGTGGTGGGACCTGTCCACCCGGGCCGGGCCGGTCCGCGCGCTGACGGTTCCGCTGCTGCTCGGCGGGCACCGCATCGGCACCCTCGTCGCGGCCGTCAGCCGGGCGCCGGTCGACGCCACGCTGCGGGCGCTGCTGTCGGCGATCGCCTGGGCCAGCGCGGTCGGGCTGGTCTTCGCGACGCTGCTGGCGTTCGCGGCGGTGCGCCGTACCCTCGGTCCGCTGCTGCGGATGTCCCGCCAGGTCGACGAGATCCAGTCCAGCGGCGACCTGGCCCGGCGGGTCGGTCCGGCCGGGCCGCGTGACGAGGTGGGCCGGCTCGCCGAGGGGTTCAACCGGCTGCTCGCCCGGCTGGACGACGCGTTCCGCTCGCAGCGGCGCTTCGTGTCCGACGCCGCGCACGAGCTGCGTACCCCGTTGACGGTCGCCCGCGGGCAGATCGAGCTGGCGCCCGACGACCCCGACGCGCTCGCGGCCGCCGTCGTCGAGCTGGACCGGATGGGGCGCATCGTCGAGGAGCTGCTGCTGCTCGCCCGGCTCGACGAGGGGCTGCCGCTGCGCCGCGAACCGGTCGAGGTCGAACTGGTGGTCGAGGAGGCACTGCTGCGCGGCCTGCGGTTGCCGGGGGCGGCCGGCGCTGGCGCGGGCGCCCCGTCCGGCGATGCCGCGCCGGGCCCTGACGCGGGCGCCCCGTCCGGCGCTGCCGCGCCGGGCGGCCCGCGGGCGTGGGTGGACGCCGAACCGGGGCTGCTCGCCCTCGCCGATCCCGACCGGCTGCTGCAGGTCGTCTCGAACCTGGTCGTGAACGCCGTCCAGCACGCCGGCGCGCAGGCGCGGCTGACCATCACCACCCGGCGTACCGGCGCCGAGGTCGTCATCGAGGTCGCCGACACCGGGCCGGGCATCCCCGCCGCCCACCTGCCGCACCTGTTCGACCGGTTCTACCGGGGCACCAACCGGGGCGGCGGGGCCGGCCTGGGCCTGGCCATCGCGGACTCGCTCACCCAGGCCATGTCCGGCCGGATCGCGGTGCGCTCGACGGTCGGCGAAGGTACCGCCTTCATGGTCCACTTACCCGCGCCGGACTAACGTACGGGCGTGAGCTTCGCGACGCTGGCCCTGATCGCCGGCATCGCGGTTCTGGGTCCGCTGCTGGCCCTGCCGCGACGGTGGAACCTACCGGTGGTGCTCGGCGAGCTGATCGGCGGAATCCTCCTCGGCCCGACCGGCGTCGACGTGCTGCACGCGCACAACGGGACGTTCAGCTTCCTCGCCGACATCGGCTTCGCCCTGGTCATGTTCGTCGCCGGGTCGCACGTGCCGGTACGCGAGGCCCGGCTGCGCGCGGCGCTTCCGGCGGGGCTACTGCGGGCGGTCGGCGTGGGCGTCGCCGCGGTGGCGGTCGGGCTGCTGCTGGCGTGGCTGTTCGGCACCGGGCACGGTCCGCTGTACGCGGTGCTGCTCGCGTCGTCCTCGGCGGCGCTGATCCTGCCGATCGTCGACTCGCTGCACCTGGGCGGTACGCCGATCCTGCAACTGCTGCCGCAGATCGCGGTCGCCGACGCGGCCTGCATCGTGGCCCTGCCGCTGGCGGTGGACCCGCGCCACGCCGGGCGCGCGGCACTCGGCGCGCTGGCCGTCCTCGGAGCGGCCGCAGTGGCCTATCTCGTGCTGTGGTACCTGGAACGCAGCGGGCTGCGCGACCGGGTGCACAAGGTTTCCGAGGACCGCAGGTTCGCCCTGGAACTGCGGATCAACCTGGTGATCCTGTTCGCGCTGGCGGCCCTGGCGATGCTCGTGCACGTGTCACTCATGCTCGCCGGCTTCGCGTACGGCCTCGCCGTCGCCGCCGTCGGCGAGCCCCGCAGGCGCCTGGCCCGGCAGCTGTTCGCGATCACCGAGGGCTTCTTCGGGCCGCTGTTCTTCGTCTGGCTCGGCGCCTCCCTCGACCTGCGCGAGCTGGGCCGGCATCCGATCCTCATCGGGCTCGGGCTGGCGCTGGGCGCCGGCGCCGTGGTCACCCACGCCGCGATGCGGCTGACCGGCCAGCCGCTGCCGGTCGGTGGGCTGGCCGCCGCGCAGCTGGGGGTACCCGTCGCCGCCGCCACCATCGGCGCGCAGACCGGCCTGCTGCGCCCCGGCGAACCGGCCGCCCTGCTGCTCGGCGCGCTGCTCACCGTCGGGGTGGCGGTGCTGTGCGGCAGCCTGTCCGCACGCGCCGGTCTCGTCGAGGTGCCGCCGTGACCTTCGACGTCGTCGCGTTCACCGCCGCCTACGAGGCCTGGCTCGGGGCGCACATCCCGCTGGTACCCGACGACCTGCGGGCCAAGCACGAGGAACTGGCCGGCCCGGTGGTGCGGTTCCTGCGCGGTACCTACTACGTGTGGCTGCGCCGGGTCGCCGACCTGGTACCGCACCTGCTCGACCGCCCGCCCGTACCGCTGGTCGGCGACCTGCACATCGAGAACTTCGGCACCTGGCGGGACCGGCACGGGGTACGCCGCTGGGGCGTCAACGACCTCGACGAGCTGACCCGTGGCGCCTACCCGCTCGACCTGCTCCGGCTGGCGACCTCCGCCGCCCTCGCGCCGGACGTCGCGCTGTCCACGGGCGAGGTGTGCCGGCTGCTGCTGGACCACTGGCGGCGGGCCGGTCCCGGTCCGGCCCTGGACATGGCCGGTGCCCGGCACCTGCGCGCGCTGGTGCCGGTACCGGGGCAGCCGCACCGGTACTTCACGGCGCTGCGCGACCTGCCCGCCGCCGACCCGGCTGCGGTCCCGGCCGCGGTACGTGCGGCGGTGGCGGCCAGCGCGCCGTCAAGCTGGCGGGCGGGTTGGCACGCGCGCCGTGCGGGTACCGGATCGCTCGGCCGTCCCCGGCTCGTGGCCGTGGGCCAGGACGCGGACGGCGACTGGCACGCCCGCGAGGTCAAGCTGCTCGGCCCGGCGACGGCGACCTGGCCGCCGGCCCGCGTCGGCCCGGTCGTGGACGACACGCTGTACCCCGCGGTGACCGCGGCCCTGTCCGCCCCGTACCCCGGCGGCCGGGTCGACGGCTGGCAGCTGCGCCGGCTGGCACCCGACGTGGTGCGCGTCGAGCTGTCCGGGCTGGCCGCGCGCGACGCCGAGCGGGTGGTGCGCTCGATGGCCCAGGCGGTCGTCGACGTGCACGGGGTCGATCGGGCCGCGCTGGCCGCGGCGCGGGCGGACGCGGCCGGGCGCGACGGTGACTGGCTGGCGGACGCGGTCGAGACGATGGCCGCCGACACCCGGGCCTGCCACCGGGCCTGGCGGCAGCGGGTTTGACCAGGGGGTGCGGGGGCACCTGGATCTTGGACAGCGGGACTCCCGAAGCCGCCGCCGTCACGCCGGCGTCACGCCGACGACGCGGCGCGGCCGGTCGCCACACCGGCCACCAGCGTCGCGGTACCCACGGCCGCCAGGCCCAGGAACGTCACCTCGTACCCGCCGGTGCGGTCGCGCAGCCACCCGGCCGCGACCGGACCCGCGGCCGCCAGCAGGTACCCGACGAAGAACGCCATTCCGGAGACCGCCGCCGATCCGGCCGGTCCGCCGCCGAGGCTGCCCAGTACGGTCAGCGCGAGGGCGAACTGCCCGCCCACGCCGAGCCCGAGCAGCGCGGTCCACAGGTAGGGCGCGCCGGACGGTACGACGGCGATCAGCACGAGCATCACCACGCTCGTCGCGACGGTGAGCGCGATGAGCAGGCTCAGCCCGCCACGCCGGTGCGCCAGTACCGGAAGGGCCAGCGCGGACACCAGCTGGGTCGCGCTGAAGAGTCCGAGCAGCAGGCCGGCCGTGGCAGCCGGTACCCCGACGGCGGTGTACCGCGGCGCGAGCCACGCGAGGATGCCGTAGTACATCAGCGACTGGCCACCCATGAACAGCGCGGCGTACCAGGCGCTGCGTTCCCGCCACGGCGCGGCCACCGGGGCCGGCTCGGACGCCGCCGCCGGTTCGGACGATGCAGCGCCGCGGGCCACCGGTACCCACGCCAGAAGCGCAAGTGCCGCGGGCAGTGCCCAGACCGCGAGCGCCGCCGGCCACGAACCGTGCAGCGCCTGGCGCAGCGGTTCGGTCAGTGCCGCGGCGAGCATCGCGCCGCCGATGAGGCCGGCCGTGTAGAGCCCGGTGACCGGGCCGACCCACCGGGGAAACCGGGCCCGCACAAGGGACGGCAGCAGCGCGCCGGCCACGGCGATGCCGATGCCGGCCAGTACCGTGGCGGGCCACAGCGCGGCCGGCAGCAGCCGCAGCGCGGTACCGGCGAGGATCAGCGCGACCGCGGCGCCCAGCACCCGGCCGCGTCCCCACCGGCGCGACGCGAGCGCACCGACCGGCGCGAACAACCCCATGCACACCACCGGCAACGTGGTCAGCAGGCCGGTCTGCGCGGCAGTCAGGTGCAGGTCCCGGCCGACCGGGCCGGCCACCGGCGGGACGGAGGCGATGGGGGTACGGAGGTTGAGCGCCACCAGGACGACCGCGACGAGCCACCAGAGGTGGCGTCTCACGTCCAGTCCAGCGGCAGCCCCACGTAGTTCTCCGCGAGCGAGGTCGCCGCGGCGGTCGAGCCGACCACGTACCTCAGTTGGGACAGTTGCAGCCGGTGGCTGAACGGGTCGCCGTCCGGCGGCCGGTGCAGCATCGAGGTCATCCACCACGAGAAGTGCTGTACCCGCCAGACCCGCCGTAGGCACCTTTCCGAGTAGGCGTTCAGGCCGCTTTCGTCGCCGCGGTAGAAGTCGGCGATGGCGGTGGCGAGCACCGCGACGTCGGCTACCGCGAGGTTGAGTCCCTTGGCACCGGTGGGCGGTACAATGTGCGCGGCGTCGCCGGCCAGGAACAGCCGGCCGAACCGCATCGGTTCCACCACGAAGCTGCGCATCGCGGTGACGCCCTTCTCCAGGATCGGGCCGTCGGCGAGGTGGAAGCCGCGGCGGCGGGAAAGCCGGGTCTGCAGTTCGGTCCAGATGCGCTCGTCCGGCCACCCGTCGAGGTTCTCGTCCGGGCGCACCTGCAGGTACAGTCGCGTGATCTGTGGGGAACGCATGCTGTGCAAGGCGAAGCCGCGCTCGTGGTAGGCGTAGATGAGCTCCTCGGACGACGGCGGTGTCCGCGCCAGGATGCCCAGCCACGCATAGGGATAGTCGCGCTCGTACACCTGCAGCGCGCCGGCCGGGATCGACGGCCGGCACACCCCGTGGTACCCGTCGCAGCCCGCGACGATGTCGCACTCCAGGCTTTCCCGTCGACCGTCCACTGTGTACTCGACGAGGCGGTCGGAGACGGCCACGTCGGAGACGGAGAACACCAGCGGCCGCCCCGTCGCCAGCCGCGCCGCGACGAGATCCTTCACCAGTTCGTGCTGACCGTAGATGCTGATCTCCCGACCGGCGAGCTCGGTCAGCGGGATCCGGTGCCCCTCGCCGTCGAACAGCAGCTCCAGGCCGTGGTGCACCATGCGTTCCTTGTGCAGCCGCTCGGCCAGGCCGATCTCGGTGAGCAGGTCGACGGTACCGTGTTCCAGCACACCGGCCCGGATCCGCCGCTCGATGTGCTCGCGGGTCTGGTTCTCCAGCACGACCGAGTCGATGCCGAGCCGGTGCAGCAGGTGCGCGAGCACCAGCCCGGCCGGCCCGGCACCGACGATGCCGACCTGCGTGCGCATCAGAACGGGTACTGCGGGATCTCGCCGCGCATGGTGATCCAGCGGGTCTCGGTGAACGCGTCGAGGTTGGCGGTACCGCCGAACCGCGCCCCGTTGCCCGAGTCCAGCGACCCGCCGAACGGCGCGACCGCCTCGTCGCTGACTGTCTGGTCGTTGATGTGCACGATCCCGGTCGGGATCTGTTCGGCCAACGCCAGCCCGCGCATCGGGTTCGCGGTGAGGATGCCCAGCGACAGCCCGTACCCGCTGTCGGCCGCGAGCCGCACCGCCTCGTCGACGTCGGCGAAGCGCACCACCGGCGCGACCGGACCGAAGATCTCCTCCGCGTAGGCCGGCATCTCCGGGTGTACCCCGTCCAGCACGGTCGGCCGGTAGAACAGTCCTTCGTAGCGGCCGCCCGCCGCCAGGCGCGCTCCACTGTCCACAGTGGACGTCACCAGTCCGTGTACCTTGTCCCGCTGCGCCTCGTCGATCAGCGGCCCGAGCGCGACCTGCGCGGTGGCCGGATCGCCGACCGGAAGCGCGTCGGCGTGCTCGGCGAGCGCCGCGACGTACTCGTCGGCGATGTCCGCGTGCACCAGGTGCCGGCCGGTCGTCATGCAGATCTGCCCCTGGTGCAGGAAGGAACCCCACGCGCCGGCCGACACCGCGCGGGACACGTCGGCGTCGTCGAGCACGAGCAGCGCCGAGTTGCCGCCCAGTTCCAGGTGCACCCGCTTCAGGTGCCGCCCGGCCAGTTCGGCCACCTGCCGTCCGGCCGCGGTGGAACCGGTGAACGACACGACGCGCACCGCCGGTTCGGTGACCACCGCCCGGCCCACGTCCGGACCGCCGGGCAGCATGTGCAGCACTCCCGGCGGCAGCCCGGCCTCCTCGAAGATGCGCACGATGGACACCCCGCCGCTGACCGCGGTACGCGGGTCGGGCTTGAACACCACGGCGTTGCCCAGCGCCAGGGCCGGCGCGATCGAGCGGATGCCGAGGATCAACGGGAAGTTGAACGGGGCGATGACGCCGACGACGCCGACCGGTACCCGTCGCGCCAGGCTCAGCTGCGGTTGCGCCGTCGGCAGGATGTCGCCGAGCGGGCGGGACGCGAGCGCCGCCGCCTCGTAGCACTCCTGCGCCGCCGTGTGCGTCTCCACGCCGGCCTTGGGCGGGATCGAGCCGGCCTCGCGGACGATCCAGCGCTCGATGTCGGCGGCGCACCGCTCGAACAGCGCGCCGGCCCGGCGCAGCACCGCGGCCCGCTCCTCGAAGGAGGTCGCCGCCCAGTCGCGCTGCGCGCGGGCGGCGCGCTCGGTCGCCCGCGCCACGTCGTCGGCGTCCGCGCGGCCGATCCGGCCGATCTCGTTGCCGGTGGCCGGTTCCCGCACCGTCGCGTCGCCGCCGTGCGCGGTGGTCCAGCCGTCGCTGTACACCTGGCCGTGCCAGGTCTTCTCGTGCATCAGGTCTTCTGAACTCACGGTGCCTCCTTCTTCGCTTCGCGGGACGCTTTGATGCGGCCCCGCCCCGCTACGCTCACGGGGACGCCTCCAGTGCGGTCGTGCGCTTGATGCGGGACCAGACCTGCGTGCGCAGGTCGGTGAAGCGCGGGTCGGCGCGGGTGCTCAGCTGGTCGCGCTCGTCGGGCAGGTCGACCGCGAGGTCCGCGTCCACAGTGGACGGTGCCGCGGACAGCACGATCACGCGCTGGCCGAGGTACACCGCCTCGTCGATGTCGTGGGTGACGAACAGCAGGGTCACCGACAGGCGCCGCCACACGTCGCGGATGAGGTCCTCCAGGTCCGCGCGGGTCTGCGCGTCGACCGCCGCGAACGGTTCGTCCATCAGCAGCACGCGGGGGTGGTACCCGACGGCGCGCGCGATGGCGACCCGTTGCTGCATGCCGCCGGACAGCTGCCACGGGTACGCGCGACCGGCATCGGCCAGCCCGACGGCGGCGAGCGCATCGTCCACAATGGACTGCCGGCGCGCCTTCGGCAGGCCCTTGGCGCGCAACGGAAGCTCGACGTTCTCCCGTACCCGCAGCCACGGGAACAGGCTGCGCCCGTACTCCTGGAACACCACCGCCAGCTCCGGTGGCGGCCCGGCGACCGGTACCCCGTCGACCCGCACCATGCCGGCCGTCGGCGCGAGCAGCCCGGCGAGGCAGCGCAGCAGCGTGGTCTTCCCGCAGCCGGACGGACCGACGAGACAGGCGAACTCGCCGGTGCCGACCCGGAACGTCAGGTCCGCGATGGCCTCGACCCGGTGGCCCTGCCCCTCGTACACCTTGCGCAACCCGGCGACGTCGAGCATCAGCGGCTCCCCCGCGCGACCGCGCGCAGCCCGTGGTACCAGCCGAGCACGCGCGCCTCGACCGCCCGGAACCCCAGTGACAGCAGGACTCCGAGCAGGCCGAGCAGCAGTACCCCGCTCCACATCTCCGGAATCGCGAAGCTGCGCTGGAACTGCACGACGGTGAACCCGAGCCCGCTGCTCGCCGCGAACATCTCGCTGATGACCATCAGGATGATGCCGATCGACAGCGCCTGCCGCGCGCCGGTGACGATCTGCGGGCTGGCCGCACGCAGCACCAGGCGGCGCAGCCGCAGCGTGCCGCCGATGTGGTACACCCGGGCGGTGTCGGCGAGCGTCGGGTCGATCGCGCGCACGCCCTCGACGGTGTTCAGCAGCACCGGCCACAGGCAGCCGGAGACGATGACGAGCACCTTCATCAGGTCGCCGATGCCGGCCACCAGGATGACGACCGGTACCAGCACCGGCGGCGGGATCGCCCGCAGGAACTCCAGCACCGGCTCGGTCAGCGCGCGCAAGCGGGGACTGGCCCCGATCGCGACCCCGATCGCGATGCCGGCACACAACGCCACCGTGTACCCGACGGCGAGCCGGGCGAGGCTGGGCGCGACGTCGTCGAGCAGCCGCCGGCCGAACCAGGTGTCCCGGAACGCGGCGAGGATCCGCGCCAGCGGCGGCCGGTAGAAGTCGGTGCTGCCGGCGCTGGCGACCCACCACGCCGCGACGAGCACCGCCGGAAGGCCGAGCAGGGCAACGGTTCGCCGGACAATCATGTGCGCACCGCGGGGTGCCAGACGAGCGCGCGGCGTTCCGCGGCCCGGGTCACGAGGTTGGCCGCCACGCCGAGCAGGCCGGTGACGACGACGAGGGCGTACATCGCCGGTACCGCGCCGCTGCTCTGCGCCACCGCGATCTCCCGCCCCAGGCCGGGGGTACCGATGACGAGTTCCCCGGTGACCGCCAGCACCAGCGCGACGGAGGTGGCCAGCCGGACCCCGGTCAGCGCGTACGGCAACGCGGTCGGCCAGACCAGGTACCGCATCCGGGCCAGGCGCCCCAGCCGGTAGCTGTCGGCGGTGTCACGCGCGACCGGGTCCACGTCGCCGACGCCGTGCAGCACCTGGACGAGCACCTGCCAGAAGGCGGCGTACACGACGAGCAGCAGGGTGGCCCGGATTCCGGTGCCGTACAACAGGACGGCGAGCGGGATCAGCGCCACCGACGGGATCGGCCGGAGGAACTCGACGGTGGACGCGGTCGCCTCGCGCAGCAGCGGTACCGAGCCGATGACCACGCCACACACCAGCCCGGCGGCGACCGCGATCGCGAGCCCGGTCAGCCAGGTGCGCAGCGTGTCGCCGAGCGCGGCCCAGAACGTGGGCTGGTGGGCCTGGTCGGCCAGTGCCACGGCGATCCGGCTGGGGGGCGGGAGGTACCCGGCCGGTACCAGGCCGAGCCGCGGCAGCGCTTCGAGTACCCCGCCGAAGGCGAGCAGCCCGAGCACCCCCAGCCACGCCTTCATGGAAGCAGGGCGTTCAGGTCCGGCGCCTTGTCCATCAGCCCGTCGCCGACGGCGAGGTCGGCCAGCGTCTGTACCGACTGCCGGTTTATCCCGGTCGGCCACTTCGGCAGGATGAGCTTCGCCGCGACGTCCGGCGTGATCTTCGTGTACGTGCCCAGCGCCTGCCGCACCTCGTCCGGATGCGCGTCGGCGTACTGCAGCGACTGGTTCATCGCCGCGACGAACCGCTTGACCAGATCCGGGTTCGCCTTGGTCAGCGCGACCGAGGCGAAGTACGTCGCGACGGTCAGGTTCGGCGCGGTGTCGACGTAGTTGGCCGCGACCATCCGGGCACCGGTGCCCAGCGCGGCGGTCACGAACGGCTCGACCTCCCAGATCGCGTCGACCCGCCCGGCCTGCAACGCGGCCAGCATGTCCGGGAACGCCAGCTCCACGAACCTGACCGCCTTAGGGTCGCCGCCGGCCTTGCGCACCGACGCCCGTACCGTGGTGTCGCCGATGTTCTTCAGCGTGTTGACCGCGACGGTCTTCCCGGCGAGGTCGGCCGCCGTGTGCACCGGACTGCCCGCCTTGACCAGTACCGCGCTGTAGTCCTTGTCGGCCACCCCGGTGGAGGCGACGCCGTTGCAGACCACCTTGACCGGCAACCCTTTGCTGGCGGCCAGCAGCAGCGAGGTCATGTTGCTGAAGCCGATCTGCACCTGGCCGCTCACCACGGCCGGCACGATGGCCGCACCGCCCTGGCTGGTGGACAGCGTGAGATCGATGTTCTGCTGGTCGAAGAAACCCTTCTGCTTGCCGAGGTAGATCGGCGCCACATCGACGATCGCGATGACCGAGGCGGCCACCTTGTCCTTCTGGCCCGGAGCTGACTTTGCCGGCGGGGTACCCGACGACCCGCAGGCGGTCGCGCCGGCGGCGAGCACGGCGAGGCAGGCGAACGCGGCGAAACGTCGCATCGGGACCTCCGTCCGGAGGAGTTCGGATGTCGCACGATGGTTCTCCATGCGACCGTAGATATCGGTCCCATCCAGTGTCAACGCGCCGATACGTTGACGTGACGATCCGGCCCGCCTAGGGTCCGGTGGAGACGCCTGTTCGCTATGCGTACACAAGGATCGGTATTGGCCGAACTGGTTTCCCTGGCCGACGGCATCGCCACGCTCGTGGGCGACGGCGACACCGTGGCGCTGGAGGGGTTCACCCACCTGATCCCGATGGCGGCCGGGCACGAGATCATCCGGCAGGGCCGGCGCGACCTCACCCTGGTGCGGATGACCCCGGACCTCGTCTACGACCAGCTCATCGGCGCCGGGTGCGCGCGCAAGCTGGTGTTCTCCTGGGGCGGCAACCCGGGCGTCGGCTCGCTGCACCGGTTGCGCGACGCGGTCGAGCACGACTGGCCGCGCCCGCTGGAACTGGAGGAGCACAGCCACGCGGGGATGGCCAACCGGTACGTCGCCGGTGCGTCCGGGCTGCCGTTCGCCGTGCTGCGCGGATACCGCGGGACGGACCTCGCGAAGCACACCGCGACCATCGCGCCGGTCACCTGTCCGTTCACCGGGGAGGTGCTGACCGCGGTACCGGCGCTGCGCCCGGACGTCGCGGTCATCCACGCGCAGCGCGCCGACGCCCGCGGCAACGTGCAGCTGTGGGGCATCACCGGGGTGCAGAAGGAGGCGGTGCTCGCGGCCCGCCGGTCGCTGGTCACCGTGGAGGAGGTGGTCGACCGGCTGGACCCGCGGCCCGGTGCGACGGTGCTGCCCGGGTGGGTGGTCACCGCGGTTGCCGTGGTACCCGGCGGCGCCCGGCCCTCCTACGCACAGGGCTACTACGACCGCGACAACGGGTACTACCGCGACTGGGACTCGATCAGCCGGGACCGGGCCTCGTTCACCGCGTGGCTGGGCGAGCTATGAGGTGGACCGCCGATGAGATGATGACGGTCGCCGCGGCGCGGGCGCTGGTCGGTCGCACCTCGTGCTTCGTCGGCATCGGCCTGCCGAGCACCGCCGCCAACCTGGCCAAGCGCACCGCCTGCCCGGACCTCGCGCTGATCTACGAGTCCGGCACGATCGGCGCGCGCCCGACCCGGCTGCCACTGTCCATCGGGGACGGTGAGCTGGCGGAGACCGCCGACGCCGTCGTCTCGGTACCGGAGGTGTTCAACTACTGGCTCCAGCCGGGCCGGGTGGACGTCGGGTTCCTCAGCGCCGCGCAGCTGGACCGGTACGCCCGGATCAACACCACGCTGATCGGGCCGGACTACCGGCACCCGAAGGTGCGCCTGCCCGGTGCCGGCGGGGCACCCGAGATCGCCGCGTCCTGCCGCGAGGTCATCCTCGTGGTACGGCAGAACCCGCGCACGTTCGTCGACCGCGTCGACTTCGTCACCTCGGTCGCGGCGGGCGCGTGGGTCATCACCGACCTCGGGGAGCTTGCGCCGGACCCGGACACCGGCGAGCTGGTGCTGACCCGGCTGCATCCCGGCGTCTGCGTTCCCGACGCCCGCGCCGCCACCGGGTGGGATCTGCGCGTGGCCGCGACCGTGGCACGCACCGAGCCGCCGACCGGTACCGAACTGTCCGCGCTGCGCGAACTGCTCGCCGCC
Source organism: Actinomycetota bacterium (assembly GCA_005885555.1). GTDB lineage: Bacteria > Actinomycetota > Actinomycetes > Mycobacteriales > Micromonosporaceae > AC-43. The sequence continues at coordinate 68,812 of VAWN01000099.1, forward strand.
TCGTAGGGAGCCCGCATGGAATCCGACCCGCCGCTCGCCTGGCCGCCGTACCGGTCCACGGCACTGCGCGCGCCGACCCTGCCGCCGGTACCGTTGCCGCCCGGCCGGACCGAGCTGACCGGCCCGGTGTTCGGCGAGGGCGACGTGCGGCCCACCGACGCCGACCTGACCCGCCAGCACGCCGGGGACCCGCTCGGCGAGCGCATCGTCGTGCACGGCCGGGTGGTCGACACCGACGGCCGGCCGGTATCGCACACGCTGGTCGAGGTGTGGCAGACCAACGCGGCCGGCCGGTACCGGCACGCGGTCGACCGGCACCCGGCCCCGCTGGACCCCAACTTCACCGGCGCCGGGCGGTGCCTGACCGATGCCGGGGGCCGGTACCGCTTCGTGACCATCCGCCCCGGCGCGTACCCGTGGAAGAACAGCCCCAACGCCTGGCGGCCGGCGCACATCCACTTCTCCCTGTTCGGCCGCGCCTTCGTGCAGCGCCTGGTGACGCAGATGTACTTCCCCGGCGATCCGCTGCTGCCGCACGACGCGATCGCGAACTCGGTGCCGCAGGCCGCCCGCGACCGCCTCGTCGCCGCGCTCGACCTGGATGCCAGCGTGCCGGAGTGGGCGCTGGCGTACCGCTTCGACCTCGTCCTGCGCGCGACCCCGTTCGAGGAGCCGCGATGACCACACCGTCGCAGACCGTCGGGCCGTTCTTCGCGCTCGGCATGCCCTGCCCGGACGGGGTACCCGACGGGGTGTGGCTGCGCGGCCGGGTGCTGGACGGTGCCGGCGACCCGGTACCCGACGCGCTGGTCGAAAGCTGGCAGGCCGACCCGCCGGCGTTCTCCCGCGGCGCCACCGACGACGCCGGACACTGGGCCGTGCGGGTACCCCCGCCGCAGCGCTACGTCGACCTCTCGGTCTTCGCCCGCGGGCTGCTGCGCCGCGTGGTCACCCGGCTGTACCTGCCCGGGGTACCCGACGACGAGGTGCTCGCCGGCCTCGACCCGGCCCGCCGCGCCACGCTGGTCGCCACGGCCATGCCCGACGGGTACGCGCTGGACATCCACCTGCAGGGGCCGCATGAGACCGTCTTCTTCGCTGTTTGACCCGGTGCTCGCCCGCGGTCCGGTACCCGCGCTGCTGTCCGACGGGTCCTGGCTCGCCGCGCTGCTCGACGTGGAGGCGGCTCTCGCGCGGGTCGAGGCCGACGCCGGCCTGATCCCGGCGGCCGCCGCCGACGCGGTCGCGGCCGTCAAGCCGGACCGGTTCGACGTCGCGGCCCTGGGGGCGGCCGCGGCCGCGTGCGGCAACCCGGTGGTCCCGCTCGTTGCGGCGCTGCGCGAGGCGGTCGGGCCGGACGCGGCGACGTCCGTCCACTGTGGAGCGACGAGCCAGGACATCCTCGACACCGCGGCGATGCTGTTGGCGCGCAAGGCATCGGGCGCGATCCTCGCCGACCTGTCCGGCGCGGTGGAGGCCGCGGCGCGCCTCGCCCGCGCGCACCGGGACACGGTGATGGCCGGGCGGACGCTGCTGCAGCAGGCGGTACCGGTGACCTTCGGCCTGCTCGCCGCCGGCTGGCTGACCGGCCTGTCGGCGGCGGCCGACCGGCTGGGGCAGGTGCGCGACACCCGGCTGGCCGTGCAGCTGGGCGGGCCGGCCGGTACCCTCGCCGGTCTCGCGCCCGACCTGCCGGCCCGGCTGGCGCGGGCGGTCGGGCTCGCCGCGCCGGTGCTGCCCTGGCACGCCGACCGGACCAGGATCGGTGACCTGGCCGGCTCGTTGGGTACCGTCGCCGGTGCGGTGGGCAAGGTGGCGCGCGACGTGACCCTGCTCGCGCAGAGCGAGGTCGGTGAGGTCAGCGAGGGCCGGCCCGGCGGCTCGTCGTCGATGGCCCACAAGCGCAACCCGGTCGCGGCGGTCTGCGCGCTGGCCGGCGCCGCGCAGGCGCCCGGCCTGGTCGCCACGCTGCTCGCCGTGATGCCGCAGGAGCTGCAGCGCGCGGCCGGCGGCTGGCACGCCGAGTGGCGGCCGCTGCGGGAACTGCTCGTGGCGACCGGTTCGGCGGCGGCGTGGCTGCGCGACTGCCTGGAGAACCTGGTCGTGCACCCGGACCGGATGCGGGCCAACCTCTCCCCCGGCCCGGTCGACACCGGCTTCGCCGCCGCCCTCGTGGACCGGGCGCTGGGAAAGGCACGCGCGTGAAGGGGCCGGACTTCGTGCAGTCGCTGGAGCGGGGGCTCGCCGTGGTGCGGGCGTTCGACCGGGCGCACCCCGAGCTGACGCTCAGCGAGGTGGCCACGGCGACCGGGGTGACCCGGGCGGCGGCCCGCCGGTTCCTGCTCACGCTCGTGGAGCTGGGGTACGTGCGCAGCGACGGCCGGTTCTTCTCGCTGACCCCGCGGGTACTGGAGCTGGGGTACGCGTACCTGTCCGGCCTGTCCCTGCCGGAGGTGGCCGAGCCGCACCTGGAGGCACTGGTCGCCGAGGTGAACGAGTCCTCGTCGGTGTCGGTGCTCGACGCCGGTGACGTGGTCTACGTGGCCCGGGTGCCGACGTCGCGCATCATGACGGTGGCGATCAGCGTCGGTACCCGGTTCCCGGCGTACGCCACGTCGATGGGCCGGGTACTGCTGGCCGGCCTGCCCGAGGAGGACCTCGACGGGTACCTCGACGGCGTGCGGCTCGACCGTCTCACGCCCCGGACGGTGGCGACGGTGGCCGGGCTGCGCGCGGAGCTGGCGCGGGTACGGGCACAGGGCTGGGCGATCGTCGACCAGGAACTGGAGGAGGGGCTGCGCGCGGTGGCCGCCCCGATCCGCGACCGCACCGGCCGCACCGTGGCCGCGGTCAACGTGTCCGCGCACGCCAGCCGTACCCCGCTGGATCTGGTGCGGCGCAAGCTGTTGCCGCCGTTGCTGGCCACCGCCGCCCGGATCGAGGCCGACCTGCCGGCCCGGATCCCGGGCACCGGCCGCCGGGCTAGCGCGCCACCAGGGTGAGCTCGAAGGAGTACCGCGACGCGCGGTACACGTGGCTGCCGTACTCGACGGCCCGGTTGGCGTGGTCGTACGCGGTGCGCACCATGGTCAGCAGCGGCGCGCCGCGGGTCTCGTGCAGCAGCCGCGCCTCGGTCGCCGCCGCCTTGCGCGCGCTGATCGTCTGGTCGGCGATGCGCAGCTGTACCCCGGCGTCGCGCAGCAACTGGTACAGCCCGTACCTCTCCAGCGCCGTGGCGGTGATGTCGGCCACCCCGACGGGGACGTAGTTGCGCATCAGGGCCAGCGGCTCGTCCTGCGCGTACCGCAGCCGGTCGAACGTGATCACCTCGGTACCGGCCGGCAGCCGCATCGCGACCGCCACCTCCTCCGGTACCGGCTGCCGGCCGAACGAGAGGATCTCGGTGCGCGGCTGGCGGTGCGCCCGGTCGAGGTCGTCGAACAGGCTGGACAGCTCCACCTGGCGGCGTACCCGGGCGTGCACCACCTGGGTACCCACCCCGCGCTTGCGCACCAGCAGCCCCTTGTCGACCAGGTGCTGGATGGCCTGCCGCATGGTGGGCCGGGACAGGCCCAGCTGGTCGGCCAGGGCGATCTCGTTCTCCAGCCGGGAGCCCGGCGGCATCTCCCCGGACTCGATCATCTGCTCCAGTCGCTGGGCCACCTGGAAGTACAGCGGCACCGGACTGGAGCGATCGATCCGGATCGATGGGGCGATGCGCTCCACGACGTCTCCTCGCTGGGACGGCCATCGGCTGAGCACACATTATGCAGGTGTCGTCCGCCTCGTATGATCGTCCAAATGTCCTGACATGACCGTAGCAGGTGACGAAGAACTTAGTAAGTACGTCATGACAAAGTATTGACACGCCGTTCATCCCGCGGTTACATCGTTCTATCCCCCGGCGCCCCCGACGCCGCTACCGCGAACCGGTCGAGACCGCCACCACGCGGCGGCCCGGCGACCAGCCAGCCACGTTCCGTCACCCAGTCAGCCACCTTCCGTCACCCGACCACCGCGGCGCGGGCGGGCGGCCGCGCCAGCCAGCGAGGGAGAGGACGACATGACGGTGCCACTCGAAGTCCTGACCATGGGGCGGGTCGGGGTCGACATCTACCCGTTGCAGACCGGCGTGGGGCTGGACGAGGTCGAGACCTTCGGCAGGTACCTCGGCGGCAGCCCGACCAACGTCGCCGTCGCCGCCGCGCGGTACGGCCACCGCGCCGCGGTGATCACGCGTACCGGCGACGACCCGTTCGGCCGCTTCATCCACCGGGCGCTGCGCGGGTACGGCGTCGACGACCGGTTCGTCACCCCGGTCGCCGCCTACCCGACCCCGGTCACCTTCTGCGAGATCTTCCCGCCGGACAACTTCCCGCTGTACTTCTACCGCTTCCCCAAGGCGCCGGACCTGGAGATCAACGCCGACGAACTGGACTACGACGCGATCCGGCTCGCCGGCGTCTTCTGGGTCACCGTCACGGGCCTGTCCGAGGAACCCAGCCGCACCGCGACGCTGGCCGCGCTGGAGGCCCGCGGCCGGCGCGGCAGCACCGTGCTCGATCTGGACTACCGCCCGATGTTCTGGCCGTCGCGGGAGGCGGCGCGGCCGTGGGTACAGCAGGCGCTGGCGCACGCCACCGTCGCCGTCGGCAACCTCGACGAGGTCCACACCGCGGTCGGCGAGACCGAACCGGGTTCGGCCGCGAAGGCGCTGCGCGCGCTCGGCGTCGACCTCGCGGTGGTCAAGCAGGGCCCGCGGGGCGTGCTCGCCGTCGACGGTACCGGCGCCGTGGAGGTGCCACCGGTACCCGTCGAGGTGGTCAACGGCCTCGGGGCCGGCGACGCGTTCGGCGGAGCGCTGTGCCACGGCCTGCTGTCCGGCTGGCCGGCCGCGCGCACCATGCGCTTCGCCAACGCGGCCGGTGCCATCGTCGCCTCCCGGCTGTCCTGCTCCGACGCGATGCCCACGACGGCCGAGGTGGAGGCGATGCTCGATGTTCGCTGACCGGCTCGCGCAGCTCGTGGCGACCCGGGTCGACCGGCCGGCGGCCATCGCCGAGGCGGCCGCCCGCCGTACCCGGCCGGCCGGCATCACCGGTACCCGCGGCCGGGTCATGATGGTGGCCGCCGACCATCCGGCCCGCGGCGCGCTGCGTGCCGGTACCCGGCCGATGGCCATGGCCGACCGCGGCGACCTGCTGGAACGGCTGTGCATCGCGCTGTCCCGGCCGGGTGTCAACGGGGTGCTCGGTACCGCCGACATCCTTGAGGACCTGCTGCTGCTCGGCGCGATCGACGGCAAGGTGGCGATCGGCTCGATGAACCGCGGGGGCCTGGCCGGAACCGTGTTCGAGATCGACGACCGGTTCACCGGGTACGACGCGGCGACGATCGCGGCGATGAACCTCGACGGCGGCAAGATGCTGCTGCGCATCGACCCGGACGACCCGGCCACCGCGCCGACCCTGGAAGCGTGCGGCAACGCGGTCACGGCGCTGGCCGCGCACCGGCTGGTGGCGATGGTCGAACCGTTCATCTCGCACCGCGTCGACGGCCGGATCCGCAACGACCTGACGCCGGAGGCGATGATCCGCGCGATCACCGTGTCGTCGGGCCTGGGCGCGACATCGGCCTACACCTGGCTGAAGGTACCCGTGGTCGACGCGATGGAACGGGTGATGGCCGCCTCGACGCTGCCCGCCCTGCTGCTCGGCGGGGAGGTGCCGACCGACCCGGCGACCGCGTTCGAGTCCTGGCACAAGGCGCTGCAACTGCCGACCGTCAAGGGCCTCGTCGTCGGCCGGTCGCTGCTGTATCCGCCGGACGACGACGTCGCCGGCGCCGTCGACACCGCTGTGAACCTGTTGTAGGAGGCCGGCTTTCATGACCACGAAGCTGCACCTGACGGCCGGTAGCGCGGCCGGCGGTCCGTACGAGCTGGACCTCACCCCGGAACAGGCCGGCTGGACGTACTCCGGGCTGCGGGTACTGGCGCTGCCGGCCGGCGGCACGCACCGGTACGCCACCGGCGAGGACGAGGTCGTCGTGCTGCCGCTGTCCGGCGGGTGCACGGTCGAGGTGGACGGGCAGCGGTACGAGCTGGCCGGCCGATCGAGTGTGTTCGCCGGCCCGACCGACGTGGTGTACGCGCCGGTGGGTACCGAACTCAGGATCGGCAGCCCGAACGGCGGTCGGTTCGCGCTGTGCACCGCACGGGCGTCGCGCCGGTACCCGGTCCGGTACCTGCCCGCCGCCGAGGTACCCGTCACGCTGCGCGGCGCCGGCCCGTCCTCGCGGCAGGTACACGAGTTCGCGATGCCGCAGACCCTCGACGCCGACCGGATCATCGCCTGCGAGGTCATCACGCCGGGCGGCAACTGGTCGTCGTACCCACCGCACAAGCACGACGAGGACCGGCCCGGCGAGTCGGTGCTCGAAGAGATCTACTACTTCGATGTGCGCGGCGTGAACGGCATGGCCTACCAGCGCGTCTACGGCACCCCGGACCGGCCGGTCGACGTGCTCGCCGAGGTACGCAGCGGCGACGTCGTCCTGGTCCCGCACGGCTGGCACGGCCCGGCGATGGCGGTACCCGGCTACGACCTGTACTACCTCAACGTGATGGCCGGTCCCGGACCGGCGCGGGCGTGGCTGATCAGCGACGACCCGGCCCACGCCTGGGTCCGCGGTACCTGGACGGAGCAGCCGGTCGATCCCCGCCTGCCGATGACCGCGGAGATGACCGGGGCGGAGCGAACCGGGAGGCACGACGCATGAGGCTCACCGTCGGGCAGGCCGTCGTCCGGTTCCTCGCCAACCAGTACAGCGAGCGCGACGGCGTGGAACAGAAGTTCTTCGCCGGTTGCTGGGGCATCTTCGGCCACGGCAACGTCGCCGGCATCGGGCAGGCGCTGCTGGAGGCCGAACTGTCCGAGCCCGGTTCGCTGCCCTACCACCAGGCGCGCAACGAGCAGGCGATGGTGCACGCGTCGGCGGCGTACGCCCGGATGCGCAACCGGCTGGCCACCTTCGCCTGCACCTCGTCGATCGGGCCGGGCGCGAGCAACATGGTCACCGGGGCGGCGCTGGCGACCATCAACCGGCTGCCGGTGCTGCTGCTGCCCGGTGACGTGTTCGCCACCCGGGCGGCCGACCCGGTACTGCAGCAGTTGGAGGACCCCCGGGCCGGCGACGTCAGCGTCAACGACGTGTTCCGGCCGGTCTCGGCGTTCTTCGACCGGGTCTGGCGGCCGGAGCAGCTGCCGGCCGCGCTGCTCGGCGCGATGCGGGTACTGACCGATCCGGCGCAGACCGGCGCGGTCACCGTGGCGCTGCCGCAGGACGTGCAGGCCGAGGCCTTCGACTGGCCGCAGGAGCTGTTCGCCCGCCGGGTGTGGCACGTGGCCCGGCCGGTACCGGAGCCGGCGGCGCTGGCCCGCGCGGTCGAGGTGATCCGGTCCGCGCGACGGCCGCTGATCGTGGCCGGCGGCGGTGTCGGGTACGCCGACGCGACCGGCGCGCTGCGGGAGTTCGCGGAATCGACCGGCATTCCGGTGGCCGAAACGCAGGCCGGAAAGGGGTCGCTGGCCTACGACCACCCGTTGTCCGTGGGCGCGGTCGGCAGCACCGGTACCACGGCCGCCAACCGGCTGGCCCGCGAGGCGGACGTGGTGCTCGGCGTGGGTACCCGGTACAGCGACTTCACCACCGCGTCCCGAACCGCGTTCCAGCACCCCGGCGTGCGTTTCGTCAACGTCAACGTGGCCGCGTTCGACGCCGCCAAGCAGGCCGGCGTGAGCCTGGTCGCGGACGCCCGGGAAGCGCTGCTTGCCTTGCGTGGCAACCTTTCCGGCTGGTCGGTCGACGCCGCGTACCGCGACCGCGCAAGCCGGCTCGCCGCCGAGTGGGACCGCGTCGTGGAGCGCGCCTACCACCTGGGCCACGAACCGCTGCCGGCCCAGTCCGAGGTGATCGGCGCGGTCAACGACAGCTCCGGGCCGCGCGACGTGGTCGTGTGCGCCGCCGGTTCGATGCCGGGCGACCTGCACAAGCTGTGGCGGACCAGGGATCCGAAGGGCTACCACGTCGAGTACGGGTACTCCTGCATGGGCTACGAGATCGCCGGCGGCCTGGGCGCGCGGCTGGCCTGCCCCGACCGCGACGTGTACGTCATGGTCGGCGACGGCTCGTACCTGATGATGGCCCAGGAGCTGGT
>VAWN01000099.1:77035-82564 GCA_005885555.1 Actinomycetota bacterium
GTCCAGGAGGGCGTGAAGGTCATCGTCGTCCTGGTGCAGAACCACGGCTTCGCCTCGATCGGGGCGCTGTCCGAGGAGCTCGGCGTGCAGCGGTTCGGCACGAGGTACCGGTACCGCGACGCCGGCAGCGGGCGCCTGGACGGCGGCCTGCTGCCCATCGACCTCGCCGCCAACGCGGAGAGCCTGGGCGTGCGGGTGCTGCGCGCCAAGGGCATCGACGACCTGCGGTCCGCGCTCGACGACGCGCGCAGGCACGAGGGCGGGCCGGTCATGGTGCACATCGAAACCGATCCGCTGGTACCCGCGCCAGGCAGCGGGTCGTGGTGGGACGTGCCGGTGGCCGAGGTGTCCCGGCTCGACTCCACCCGCGAGGCCCGCGCCACGTACGACGCGAACAAGGCCGACCAGCGGCCGTACCTGTGAGGAAGGCGAAAGACAAGTGCGAACGATAAACCACTGGATCGGCGGCAAGCAGACGGCCGGGTCAGGCGAGCGGTTCGGCCCGGTGTTCAACCCGGCCACCGGTGCGCAGCAGGCGCAGGTGGCATTCGCCTCGGCGGCCGAGGTGGACGAGGCGGTACAGACCGCGAAGGCGGCTTTCGAGGAGTGGTCGCAGGCGTCGCTGTCCAAGCGTACGAAGATCATGTTCGCGTTCCGGGAACTGGTCAACGCGCGGGTCAACGACCTCGCCGAGATCGTCTCCGACGAGCACGGCAAGGTCGTCTCGGACGCCCGCGGCGAGGTGCAGCGCGGCCTGGAGGTCGTCGAGTTCGCCTGCGGTATCCCGCAACTGCTCAAGGGTTCGTTCTCCGACCAGGTGTCCACCAACGTCGACGTGTACTCGTTCCGCCAGCCGCTGGGCGTGGTCGCCGGCATCACCCCGTTCAACTTCCCGGTGATGGTGCCGATGTGGATGCACCCGGTGGCCATCGCCTGCGGCAACACGTTCGTCCTCAAGCCCAGCGAGCGCGACCCGTCCGCGTCGCAGCTCGTCGCCGAACTGTGGGCCGAGGCCGGCCTGCCCGACGGCGTGTTCAACGTGGTCAACGGGGACAAGGTGGCCGTCGACGCGCTGCTGGACCACCCCGACATCGCCGGCGTCTCGTTCGTCGGCTCCACCCCGATCGCGCGCTACATCTACGAACGCGGCGAGCGGCAAGCGGGTGCAGGCGCTCGGCGGCGCAAAGAACCACGCGATCGTGCTGCCCGACGCCGACCTGGAGTTCGCCGCCGGGCACCTGACCGCGTCGGCGTACGGGTCGGCCGGCGAGCGTTGCATGGCGATCTCCGCGGCCGTCGCGGTCGGCGAGTCGGCGCCGCTGCTCGACCGGCTGCGCGAGATGGCGCTGGCGACGAAGGTCGGGCCGGGCCGCGACCCGGCCAGCGAGATGGGGCCGGTGGTCACCCAGGCCGCCAAGGAACGCATCGAGGGCCTGATCGGCTCGGGCGAGGCGCAGGGCGCGACGCTCACCGTGGACGGCCGGGGGTTGACGGTACCGGGGCACGACAACGGTTTCTGGGTCGGCCCGACGCTGATCGACCAGGTGACGCCGCAGATGGACGTGTACCGCGAGGAGATCTTCGGGCCGGTGCTGTCGGTCCTGCACACCGACACCGTGGACCAGGCGATCGCGCTGATCAACGCGAACCCGTACGGCAACGGTACGGCGATCTTCACCTCCAGCGGCGAGGCCGCCCGCCGGTTCCAGCGCGGCGTCAACGTCGGGATGATCGGCATCAACGTGCCGATCCCGGTACCGATGGCCTACTACTCGTTCGGCGGCTGGAAGGACTCGCTGTTCGGCCAGCACCACATCCACGGCCCGGAGGGCGTGACGTTCTACACCCGGGCCAAGGTGGTCACCGCGCGCTGGCCGCGCCTCGACCACGCGATCAGCGCCAGCTTCCACTTCCCCACGGCTTCATAGGGCGCGCAGACGCGCTATGCCGATCAGCGGAACACCCCCCTGACGGGCTTCTCCCGGTTAGCGACGATCCAGACCGTGACGAGGCGGATCCACGGGGGCGACATGCACATCGGCGGTCCCCGGCTGCCGGCTTGCCCGGCGACCGCACCGCGTACCACCGGGCGTACCGCGCCCACCGACTGTGTGTCACCCATAGATTGACCGGAGGCAATACGTAATGTTCAGACCTGGAAAGCGGTTGGCCGCCGTCACCCTCGTGGTGGGGCTGGCCGTGGCCGTCGCCGGCTGCAGCAGTACGGGCGGCAAGAAGGCAGAGGAGAACAACAACGCCGCGGTGGCCGGGGGCAAGGCGAACACCCCGCAGATCACCATCGCGATGGTCACCCACGCGGCACCGGGCGACACGTTCTGGGACATCATCCGCAAGGGCGCGCAGGCCGCGGCGGCCAAGGACAACGTCACCCTCAAGTACTCGTCCGACCCGGCCTCGGCCAACGAGGCCAACCTGATCCAGAGCGCGATCGACAGCAAGGTCGACGGCCTCGCGGTGACCCTGCCCGACCCGCCGGCCCTGGAGCCGGTGGTGAAGAAGGCGATCGCGGCGGGCATCCCGGTGGTGGCGTTCAACGCCGGTATCGGGGCGTACCAGTCGTCGGGTGCCCTGTCCTACTTCGGCTCTGACGAGTCCCTGGCCGGCAAGACCGGCGGCAAGCGGGCCTCGGACGACGGGTTCAAGCACGTGCTGTGCGTCGTCCAGTTCCAGGGACAGGTGCAACTGGAGGCCCGCTGCGACGGCGTCAAGTCCACGTTCACCGGCGGCGGCTACGACAAGGTCTACGTCAACGGTTCGGACCTGCCGTCGGTGCGCACCACCATCGCCGCGAAGCTCAAGCAGGACCCGAGCATCGACTTCGTGGTGACCCTGGGCGCGCCGATCGCGCTGAACGCGATCGACGCGGTCAAGGACGCCGGCAGCAAGGCCAAGGTCGGCACGTTCGACTTCAACCCGCAGATCCCGCCGAAGATCAAGGCGGGTGACCTGCAGTGGGCCATCGACCAGCAGCCGTACCTGCAGGGCTACGAGGCCATCGACTCGCTGTGGCTGTACAAGGCCAACGGCAACATCCTCGGTGGCGGCCAGGCCACACTGACCGGCCCGTACCTGGTCGACAAGAACAACGTCGACTTCGTCGGCAAGTTCGCGGCACAGGGCACCAGATAGAGCGTCCGGCCGGGGCCGCCCGCCGCGGCCCCGGCCGGCGACCCGAGACCCGGAGGTCTTCATGAGTCAGACCGTAGAGGTCAAGCCACCCCCGGCCCGCGACGAGCGGATCGCGCGCCGGTCCCCGGTGGCCCGCCTGCTCACCCGGCCCGAGGTGGGTGCACTGCTCGGCGCGATCGTCATCTACATCGTCTTCTTCGTCGTCGCTCCGCCGTTCCGCGAGCCGAGCTCGCTGTCGTCGGTGCTGTACGTCAGCTCCACCTACGGCATCCCGGCGGTCGCGGTCGCGCTGCTGATGATCGGCGGCGAGTTCGACCTGTCGGCCGGCGTCGCGGTGACCAGCTCGGCCTTGGTCGCGTCGATGTTCTCGTACCAGTTCACCGCCAACATGTGGGTCGGCGTGGTGGTCTCCCTGGTGGTCGCGCTGGCCATCGGCTTCATCAACGGGTACCTGGTGGTGAAGACCGGCATCCCGAGCTTCCTCGTGACGCTGGGCACCTTCTTCATGCTGCGCGGGCTGAACCTGGCCCTGACCAAGCAGATCACCGGGAACGTCGGTACCAACGACGTGTCCAACATCCAGGGCTTCGCCTCCGCGCAGAAGGTGTTCGCCTCGACCTTCAACATCGGCGGCGTGTCAATCCGGATCACCCTGCTGTGGTGGATCCTGTTCGTGATCATCGCCACGTGGGTGCTGCTGCGCACCCACTTCGGCAACTGGATCTTCGCGGTCGGCGGTTCCGCGCCGAGCTCCCGGGCCGTCGGGGTACCGGTCAACAAGGTGAAGATCGGCCTGTTCATGGCGGTCGGCTTCATGGCCTGGTTCACCGGCATGCACATCCTGTTCGCGTTCAACACGGTGCAGTCCGGCATCGGCATCGGCAACGAGTTCATCTACATCGTCGCGGCGGTGGTCGGCGGCTGCCTGCTCACCGGCGGGTACGGCTCGGTGATCGGCGCGGCGATCGGTGCCTTCATCTTCGGCATGGCCAACCAGGGCATCGTGTATGCCGGCTGGAACCCGGACTGGTTCTACTTCTTCCTCGGCGCCCTGCTGCTGGGCGCGATCCTGCTCAACAACCTGGTCCGCAAGCGGGCGGAGGCCATGCGATGACCGTGAGCGTCGAAGAACCCACCACCGCCGCACCGTTGGTGCGGCTGACCGATGCCGGCAAGAACTACGGCAACATCCTCGCGCTGCAGGGGGTCACCCTGGAGGTCAGCGGCGGCGAGGTCACCTGCGTGCTCGGCGACAACGGGGCCGGCAAGTCCACCCTCATCAAGATCATCGCCGGGCTGCACCAGCACTCCGAGGGCACCTACGAGGTCGAGGGCCAGCCGGTCCGCTTCACCTCCCCCCGCGAGGCGCTCAACCACGGCATCGCCACGGTGTACCAGGACCTCGCCGTGGTACCGCTGATGCCGGTCTGGCGCAACTTCTTCCTCGGCAACGAGGTGCGCAAGGGACCGCGCATGGACATCGCGTTCATGCGCGGCACCACCAAGAAGGAACTGCTCGACATGGGCATCGACCTGCGTGACGTGGACCAGCCGATCGGTACCCTGTCCGGCGGCGAGCGCCAGTGCGTGGCCATCTCCCGGGCGGTGTACTTCGGCGCCAAGGTGCTCATCCTCGACGAGCCCACCGCGGCGCTGGGCGTCAAGCAGTCCGGCGTGGTGCTCAAGTACATCCTGCAGGCCCGCGAACGCGGCCTCGGCGTCGTCTTCATCACCCACAACCCGCACCACGCCTACCCGGTCGGCGACCGGTTCCTGTTGCTCAAGCGCGGCCGGGTGCTCGGGTACTACCGCAAGAACGAGGTCACCCGCGACGAGCTGACCGGTCTCATGGCCGGCGGCACCGAGCTGGAAGAGCTGTCCCACGAGCTGGAAGCCACCGGTGGCGCCGCCGCGGCCGCCGCGCACGTCCTCGAGGAAGAGGTACACGAGCTGGGCATCGGGCACGGCGCGCCGGGAGCGCAATGAGTGCGGGCGCTTCCCGCGCGCTGCTCGGCACGCCGTGACGGGCACGGCCGCGGGCCGATGGCGACGGTGGCGGTACTGACCGGGCGGCGCGTCAACTGGCGGCGGCTGCGGCGCCGGCTGGCTGCCGCCGGGTACCCGACGACGGGCCAGGCCCGGCTGCGCGTCGCACAACCCGACGGGCGGGGCGTGGTCCACGCGGCCAGAACCGACCTGGCCGGCCTGCCCGACCGGGCCGCCCGGTCGGCGCGGCAGCTGCTCGGGGTACCCGCCCGCGACGGGCTGACGTGCTCGTTCGCCGGACCGGCCGCGGTCTCCGAGGAGTGGTCGACGGTGGTCGCCATCGCGCGGGCGGTCGCCGCCGAGGTACCCCTGGCGGTGCTCGACGACCTGGTC
>VAWN01000163.1 GCA_005885555.1 Actinomycetota bacterium
GGCCGCTGTGGATCGCTACTCCTTCAACGTAGGGCTCTCTCATCCCCATCCCCATGCCGGTTTACCCCAGCGCACTGGAACTTCGGTGACGATCCATGTGAACTCTATGCCGCGGTACCGACAGTTTCGGGTCGGTGCGCGGTGTTGGGGTGGGCGTGTCGGTGTAGCGCGGCTACGAGTTTGGGCATCTGCTTGTAGCCCTTGACGCGGCGGAACGAGCGCTCGGCGTTGAGCATGCCGGCGGCGGTCCAGCGCAGCACCATCTGCCCGTCGCGCCAGTGGGTGACGTTGCGGTTGGTGGTCCGGGCGATGGAGATCATCGACTCGATCGGGTTGGACGTGGTCAGCGTGCGCGCGAGGGTGCCGGTGATGCCCAGCCTCGTGACGGTGAACATCTCCTCCAGGCCCTCACGCAGGCTGGCGGCGGCGCCGGGATGCTTGCGTGCCAACGCGGTCGCGAGGGCCTTGGCGTCGCGCAGCCCTACGGCCGGGTCGGGGTTGGCGAAGATGCGGCCCAGTTTGGTGTCGACCCAGCCGCGTTCGGCCTCGGGCAGATGGTCGGCGATGTTTCGTCTCTTGTGGACAGTGCACCGCTGGATCGCTGCGTGGGCACCGAAAACGGCCCGCACCGCGGCCGACAGTGCCTTCGCGCCGTCGATGACCACCAGCAGCCCGTCGCTGGCGTCCAGGCCACGGGCGACCAGATCGGCCAGCAGCGCCTTGACCACCGTGGCGTTCTCCGTCGAGCCTTCCCACAGCCCGACCGGCACCTTCGTCCCGTCCGCGGTGATGGCCAGGGCGACCACGGCCAGGTGCTCGGCCAGGTGTTCCCCGTCGACCATCAGCACCTTGATGTCCAGCGGGGCAAGGTCGCGGGCCAACAGTTCGGCCAGCGCGGTCTTCGTCGCGGCGATGAACCGGCGCGAGACCGCTGAGCGGCCCGTCGCCGTCGCCTGCTCCGTCACGGCCTGCCCGACCGGCTCGGCCGCGGCGACGTGGCGGCGGGTAGCCAACCCGGCCAGCATCCGCTCCATCACCACAGCGGTGAGCTGATCCTCCGCGGCGAACAACCGGTACGCGGCAACGGGAACCTCGCCACCATCCACGGTGCGGGCCCGGGGACGGGTCACCGGCACCCGCCGCCCGCCCAGCACCACCGACCCGCGGCCAGCGCCGTGACGTACCGCGGTACGCCCGGGGTCATGCTTACCTCTCAGCCCGCACGCCGCGGTGATCTCCGCGTCGAACATCGCGCGCATCACCGCCATCCCGGCGGCCACGCTCATCGCCAGCAGCCCTTCCCGGGCCGCCCCGGCGATATCGGTCAGTGCCAGCCGCACCTCGGCCGGCAGATCAGCCACGCCCAGCTCATCCAGCTCGGCGGGTGCGTCAGGTTTCAACACCAGCCGCAGTGTCGGTACGGTCTTCATGGCGGTCCCCTTCCTTCGGGTGTCCTTGGCAGCTCACCCGAGACCTACCACCAGGTAGGACTCAGGTGTGGGACCGCCACCCAACTTCCACACAGACCGCGACATGCTCCAACGTCGTGGTTGCCGAGGTTATCCACCACGACGACCCGCTGTCCGGCCAGTTCTCCCGCGCTCGCACTGGCCATTACCACCTCGGGCGAAACGATCCTTATTGATCCATCGTGCGGGCCAAGCTCGTGCGGAACCGGTGTCGCTCCGGTGGCGAGCACGACCGCGTCGGGGTCGACCGCGGCGAGCAATTGCCGGTCGACGGTCCGGCCACAGTGCACGGCGGCACCAAGTCGGATGAGTTCGACGGCCAGCCACCGCGTCGACTCGGCAAGCTCCTCGGCCGGCCCCGCTCCGGTGAGCAGGGCAAGGCGTCCACCGAGCCCGGGGGCGGCCTCGTACACGACGCAGTGGTGGCCGCGCAGCCTGGCCGCCTCGGCTGCCTTCAGCCCCGCCGGGCCGCCGCCCGCCACCAAGATGTTCAGCACTCCGCCCGCTGGCGGCCGCCCTTCGATGGTCGCTTCTTGGCCGACGTCGGGGTTGTGGAAGCAGGTGATCGGCGCGCCCAGCCCGACCCGGTCGACGCAACCTTGATTGGCGTGCACGCAGGGGCGCACCGGGCCGGCTACGTCGCCGGCCAGCTTGCGCACGAGATCCGGATCAGCGATCTGGGCCCGGGTCATCCCGACCAACTCGCAACAGCCCTGGGCGACCAGGTCTTCGGCAAGGTCTGGGACAGAGATCTGGCCGACGCCGACCAGCGGCACGGCTCCGCCGACGGCGGTGTGCAGCGAACGGGTCGCCTCGACGAACGGACCCGGTGGGGTCCAGTAGTTGGCAATCGTACGG
>VAWN01000080.1:0-10446 GCA_005885555.1 Actinomycetota bacterium
GTCCGCACCAGCGTGTGGGACACCAGCCTGTTCCGTGACGAGGCACACCGACCCCGCGGTCGGGGCACACGCACCTGACCGGGCACCCGCACAGCCGCCAGCCCGACCATCACGCGCCCCAGACGCAGGGCATCTAGGCAGCCACGCCAGGTTATGGTCTGCGACACGACGTCCGCTAATCGCCACATAGTAGGACGCCCCTGAAATACCGGCGCCGCTCGACGCCCGCGATGCCCCCTCGCCCCGGCTAGTCGTCGGCATCGTCAACGGCACCTCTCGGGGGCGGTGTGCCGAGCACCAACTTCAAAGATGACATGCAGTGGGAGCCTCCCTAGCTCAGCGCACGATAGATGCGGGTGGGTTTCTGGAGCGTGAGGAGGCTCTGATGGCCATCGTAGGGGCGTTTGATGTGCACCGTCGACAGGTCACGTTCGATGTGCTGGATACCGAGACGGGGCAGGTGCGCCGGGGTTTGGTGCGTCCGGCGTGCCGGGCCACGCTGCGGCGGTTCCTGGCCGGGTACGCCGGCGTTGGCGAGGTCGAATTCACGGTGGAGGGCTGCACCGGCTGGCGGTTCATCGTGGAGGAGCTGGAACGGGCCGGGATCACCACACATCTGGCCGAGCCGGCGGCGACCGCTGATGCCCGCGGATCGAAGCGGCGGGCCAAGACCGACCGGACCGACGCCCGGCACCTGCGTCAGCTGCTGGTCGAGGGACGGCTACCCGAGTCGTGGATCCCACCCGAGCATGTCCGGGAGGTGCGGGCGAGGCTGGCGCTCTACCACGACCTACGCGAGGAACACACCGCCTGGATCCAACGTATCCACGCCACCCTGTTCCACCAGGCAGTGCCGGTCTTCGACGACGCCCTGTCCTCCGCAGCCGGGCGGGCACGGCTGGAGTCGGGTGAGGGCTTGTCGTCGGCCGGTGTCCAGGTGGTGGCCGCCGCGCTGCCGGTCCTCGACGCCCTGGACGAAGAACTACACACCCTGCACCAGCAACTGGCTGCCTTCGCCCGCCGCCAGCCCGGCTGCCGGGCGTTGCAGACCCTCTACGGCGTTGGCACGATCACCTCGGTGGCGATCTGGGCGTTCATGGGCGACACCCGCCGGTTCAGCTCCTCGGCGCAGGCGGTACGCCACACCGGGCTGGACGTCACCGTGTACTCCTCCGATGGCAAGCGCGCCCCCGGACACCTGGCCCGGCAGGGACCGCCGGTACTTCGCTGGGCGTTGTACGAGGCTGGCTGCAACGCCTCCCGAACCGGCTCACCCGACCACGACTTCTACCACGACACCAAGCAGCGCATCGACCACAAACGGGCCGCGATCTCAGTCGCTCGTAAGATCGCCCGCCGATCCCACCACATCCTGCGCAACCTCGGCGACCAGGCCTGGGCGCCGGCCACCTGAACCCATTGCGGCGCAACCGGTGCAGGCGGATCACCCCTCACGATGTAGCCCGCGGCCAGCTCCCGCCGTAAGGCTGTCGACCCACTCCCTCACGGGTGGGAACGACCTCCAAAGAATGAGCGGCCGCACCCCGCGGAACACCCAATAGATCATCTTGTCGCCGGGCCCAGAACAACCGACCCGTGGACCTAGGTAAGCCAGGGCGCCCGCACGCACCAATACGAAACCGCACCGCCGATCAACGAGGCAGAACACGGACATGCACCGCTGACCAACGGAACCGTTCCCAAACGCGGCACCACCGGGCGGCGTGTCATCCGGCGCCAAGTCCACCCCCTTCCCGGGCGGGTCCGACAGCCACGCCCCCAGACCGCAGACCGGCCCGAACCCGAGGACGCGACCTCCGGCCGCGACGGAACCAGCCGAACAAGCCACACAACTTGACCACGGGCTCCCACAACAGGTAAGCCTTCCTCGACACTTCATTCCCGCGGCTGGTGGCCCAAATTACACCGAGTATCGCCTTCTTGATGGGAGCAACCTATCTTTCTTTGCGCAAGCCGGGGCTTCCACCTGGTCAGTGAGTGGCCCGGCTAGGGTTCCGCCGCGCCCGCTCAATCAGTGACACCACCGTACGCACCGTCGAGTCGTCCCACCCCGCCAGCCACCGAATGATCCGCTCATCGTGGCTGCCCACCTCCACCCCTCGCAGCGCGTCGCGGAGGGCGGCCACCCGGTCCTCGGGCGGGGTGTAGCGGCCCCGCGGCTCGTGATCCAGCCGCTGGATCGGGGCATAGTCCGCGGCACTCATGTCGATCGCCGCTCGCCAGCGCTGCTGCCCAGCTCGCGCCGGATCTCGTATACGTATGACCGGTCCACCGACACTCCGCGCGCCGATAGCCGCTCCAACGCCGTCTTGACATTGCCACCCGTCTCGGCGAGTACCGCGAGCACGACGTCCTTCTTGGACGGTGGTGGCGGCTCAGGCGGAGCGACCGGCACTGGCGTCGCCGCCAGGATGCGCGCCCGCAGCTTGCGCATCAAGAGGCGTAGCTCGGCCAAGCCCAGCTCGGTGCCGAGCATGTACAAGGCCGGCGCGATGCCCGGCAGCATCCACCCCGGCACGATGGCCCGGCCGGTCGAGTCCTGGATGTTGAGGCAGATACTCAAGGACGCGGTCGCGCCGACCAATACGCCGGCGTACCAGGTTCGCCCACCCAGCTCGTCGGTCAAAGCGTGGCGTACCACCACGCCCGAGCCCATGACCATGAACCTATCCACGATGGTCGGGAAGACGAACTGGAGTCCGCGCGGCGCAATGTGGCCGTTGGTTACGGCGATGTGGGTCAGGTGCGACCAGGATAAGGCGCCTGCCCCAACCGTCAGCACGATGACGCCGCCGAACACCAGGGACTGGATCACGAGCAGCAGGCGTCGCTCAATGATGGCGAGCCGCGCAGCCTCATGGTGGCCGTCGGTGGTCGGGGGAGCGGTTGACGCCACACCCGGCACGTGCCCATCTCTTGATCCGCGGGTTCGGGGTTCGAGTCCCTGGCGGCGCACCCGTTCTGAGCAGGCCGTATAGTTTCATGGCTATGCGGCCTTGATCTTTGTGGGACGCGGGTGGGGCGTGCGTGGGACGCCCTTTCTGCGGGCGCGTCGGCGGCGGGATCGCTTGGGCCGCTTCGGTTCCGGCTGCCGGGTCGGGGCGGGAGCCGCGGATTTCGGCGGGCCATCGGGAACGCGGTGACGGGGTTGTTGGCCGGGTCGGCGGGCGGCGTGGGCGAGGACGAGGCGGGCGGTGGCCTCGGCGGCGTCGGCGAGCAGTTCGGGTAGGACGCTGGTGTAAGTGTCCGCGGTCAGCACGATGCTGGCGTGCCCGAGCAGCACTTGGACGGTCTTGAGGTCGGCGCCGGCCGCCAGGGCGAGGCTGGCCGCGCCATGTCGGAGATCATGAAGGCGGACCGGCGGCAGACCGGACAGCGTGACCAGACGCCGGAACCGGCGGGTCAGCCAGTCCGGGTGCAGCGGTGAACCATCTGGTGCCGTGAACAGGTAGCCGGAGTCCTGCCATTGCTCGCCCCCGCGATCACGCTCGGCCTGTTGCCGGCGGCGGTGCTCGCGCAGCAGCCGGATCGTGGCCCGGTCCAGGGCGATGGTGCGGCGGCTGGCGGCGGTCTTCGGTGGGCCGACGTGCACGGTGCGGCCGTAGGCGATGCGTTGCTGCGCGATGGTGAGCCTGCCGGCGTCGAGGTCGATGTCGCACCAGCGCAGCCCGGCGGCCTCGCCACGGCGAAGCCCGCGCAGCGCGATCAACCACCACATCGGATAGAGCCGGTCGTCGGTGATCGTGGCGAGGAACATGGCCAGCTGTTGCGCTGTCCAGACCGCGATGATTGGTCGGTGTCCCTGCTCGCGCCAGGCGGTGATCTGTGGGTTGGTCCACACCTCGGCGTGCGGGCGGCGGGGCCCGGGTAGCTCGACGTGCCGGGCCGGGTTGTCCGGGCGAAGGCCCTCGCGCACGGCGGCGTTGAGGGCGGCGCGCAGCGTGGCGCGGATGCGGTGCAGCGTGCCGGGGGTCGGTGGCCGACCGCGTCCGGTGTCCGCCGTGGCGAGTGCGCGGAACATGGCGGCTACGTGCCGGCCGGTCAGTTCACTGAGTTGGAGTCGGCCGAGGTGGGGGATCAAGTGGGCGTCGACGTGATGCTGGTAGGAGCGCAGTGTGCTGGGTCGGATGCTGGTACGGCTGGTCAGCCAGTACCGCAGCCACCGAGCCACCGTGTACCCGTCGGCCACCCGACCATCGGGCCCGGGGCGGGTCACCGCGTCCCGCGCGGCGATGGCTTCGCGGCGGGTGGGGTAGCCACCGCGACGGACCCGCGCCCGCCGCCCCTGAAGTCCGGCCATGGCACGGTCGAAGTACCAGCTGCCGTGACCCCGCTTCGGCAGCGCCGGGCAACAGGTGCCGAGCAAGCGTCCACTGCGAGGATCGCGGCACCCGCACCGTTTGAACACCCCACCGTTGCTGCCCATCTCGACCTCCAGGTGCGTCCTTCGATGGATTCCAGGATGGGTCCGCGCGAGGGGACGATCGACACCCGTCCGGGTGACGTCTGGGCTGCGGCAGTTGGCTCGATCGGCCTGCCTGGCAATGCCTGCTGACCGGCTACATCCAAGCTTGATCCAAGCTTGCGGAGATCTGACTGCGCACCCGCCATCCGGTCCGGCAAGTACCGCTGCGCGGTCTCGGTTAACCGGCTGCGGACGTGCTCACCCCGACCCTCAGCTGCCATGATCCAAGCCGGCGCCACCCGCCGCTGTTCCCCCGGTGCACGCTCATAGCCGATGTCAGTGCGTCTGATCTTGGCCGGTGTGTTGCTGGGGGCGGCCGACCGCGCGCTGTGCGCCCACGCGATGACCAGGGTCGTCTTGCCGCCCCCGGGACCGTCGACCATCCTCATCGGACCAGCCACTGTTGGTACCTTCAACTCTTGAAAGCTTGTCAGGTACTCTGTCCCGATGCCGCACAACTCGCAGCCCGTCCATGAGATGAAGGCGAGCCTGTTCCGGGTCCTCGGTCATCCGGCCCGGGTACGGATCCTGGAGCTCCTGCGCGGTGGCGAGCTTTCGGTCGGTGCGCTCCAGGTCGAGCTCGGGCTCGACTCGGGGGGTACCTCGCAACACCTGGCCGCGCTGCGGCGCATCGGCCTGGTGGTGTCCCGCCGGGAGGGGACGAGCGTGATCTACCGCGCCGCCGACGAGGCCGTCTTCATGCTGCTCGAGGCGGGGCGCGCGGTCATCGCCCGTCAGCTCGCCGGGCAGCAGTCCATCCTGCGCGAACTCGAAGCCCCGTGACCGGCGTGCCGCTCCTCGTCGGCCTGGCCGCGATCGCGGTCGGCGGGGTGCTGGGCGCCGGGCGGCGGACGTTTACCGTGGGCCTGCTACTGCAGGTCGGCGGCGCCTGCGCGGTCGGGGTAGCGGGGTTCTGGACGCTGGCGGTGGGCGGGACACTCGGCGCGGGCTTCACCAACGCCTTGCGTCCCAGCCTGGGTGTCGACGGACTCAGCGCGCTGTTCCTCGGGGCCCTCGGCCTGGTCGCCGCGCCAGCCTTGACGTTCTCCCTACGGTACCTGCCGCCGAGCCCGCGCGGCCGGCTGGTCAGCGTGCTCACCGCCGGGTTCCTGCTGGTACTCGCGCTGGTGCTGGCCGCGCGCGACCCGGTCACGTTCCTGACGGGGTGGGAGCTGATGACCCTGCTCCCCGCCGCGGTGATCCTGGTCGCTCGCGACGGCGACGTGGCCGCCCGCAGGACGGTGTTCACCTATCTGGCGGTGACCCACCTCGGTGGGGTCGGCACCTGGGTGGCGGTCCTGCTACTGGCGAGGGAAGGGGCGTTCGGTACGCACGCCACGATCGCCACCGGTTCGGCGCTTCAGGTGGGCATCGCGCTGGCCGCGTTGATCGGGATGGGGACGAAGGCGGGCGTCATGCCGCTGCACGTCTGGTTGCCGCGTGCCCATCCCATCGCGCCGGCTCCGGTCTCGGCGCTGATGAGCGGTGTCATGATCAAAGTAGCCGTGTACGCACTCGTGCGGGTACTCGTCGACTGGGTGGGCGTCCTACCGATCTGGTTCGGCGTCGTCGTGCTCGGCGCCGGTGCCCTGTCCGCGGTCGGCGGAGTCACGTACGCGCTCTTCCAGCACGAGCTGAAGCGCCTGCTGGCCCTACACTCGATCGAGAACATCGGGATCATCGTGCTGGCTCTGGGTGCCTGCCTGATCCTGCGTTCCCGGGGGTCATCTGCCTGGGCGGCGTTCGCGCTCGCGGCGGCGCTGCTGCACACCGTCAACCACGCGGTCTTCAAGGCGCTGCTGTTTCTCGGCGCGGGCGCCTTCGAACGGGCCACCGGATCGCTGGAGCTCGACCGGCTCGGCGGCCTGCTCCGGCGGATGCCGTGGACCGGCGGCGCCTTCCTCGTCGGTGCGATGGCGATCGCCGGCCTCCCCCCGTTGAACGGGTTCGCGTCGGAATGGTTGACGATGCAGGTGCTGCTGCGCCTGCCGGTCTACGGCGGGGTGGGGGACGGCATCGCCGGGGCGGTCGCGCTCGCCGTGCTCGCAGCCACCGCCGCCCTGGCACTCCTGTGCTTCGTCAAGGTGGTCGGTCTGGTCCTGCTCGGCCCACGGCGCGGCGCGGGTACCCCCGGCGAGGCACCGGCGCCGATGGCCGCCGCGGTGGGCGTACTCGCGCTCGGATGCGTCGTCCTCGGCGTCGCACCCGGTCTGCTGTTCGGGAGCCTGGTACGGCTCGCGCCCTGGGGCGCCAACGCGCCGACCCACGCCGCACTGCGCCTGCCCGGTACCGGTTCGGTGCCCGGCATCGGCATCGCCGTGCTGCTGGTCGCGCTGACCGCAACGCTGCTGCTGATGCGGGGGCGACGCGTCGCCGCACCGGCACCCGGTTGGGCCTGCGGCCAGCTTGTGGAGGCACCGCTGAACTGGACCAGCGCCGGCTTCACCAAGCCGTTGCGCCTGGTGTTGGAGGTGGTCCTCCGCCCTCGGCGCGAGATCACGGTGCGCACCGAGGGCGGCGTCGTCCAGGAGGTCACCTACCAAGGGCACGTGCCGCATCTGATCGACGAACGGATCTACGCTCCGGTCGCCCGCGCGGCCCTGGTCGTGGCCGCGCACGCCAGGAGGCTGCAAAGTGGCAGCCTGGGCATGTACGTGGCATACCTGATCGGGCTGGTCGTGGTGCTCCTGGGGGCCGCCCGGATCGGACTCTTCCGGTGAACGCGGTGACGGTCGCCGCCGGTGCGGTCCAACTCGTCGGCGGCGTCGTCCTCGCGCCGCTGCTGCCCGGGCTCGTGCAGCATTGGAAGGCGCGGTTGCAGGGCCGGCGCGGGCCGACCCCGGTGCAGCCGTACCGCGACCTGCGCCGGCTCTGGGGCAAAAGCGCGGTCGCGGTCGAGGGGACCAGTGTGGTCTACCGGCTGGCCCCGTCGGTGGTCGCGGCGAGCCTCGGTGCCGCCGTGCTGCTCGTCCCGGTCGCCGCGCAGGCACCGGACTGGGGCCTGGGGCACGACGTGCTCGTCCTGGTCGGCCTGCTCGCGCTGGCGCGCTTCGCCGTCGCGGCGTCGAGCTGGGACACCGGAAACGGCTTTTCGCTGATGGGAGCGAGCCGCGACCTGACCCTGTCCGCATTCGTCGAAGGCACGCTGCTCGTCTCGCTCGCCGTCGCGACACTCGTCACGGGTACCACGGACCTGCGCGCGATGATCGCGGGTTCGGTCGGTGGAGCGTGGTCGAGTCCGCTGCTGGCGATCGGGGCCGTTCCGTTCGCGATGGTCGTCCTGGCCGAGACCGGCCGCCAGCCGGTGGACAACCCGGACACCCACCTCGAGTTGACGATGATCCATGAAGGACCGCTGCTCGAGTACGCCGGCCGGGATCTGGCCTACCTGCAATGGGCGATAGCGGCCAGGCACTGGGTGGTGCTCGTGATCGCCGCGCAGATCTTCCTCCCGCACCCGGGCGGTCCATGGTGGCAGCTCGGGATACTGCCGGTGGCTCTTGGACTGCTCTGTGGACTGCTGGCGGTGACCGAGACGCTGGTGGCGAAGATGCGCCTGCTCGAGGTCCCCCGCCTGCTCGCCGTCGGTGCACTCGTGGCGCTGCTGGGCATCGCCGCCCGCCTGGCGGGCATCGCGTGAACGGCGGTCTGGGGTGGGTACTCGTCGGGCTCGGACTGACGGTGCTGGTGGTCCGGCGCCGCACGATCGCGGTCGGCGCGGTCACCGGACAGGCTCTGGTCCTGGTCGGGCTCGCGGTCCGCGACGCCGGCAACGCCGGCGACCGCCTGGCGGCCGTGGCCCTGGCCGCCCGGACCGTGGGCCTCGCGGCGTTCTTCCTCCTGCTGATCACCCGTACCCGCGAAGCCGGGCCGATCCGCGCCGGTGTCGCACCGCTGCGGCGCGGCGGACTCGGCATGGCGCTCGCCCTGGTGCTGGCCTGGCTCGTGCCGACGACCGGACTTACCTCGCGGGACGCCGGACGGGCCGTGCTGGCGCTGGTGGCCTTCGGCCTGGTGGTCGCCGCGACCCGCCGGGCGACGCTGTTTCAGATCCTCGGCGTGGTACTGATCGAGAACGGTCTCGTGCTGGCGGCGCTGCAGCTACCGCAGACCTCCATGCTGATCGAGGTCGGCGTCGCGTTCGACCTGACGCTGATCGCGCTCGTCGGCGGCGTCTTCCACCACCGGATCTTCGCCGAATTCGGCGCCGGTGACACCGATGCCTTGAGGAGCCTACGTGACTGACCGCGAGGCCCTCGCCTGCGCCGCGATCGCCAGGGCGGTACTGATGGCCGGCCTGCTGTGGTGCGTTCCGCGTCGATGGGCGGCCCGGACGGCGATCGTGGGTGCCGTCGCGACCAGCGGTCTGGCCGTGGCGGTCGCGACCGGCGCACTCGTCGACGCCCGTCACCCGCACGCCGGCAACTGGATCGCCATCGACGCCGCCAGCGGCCTGCTGGTCGGTGTCATCGGTGTGGTCGGACTGATCAGCGTGCTGGCCTCACCCGCATACCTGCAGACGGTGACCACCGCGCTGGTCGGCGAGCGCCGGCGGGCCACCACCTACTTCGCGGTGCTGTACGCGTTCTGGGCGGCGATGCTGGCGGTACCGCTGGCCGGCAACCTCGGGACCGCCTGGCTGCTCATCGAGGCGACCACCGCGACGTCCGCACTGCTGGTCGGTTTCAGCGGCAAGGCCGGCGCGCTGGAGGCCGGGTGGAAGTACCTGATCCTCACCTCGGTGGGCCTGGGCATCGCGCTGCTCGGGATCGCACTGCTCGCGGCCGGCGTGCCGGGCCATGGGCTGGGCGCCTTGTCCTGGCGTTCACTGGGGACCTACGCGTCCGGAAGCAGCAGCGCGCTCGTGGTGTACCTGCTGCTGCTCGCCGGGCTGGCCGCCAAGATCGGCTGGGCCCCGGTGCACAACTGGCTTCCAGACGCGCACTCGCAGGCTCCCGCGCCGGTGTCGGCGATGCTCTCGGCGGCGCTGCTGCCCGCGGTACTGCTGGTCGCCTGGCGCTGCGAGCAGGGGATGGCTCCGGTGGTCGGTACCGCCGCGGCGCGGGGCGTTCTGATCGCCTTCGGGCTCGCGTCGATGGCGGTCGCCGTCCCGTTCCTGTCCCGCCCGCTGGTCTGGAAACGCCTGCTCGCCTACTCCAGCCTGGAACACATGGGCGTGATCGCGCTCGGCATCGGCTTCGCCACGCCACTGGCGATGGCCGGGGTCGCGGTGCACATCGTGGCGCACGCCATCGCCAAGACGCTCGGCTTCGCGGCCGTGACGCCGCTGCTGGCCCACGAGCCCCGTGCGGCCGGGCAGCCGGTCACCGGTATCGGGCGTACCCGACCGCTGCTCGGGGCCAGCCTCGCACTGTCGTTGGGCACGCTGTCCGGCCTTCCCCCGTCACCGCTGTTCGCGAGCGAGTTGCTGATCATCGCGGGAGGCTTCCAGGCCGCACATGCCGGGCCGGCGGTGGCCGCGACCGTCCTGCTCGCGCTGGCCTTCCTCGGCCTGATGCGGGCCCTGCTCGACCTCACCGTGGGCGAGAAGCCGGCCCGGGACACCGCTCGCCCGACCGGCCTGCGCGGTGTGGTCGCGCTGGCCGCGGTGTCCGGCGTCCTGCTCCTGGCCCTGACGGCCGCCGCCGTCTGGCTACCGACAACCGACCTCGTACGGGCGCTCATCAAGGGGGTTTCGTGACCGTCGAAGCTACCGCGCCGGTCGAGTCGATCGAGGCCAGTCGGGAGTCCTACCGCAGCGACGTCGAACGCTCGCTGGGCACGGGTTGGCAGTTCGCCGGCCTGCATGTGGCCGCCGGCGACGCGCTGGTACGCATGTCGCTGGCCGCTGCGGACGGATCCGCGCGTCTGATCGGCGTTGCGGTGCGAGGCGGACAGGTCCCGTCCATTGTGGACCTGGTACCGGCCGCCGGCTGGGACGAGCGGGAGGCCGCCGACCT
>VAWN01000080.1:10455-12273 GCA_005885555.1 Actinomycetota bacterium
GATCGTCAACCACGTCCAACTCGATCGGTGGACCGTCCCGGTACGCGGCGCGGACGCGTACCAGGTCGCGGTCGGCCCCATCCACGCCGGAGTGATCGAATCCGGGCACTTCCGTTTCCACGTCGTGGGCGACCGGATCCTGCATCTGGACGCCCGCCTGTTCTACAAACACCGCGGCCTGGAGAAGGCGGCCGAAGGCGGGTCCGCCGACCGGGGGCTGGCGTACGTCGCGCGGGCCTGTGCCGGATGCGCGGTCGCCAACGCCGTCGCGTACGCCCACGCCTGCGAGCAGGCGCTCGGTCTCGGGCCGTCGGCAGAACTCGCCCGGGTCAGGACGATCCTGCTGGAACTGGAGCGGGTCTGGAATCACCTCAACGACATCGCCGCGGTCTGCGCCGGGGTCGGGCTCGCGGTCGGTAACAACCGCTTCGCGGGGTTGACCGAGCGAGCCCGCCGGCTCAACGCCGCGCTCACCGGCCACCGCTTCCTGTTCGGCACGGTACGCATCGGCGGCAGCGACCTCGCCGTCGGCGCCGACCAGATACAGGCCGCCCGCGTCGAGCTCGCGGCCCTGCACCGCGCGGCCGCCAACGGCTGGCGCGAACTGGTCTTCAACGCCTCGTTGCAGGACCGCCTACCTGACGTCGGTGTGGTCATGGCCTGCGAAGCGCAGCGGCTGGGAACCGTCGGGCCGGCAGCCCGGGCGGCAGGCAAGGCCGAGGACGTCCGGGCCGGCTCTCCGCGGCTGGCCTACACCGGCTTCCATCCGGCGGCCGTCGAGCGGGCCAACGGCGACGTGAAGGCCCGGTTCGACCAGCGTGCCATCGAACTCTGGCAGTCCTTTGCGCTGCTCGAACACCTCCTCGACCGACCGGTGCACCCGACTACGGCCGAACCGGGCGCGGCGCCCCAGCCGACCGGCATCGGCCGGGTCGAAAGCCCACGCGGCGCCACCACATGCGTGGTCGAGCTCACCGCAGGGCAGGTCCGCAGACTGCGCCTACGCACCGGCTCGTACGCCAACTGGCCCACTGTCGCGTACGCCGCGGCGGGCAACCTGCTCCCCGACTTCCCGCTGATCAACAAGAGCTTCGAGCTCTGCTACGCCTGCGTGGACCGCTGATGCTCACCCTCCTGCGCGACCTGCGCCGGCTACGCCGCGACCTCCACCTGCCCCGCCCCGACCGGGGCCGCAGCCTGGCCATCCGACACGTCGACGCCGGCTCCTGCAACGGGTGCGAACACGAACTCACCCTGACCGCCAGCCCGTTCTACGACCTCGCGCGGTTCGGTCTCGGGATCGTCGCCTCGCCACGACACGCCGACGTCCTCCTCGTCACCGGCGCCGTCACCAGCCGGATGCGTGATCCGCTCCTGATCGCGTACGCGGCCATGCCCGAACCACGCCGCGTCGCCGCCCTCGGCAACTGCGCGCTCGGCCGTAACCTGCTCGGCACGCCAGCCGACCTCGTCGGACCCGTCGAGACGTTGCTGCCAGTCGATGTCCGTATCTCCGGCTGCCCACCCACACCCGACCTCATCGCCGAGGCGATCCTGCGGCTGGTCGACGATCCCCCTTCGATGTGAAGGCGATCTCGGTCAGGCTCTCAGGCGATGTCATGAGCATCCGGTCGGTGCACTCGCGGCGGAGGGTGCCCACCCAACGCTCGGCATGGGCGTTGGTCGGCGACCGCGGCCCCCCGCGAGCACGTGTTCACCGTGCAAGTTCGTGCCATGGACGCCGCCCGCTCCGGAGCGGCGCTCGGCATGCTCGTCCTCCTCGCGTTGTGCAGCGCCTTGCTGCAAAAGAGCATCAAG
>VAWN01000165.1 GCA_005885555.1 Actinomycetota bacterium
TCGTCTACTACGAGGCGCAGTAGCTGTTGACGCTGGTCGAAGTTGAGTTGGTCGATGACGGTCAGGACGCGGTGGGCGAATCCGGCGACGCGGTTGCGGATCTGGTTGTCGTGGGTCAGTTGTTGGCGTTGGGTGGTGAGGGCGTCGCGGCGTTGCTGGAGGTCTTGGCGGCGGGTGTCGGTGTCGGTGGCGCGGCGTTGCAGTTCGGGCAGGTCGATCAGTGCGGTCTGGTAGAGGTCGATCAGGCGGCGCCGCTCGACTTCGATGCCGTGCAGGCGTCGGTCGAGGCGGGCCAGTTCGGCGGCGAGCAGTTCGTCGTCTGGGATGGGGGTGTGCGCGGCCACGGCCCGCTCGCCGGTGGCCAGGACGTCCGGGCGTAGCAGCGCGGCGCGGATCTGGTCGAAGACGAAGGTGTCGAGGGCGTCGGCGCGGATGTTGCGTTCCGGGCAGCGTTTGTCCGGTCCGCCGGCCTTGATCGGGTCGTGGTTGCGGCAGTGGTAGTAGCGGTGCCAGGTGCCGTTGCGGCCGCGCATCTTGTGGCAGTTGACCCCGACGCCGCAGGTGCCGCACTTGACCAGGCCGCGCAGCATCCACTGGCCTGGCTCGGCGCGGCGCGGGCTCCATTTGCTGTTGTCGCGGGTGATGCGGTTGACCGCCTCAAACGTCACTTCGTCCACAATGGACGGAACGGTGATCGGGATCCATTCGTCGCGAGGGCGGGGTATCTGCTTGGAACGTCGCCCGGGCCGGTGGTCGGGGATGGCCTCGGTGCGGTTGAAGTAGACCCGGCCGATGTAGGCCTCGTTGTGCAGGATGCGGCTGATGGTGGAGGTGCCCCAGATCGGGCGTTGACCGGTCGGTGGCGGCACGCCGTCGGTGCACAGCCGCCGGACGATCTCACGGATAGAGTGCCCGCCAGCGGTGTAGTCGGCGAAGATGCGCCGCACGATGGCGGCTTCGGGTTCGAAGACCATCAGTCTGGCCGGGCCGGCCGGGTCGCGCGGCAGTCGCTGGTAGCCGTACGGAGTCTTCCAGGCGATGACCTCGCCGGCCCGGGAGCGAAACAGCTTGCCGCGCCGGTACCGTTCAGTGATCTTCGCGCGTTCGTATTCGGCGATGACGCCTTGGACCTGGGTGAGCAGCCGCGCCTGCGGATCGTCATCGAGCGGTGGCGCGTCGGTGAACCGCACCGTCACGCCGTGGCGGGCCAGTTCGTCGAGCACGATGACCTGGTAGGCGTAGACGCGGGCGAGCCGGTCGGGCGACAGGCACCACACGAGGTCGATCAGCCCGGCCTCGGCGGCGTCGCGCAGGGCGTCCAGGCCGGGCCGATCCAGCCGGGCGCCGGAGTGCCCATCGTCGCAGAACTCGGCGACCAGCTCGTCGGCTTCGTCGCTGAGGCGTTGGCGTAGCACCTGTAGCTGGGAACCGATGGTGCCACGCTGCTGCTGTCCCTCGGTGGATACCCGGGCGTAGATGGCTGCCCTCATCGGTGCGCCTCCTTCGGTATGCGGGTGGGCAGGGTGGTGGCCGCGTCCAGCAGGACCGCGAACCCAGCGGCCAGCGCGTGAAGACGCGGATCGTCATAGGGAGTCCATGGTGGGCGCACCGCGCCGACCAGCTCGGCGCGAAAGACCGGCTCGGCGGCCGGCCAGGCGATCAGCCCGGCCAGCCCGCGGCGGGCAAACCGTGCCGCGGTTAGACAATCGGGCAGGGCGCCGGTGGACAACACCTGCCGGCGCAGGGTCTCGTAGTCGGCCTGCGCCGCCTCACCCACCGGCCAGAACCGGCCGGGCGAGGCGAACGCCGCCGCGGTCACCGCCGACGGACCCGTTCCACGGTGCGTCGATGCAGACGGACCCCGAACCGGTCGGCGACCTCCTCGGCCAGCGCTGCCCCGGACAACGACGCCGGGGCGCTGTGCAGGAACTCGGCGATCGCCGCGGTGAGCTTGACCGGGCCCCGACGGCCACGCTTGTCGTCGAGCAACCCGCTCATGCCGTCGCGGTCGAAGGCCGCCTGCACCAGATAGAAGCCGGCCCGGGAGTAGCCGTGGGTGGCCGCGGCGTCGGTCACGTTGATCCCATCCACCAGGTGCGCGCGCAGCATCTCGTACTTGACCTGCACCTTGTCCACGGCCAGGAAGAACCCGCCGCCGGCAAACAGCGGCGCTATCACCGCCTCGGCGTTCGGGTGCACCAACCCGGCCTCGGTGAGGGCTCGCACCCTGCTCGCCTCGGTCATCGGGCTCACCTCCCACCAGCGACGCTAGGCGCCCATTCCATACGTGTCGAGTATTTCGCGCCGCGCGTGTCGCCGGTGCCGAGACCCGGTAAAGCGAAGCGTCAGCGACCACCACGCCAAAGCTTGGCAACTGGTGCGCCTGCGACACTCCCCGCTGAACACTGCGGCGGTCAATGCTAGACACTCTGACCACCGAAGGAGTCGAACCGCCGCGGACGGCGACGATGGTCAGGATGCAGATACAGCCCGGCTACCGGCCCCAGCCCAGCCAGCATGACGGTCAACTGAAGCTTTGCGTTCCGCCCATGACCAAGGGATGCGCCAGGTGCACCACCGCGCCCGCGTCGGCCAGCACATCCGCCGCCCAGTACTCGGGTAGCGGCGGCGCGTTGCCGCGCCGCCGCCCCCTTGGAACCGGGCGAGCGGGCTTTCCCCGCACC